>CP063166.1:4848330-5454372 GCA_016806145.1 Variovorax paradoxus
CATGAGCGCCAACCTGCACATCGACGCCCTCCGCCTCGCCTACGACACGCCGCGCGGCCCGCACGTCGTGGTCGACGGCTTCTCGCTCGCGCTCGCGGCCGGCGAGATCGCCTGCCTGTTCGGCCCCTCGGGCTGCGGCAAGACCACGGTGCTGCGCGCCATCGCGGGCTTCGAGCCGCTGCGCGCGGGCGAGATCCGGCTCGGCGAGCGCACGCTGTCCTCGACGCAGCAGCACCTGCCGCCCGAGGCGCGGCGCGTGGGCATGATGTTCCAGGAGTACGCGCTGTTCCCGCACCTCGACGCGGCGCGCAACATCGCCTTCGGGCTGCGCCGGCTGCCGCGCGCTCGACAGCAGGCACGCGTGGCCGAGATGCTCGCGCTGGTCGGGCTGGCCGAGGCCGGCGAGCGCTATCCGCACGAGCTCTCGGGCGGCCAGCAGCAGCGCATCGCGCTGGCCCGCGCGCTCGCGCCGGCGCCCGCGCTGTTGCTGCTCGACGAGCCCTTCTCCAACCTCGACGGCGCCACGCGCGAACGGCTCACGGTGGAGGTGCGCGCGATCCTGCGCCAGGCCGGCCAGACCGCGATCCTCGTGACCCACAACGAGGCCGAGGCGCAGGCCATGGCCGACCGCATCGGCGTGATGCATGGGGGGCGCATAACGCGCTGGATGGACACGTCGGCCTAGCACAAGACGCGCTTTTGCCAAATGGGCTTTTCGGGAAAAGGTTGTTCGCCCCCGGAAGAATCCGGCCCCACCGATTCATCCGGAGCGCCCGTCCATGTCCCAGCCCCTCACCCTCGTCAGCCATCTGCTGTGCCCCTACGTGCAACGCGCCGCGATCGCGCTGCACGAAAAGGGCGTCGCCTTCGAGCGCGTCGTGATCGATCTCTCGGCCAAGCCCGACTGGTTCCTCGCGATCTCGCCGCTGGGCAAGGTGCCGCTGCTGCGCGTGCAACGGCCCGACGGCGGCGAGACCGTGCTGTTCGAGAGCAACGTGATCTGCGAATACCTCGAGGAGACCCAGCCCGGCGCGCGGCTGCATCCCGAGGACCCGCTCGCGCGCGCCGAGCACCGCGCCTGGATGGAGTTCGGCTCGGCGATCCTGGCCGACCTCTGGGGCTACGAGACCACGAAGGACGCCGAGGTGTTCGCGCAGAAGCGCCAGGCCCTGGCCGACAAGTTCGCGCGCGTCGAAGCCGCGCTCGGCGACGGCCCCTTCTTCGCGGGCGAGCGCTTCAGCCTGGTCGACGCGGTGTTCGCGCCGGTGTTCCGCTACTTCGAGGTGTTCGACCGCCTCGTCGACTCGAAGCTCTTCGATGCCCTGCCGCGCGTCGATGCCTGGCGCCGGGCGCTGGCCGCGCGGCCCAGCGTGCGCGCGGCGGTGGTGCCCGAGTACCCCGAGCACCTGATGGACTTCCTGCGCAAGCACGAGTCGCTGCTGCTCACGCGCGCCGAGGAAGTCCGAGCGGCTTGATCGGGGCGCCGGGAGACCGACAATAGCGGGCTCCCACGACAACACCCACGGACTCCACGCGATGAGACTCCTCCACACCATGCTGCGCGTCGGCAACCTGCAGCGCTCGATCGACTTCTACACGAAGGTGCTCGGCATGAACCTGCTGCGCACCTCCGAGAACCCCGAGTACAAGTACAGCCTGGCCTTCGTCGGCTACGACGAGGGCAATCCCGGCCAGGCCGAGATCGAGCTCACCTACAACTGGGGCACCGAAAGCTACGAGCTCGGCACCGCCTACGGCCACATCGCGCTCGGCGTGCCCGATGCCTACGCGGCCTGCGAGAAGATCAAGGCCGCGGGCGGCAACGTCACGCGCGAGGCCGGCCCCGTGAAGGGCGGCACCACGGTGATCGCGTTCGTGACGGATCCCGACGGCTACAAGATCGAACTGATCCAGCGCGCCGAGCAGGCGGCCGGCGGCGGATTGCGCTGATCGGCGATGGCCACCGGCGCCGCGAAGAAGCAACCGGCCGCGAAGAAGGCCGGTGCCAAGGCCGGCGCAAAGGCTGGTAGCAAGGCCGTGCGCCACGTGGCGCTGCTGCGCGGCGTCAACGTCAACGGCATCACGATCCGCAGCGCCGAGCTGCAGGCGCTGTTCGTCGAGCTCGGCTTCGGCGCGGTGCGCACCGTGCTCGCGAGCGGCAACGTGCTGTTCGACACCGGCGAGACCGATACCGCCGCGCTGCGCCAGCGCATCGAGCAGGCGCTGCGCGAGCGCTTCGGCTACGAGGCCTGGATCGTGTTGCTCGCGCAGGCCACGGTGGCGCGCATGGCCGCGGGCTATCCCTTCGAGCGCGTCGACGAGGAGCGCCATCCGTACATCGTGTTCGGCTCCGACCCCGCGATGCTCGATGAGGTGATGGCCAAGGCCGAAGAACTCGAGACGTACACCGACCGGCTGCAGCGCGGCGACGGCGTGCTCTATTGGGAGCTGCCGCGCGGCGAGAGCACCGACACGCCGGTGGCGAAGCTGCTCGCGAAGACGCGCTACAAGTCGAGCACCACCACGCGCAACCTGCGCACGGTCGAGAAGCTGATCGCGGGTTGAGCCGCCCAGGGGCCACGGCATAGGGGCAATCGCCCCTGCGCAAGGCACGGGATTTGCAATAGATTGAAAGGCCGACCGACGCGTCGGCCTTTTTCATTCGAGCGCCACGATGCACCCCTCCAGAATCATTCCAACAGTCCTGCTCGCCGTGACCGCGGCGACGCTTTCCGCCTGCGGCGGCGGTTCCAGCGGCGGCTTCGCCGCGCTTCCCATCGGCAGCGCGCCGCCGCCGCCGTCCGCGCCGCCGCCGGCCCCGCCCGGCGCGCGCTTCGATCCCGCGCTGTGCGTGCAGCAGGCCGGCACGCCGCACGGCCAGACGGCCGGCATCAGCGGCACCAGCCTGATGGTGACCTCGGCCCACTACGAGGCCTCGAAGGCCGGCTGCAAGGTGCTGGCCACCGGCGGCAGCGCGATCGACGCGGCCATCGCGGTGCAGGCGGTGCTCGGCACGGCCGAGCCCTTCGCCTCGGGCCTCGGCGGCGGCACGCTGATCACCTACTACGACGCGGCCACGCGAGCCGTGCGCACCTTCGACGGCCTCTCGGCCGCGCCCGCGGCCACCGGCGGCGCGACCACGCTCTACCAGGCCGTGGCGCAGGACGTGTCGAGCGTCGCGCCCTACAACGTCTGCAAGAGCGGCCTCGCGGCCGGCGCGAGCATCTCCTCGCAGCAGGGCAACACCAACATCTCGGCGCGCGCGGTGGGCATTCCCGGCACGGTGGCGGTGCTCGACCTGGTGCACCGCGCCTACGGCCGCAAGGCCTGGAACGCCCTGTGGGACGACGCGATCGCGCTGGCCGAGAACGGCTTCCCGATGACCAGGTACATGTACTCGACGCTCTATGCCGACAGCGCCGAGTTCGACGACGACGGCAACACGGTGGACGCCGGCAGCGGCGTGCCGGCCTGGGTCAACTCGGCCGGCACGGTGCGCGGCGCGGCGCGCTGCAAATACCCCGATATCGCGAAGCGCTACTGCGACCCGGCCGATGCCACGATGCAGAAGCCGCTGCCGATCGGCACGCTCATCAAGAACCCCGAGCTCGCCCAGACCATGAAGCTGGTGCGCGACGGCGGCAGCGCGGCCTTCTACGATCCGGCCCGGCCCACGGTGCAGGCGATCGTGCAGCGCACCACCGCCGCCAGCCTGCCCTGCCGCTCGGTCCTGCCGACCGCGGGCACGCCCGCCAGGCCGGCGGTGGCGACCACCATCGCCTCGATCCCGAGCCTGATGCAGCCGACCGACTTCGCGGCCTACCAGGCGGTGGAGCGCAAGCCGCTCGTGGGCACGCGCTTCGGCACCACGATCTACACCCAGCCCGCGCCCTCGTTCGGCGGCTTCGTCACGCTCTATTCGCTCGGCATCCTCGAGCGCAAGAAGCTGCAGGACGAGAAGGCGCTCGACACGCCGCGCTTCGTCTACTACGCCGCGGAGGCGAGCCGGCTCGCCAACGTCGACCGGCGCGCCGTGATCGGCGACCCCGCCTGGTCGAACGTCAACGCGCGCGCCTCGGTGCTGCTGAGCGAGGCCGAGCTCGACCGCCGCGCGGCGCAGATCGGCGACAAGGCCTTCGACACCGCGCCCGCGGGCAACATCGGCAGCTTCGTGGCGGCTGACCCGGCGCTCTACGACACCATGGCCGCGCTCGACAAGGGACGCGCCGCCGCGCCGGCCACGCGGCTGGCGCAGGCTCGCCCCACGGCGCGCGACGAGGACTGGAACACCACCAGCAACGTGGCGGTGGTCGATGGCTACGGCAACGCGCTGTCGATGACGACCACGATCAACACGCACTGGGGGGCGCACATGGAAGCGGCCGGCATCATGCTCAACGACGTGATGTCGAACTTCTCCGCCGGCTCGAGCGCGCCGCCGAGCACCGGTTCGGACGTCAACGGCTACCAGGGCACGAAGCGGCCGCGCACCTCGATCGCACCCGCGATCGCCTTCGATGCCGAGGGCCGGCTGCGGCTGGTCTGGGGATCGGCGGGCGGCGGCCCGATCCCCGACTACATCGTCAAGAGCTTCATGGGCCACGTGGTCTACGGCCTCGACCTGCAGGCCGCGATCAACGCGCCCAACTTCACGGGCCAGAACGGCGTGGCCGAACTCGAGGCCGGCTCGGCGCTGGCGCCGCTGGCCGACAGCCTGCGCGCGAGCTATGGCTACGACACCGACACCCTGCGCGTGACGGGCCTGCTCAGCGGCCTCAGCGGCATCGCGGTGACGCGCGACGCGAACGGCCGCGCGGTCTACAGCGGCGCGGCCGACAACCGGCGTTCGGGCGCGGCCTTCGGCTACTGAGCCCGCGCGGCGCGCACGAAGAAAAGCCTGGCGGTGCCAGGCTTTTTCATGGGGCGCGGATCAGCAGCCGAGCAATTCGGCCAGCTGCAGGATGTCGCGCGCATGCAGGTTGTTGGCCACCACCGGCGTCACGTCCTTGGGCTGCGCGCGGCCGAACTCGAAGGGCCGCTCGATGTAGCCGGTCTTGAGGCCGCAGGCGCGCGCGGCCGCGAGGTCGTCGTGGTGCGCGGCCGCCAGCATCACCTGGCCCGGCGTGACGTCGAACACGCCGGCCACGCCGAGGTAGGTGCG
This sequence comes from Variovorax paradoxus, assembly GCA_016806145.1. Taxonomy (NCBI): domain Bacteria; kingdom Pseudomonadati; phylum Pseudomonadota; class Betaproteobacteria; order Burkholderiales; family Comamonadaceae; genus Variovorax; species Variovorax paradoxus. Next base: position 4,853,492 of record CP063166.1, read on the forward strand.
CGGGTCGGGCTTGTAGGCCTTGAAGACCTCGGCCGACAGGACGCAGTCCCAGGGCAGTCCGGCGCGCTTGGCCATCTCGGTCAACAGGCCGATGTTGCCGTTCGACAGCGAGCAGATGGTGAACTTGCGCTTCAGGCGCGTGAGCCCTTCCACCGCATCGGGCCAGGCCGGCAGCCGGTGCCAGGCGCGGCTCAGTTCGCGCCGCGCGGAGGCATCGAGCCGGTCGCTGAGGCCGAAGTCGCGCAGCACCTGCTCGAGCATGCTCAGGTGCAGCTCGTCGAGCAGGGTGAAGCCGCCCTCGCCCGCGGCGATGCGCTCCATCACCTGCTTCATCGCGGGCTGGTAGCCGGCGCGCCAGGCCAGCGCGAAGGTCGCGCCGTCGACGCCCGGCAGGGCCTGTTCGGCCTCGGCGGCGATGCCGCTGTGCCAGTCGACCACGGTGCCGAAGACGTCGAAGGCCACGACCTTGAGGTCGCTGGCGTCGAAATCCGCGTTGCCCATGGCGGCCTCAGCGCGAAAGCTGGCTCGCGGCGCGCGCGAGCTGTTCGATGCGGGCCCAGTCGCCGTCGCGGATGGCGTCGGTCGGCACGATCCACGAGCCGCCCACGCAGGCCACGTTCGACAGCGCGAGGAACTCGGCCGCGTTGCCCGCATGGATGCCGCCCGTGGGGCAGAAGACGACGTCGCCGAACGGCCCCTGCCAGGCCTTGAGCATCGGCAGGCCGCCGGCCTGCAGCGCGGGGAAGAACTTGAGCTGGGTGTAGCCGTCCTCCTGGGCCGACATGATCTCGCTGCCGGTGGCCACGCCGGGCAGAAGCGGCAGGCCGAGGTCGTGGCAGGCCTTGCCGACCGCACGCGTGTAGCCCGGGCTCACGCCGAACTTCGCGCCGGCCAGCGCCGAGGCCTGGGCATCGGCCGCGCTGCGGATGGTGCCCGCGCCGGCCACGGCCTCGGGCACTTCCTTGGCGATGATCTCGATGCACTCGAGCGCCTGCGGCGTGCGCAGCGTCACCTCGAGCATGCGGATGCCGCCGGCGACCAGCGCGCGCGCGAGCGGCACGGCGTGCTTCACGTCGTTGAGCACGATCACCGGGATCACCGGCGCGTCGCGCATCACGTCGAGGGAAGTCAGTGCGTTCTTGTCGTTTACAGCCATGAGCAGGCTCCTTCTTCAGCAGTCAATGCATTGCGCCGCATGCCGGCGAACAGTTCGCGCCCCAGGCCGTGGCCGTCGGCGAAGCGCTGGGCCTCCGACAGCGTGGCGGCCTCGCGCCCGGCCCACTCGTCGGCGGGCAGCAGGACCTCGAGCGTACCCGCGACGGCGTCCAGGCGTATGACGTCGCCGTCGCGCACCTTGGCCAGCGGTCCGCCCGCGGCCGCCTCGGGCGACACGTGGATGGCGGCCGGTATCTTGCCCGAGGCGCCGCTCATGCGGCCGTCGGTGACCAGCGCCACGCGGAATCCCTTGCCCTGCAGCACCGACAGCGGCGGCGTGAGCTTGTGCAGCTCGGGCATGCCGTTGGCCTGCGGGCCCTGCCAGCGCACCACGCAGACCACGTCGCGCTCGAGCTCGCCGGCCGTGAAGGCCTTCTGCAGCGCGGCCTGCGAATCGAACACCCGCGCGGGCGCCTCGACCACATGGCGGTCGTCGGGCACCGACGAGACCTTGATGACGCTGCGACCCAGGTTGCCGCCGAGCAGCTTCAGGCCGCCGGTGGCGCTGAAGGGCGCGGCGGCGGGCCGCGTGACGGCATCGTTCTGCAGCGCGGCGGCCGGCGTCCAGCGCAGACGCTTCTCGTCGGCCTCGCCATCGAGCGACGGCACCTCCGCGAATTCGCGGATGCCGCCCGAGCGCACCGTCAGCACGTCGGCATGCATCAGTCCGGCCTCGACCAGCTCGCCGATCACGAAGCCGGGGCCGCCCGAGGCCTGGAACTCGTTCACGTCGGCGCTGCCGTTGGGGTACACGCGCGTGAGCAGCGGCACCACGTCCGACAGCTTCGAGAAATCGTCCCAGTCGATCACGATGCCCGCGGCGCGCGCCACGGCCACCCAGTGGATCAGGTGGTTGGTGGAACCGCCGGTGGCGAGCAGCGCGGCCATGGCGTTGACGATGCAGCGCTCGTCGACCATCTCGCCGATCGGTGGGCACTGGAAGGCGGCTTCGCCCGCCTTGCCCAGCACCGTGCGCACGGCCTCGCGCGTGAGCGTCTCGCGCATCGCGTCGCCGGGCTGCACGAAGGCCGTGCCGGGCACGTGCAGGCCCATGGCCTCGAGCAGCATCTGGTTGCTGTTGGCGGTGCCGTAGAAGGTGCAGGTGCCGAGCGTGTGATAGGCCGCCATCTCGGCCTCGAGCAGGCCCTGGCGACCCACGAGCCCCTGCGCGGCCTGCTCGCGCACCTTCGATTTCGCGTTGTTCGACAGGCCCGAGGGCATCGGGCCCGCGGGCACGAACACGGTGGGCAGGTGGCCGAAGTGCAGCGCGCCGATCAGGAGGCCCGGCACGATCTTGTCGCACACGCCGAGCATCAGCGCGGCATCGAACATGTCGTGCGTGAGCGCGACCGCGGTGCTCATCGCGATCAGGTCGCGGCTGAACAGGCTCAGCTCCATGCCGGGCGTGCCCTGCGTGACGCCATCGCACATGGCGGGCACGCCGCCGGCCACCTGCGCGGTGGCGCCGAGGCGGCGCGCCTCGTGCTTGATGATGTCGGGGTAGCCCTGGTACGGCGCATGGGCCGAGAGCATGTCGTTGTAGGCGGTGACGATGCCGATGTTGGGCGCGCGCTCGGCGACCACGCGGAACTTGTCGTTGGCCGGGATGCCGGCCACGGCATGCGCCACGTTGGCGCAGCCCATGCGGTCGGAGCCGCGGTCGCGCTGGCGCAGTTCGGCCAGGCGCGCGAGGTAGGCGCCGCGCTGCGCCTTGCTGCGATCGCGGATGCGATCGGTGACGTCGAGGACGATGGGGTGTGTGCTGCTCATGGGGATGTTGTGTCGGTGGCTCTGCCGATCGATCGCCACTGTCGCGTGGGGCGACCTCGAGATGGATTCATCGTAGCAAGGACGACGCCAGGGCCCGATGGAAATAGGGCACCGTGCCAATACGAATCCACGCCTGGATACCGATGCTTGCAGAACACCGGACGCGGGCCCGCGCGAGCCCGCGTTGCGGCGCATTCCGCGCGCCGCGGCGGCCTCGAATCAATCGAGCAGCTTGACCTCGACCCGACGCGCCTGCGCATCGTTGCCGCTGCCGGCCGTGACGGGCGGGCGCAGCAGGTCGATCTTGTCGGCCGGCACGCCGAGGCCGACGAGCACGTCGCGCACCGTCTCGGCACGCTTCTTCGCGAGCTGTTCGTTGACCGCCGCATCGCCGGTGGTGTCGTGGAAGCCCGAGACCACGGCCTTGCGGCCGGCCTCGACGCCCTTGATGACCGCGGCCAGCGCTTCCGCGGCGCCGGGCGCGAGGTCGGCGCTGCCGGTCGCGAAGTAGAAGTTCACCACGCCGTTGGCGACGCGGATGCTGGCGCCGTCGGGGATCGTGACGGTGACGGTCTCGGTGACCTCGGCCACCGTGGCCTGGGTGGCCGGGGCCGCGGCCGGCACCGTGATGGCGGTCTGCGCCGTCGCGGAAGCCTTCGCGGGCGTCTTGTGCCACGCCGCGAAGCCGATCACCCCACCGACGATCAGCAGCAGCAGGATCGCGATCAGTCCGAGGGCGAAATTCTGCTGGCTGTCGTCGGTGTTGTTCGTCACGCGTGCTCCATAGGATGAAAGCGGCCGGTAAATAATGGGGTGGTCAACCATGATCAGGAAATTGTAGGCATGGGTCCTTCTCCCGACACTGTAGGCGCTGGCCCCACCTCGGGCTCGGACCCGGCGCCCAATCCCGGGCCGCCGGGTCTGGATCCGATGCCGAAGCCGCTGCGCGACCCGCAGCCGATGCTCGAGCGCACCATCGCCGAATGGGGCGGCCACGAGGACCTCTGGCTGTTCGGCTACGGCTCGCTGATCTGGCGGCCCGAGTTCGATTTCATCGAGCGCCGCCCGGCCTGGGTGCGCGGCTGGCATCGCGCGCTGAAGATGTGGAGCCGCGTCAACCGCGGCAGCGTGCAGACGCCGGGCCTGGTGTTCGGCCTGCTCTCGGGCGGCAGCGTGCGCGGCATGGTGTTCCGCGTGCCGGCCGCGCAGGGCCTGGACACGCTGCGCCGGCTCTGGCTGCGCGAGATGCCCACCGGCGTCTACGACCCCAAGTGGCTGCGCTGCAGCACCGCCTCGGGGCCGGTGAGCGCGCTGGCCTTCACGCTGTCGCGGCGCAGCCCCAACTTCACGGGCGAGCTCAGCGACGAGCGCTACCGCCACATCTTCGCCAATGCCGTGGGCCGCTACGGCAGCTCGCTCGACTATGCGCGGCAGACGCTCGAGGAGCTGCGCCGCCATGCCATCCACGACGTGGCGCTCGCGCGGCTCGTCGCGCTGGCCGTCCCCGCCGACACATCGGCCGGGCACACTGCATCGCCGGCCCCGGCCGATTGCGATGTGGTGCCGCCTCCGGTATACGTCGCAGGGTCTTCCGACAAGAAATCCTCTCAACCTTCCGGACCCTCCGGATCTCCCGACAAGGACCAACAATGAAGAACTCCTCCCGCCGCCTCGCCGGCGCCGCCACCGCCGTGCTCGCGGCCACCTTGCTGGCCGCCTGCGGCACGCTGGGCGGCAAGCCCGCCACCACGGTCGACCTGGTGCCCACCGGCGCGATCACGCCGAACCCGACCACGGGCACCGTGACCTTCACCGCGCTCGAGCATGGCGTGCGCGTGGCCGGCATCGTGCGCGGCCTGCCGCCGAACACCGAGCACGGCTTCCACATCCACGAGAAGGGCGACTGCGGCGACAACGGCAATGCCTCGGGCGGCCACTTCAACCCCAGCGGCGGCACGCACGGCAAGTTCGCCGCGCCCGGCAGCCATGCGGGAGAACTGCCGAGCCTGGTGGCCAACGGCGCCGGCGAGGCCCGCTTCAGCGTCGAGAACCATGCGATCTCGCTGACGCCGGGCGCCGCCAACAGCGTGATCGGCCGTGCGCTGGTGGTGCACCGCGACAAGGACGACTTCACGACCCAGCCGGCCGGCAACTCGGGCCCGCGCATCGCCTGCGCGGTGATCGGCAAGTAAGGGCTTCGTTCAGCCGGCGCGCTGTGCGCCGGCTGCCTCGCGCGCGCGCCACAGCGCCTCGGCGCGCGCCAGGGCCTCGGGAGTGTCGATGTCGGTCACGACGCCGGCATCGTCGAGCGCCAGGTCAGCTACCGAATTCATAGCACGCAAAGCCCGCAGCACGGGCGCCGCGCCGAAGTTGCCTTCGAGCGCGGCGAGCGCCGCATGGCAGCCGGCGGCAAAGCCCACCGGATGCCCGCGCTCCCCCTGGTAACTCGGCTGCGCCGCCTGCACGCCGCCCGCGAGCGCCGCGGCCACCGCGCGCATCGTTTGCGGCAGCACGAGCGGCAGGTCGCCCGGCAGGATCAGCCAGCCGGCCGCGGCCGCCGTGGCGCGCACCGCGGCGGCAATGGAATCGCCCATGCCCGGATGGCCCGCGTCCTCCACATGCCAGGGCAGGCCGCTCGAGCGCACCGCGTCGAGCGTGCGCTCGAGCACCGGTTTTCCGGCCAGCGGCGCGCGCAGCTTGGAGCCGCTGCCGCCGGCGGCCACGAAGCGTTCGCCGCGGCCCGAGGCCAGCACGATCACGGTCGGGGGATTCGCGAGGGAGGTCACGGCGCGAGTATCGCTTGCGCAACAATGCCGTCATGACTTCCCCGACTTCCAAAGAATCGCTGGCCGCGCTGCGCAAGAGCTACGAGCGCGCCGAGCTCGGCGAGGCGCACAGCGCCGACGATCCGCTGCGCCAGTTCGAACGCTGGCTCGACGAGGCCATCGACGCCCAGGTGCCCGAGCCCAACGCGATGACCTTGTGCACCGTCGGCAGCGACCTGCGGCCCTCGAGCCGCATCGTGCTGATCAAGGGCTACGACGCGCGCGGCCTGGTCTGGTACACCAACTACGAGAGCCGCAAGGGCCGCGAACTCGCGGGCAACCCCTATGCCTCGCTGCAGTTCCACTGGGTCGAGCTCGAGCGCGTGGTGCGCATCGAGGGCCGGGTCGAGAAGGCCGGCGCCGACGAGAGCGACGCCTACTACGCGAGCCGCCCGCTCGATTCGCGCCTGGGCGCCTGGGCCAGCCCGCAGAGCGAGGTGATCGGCGGGCGCGAGGTGCTGGTGAAGAATGCGGCCGTCGCCGCGGCGAAGTACCTGCTTTCGCCGCCGCGCCCGCCGCACTGGGGCGGCTACCGGCTGGTGCCCGACCGCTGGGAGTTCTGGCAGGGCCGCAAGAGCCGGCTGCACGACCGGCTGCGCTACCGGCTCGAGGCCGGCCAGTGGACACGCGAGCGGCTAGCCCCCTGACAAATCAGGCCTCGCAGGCCGTCACCTTGAATTCGACGCGGCGATCGAGCGCATCGCTCGCATCGTCGGCGCCCGTGCCCACGATGTTCTCGCGGAAGCCGGCGCCGGCTTCGCGCAGCTTCTTCGCCAGCGGCGGGGCCTCGCCCACCAGCCGGGTCTTGACGGTCACCGCGCGCTGCAGCGACAGCCGTTCGTTGACGGCCTCCGAGCCCGTGCGGCTGGTGTGGCCGGTCACGACCACGCAGGAATCGATCTGCGCGGCCTGGCGCGCGATCTGGCGCAGCCACATCGGGTAGGCGGCGCTGATCTTCGGGTCGGCCAGGAAGTCGGTCGAGCCCGGCTTGAACAGGAACTTCACGCTGAGGTTGTTGGTTTCGAGCCCCAGCCGCGCGAGCGTGCCGAAGGTCTTCTCGGCATCGGCGGTGCGACCGAGCTGCGACTGCGTGAGATACAGGCCGCTGTAGACGCGCAGCTGCTGCCCGTCGGGGCGACGCGAGGCGGCGTCGTAGCGCGCCAGCGCCTCCTGCAGCCGGCCGGCCTCGTAGGCGGCGGTGGCTTCCTGCATCACGGTCGCGGTCGGCAGGCGCTCGAGGTAGAGCGCGTCGGCGGCCTGGCCCGGCTGGGTCTCGGCGGTGCGGATGTAGCCCTCGACGCCGCGGTCCTTGCCGTTGACCGGGCTGTCGCGGAAGAAGGCCGTGGGCCGGGTGTCGAGCGAGGCATCGCTGATGCGCGCCACCGACTGCGCGATCACCACGCCGCTCTTGATCTCGGTCAGCGCCAGGTTCAGCCGGTAGGGCGAGCCGCCCGCCTCCTTGTCGCGCACCAGCGTGCCGTTGAGCACGTACTGCGCGGTGGCGATCTCGGTGCTGTTGAACGGCGTCACGGTGAACTGCTTGAACTGCGCCTGCATGCGCTGGACGATGCGCTGCTCGGCCACGCGCGTGACCTCGGTCTGCTGGCCGCTGGCGCTCTCGAGCAGCGGGTCGATGACGATGCGGCTCTGCTTCATCGACGACTCGACCTTGGCGAGGAAGCCCGGCAGCTTCTTGGTCTGCACCATCAGGTCGTCCACCGCCTGGTCGACGGCCTGTTCGAAGGGCATCGCATTGCCCGGCTGCGGGCGCTGCGCCGCGCAGGCCGCGAGCAGCACGGCGGCGGCGCCGAGCGCCATCGCGCGCAGCGCGCCGCGCAGGCTGGAGGGGATCTTCATCATCAGCATTGGCTCCTCAAGTACGTCATGTCCTGGTCCGACAGCGGCTCGCCCACGGCGGCGCGCATGTTGATCTCGGTGCAGCGCTTCGTCGGCGCCGGCCGGCGCGCGGGCGCGGGCCGGTCGGCCTCGTGTTCCGCCACGCGGGCCGGCGGCGCCTCGGCCGGCGCGCGCGGCTTCGGCGGCGGCCGCGTGGCCGCCTTCTCGCTCGGCCGGTCGACGGCGGCCGGCGGCTTCGCCGGTTCGGGCGCCGGTTTCTCCTCCGGCTTGGGCACGGCCAGACAGGGCGTGCGGCACGGCTTGGCCTGCGCCGCCGCGGGCGTGGCGGCGCCCAGCAGCAGCCATGGCGCGATCGCCGTCGCGATCAGCACCATCGCAGCAACGGGCATGGATCGCGTCTGGCAAATCATCAGCGGGGAAATGTAGAGCGGCCGGCGGCGCTCCACATCTCGCCAAACGGCCACCCTGCCGAACGGCATAGGGGGCGCGGGGCGGGCAGGAAATCGAAAGGCTACGGTTTCGCGTGGCCCGCGGCCGCTCTCAGGGCAGCCACTGCACCCAGAGCATCACCAGCGTGAGCGTGGCCAGCGCCAGCAGCGTGGAGACCGCGACGCTGGCGGTCACCAGGTCCTCGGCGCTGCGGTAGCGCTGCGAGAACAGGAACACGTTGGCGCCGATCGGCAGCGCGGCCGCGACCACCATCACCGTGAGCGGAAGGCCGCGCACGCCGAGCGCCCAGCCGATGATCGCCACCAGCAGCGGATGCAGCAGGTTCTTGACGCTGGCCTGCACCAGCGCGCCGCGCCAGTGGCGCCCCACCGGCGTGAGCGCCAGCGTGATGCCCACCATCACCAGCGCGACCGGGCCGAAGGCCTGGCCCAGCAGCTCGATGGTGCGGTCGACCGGCTGCGGCATGACCCAGCCGCTCTGCGCGAACAGCAGGCCCGCGATGATCGGCAGCGGCACCGGATGGATGATGGCGTTGCGCAGCGCGCGCAGCACGGTGCGCAGCATCGAGCGCTTCTCGGCGCCGCTGACCACCGCATGCTCGCGCGCCACCGCGAGCTCGAGCACCACGGTGGCGCTGGTCATCAGCACCAGCGAATGCAGCGAGATCAAGGTCAGCAGCACCACCATGCCGGCCTCGCCATAGGCCAGGCCGACCAGCACGATGCCGATCATCACGGTGTTGCTGTAGGTGTTGGCGAGCGCGAGCACCGCGCCCGTGCGGTTGAAGCCGCGCAGCGCCAAGGTGGCCGCGAACAGCAGCCCCGAGGCGATGAAGTAGGCGGCCACCGGCTTGAAGCGCAGTTCCTCGACGTGCACGCCGCTCATCGCGCGGAACAGCAGCGCCGGCGCGAGCAGCAGGAAGATCAGGTTGGAGAGGTCCTTGACCGCGGGGCCGCCGATCCAGCGGCGCCTCCCGGCCAGGTAGCCCGCCGCGATCAGCAGCACGACGGGCAGGAGGGAGGAGATGACGAACGAATTCACCGGTCGAGGATAGCCGAGCGTTCGCGCCGGCCTCCCTCCCCCGCCAGGGGAAGGAGGCACCCTCCGGTCAGAAGGTCACGCGCACGCCCACCTTCAGCGACCGCCCCGGCAGCGGCGCGGCCGGATACACCGTCGTCGTCAGGATCGAGGTCGCGCTGTACGCCAGCTTGTTGCCGATGTTGTCGATGCGCGCATACCAGGTGAGGTTGGCGCGCTGCACCTTCATGCGGTAGGCGATCGAGGCATTCCACAGCGTATAGGCATCGGTCTCGCGCGCGCCGACGCCCGGCACGCGGTGCTGCGCGGCGTTGTAGTCGAAGCCGACGCGGCCGCTCCACGGGCCGTTGCCGTAGACCAGCGTGGCGCCCACGCGCACCGGCGCGATGCGCGGCAGCGGCTCGCCGGTGTCGGTGTTCTTCGCGCGCACCAGGTCGCCGCGCCATTCGAGGTCGAGCGTGCCGGCGTCGGCCATGCGCGCGAAGCCGTCGCTGCCCAGCAGGCGCAGGTTGCCGCTGGCCTCGATGCCGGTGAAGCGCGCGCGCACGCCGTTGTAGAGGTACTCGGCCAGCGTGTCGGTGACCTCGGGATCGGTCACGACCTGGCCCTCTTCGTCGAGCGTGCGGCCCGAGGCGGTCAGGCCGATGTAGTTGCGAAAGCGCGTGACGTAGGCGTTGACGCGCGCCGTGTTCGGCCCCGACTTCCATTGCGCGCCGAGGTCGAAGCCGGTCGACTGCTCCTTGCTCAGGTTCGGGTTGCCGACCTCCCACGCGGCCGTGGCCACGTGCGGGCCGTTGGCCAGCAGCTCGTAGTCCTTGGGCGCGCGCTCGGTGTAGGCGATGTTCGAGGTCAGCTGCCACTGCGGCGCGAGGTTGACCAGGGCGCCGAAGGCGGCGCTGTTCGGGTTGAAGGTGCGCTCGCCGATCGCGAAGCGGTTGATGCTGGGATCGTCGGGATAGCCGAGCGAGCGCACCGTGACGCGCTCGGTGCGCGCGCCGAAGCTCAGCTTGCCCCACGAGGTGCCCATCTCCTCGTAGAGGAACAGCGCGCGCGAGCGCGTGCGGCTGTGCGGCGCGAAGGCTTCCTCGCCGTCGGCAGCGAAGCGGTTGGTCTCGGCGCTGAAGCCCATCAGGCCTTCCAGCGGCCCGATCTTCTCGTGCCGCACCTCGACGCGCAGGTCGTTGCTCATGTTCGAGAAGGTGGTGCCGGCCTCGGCGCCCTCGAACTCGGTGTGGCGGTAGTTGGTGTGGCTGAGCTTGGCGTGGACGCTGCGGATGATGCCGCCCGGGCGCCATTCGCCCTCGATCGCGTAGCGGTCGGACTTCATCGCGATGGTCACGTCGTCCTCGGCCACGGTGCCGTAGTTGCTGCGGTAGGTGCTGGCCGAGGCGCCGATCCAGCCCCGGTCGAAGAACAGCGTGCCGCCGATCGCGCCGCCATGCGCCTCGTTGGCCGAATTGCAGATCTTGCGCGCGCGCCAGGGCGAACCGGGCTTCTCGCAGTTGAGGTCGATCGGCGCCGAGACGTCGCTCGAATCGCGCTTGAAGGCATCGGCATGCAGCGCGAAGCGGCCGTTGCCGCCCTCGAGCATCACGGCGCCGTTCTTCTCGCGGTTGCCGGTGGCATAGCCGAGGTCGGCGCGGCCGCCGAAGCCCTCGATCGGCTCGCTCGGGATGCGGTTGTCGATCAGGTTGACCACGCCGCCGACCGCGCTGCCGCCGTACTGCAGTGCCGACGGGCCGCGCAGCACCTCGACGCGCTCGGTGACCAGCGCGTCGACCGGCACCGCGTGGTCGTAGCTCAGCGCCGAGGCGTCGGGCGCGCCACCGCCGTTCTGCAGGATGCGGATGCGGTCGCCGTCCTGGCCGCGGATGATCGGCCGGCTGGCATTGGGGCCGAAGTAGGTGCTGCTGACGCCGGGGATGTTGTCGAGCGTCTGGCCCAGGGTGGACTGCGAGCGCAGCAGCAGTTCGTCGCCCGAGAGCGTGGTGGTGGGCGCGATCAGGTCGCTGGCACCGAGCGGGTTGCCGGTGACGGTGATCTCGCGCAGGCTGGTGGTGGGTTGCTGCGGGTTCGGCGAGGGATCGGTGGGTGCGGTCTGGGCCAGGGTGGCGACGGAGGCGAGCGAGAGGACGGCAGCGCCGATGGCGTTGCGACGGAATTGGGGGGTCATGAATGAAAACTCGTTGAATCGATGAGCGACCGCCGGCCACCCGTGCGCGACGGGTGGCGGCGAATCGGAAACGGGGGATTCAGCGAGCGACAGGCGGGCCGCGTGCGTCGAACAGCGCGACCCAGCGCGCCAGCGCCTCGCCCTGCAGCCAGGCGAAGGTGGCGAAAGGCAGCAGCACCGGCAGCACCACCAGCGGCACGCCGAGCGCGCTGGCGCCGTGCGAGAGCTGGTCGTAGAGCCGGCACTCGGCATCGGTGTGCAGCCCGAACAGGCTGGCGATGCCATGCGGATGCACATGCTCGGCCCGGGACGCCGTGGCCTCGGCGGCCGTGGCCGTCGCCAGCCCGGGCACGTGCAGCGTGCGGTGCATCAGCCCGAGCGTGCCGGACAGCCACAGGGCCACCGCCAGCACGACGAGCATCGCGCGGGCGGAGACGGGGACGGGACGGCGGAGCGGGTGCACGAGGGAAAAGCTGGCAGGAATCGGGCCAGGACGGCCCGGGAGCGAAGCGGTCAGGCCTTCTTCACTTCTTCACGCGCGCGGCGAAGGTCTTCTGGAACTTCTCGACCTTCGGTCCCACGACGAAGGCGCAGTAGCCCTGGTTCGGGTGGTTCAGGAAATAGTCCTGGTGGTAGGCCTCGGCGGTCGAGTAGTTGTCGAGCGGCTTGACCTCGGTCACCACCGGCGAGGCGTAGGTCTTGCCGGCCTCGATCTCGCGGATGACCTCGTCGGCCACCTGCTTCTGCGCCTCGGTCGTGTAGTAGATGCCGCTGCGGTATTGGGTGCCGACGTCGTTGCCCTGGCGGTTGAGCGTCGTGGGGTCGTGCACCACGAAGAAGATCTCGAGGATCTCGCGCAGGGCGATCTGCGCCGGGTCGAAAGTCAGCTTGACCACCTCGTTGTGGCCGGTGCGGCCGGTGCAGACCTGCTCGTAGCTGGGGTTGACCGTCTGGCCGTTCGAATAGCCCGATTCCACGTCGACCACCCCCTGCACGCGGTCGAACACCGCCTCGGTGCACCAGAAGCAGCCGCCGCCGAGCACGATGGTTTCGGTGGAGGAAGGCGAAGAGGTCATGGGGGACTCCAGGAACGGACTGACAAGGGAACCCGATATTGTCGCGGCTTGACGCATTCGATGCGGCTCACTACATTACTAACCCGCGAGTCATTAAACAATGCCCACTCCCCGATTCCTTGCCGACAAGCTCTGCCCGGTCCGCGCCAAGCGCGAGCGGCGCAAGGAGGCGCGCCCCGGCGAACTGCTGGCGGCGGCACTCGATCTGTTCGTCGAGAAGGGCTATGCCGCCACCCGCTCGGAAGAAGTGGCGGTGCGTGCCGGCGTCTCCAAGGGCACGCTGTTCCTCTATTTCCCGAGCAAGGAAGAGCTGTTCAAGGCCGTGGTGGTCGAGAACCTCGGCGGCCGCTTCACCGAGTGGAACCAGGAATTCGAGACCTTCGAGGGCACCACGGCCCAGATGCTGCGCTACTGCATGCGCGTGTGGTGGGAGCGCGTGGGCCTGACCCAGGCCTCGGGCCTCACCAAGCTGATGATGAGCGAAGGCGCCAACTTCCCCGAGCTGGCCGACTTCTACCGCCAGGAGGTGGTGCGGCCGGGCCATGCGTTGCTTCGGCGCATCATCCAGCGCGGCATCGACCGCGGCGAGTTCCGGCCGGTCGACGTCGACCACACCATCTACTCGGTGGTGGCGCCGATGATCTTCCTGATGCTCTGGAAGCACTCGGCCAACCTGTGCGTCGACGAGGGCGACAACTTCGACCCGCTCAAGTACATCGAGATGCAGGCCGACGCGGTGCTCTACGGCCTGAGCACCCGGCCGCGGGCCGAGGCGGAACCCGACGAAGCCGCTGGCCCGTCGGGTGCCGCCTAAAATTGAAGGTTTGTCCTGACCCGCCCCCAGAAGGAAAACCCATGAGCACCGCCCCCACCCTCGAGCGCTTGCGCTTCAACATGATCGAACAGCAGATCCGCCCCTGGGATGTGCTGGACCTGGAAATCCTCGACCTGCTGGCGGTCATCCGCCGCGAGGACTACGTGCCCGAGGCGCACCGCGCGCTGTCCTTCTTCGACATGGAACTGCCGCTGCTCGACGGCTCGGTGCCCGGCGAATTCATGCTGTCGCCCAAGGTCGAGGCGCGCACGCTGCAGGACCTGCACGTGCAGAAGCACGAATCGGTGCTCGAGATCGGCACCGGCTCCGGCTTCATGGCCGCCCTGCTCGGCGCCCGCGCCGCCAAGGTGCTGTCGCTCGAGATCAATCCCGCGCTGGCCGCCCGCGCCGCCGAGACCCTGCGCCAGAACGGCGTGACCAACGTCGAGGTGCGCCATGCCGACGGCGCCGTGCCGCTGCCCAGCGGCCCGAGCTTCGACGTGATCGTGCTCAGCGGCTCGGTCGCGCGCATTCCGCAGAACCTGCTCGGCTCGCTCAAGGTCGGCGGCCGCCTGGCGGCGATCGTCGGCGACGAACCCATGATGCGCGCCCACTTCGTGAACCGCACCAGCGAGAGCAAGTGGGACACGATCCAGCCCTGGGACACGGTGGCGCCGCGCCTTTTGAACTTCCCCGAGCCGTCGCGCTTCGCGTTCTGATCGGGCCGGCCGCATGATCGATCAAGTCCGCCCCGCCGACCTCGCCGCCTGGTTTGCACAGGACGCCGACGCACCCGCCGTGCTGCTCGACGTCCGCGAGCCCTGGGAGCTGCAGACCGCGAGCGTCGCCCCGGCGGGCTTCACGCTGCTGGCGATCCCGATGAACGAGATCCCCGCGCGCCTGTCCGAGCTCGACGAGAACCAGCGCATCGCCTGCCTGTGCCACCACGGCGCCCGCAGCCAGCGCGTGGCCGCCTTCCTGCACCAGAACGGCTTTGCGCAACTGGCCAACGTGGCCGGCGGCATCGACGCCTGGTCCGCGCAGCACGACCCTGCCGTGCCGCGCTACTGATTCTTCCGCTCCCAAGGACTTTCAATGCCTCCCAGGCCCCGGCTCCTGCCTCTTTCCGCAGCCATCGCAAGCCTTCTTGCCACGCTGCTCGCATCGCCGGCCCAGGGCCAGACACTGAACGAACTCTACGAATCGGCGCGTGGCTTCGATGCCACCTACCAGGGCGCGCGCGCCCAGTACGACGCCAGCGTGGCGCGCGCCGCGCAGGCCAAGGCCGGCATCCTGCCGGCCGTCGGGCTCAGCGCGGGCGTGAACCGCAACAACCTCGACATCGACGTCATCACGGGCAACCAGCAGGGCAGTTCCTCGCGCGACTTCACGCAGCAGAACGTCGGCATCAACGCCATCCAGCCGCTGTACCGACCCGCCAACTGGGCCACCTGGGAGCAGGGCAAGCGCCAGGCCGAGATCGCGCAGTCGGTGTTCACCATCGCCGAGCAGGACCTGATCGTGCGCGTGAGCCAGGCCTATTTCGACGTGCTCGCGAGCCAGGACAGCCTGTCGCTGGTGCGCGCGCAGAAGGCGGCCGTGTCCGAGCAGCTCGCCTCGGCCAAGCGCAACTTCGAGGTCGGCACCTCCACCATCACCGACTCGCGCGAGGCCCAGGCCCGCTACGACCTCGTGGTGGCGCAGGAGATCGCGGCCGAGAACGACCTGCGCGTGAAGAAGATCGTGCTCGACCAGCTGGTGGGTCGCCCCGGCAGCGTGCCGGTGCCGCTGGCGGTGCCCGTGGTGCTGCCGACCGCGCAGCCGGCCGACATCGAGGCCTGGGTCTCGCAGGCCGATGCCGGGCACCCGGCGATCCGCCAGGCGCAGCTCGGCGTCGACGTGGCGGGCCTCGAGATCGAGAAGGCGCGCGCCGGCCACAAGCCCACGCTGGACGCCAACCTCGGCTACAACGTCACGCGCAACCCGAACGGCACCAGCACCAGCACCGTGGGCACGCGCATCAACGCCGCCACCGTGGGCGTGACCTTCAACATGCCGCTGTTCGCGGGCTTCGCGACCGAGAACCGCATCAAGGAAACGCTGGCCCTCGAGGACCAGTCGCGCAGCGTGCTCGACGGCACGCGCCGCAACGTGGCGCAGGCCACGCGCGCGGCCTACCTCGGGCTGGTGTCGGGCGCGGGCCAGGTCAAGGCGCTCGAGGCGGCCGAGGCCTCGAGCCAGAGCGCGCTCGACGCCAACCGGCTGGGCTACCAGGTGGGCGTGCGCATCAACATCGACGTGCTCAATTCGCAGAGCCAGCTCTACCAGACCAAGCGCGACCTCGCGCAGGCGCGCTACAACGTGCTGCTGGGCAACCTGAAGCTGCGCCAGGCCAACGGCACGCTGACGGTGGCCGACATGGACGCCATCAACGCGACGCTGGCGAAGAACGGCAGCGTGCCCGCGGTGCCGGCCCCATCGACCACGCCGGCCGATCCGAACGCCGTGGCCGTGCCGCCCGCGCGGCCCAGCGTGCCGGTGGTGCCGCCGGTGCCGGTGGCGCCGTTCAATCCGCCGCCGCCCGCGATCCCCGTCGCACCGCCGCCGCCGCCGGTGCTGAACCCGGGGCGCTGAAACCCTAGTCGAGCGTGGGCTCCGCGCGCTCGCGCGGACCTTCCGCCGCCGGCTGCGCGGCCTGGACCGGCGGCTTCGCCGGCTCGTCGGCCAGCGCCGGCTCCACCGCTTCCTCGGGCTCGGCCGCCATCGCGATCGCGAGCACCGCGGCCGCCGTGCGCTCGGCCGCGCCGCGGTTGGAGGACGAGAAGGCCTGCGCGGCCTGCGACATCGCCTCGCGGCGCTCGCGGTTCTCGACCAGCTTGAGCGCGCTGGTCACGGCCTGCTCCATGGTCTCGACGCGCAGCGAGGCACCGGCCGCGAGCGACAGCTGCGCGGCCTCCGCGAAATTGAAGGTCGACGGCCCCATCACGACCGGGCAGCCGCAGGCCGCGGGCTCGATCAGGTTCTGGCCGCCCAGGGGCTCGAAGCTGCCGCCGAGCAGCGCGACATCGGCCAGGCCGTAGTACAGCGCCATCTCGCCGAGCGAATCGCCGAGCCAGATCTCGGCCTCGGCCGGCTGGCCCGCCGTGCTGCGGCGCGCCACCGCGAAGCCCTCGGCCTCGATCAGCGCCGCCACCTCGTCGAAACGCTGCGGATGGCGCGGCACGATCATCCACTGCACGTCGTGCACCCGCTTCGAGATCGAGCGGACCGCGCCCTGCTCGGGCGGCACGGGCGCGGTGGCGCCGAAGCGGCGCAGCACCTCGAGCAGCAGGCGTTCCTCGCCGTCGCGCGAACTGGCCAGCACCACGATCGGCTTGGGCAGCGTGCCGCGCAGCCGGGCGGCCGCGTGCAGCTGGCGCACGTCGGGCGTGGCGTCGAACTTGAGGTTGCCGTAGATGCCCGAGACCTTGGCGCCCAGCGACACCAGCCGGTGCGCGTCGGCTTCGGTCTGGGCCCAGACGGCGCTCAGCGCCGAATAGGCCGGCCGCGCCAGCCAGCCCAGCCGCTCGGCCGAGGCCAGCGATTTCTCGTTGAGCCGCGCATTGGCCAGCACCAGCGGGATGCGGCGCTCGGCGCAGGCCGCGGCCATCTCGGGCCAGACCTCGGTTTCCATCAGCACGCCGATGCGCGGCTGGAAGCGGTCGAGGAAGCGCGCCACGGCGCCCGGCGTGTCCCAGGGCTGCCAGACCTGCGTGTCGCCCTCGCGCAGCAGCTTGGCGCCCTCCTCGCGGCCGGTGGCGGTGCCGTGCGTGAGCAGGATCGGGATCTCGGGGAACTGGCGCCGCAGTTCCTCGATGAGGATGGCGGCGGCACGCGTCTCGCCGAGCGAGACCGCATGCACCCAGCACTGGGCGTGGCCGGTGAGGGCGGCGTCGTAGTGGCCGAAACGCTCCTCGACCGCCACCGCGTAGCCGGGCTCGGCCACGGCGCGGCGCCGCAACTTGCGGCGCACCAGCGGCTGGGCCAGGGTGGTGAAGGCGCCGTACAGGCGCAGCAGCAGCGAACGCACGATGTCCTAGTGCGCCGCTTCGGCCAGCGTGGCGTCAGGCTTCACCGTCTTGAGCAGCGCCAGCATGCGGGCCTCGATGCGCTCGAGCGCCGCCTGGGTCTGGCCCTCGAAGCGCAGCACCAGCACCGGCGTGGTGTTGGAGGCACGGATCAGGCCGAAGCCGTCGGGCCAGTCGACGCGCAGGCCGTCGATGGTCGACACCTGCGCCGGGGCCTCGAAGCTCGCCGCCTTCAGCAGTTGTTCGACCACCGCGTGAGGCTCGCCCTCGGCGCACTTCACGTTGAGCTCGGGCGTGGAGAAGCTCGTGGGCAGCGCGTTGAGCACGTCGCTCGCGTTCGGGCTCCTGCTGAGGATCTCGAGCATGCGGCAGCCGGCATAGGTGCCGTCGTCGAAGCCGAACCAGCGCTCCTTGAAGAAGATGTGGCCGCTCATCTCGCCGCCCAGCGGCGAATCGAGTTCCTTCATCTTCGCCTTGATCAGCGAATGGCCGGTCTTGAAGATCAGCGGCTTGCCGCCCGCGGCCTCGATCGCCGGGCCCAGGCGCTGCGAGCACTTCACGTCGTAGACGATGGTGCCGCCCGGCACGCGCGACAGCACGTCCTGCGCGAACAGCTGCATCTGGCGGTCGGGGAAGATGTTCTGGCCGTCCCTGGTGACGATGCCCAGCCGGTCGCCGTCGCCGTCGAAGGCCAGGCCCAGCTCGGCATCGCCCTGCTGCAGCGCGGCGATCAGGTCCTTCAAGTTCTCGGGCTTGCTGGGGTCGGGATGGTGGTTCGGGAAGTTGCCGTCGACCTCGCTGAACAGCTCGGTCACCTCGCAGCCCAGCGCACGGAAGATGGCGGGAGCCGTCGCGCCGGCGATGCCGTTGCCCGAGTCGACCACGATCTTCATCGGCCGCGCGAGCCGCACGTCGCCCACGATGCGCTGCACGTAGGCCTCGGTCACGTCGACCCGGCGCACGCTGCCGCCGGGCGCGAGCGTCGCGCTGCCTGCTTCCATGGTCTTGCGCAGTGCCTGGATCTCGTCGCCGTAGATCGCGCGGCCGGCCAGCACCATCTTGAAGCCGTTGTAGTCCTTGGGGTTGTGGCTGCCCGTGACCTGGATGCCGCTGGTGGCGAGCGTGTGGGCCGCGAAATAGAGCATCGGCGTGGTGACCGCGCCCACGTCGATCACCTCGACACCGGTGGCCACCAGGCCGCGGATCAGCGCTTCGGAGAGCGAGGGACCCGACAGGCGCCCGTCTCGCCCCACGGCCACCGATCTTTCGCCGGCGGCCCGCGCCGCACTGCCGAAGGCCCGCCCCAGGGCTTCAGCCACTTCGGGAGTCAGCGTGGAGGGCACCACGCCGCGGATGTCGTAGGCCTTGAAGATCGACGCGCTGAGCTGCATGAAAAAGGATTCCTCTGTGGATTCGTGGACCCCGGGGATTGTAGGCATCGCCAGGGGTACCCACATGTCCGAAAACGGCCAGTCGAAACGCCTCGAAACCTTAATATTTGGCCCATGACACACGCCAACGCCTCCCCCGACGTGCTCGAGAGCGATGCCTGCTACCTGGCGCTGAAGACGCACGACGCGCGCTTCGACGGCTCGTTCTTCACCGCGGTGACCTCCACCGGCATCTACTGCCGCCCGGTCTGCCGCGTGAAGCTGCCGCGGCGCGAGAACTGCCGTTTCTTCCGCCACGCGGCCCAGGCCGAGGCCGAGGGCTTCCGCCCCTGCCTGCGCTGCCGGCCCGAACTGGCACCGCGCCCCATGAGCACGGCCAACTGGTCGACCGAGGACGCCTCGCGCATCCTCGCGCAGCAGGCGGCGCGGCTGATCGACGAGCCCGACGCCTGGACCGACGAGGGCCCGGGTGCCGCGCAGATCGCGGCCCGGCTCGGCGTCAGCGACCGCCACCTGCGCCGCATCTTCGAGGCCCAGTTCGGCGTCTCGCCGCTGCAGTACCTGCAGACGCGCCGCCTGCTCGCGGCCAAGCAGCTGATCGCCGACACCCGCCTGCCGATGACGCAGGTGGCGCTGGCCAGCGGCTTCGCGAGCGTGCGCCGCTTCAACGCGGCCTTCGTCGAGCACTACGGGCTCAATCCGAGCGCCTTGCGGCGCGCCGGCGGCGCCGAGGGCGGCGACGGCCGCGCGATCGAGGTGCGGCTGGGCTTTCGCCCGCCCTACGACCCGAACGCGATGCTCGGCTTCTTCGCGCGGCGCGCGCTGCGCGGGGTCGAGCTGGTGACGGCCGAGGACGGCAAGGTGCCGGTGGCGGGCAAGAACACCCAGGCCCCGGCCTTCACGCGGCTGGCGCGCACGCTGCGCGTGCAGCACGGCGCGCAGGTGCATGCCGGCTGGCTGCAGCTGCGCTTCGACATGGCGCGCGAACAGATGCTGCTGTCGGTCAGCGATTCGCTGGCGCCGGTGCTGCCGGTGGTGATCAGCCGCGCCCGCGCCATGCTCGACATCGACGCCGACCCGATGGCCATCAACGCCGCGCTGCACGACGCCTTTCCGCATGGCGACGGGCTGCGCGTGCCCGGCACGGTCGACGGCTTCGAGCTCGCGGTGCGCGCGGTGCTGGGCCAGCAGATCACGGTGGCCGCGGCACGCACCCTGGGCTCGCGGCTGGTCGAGGCCTTCGGCGAAGCGATCGCCACGCCCATCGACGGGCTCGACCGCCTGTTTCCCACGCCCGCCGCCATCGCGGCCGCCAGCGGAGACGCGCTGGGCCAGCTCGGCATCGTGCGCCAGCGCCAGGCCGCGCTGCATGCGCTGGCGCGCGCCGCGGCCGAGGGCCGGCTGCCGCTGCACGCGGGCGCCGACGTGCCCTCGACCATCGCCGCGCTGCAGGAACTGCCGGGCATCGGCGCCTGGACCGCGCAGTACATCGCCATGCGCGCGCTGCGCTGGCCCGATGCCTTCCCGGCCGGCGACGTCGCGCTGCAGAAGGCGCTCGGCGTGAGCACCGCGCGCGCCGCGAGCGAGGCCTCGCAGGCCTGGCGCCCGTGGCGCAGCTATGCGGTGCTGCGCGCCTGGCATGCACCCACCTCTTCCACGCCGTCCGCCGAGCCAGCGCCCGCGGCCATCCCTTCCACTCCCACGGCAGGCCTCACCGCCTGAGAAGCCATGAAGTTCAAGAAGACCGTCATCTACACCTCGCACTTCGACAGCCCGCTCGGCGGCATCACCATGGCCGCCACCGACGCCGGCCTGGCCGGTGTCTGGTTCGACCAGCAGCGCCACTGGCCCGACACCACGGGATGGCAGACGCGCGACGACCATCCGGTGTTCGTCGAAACGGCCGCGCAGCTGCGCGACTACTTCGCCGGCAAGCGCGACCGCTTCGAGCTGCCGCTCGACCTGTCGCACGGCACCGCGTTCCAGCAGAGCGTGTGGCAGGCGCTGCTCGCGATCCCCGCGGGCGCCACCACCAGCTACGGCGCGCTGAGCGCGAACGTCGGCAACCCGGCCGCGGTGCGCGCGGTGGGCGCGGCCGTGGGCCGCAATCCGATCAGCGTGATCGTGCCCTGCCACCGGGTGCTCGGCGCCAACGGCTCGCTGACCGGCTATGCGGGCGGGCTCGAGCGCAAGAGCGCGCTGCTCGAACTCGAAGGCGTGCGGTAGGCTCGCGGGTCGGGAGCGCCCGACCTCCGCTCCGCGCGCGAAGAACACACAACGACAACACCGCATGACCACCACCTCCACCAGCGCCGCCGGCGCATCCAGGCCCAAGGGCTGGCTCGTCGACCTCGTGCTGCTCGGCGCGCTCTGGGGCGCCTCCTTCCTGTTCATGCGCATCGGCGCCGCCGAGTTCGGCGCGCTGCCGACCGCGGCCGTGCGCGTGGGCATCGCCGCGCTGTTCCTGCTGCCGATCGCGCTGCTGCGCGGCCAGGGCCCCGCGCTCGCGCGCCACTGGAAGCCCAGCTTCTCGGTCGGTGTCTTCAACTCGGGCCTGCCGTTCGCGCTGTTCAGCTTCGCGGTGCTCAGCATCAACAGCAGCCTCGCGGCCGTGCTCAACGCAGCCACGCCGATGTTCGGCGCGCTGGTGGCCTGGGCCTGGTTCCGCGAGCGGCCCGACGGCTCGCGGCTGGTCGGCCTGGTGATCGGCTTCATCGGCGTCGCCATGCTCGCCAGCGGCGGTGCCGGCCTGCACACCGGCGCCAGCAATCTCGCGGCGCTGTGGGCCATGCTGGCCTGCCTCGCGGCCTGCCTGTGCTACGGCATCTCGGCCAGCGCCACGCGGCGCTTCCTCACGGGCGTGCCGCCGCTGGCCACCGCCACCGGCAGCCAGATCGGCGCCTCGCTGTTCCTCGCCGTGCCCGCGATCTGGCTCTGGCCCGCGCAGATGCCCGGCGCGCGCGCCTGGCTCGCACTTCTCGCGCTCGGCATCGCCTGCACCGGCGTGGCCTACATCCTGTTCTTCCGGCTGATCGAACGCGCCGGGCCGGCGCGCGCGCTGACCGTGACCTTCCTGGTGCCGGTGTTCGCGGCCTTCTACGGCGCGGTGTTCCTCGGCGAGACCATCACGCAGTGGATGCTGACCTGCGCCGTGGTGATCGTCTGCGGCGTGGCGCTGTCGACCGGCCTCGTGAAGCTCTGGCCCCGCGCCGCCAAGGCCTGAAGACTTCGGCCGGGATCAGATCGCGCCGGCCACCACGTTGACCGACAGCGCGAGCACCAGCATGTTGAACGCGAAGGCCAGCACGCTGTGGATCAGCGTGATGCGCCGCATCTCGCGCGAGGTAGCCTGCACGTCCGACACCTGCGAGGTCATGCCGATCACGTAGGCGTAGTAGAGGAAGTCGAAGTAGTCGGGGTCCTGCTTGCCCGGGAAGTCCAGCCCGCCCGCGTCGGGCCCGCGGTGCTTCTCGTCGTTGTAGTAGCGGTGCGCGTAGTGGAAGGCATAGATGGAATGCATCATCAGCCACGAGCCCGCGAGCGCCACCAGCCCGAGCCCGATGTGGACCGCGCGCTCGATGCCGCTCAACTGCTTCACCTGCTGCAGCAGCATCGCGATCGCCACCACGCTCGCGCCCACCACCACCAGCATCGACACCAGGATCATCAGGTTCGGCTGGTCGAGCGACTGCGCGCGTTCGCGCGTGCGCTTGGCGTCGAAGGTGTCGGCCAGCCACCAGGTCAGCACCTGGTAGACCAGCACCGCCGCGCACCAGCCGGCCAGCCCGCGCGCCATCAGGCCCAGCGGCCAGGGGATCGCCGCGACGGCGACGCCGACGATGCCGCCATACAGCAGGCGCTGCGGACCGGTGGTGGTGGACAGGGGATGGAGCGTGGACATGGGGCGCAGCTTAGCGCCGTGGCCACGGCGCTGCGCGGGGCGACGCGAGCGATGGGACTTTTTGTCCCAGCGTACGCCGCGGCGCGCGGGCGCTGGTATGGTCACGACGTCCCCGGGGCACCGCGCCGGGCCCGACGACGCTTTCCCACGAAGCAACGACGTGCGGCCGATGCAGCCGCGCCCTTCCGCCATGAGACACGTGCGACTTCTCCCTCGACCACCGCACCACGGGCTGCGCGCCACGCTGGCTGCACTGGCCGTCGCGACCCTCGGCCTGCTCGGCCTGGTTGGTCTGCAGCCCGCGCGCGCGGCCGAACCGGCCGGCGTCCCCAACACCATCGAGCAGCGCGTGGCCGCCTGCATCGCCTGCCATGGCCGCCAGGGCTCGACCGGCAACGCGGCCTTCTTCCCGCGGCTGGCCGGCAAGCCCGCGGGCTACCTGTTCAACCAGCTGCGCAGCTTCCGCGACGGCCGGCGCTCCAACACCGACATGAACTACATGGTGCGCCACATGTCCGACGCCTACTTGCGGGAGATCGCGGACTACTTCGCCGGCCTCGACCTGCCCTATGCCGCGGTTTCGCCGACGAGCGACGCCGCCCCCGCCCAGCTCGCGCGCGGCCGCCAGCTCGCGCTCGAGGGCGACGCCACGCGCAACATCCCGGCCTGCGTGCATTGCCACGGCGCCGCGCTCACGGGCGTGCAACCGGCCATCCCGGGCCTGCTGGGACTGCCGCGCCTCTACGTCTCCTCGCAGCTCGGCGCCTGGCTCACCAACGAGCGCCATGCGCTCGCGCCCGACTGCATGGCCGAGATCGGACGGCGCATGACCACCGCCGACATCAACGCCGTCGCGAGCTGGCTCGCGGTGCAGCCGATGCCCGCCAACCCCAAGCCGGCGTCCGCGCCGGCCGCGCCGCTGCCGATGGCCTGCGGCGGCATGCAGTGAGGCGGCAACGATGACCGCGCTCAAACGTCTTTTCTGGACCCTGCTGGTGCTCGTGCTGCTGCTGGCCGCCGTGGCCGGTGGCGTGGTCGCGCTCAACCTGCGTGGCGAGGCCGCCATCCCCGAGCAGGCCGAGGCCTTCGAAGCCACGCCGCAGCGCATCGAGCGCGGCCGCTACCTCGCGCTGGCCGGCAACTGCGCGGGCTGCCACACCACGCGCGGCGGCCAGGCCTACGCGGGCGGCCTGCCGATCGAGACACCCTTCGGCACCATCCACTCGACCAACCTCACGCCCGATGCGCAGCACGGCATCGGCGGCTGGAGCAGCGCGCACTTCTGGCGCGCGATGCACAACGGCCGCTCGAAGGACGGCCGGCTGCTCTATCCCGCCTTCCCCTATCCGAGCTTCACGCGCGTCACGCGCGAGGACTCCGACGCCATCTACGCCTACCTGCGCAGCCTGCCCGCGGCCGACACGCCGAACCGGCCGCACCGCCTGCGCTTCCCCTACGACACCCAGGCCGCGCTCGGCGTCTGGCGCGCGCTGTTCTTCACGCCGCAGACCTTCGTCGCCGACGCGGGCAAGCCGGCCGAATGGAACCGAGGCGCCTACCTGGTCGACGGCCTGGGCCACTGCATCGCCTGCCACGGCAGCCGCAATGCCTTCGGCGCCACCGAGACGCAGCGCGGCCTCTCGGGCGGCCTGATCGCGGTGCAGAACTGGTACGCGCCCTCGCTGGCCGATCCGCGCGAGGCCGGCGTGTCCGGCTGGCCCGCCACCGAGGTGGTGGCGCTGCTGAAGAACGGCAGCGCGCCGCGCGGCTCGGTGATGGGCCCGATGGCCGACGTGGTGTTCGAGAGCACGCAGCACCTGTCCGAGGCCGATCTCTCGGCGATGGCCGCCTACCTCAAGGACCTGCCGGCCGTCGCGCAGGAGGCGGGCGACGCCAAGCCCGCGCGCCCCGCCACCTACCGCCGCGATGCCGGCGAGATGGCGCGCGGCAACCGCATCTACGACCAGCGCTGCGCCTACTGCCATGGCGACCAGGGCCAGGGCGCGCCGGGCGCCTACCCGCCGCTCGCGGGCAGCCGCGCCGTCAACATGGCGCGGCCCGTCAACCTGATCCAGGTCGTGAGCCATGGCGGCTTCCTGCCGACCACCGCGGGCAATCCGCGCCCCTACGGCATGCCGCCCTTCGGCGAGACCCTCGACGGCACCGACCTCGCGGCCGTGCTGACCTACATCCGCGGCTCGTGGGGCAACGACAGCGCGCCGGTCACGCAGCTCGACATCGCTCGGCGCTGAGGCGCGGCGCCGTCATTCGGGCTTCGCGGGCAGGCTCAGCAGCGCTTCCAGGCCGCCCTCGGGGCGGTTCGACAGCCGCAGCCCGCCGCCGAGCGCGGCCGCCAGCTCGCTCGCGATGGCGAGCCCGAGGCCCGTGCCGCCGGTCGCGCGGTTGCGCGACGACTCCACGCGGTAGAAGGGCTCAAGAACCTTGTGCAGCTCCGCCTCGGGAATGCCCGGCCCGCTGTCGCGCACGGCGATACGCAACTCGGTGTCGGTTCTCGCCACGACCACGCGCGCGCCGCCGCCGAACTTGATCGCGTTGTCGAGCAGGTTCACGAGCGTGCGGCGCAGCGCGAGCATGCGGGTCTTCAGCGGCGCGCCGGCCTGGCCCTCGAGCACCACCTGCGCGCCGGCATCGAGCGCATCGCAGACCAGGCCATCGAGCAGCGCGTCGATGTCGACCGCGCGAAAAGGCTCCTGGCCCGCATGAGCGGCCCGCGCATAGGCCAGCCCCTCCTCGACCAGTGCCTGCATCGCATCGAGATCGCCCGCCAGCCGCGCGCCGCACGGGTCATCCTTCCAGGGCTCGAGCCGCAGCCGCATGCGCGTGATCGGCGTCTGCAGGTCGTGCGAGATGGCCGCGAGCAGCCGGTGGCGCTCGGCCAGGTGCGCATCGATGCGACGCTGCATGTCGTTGAAGGCGCGCGCCGCCTGCACCACCTCCACCGGGCCCGCCTCCTTCAGCGCGACGGCCCGCGTACCGGGCTTGATGGCATTCGCGGCCCGCGCCAGCGCGCCGAGCGGCCGCACCGCGACGCGCACGCCCCACCAGGTGGCCGCGCCCAGCAGCAGCACCTGCAGCACGAGCAGGGCGATGGCGCGCCCCGAGAGGCCCAGCGCGGGCGGGCGCAGCGTCAGCGTGAGCATCGTGCCGTCGGCCAGGCGCAGCGGCAGCAGCAAGGCGGCATCCGCGTCGGGGCCGGGCCCACGCAGCATCGGCCCCGTGCGCGCCTCGCCCACGGCGGCCGCCACGCTGCGCGCGAGGCTCAGCGACAGCGCATCGCCCGCGGGCGCGGCGGCCGGCAGCGCGGCGATCGCATAGTCGTAGTTCCTGCGCGCCAGCCGCGGCAGCCATGCCGCGCGCTCCGGGGGCGGCACACGGTCGAGGATCGCCAGCGCGCTCGCGACCTCGCTGCCCAGGTACGAGGCCATCATGTCGCGCGCCAGCAGGCCGCGCTCGTGCAGCAGCACCGCGAAGGTCAGCGCATGCGCCAGCGCCAGGCCCGCGAACACCACGACCGCGACCCGGCCGAACATCGTCTGCGCGCGCTTCATGGCGCCTCGGCCTCGGCACGCACTTCGCAGCAGAACACGTAGCCGGCCGCGCGCACCGTCTTGATGTAGCGCGGCTCGCGCGAGAGGTCGCGCAGCCGGCGGCGCAGGCGGCTCACCAGCAGGTCGATCGAGCGGTCGAAGGCGTCGCTGTCGCGGCCCTGGATCAGGCTCTGCAGCTGGTCGCGGTGCAGGATGCATTGCGGCCGCTCGAGCAGCACCTGCAGCAGCCGGTATTCGGCGCCCGTGAGCGCGACCAGCGTGCCGCTCGCGTCCACCAGGTGGCGCCCCAGCGTGTCGAGCCGCCAGTCGCCGAAGGCCAGGAAGCGCGGCTGCTGCGCGCGCCGCAGGTTGGGCGGCAGCATGCGCGTGCGGCGCAGCACCGAGCGGATTCGCGCGAGCAGCTCGCGCGTCGCGAAGGGCTTGGTCAGGTAGTCGTCGGCGCCCATCTCGAGGCCGAGGATCCGGTCGGCCTCGTCGGCGCGCGCGGTCAGCATCAGGATCGGAATCGGCGCCGCGTCGCGCGCACGCAGGTCGCGGCACAGCGAGAGGCCGTCCTCGCCGGGCAGCATCAGGTCCAGCACGATCAGGTCCACCGCGTGGGCGGCGAGCACCTCGCGCATGCGCGCGGCATCGCAGGCCGTGCTGACGCGCAGCCCGCCCTGCGTCAGGTAGTCGCGCAGCAGCGCGAGGATCTGGCGGTCGTCGTCGACGACGAGCACATGGTCGGGGCTTTCCATCGCGGCACGATAGTCGCGGCGGCGCCTGGCGCGGCCGCGGTTTTGTATCGCAGTTTGTCCGGGCCGCGCGCGGACAAGCATTGCTACAGATCCGCCGGCTTTTCGACATCGCCGCGGCGACGCCGGCCGATGCAATGGCGGCTCCCATCACCCGTGGAGCCTCCATGCACTCGATGACTTCCGCCTGCCGCGCCCTCGCGCTCGGCCTTTTGCTCGCCGCCGCTCCGGCGGCCTTCGCCCAACCCGCCGCCGGCGATCCGCGCGGCCGCTGGATCACCGCCAACGGCAACCTCGAGGTCGAGGTCTCGGCCTGCGGCGACGCGCTGTGCGGCACCGTCACGCAGGTGTTCGGCAATCGCTCGATGGCGCCAGAGGGCGGCGAGATGCAGGCCGTCGACACGCGCTCGCCGCTGGGCATGACGCTGCTCAAGGACTTCAGGCCCACGGCCGCCAGCGAGCCGCCCGGCGAATGGGAAGGCACGATCTACAACCGCGAGAACGGCAAGACCTACCGCTGCCGCATGTCGGTCGCCACCGCATCGATCGCCGCCGGCGAGCTGGTGCTCCATGCCTATGTCGGCCTGCCCTTGTTCGGCAAGACGCAGCGCTGGACCCGCGCCCCGTCGCGCCACTGAAGCAAGGCCGGCACATGCTGCAAACCCTGCTCGCCCTGGGCGCCGGCGTCGCGACCGTCGGCAGTCCCTGCATCCTGCCGATGCTGCCCCTGCTGCTCGGCGCCACGCTCGCGCCCACCGGGCCGTCCGCGCGCACGGCATCGCTGCGGCCGCTGCTGATCGTGGCCGGCTTCGTGCTCTCGTTCGCCGCCGCCGCGCTGGCCTTCGGCGCCTCGACGCGCGTGCTCGGCCTCTCGCCGCAGGCGCTGCGCGACGCGAGCATCGTGGTGCTGCTGGCCTTCGGGCTGCTGCTGTCGTGGCCGCGCCTGCTCGACCGCCTGGCCGCGCCGCTGGGCTTTCTCGCCGATGCCGGGCAGAGGCTCGGCGACCGCGCCGGTGCCAGCCATCGCGGCGCGCTGCTGCTGGGCGCGAGCCTGGGCCTGCTGTGGACGCCCTGCGCCGGCCCCGTGCTGGCCTCGGTGCTCACCCTGATCGCGACCGAGGAGCAATCGTGGACCGCTGCCTGGCTGCTGCTGATGTACGCCATCGGCGCCGGCGTGCCGATGCTCGCGATCGCCTACGGCGGACAGGCCGCGAGCGCGCGGATCCGCGTCGTGGCGAAGCACATGCACGCCCTGCGCCGCGTGTTCGGCCTGCTGATGATGGCGACCGCTTTGGCCATGGCCCTGCCGGTCGACACGCAGCTGTCGGCGTGGCTGTCGCGCGCCGCGTGGTCCTCGGGCGGTTCGTCCTCCGCGGCGTCCGTCACGACGGCGCCGGACTTCGTCGGCATCGACCAGTGGTTCAACTCGCCCGCGCTCACGATCGAGGGCCTGCGCGGCCAGGTCGTGCTGGTCGACTTCTGGACCCACGGCTGCGTCAACTGCGTCAACACCCTGCCCCACCTGCGCGAATGGGCCCGGCGCTACCGCGAGCGCGGCTTGGTGGTGGTCGGCGTGCACACGCCCGAGTTCGCGTTCGAGCGCGACGCGGCCGGGCTGCAGTCGGCGATCCGGCGCCACGGCATCGACTACCCCGTGGCGCAGGACAACCGCTACAGGACCTGGAAGGCCTGGGGCACCGCGTACTGGCCCAGCCTCTATCTCGTCGACCGCACGGGGCGCGTGGTCTTCCGCCACGTGGGCGAAGGCGACTACGAACACATCGAGCGGCAGATCGAGCAGGCGCTGCAATGACGCAGGTGCGGAACAACAGGCGCATGGCCCCTTCTCCTACAAGCACCGTCGCCATCGACGCATAGGCGCGTGCACGCTCTCTTATTAACTTGTGGGTCATCAACAGGGAGCAGCACCTCAGGAAGCCGAGCAACGCGCAAGGTCCGGGGTTTCCTTTTTTTTGCCTTTCATCCTTCGAAGGACCTTCTTCATGCCCTTGCTTCGCTCGCGCGCCCGCGGCCACGCCACCCTCGTCGCCGCCCTGGCCGGTAGCGGACTGCTCGCAGCCGCCACGCCCGCCCTCGCCGACCCGTCGCCGGCGCTCGACCGCTTCAGTCTTTCCGTCGGTGCCTATGGCGCCGATCCCAAGTTCGACGCCTCGGTGGGCACGCCCTACGGGTCGCTGCACACCGGCGACATCAAGCCCGGCCGCGTGACCATGCCGCGCATCACGGCCGACGTGCTGCTCGGCGACACGCAGGGCATCTCCTTCGACTACTTCCGCTACAAGCGCGACTACTTCGGCGGCCTCTCGGGCGCGAGCTCGCTCGGCGGCTTCGGCACCATCGCGGCCTTCGGCAACGCCAACGTCGACACGCAGGTCGACTTCGCCAAACTCTCGTACAAGTGGTGGATCGGTTCGGGCAACACGGTGCTGGGCCTCGGCGCCGGCGCGGCCTACTACCGCATCAAGCTCGGCGTGAGCGCGCTCGCGGGCGTCAACGGCCAGTACGGCACCTTCAGCGAAAGCTCGAGCCGCGACGCGATCGCGCCGCTGCTCGAGATCGGCGTGCGCCACGCGATCACGCCCGACCTGCGCCTGTTCGCCGACGCCTCGGGCGTGTGGAAGAACGGCGGCAGCTCGCACGGCAACATCTACAACGCCGCGGCCGGCGTGGAGTGGTTCCCGGTGAAGAACGTGGGCCTGGTGCTGGCCTACAACGTGACCAACATCGACATCACGCGCGACAGCGGCACGGCCGACGCGCGGCTGAAGATCCGCCTGCAGGGGCCGACGGCCTCGCTCAAGGCGCGCTTCTAAGCGCTGGTTGATCGCGGGAGATCGGCGGTGCAGCGCCGCCGATCTCCCGCCCCTATTCGCCCGGCTCGCGCGCCGAAGCCGCGAGCAGGATGGTGCGCACGTCCTTCTTGAGCACCTTGCCCACCTTCGAGCGCGGCAGGTCGGCCCACACCTCGACCTGCTTGGGCGCCTTCACGCTGCCGATGCGCGCCTTCACAAAAGCCTTGATCGCCTCGGCGTCGATGCTACGGCCCGCATGCGGCTGCAGCACGGCTACCACGCGCTCGCCCCATTTCTCGTCGGGCAGGCCGATCACCGCGCTGTCCTGCACGTCGGGATGCTGCATCAGCGCCTGCTCGACCTCGGCCGAATAGACGTTGAAGCCGCCCGAGATGATCATGTCCTTGGCGCGGTCGACGATGTAGAGGAAGCCGTCCTCGTCGAGCCGGCCGATGTCGCCCGTGTGGTGCCAGCCGAAGCGCGAGGCCTCCCGCGTGGCCTTCGGGTCCTTGTAGTAGCCCTGCATCACGAGCGAGCCGCGCACCACGATCTCGCCGCTCTCGCCCGTGGGCAGCAGCGCGCCCTCGGCATTCATCACGCCCACCTGCACCAGCGGCCCGGGCCGCCCCGCCGAGGCGAGGCGATGCCGGGCCACCGAGCCGTCGGCATTGAAGTGATCGCGCGGCGACATCATCGAGATCATCATCGGCGCCTCGGTCTGGCCGAAGAGCTGGGCCATCACCGGGCCGATCTTCGTGAGCGCCTCCTCGAGCCGCGCGGCCGACATCGGCGCCGCGCCGTACCAGAAGCACTGCAGCGAATCGCGCTTCGTCGCCGCGAGCTCGGGATGCTGCAGCAGCATGTAGATCAGCGTCGGCGGCAGGAAGGCGTGGGTGATGCGGTGGCGCTCGATCAGCGCGAGGAACTCGCCGAGGTCGGGCTTGGGCATGATGACCACGCGCCCGCCGAGCGCCATCACCGGCAGGCACAGCACGCCGGCCGCGTGCGTGAGCGGCGCGAGCGCGAGGTAGGCGGGCCGGCCCTCGAAGGGATAGCCCATCAGCGTGAGCGCCGACATCGCCTCGAGGTTGCGCCCCGTGAGCATCACGCCCTTGGGCTGGCCCGTGGTGCCGCCGGTGCCCGCGATCATCGCCACGTCGTCGGGCGGCGCGATATCGAGCGGCGCGTCGTCCAGGCCCTCGAGCCAGTCGTCCATCGAGGGCGCGAAGGGTTGCCGCGCGTCGAGGCAGACCAGCGCGCGCAGCTTGGGCAGCTGCGAACGCATCTGCTCGACCATGGGCGCGTAGTTGCCGTGGAACACCAGGCAGGCGCAGTCGAAGGCATCGAGCACGAAGGCGTTCTCGCTCGCTTCGTTGCGCGGGTTGATCGGGCACCACACGCAGCCCGCGCGCGAGATGCCGAACACCGTGGCGAAGGCCATCGCATCGTTGCTCGAGAGCACGGCCACCTTGTCGCCCGGCTCGAGGCCCGCGCGCCGCAGGCCGCGCGCCACGCGCCAGCTGATGCGCTGCACCTGGGCATAACCGAGGTCGGTCTCGCCCAGGGTCAGGCAGGGCGCGTCGGCGCCCAGCTGGGCGCCCTTGTCGAGGTAGTCGACGAGACGCATCGGGGTCAGCCCATGCGCGTGAGCACGGGTTCCTGCACCAGGCCGAAGCCGCGCAGCGCGCCCAGCAGCTCGCGGTGGCCGAAGGCCTGGCAGCCCGAGGCGAAGCCCGCGCGGCGCGGCGGCTGCTGCAGCAGCGAGGCCGCCGCATAGGCCTGCAGCAGGCCGGTCTGCTTGTAGTTGCAGTTGCCGAAGATCACGCAGTGCACGCGGCCCAGCGGACCGGAGGCATGCACCGAGTCGACCGACTTGTTGATGCGCGGGTTCTCGCGTGGCGGCATGGTGTTCATCACGCTCGAGGCGGTCTTGGCCAGCGCCTCGTAGCGGTCCTGCTCGTTCATGCCTTCGGTGGCCTCGAGCGCGGCGGCCACGATCTGCGGCACGCCCATCATCAGCGGCTTGTTGAAGACGCCGCCGAGCACCTTCACGTTGGCCACGCGCGGATCGCGCTTGAACCACACCGGGTGCGAGGTGCCGCCCCAGGGCAGCGCGAGCGCGGCCTCGTGCTGGCCCGGGATCGACAGGTGGTAGAGGCCGGCATCGGGCTGCCACTCGACATACTCGTTCTGCTCGAGGTAGTAGGCCTTCGACGTCGCTGCATTGACGAGGATGGTCTGCGTCGACGCGATGGTCGGGCTGCCGCCCCAGAACACGGCGATGTCGAGCGTGTCGAGGCCGGGGGTCTCGAGGCACAGCTGGGCCGCGATCTCGCCCGTGGTGTACATGTGGGCCAGGCCCGGCGAGAGCAGCAGGCCGGCGGCGGCGAATCTGGCGCCCCATTGCTGGTCGAGCGTGATAAGCCAGTCCTGCTCGCCCGTGGTGTCGGTGTAGTGGCAGCCGGCGTTGAGGCAGGCCTCGACCACCTCGGGGCCGAATTTGGCGAACGGCCCCACGGTGTTGAGCACCACCGAGGCGCCGGTGAAGAGCTCGGTCAGCGCCGCCACCGAATGCGCCACCTCCACCACCTCGTAGCGCGCGGTCTCGATGCCGGGCACGTTCGACTTCATCGCGGCATCGAGCTTCTCCTGGCTGCGGCCCGCGGCGATGAACGGGATGTTGTATTCGCGCAGGTACTCGCAGACCAGCCGCCCGGTGTAGCCCGAGGCGCCGTACACGATGACCGGCTTCTTGTTCTTGCTGCTCATTTCTTGTCT
Organism: Variovorax paradoxus; assembly: GCA_016806145.1. Classification (NCBI taxonomy): domain Bacteria; kingdom Pseudomonadati; phylum Pseudomonadota; class Betaproteobacteria; order Burkholderiales; family Comamonadaceae; genus Variovorax; species Variovorax paradoxus. Next base: position 4,885,963 of record CP063166.1, read on the forward strand.
CTCCTTGTCTTGATCGATCACATGCCCATGCCGCCGTCCACCGCGATGCCGGCGCCGGTGATGAACCGGGCCGCGTCGGAGCAGAGGAAGACCACCACGTCGGCCATGTCGCCGACCTCGCCGAGCCGGCCCAGCGGCGTCTGGCCGATCACGTCGCCGACGGCCGCCTCCACGCTGGGCGCGAGGCCCGCGGCGACGATGTCGTTCGCGAGCTTCATGCCCATGTCGGTGGGCACCAGCCCCGGGTAGATGCAGTTGACGCGCACGCCGTAGCCCAGCTTGCCGGACTCCATCGCGGCCACGCGGGTCGCGCGGTCGACCGCCGACTTGGTGGCCGAGTAGCCCGCGATGGCGGGAAAGGCGATGGTCGCGGCGACCGAGGCGATGTTGACCACCGCGCCGCCCGCGCCCGCGGCACCGCCCGGACGCATCGCGCGGAACGCGTGTTTCATGCCGAGCAGGGTGCCGGCCACGTTCACGTCGAGCATGCGCCGCAGGTCGTCGGCCTGCACGTCGACCACCAGCGAGGTGATCTCGATGCCCGCGTTGTTGACCACGATGTCGAGCCCGCCGAGCTCCTTCACCGTGGTCTCGACGGCCGCGGCCCAGGCCGCGTCATCGGTGACGTCGAGCGGCACGAAGCCCGCCTTCGCCCCGCCGGACGAGAGGCGCTGGGCGGTCGCGCGCCCCACGTCGGCGAGCACGTCGCCGATCATCACCGCCGCGCCGGCCTCGGCCAGCGCCTGCGCGATGCTGGCGCCGATGCCGCGCGCGCCACCCGTCACGAGCGCCTTGCGCCCCTTCAGATCGAACTGTCCCATCGCTTGTCTCCTGTGGTCTGGTTGTGAGATGGAGCGGCCATCCTAGAAATCGTCTTGACGAGTGTCAAGATTTTCTTTGACGACTGTCCAGATTTTCTAGAATGGGTTCCGCACGGGCCGGAACGCCGTTTCGCACGGGCGTGCCATGCGTGCTATGGTTTGCAGATCAACCGACAACGAGAGCGGCCCGCGCATCGCGCGGCGCGGTGGAAATGACGACACGACAGCAGGAACAACCGTCGACGGCCCGGGTGCCGAAGGCCAGGGTCGACAAGTTCGAGGAACGACGCGCCGAGCTCGGCGAGGCCGCGCTGACCACGCTCGCGACGCTCGGCTACGCGCGCACCAGCCTGCGCGAGATCGCGCAGAACACCGAGTTCTCGCACGGCGTGCTGCACTACTACTTCAGCGACAAGGTCGATCTGATCGTCTGCAGCGTGAAGCAGTACAAGGCGCGCTGCGTCACGCGCTACGACCATGCGGTCGACAGCGCCACCACCTTCGACGAACTGACGGAAGGCTTCCTGCAGAGCCTGGCCGACACGCTGCGCGACGAGGGCCACATGCACCGCCTCTGGTACGACCTGCGCTCGCAGGCGCTGTTCGAGGCCGCCTTCCGCGACGACGTGACCGAGATCGACAGGAGCCTCGAGGCGATGATCTGGCGCATCATGGTCCGCTTCGAGGAGCTCGCGGGCGTGCCCACGGGCCTGCCGCCCGCCGCCGCCTATTCGCTGTTCGACGGCCTGTTCCAGCAGGCGCTGCTGCGCCACCTGTCGGGCGAGGCCGATGCGGCCGAGCGCATGAAGGACGACGTGCGCGCGGCGATCCTGCGCCTCTTCCCGCGGCCCGCCGAGCTCCGCAAGCCGGCGGCCGCGCGCAAGCGCCGCGCCTGACTCAGGCCTTCGTTTTCTTCGCGGCCTGCACCGCCCGCGCGCCGGCCCATTCGCCCGACGCGCACAGCCCCTGCATCACCTCGGCGATCAGCGCGCAGATCGCGCGCTTGGCATTGCTGGTCGGCAGGTGCTGCGAGACGCACAGCCCCAGCGTGCGGAACATCGCGGGCGAGGCGATGCGGTGCGCCGCGAGCCGCCCTTCGCTGACCTCGCGCTGCGCGAGGCCCAGCGGCATGATGGTCGGCCCCAGCCCCGCCTCGACCGCGGCCTTGAGGGTGTAGACCGAATTGATCTCGGCCGCCACGCGCGCGGCCGGCTGGCCCGCGGCCTCGAGCACCGCATCGACCAGCCAGCGCGTGCAGTGCCCGTGCGCATTGGCGGGCCACACCAGCGGCCGCGCGGTCGCCTGCGCGATGCTCACCTCGCCCTCGGGCAGCGCATGCGGGCTCTGCGGCGATTCGAGGAACACGAAGTCCTCCTCCACCAGCGGCGTGAAGGCCACGTCCTCGGCGGGCATGGTGGGCGAGAACACGGCCACGTCGACCCGGCCGCGCGTGAGCTGGTCGGCCATGTTGCCCGTGAGTTCCTCGTTGAGGTGCAGCACCACGTCGGGATAGCGGCGCGCGGCCGCGCGCATCAGCGGCAGCGCGATCATCGGCGACACGCTCTGCGGCAAGGCCGCCACCACCGAGCCCACCACCGCGTCGGCGGCCACGCGCACCGCGGCGCGCGCGTCGCTGACCTGCTTGGTGATGCCCTGCGCGTACTCGTAGAACACCTTGCCGGCCTCGGTCATCGCCACGCCGTTGCGGCTGCGCAGCAGCAAGGGGGTGTCGAGCTCGGCCTCGAGTTCGGCCATCTGCTTGCTCAGCGCCGACTGCGCCACGTAGAGCTGCTGCGCGGCGCGCGAGAGGCTGCCGCAATCGACGATGGCAACGAAATACTTGAACTGGCGCAGTTCCATCGGCGGGGGTCTCCGGCCATTCGCCACAGGGTTGCGGGAACGGCCGGCCATTCTAGGCCGCCCCCTCGCGGCCCCCGGGTCGGACGAGGCCTCAGTTCACGCAATCGAAGCTCGCCGCATCCTTCGTATTGCCCGCGCCCTTGTAGCGCGGGTACGCGGGGTATTTGCACATCGGCCGCGCGAGCGCCGTGGCGCCCGTACCTGCCTCGAGCTTGCGCTGCACCAGGCCCTGCGCCGACGCCGGCACGCCCTGCTCGACCCAGGTCGCCATCGCCTTCAGCAGGTCGACCTTGTCGGCGCCCGGCCCGCCCGCGCAATGGCCGACGCCCGGCGCGAGGAACAGCTCGACGGTCTGGTCGGCCTTGGCCTGCCCGAGCTTGCCGACCACCTGGTCGTAGTAGCGCGAGGTGTCGCGCGCGCTCACCGAGGTGTCGTTGGTGCCGTTCCACAGGATCAGCTTCGAGCCGCGCGCATGCAGCCGCTCCAGGTCGGGATCGGCCGCGCTGAACAGGCCGCCGACCACGCCCATGCGCGTGAGCCACTGGTCGGGGTTCCAGGCCAGCGTGTCGAAGGCCGGGTCCTGCGTGATGAACGAGCGCACGAAGCCGTCCGAGAACATGCCCTGGATCGAGTTGCCGCCGAGCGCCGCCTGCGGCCAGATGTACGAGCCCCAGCCATCGGCCGTGTTCTCGAGGCCGAAGTTGTAGCCCGGATGCGACCAGGCCCCGTCGGACGTGGCGACCGGCGAGGTGATGATCTTCACCGTGGCGATCTGCGCGTCCGACAGGCAGGCATCGCCGGTGTCGGCGCCGCCCGCGCAGCGCAACGGCGCGGGGTCGTAGTTGCAGGCCGCGGGCTTCGAGACGATGCCGTCGGCCACGCCGTCGAGCGCATCGCACTGCGCGAGCACCGCGTTGGCCAGCAGGGTCTGCTTGGCCGGGTTCAGCGTGTTCGCCGGCACGCGCACCTGCTTCGAGATGCGGTTGAACTGCACGAACAGGCCCATGATGTTGCCGGCCGGCGCGCGCGCGACGATGCCGTCGAAGTCCTCGGGGAAGCGCTGCGCGAGCATCAGCGCGTCGTGGCCGCCCATCGAGCAGCCCTCGAAGTAGCTGCGCGCGGGGCCGCTGCCGAAGAAGGCCGCGATCAGTTCCTTGCCCGGCGGCAGCGCGCGGTGCTCCGATTGCTGCGTGAAGTCGAGCAGCTTCGCGGGATCGGCCGCGAAGCGCGCCGCGAAGTAGCCCGCGTCGCGCACGCCGGGATAGTCGTAGCCGCCGTTGGTGCCGATGGTGGCGTAGCGCTCGCTAAAGATCGAGGCGCTGAACTGCGGATCGGCCGCGCTGGGCAGCGCGCCGTCGAAGCCGCCGCCGCCGATGAAGGCCAGCTTGCCGTTCCAACCCGAGGTCGGCAGGCGCGCCTCGAAGCGCAGGCTCGAGCCCTGGAAGCTCGCGGTGAGCACGCAGTACTCGGGCTGCACGCCGGTGGCGGCGACCAGCTTCGCATCGTCGACGCGCACCGCGCCTTCGGCAACGGATCGGCCCTTGAACGCGGGGCATTTCTCGGCCAACGACTGCGCGGGCGGCGGTGCCGCCGGTGGTGCGCTCGCCGGTGGCGCGAGCGGCACGAAGCCGGCCCCACCGCCCCCGCCGCCACATCCCGCCATCAACGCAGCCGCGGCCATCGCGACCCATGGGTTCCTGTGCAGATGCTTCATCGTCCTGTCTCCTGTGTTGTCGTCTTCGGATGCATTCAGAGCATGGCGTGGTCCACGACCTTGCCGGGATTGAAGATGTCGTGCGGATCGAGCGCGCGCTTGATCGCGCGCATCAGCCCCACCGCCTGCGCGCCGTGCTCCTCGACCAGGTACTGCATCTTGTGCAGCCCCACGCCGTGCTCGCCGGTGGAGGTGCCGCCATGGCGCAGCGCGCGCTGCACCAGCCGGTGGCTGAAGGCCTCGGCGGCAGCGTTCGCGGCGGCATCGTCGGGATCGACCAGCACCAGGCAATGGAAATTGCCGTCGCCCACGTGCCCGAACACCGGCGCCAGCAGCCCGTGCTCGGCGATGTCGGCCTGGGTCTCGTCGATGCACTGCGCGAGCGCCGACAGCGGCACGCAGGCATCGGTCGTGAGGCTGCGGCAGCCGGCCTGGAGCTGCAGGCAGGCGAAGTAGGCGTGATGGCGCGGCGTCCACAGCCGCGAGCGCTCTTCCTGCCGCAGCGCCCACTGGAACGCACCGCCACCATGGCCGGCCACGATCTCGCGCACCAGTTCGGCCTGTTCGTCGATCTGCGCCTTGCTCGCGCCGAACTCGAGGAACAGCGTCGGCTGCTCGGCCAGCGTGGTGCGGCTGTGGGCGTTCACGGCGCGGATCGTCAGCGCATCGAGCATTTCGGCGCGCGCGAGCGGCACGCCGAGCTGGATCGCCTCGATCACCACGTCGACCGCCGCGCGCACCGAGGGGAAATGCACCACCGCCGCCGCATGCGCCTCGGGATGCGGATGCAGCCGCACCGTGGCCTCGGCGATCAGGCCCAGCGTGCCTTCGGAACCGCAATAGAGTTGCGTGAGGTTGTAGCCGGCCGAGCTCTTGCGCGCCTGCGTCGCGGTGCGCACCACCTCGCCGTCGGCCGTCACCACCGTGAGGTTCACGAGGTTGTCGCGCATGGTGCCGTAGCGCACGGTGTTCGTGCCCGAGGCGGCGGTCGCGACCATGCCGCCGATCGAGGCGTCGGCACCGGGGTCGACCGAGAAGAAGAAGCCGCTGTCCGCGAGCGCCGCGTTGAGCTGGCCGCGCGTCACGCCGGCCTCGACCGTGGCCGTGAGATCGCCGCCGCGGATCGCGAGCACGCGGTTCATGCGCGAGAAGTCGATGCACACGCCGCCCTGCACCGCGAGCAGGTGGCCTTCGACCGACGAACCCACGCCGAAGCCGATCACCGGCACGCGTTCGCGCGCACAGGCGCGCACCACGAAGGCCACTTCGTCGGTGCTCTGCACGAACACCACCGCGTCGGGCGGCTGCGGCGCATAGGCCGATTCGTCGGTGCCGTGCTGCAGCAGCACGGCCTGGCTGGTCGACAGGCGTTCCTCGAAACGCCGTTGCAGGAGCGCGAGCAGTTCGGCCGAAGGCGAACGGCGCGCAGGGGAGATCACGACCGCATCCATGGGGTGGGACTTTCTGTGGGGAACCGGGAATGAAGCGCCGCGGACGAACGCCGCGGCGCGAAAAAGACGAAGACTCAGCGCCGCGCGGCGGCCGGCTTGACCAGCAGCACCAGCACCGCGCCCGCCACCAGCAGGCCCGCGAGCATGTGCAGGCCCGCGTCGGTGCTCTGCGTCGCGTCCTTGATCAGGCCGATGAGGAAGGGCGCGCTGAAGCCCGAGAGGTTGCCGAAGGAGTTGATCAGCGCGATGCCCGCGGCGGCGGCCGCACCGCCCAGGAAGGCCGTCGGCATGCCCCAGAAGATCGGCAGGGTCGACATGATGCCCATGGTGGCCAGCGTGAGCCCGGCCATCGCGAGCACCGCGTTGCCGTGGAAGGCCACGCTGAGCACCAGTCCGACCGCGCCCACGATCGCGGCCAGCGCGCTGTGCCAGCGGTACTCGAGCCGGCGGTCGGCGCTGCGCGCCATCAGGTACATCGCGACCACGCCGAAGGTCCAGGGGATGGCGCTCAACAGGCCGATGTCGAGCGCGCCCTTCACGCCGATCGCCTTGATGATGCTCGGCAGCCAGAACGAGATGCCGTACAGGCCCGAGGTGTAGGCGAAGTACACCAGCGCCAGCAGCCAGACGCGGCCGTTGCCCAGCACCTCGAGGATGCGCGGCTCGGCCTTGCCCTGGTTCTCGGCCGCGATGTCGCGCGCGATCAGTTCGCGCTCGGCGGGACTGAGCCACTGCGCGTCCTTCACGCGGTCGTCGAGGTAGCGCCACACGAGCAGGCCCAGCGCCACCGTCGGCAAGCCCTGCAGCAGGAACAGCCATTGCCAGCCGGCCCAGCCGTTGACGCCGCCCATGCCCTGCAGGATCCAGCCCGAGATCGGGCCGCCGAGGATGCCCGCGAACGGGATCGCCGCGAGGAACAGCGAGGTCGCCTTGCTGCGCCGCGCGGCCGGGTACCAGTAGGTCAGGTACAGGATGATCCCTGGGAAGAAGCCCGCCTCCGCCGCGCCCAGCAGGAAGCGGATCACGTAGAAGGACATCGGCGAGCTCACGAACATGGTGCCGGCCGACAGCAGACCCCAGGTGATCATGATCCGCGCGATCCAGCGGCGCGCGCCCACGCGGTGCAGCACCACGTTGCTCGGCACCTCGAACAGGAAGTAGCCGATGAAGAAGATGCCCGCGCCCAGGCCGTACACCGCCTCGCTGAACTGCAGGTCGCCCTGCATCTGCAGCTTGGCGAAGCCGACGTTGACGCGGTCGAGGTAGGCCACGATGTAGCAGACGAAGAGCAGCGGGATGAGCCGCCAGCCGACCTTGCGGTAGACGTCATCGGCGCCGCCGTCCTCTTGCGCCGCCGCTGCCCGGGGCCGTGTGATCGCGCTCGTGTTCATGGAGTGGGTGTCTCGCTGTGCTGGTGATTCGGTGCGCCGATGGTCGCGGCGGCACGCGAGGGCACCGCAGCGGGTTTACGCGCAAGATTCATATGGATTGAAGATCGGCGCATCTCCGATCGAGATGCTTGGCGCGGCGGCCTTGTCCCCACGAGGCGTCGGTCGCGATACGCGTGCGATCATTTCCCTCGCCTCCTCCTTCGCCGCCCATGCCCTCCTTCAACCGCGCCTACCAGCAGACCCTCCAGGCCGGCCGACTCACGCTCGGCCTCATGACACCGATCGCGCGCCCCGACGATGCGATGGCCGACCTGGCCGTCGAACGCGATCTCGCGCAGCGCGCCGACGCGCTGGGCTACGCGGCGCTGTGGACGCGCGACGTGCCGGTGCTCGCGCCGCAGGGCGAACAGATGATGCCCACGGCCCCGCTCGACGAGCCCCTCCTCTGGCTCGCCACGCTGGCCGCGGCCACGCAGCGCATCGCGCTCGGCACGGCCGCCGCGGTGCTGCCGCTGCGCCAGCCGCTGCACCTGGCCAAGGCCGCGCTGTCGCTCAACCGGCTGTCGGGCGAGCGCTTCATCCTCGGGCTCGGTTCGGGCGACCGCGAGGCCGAGTTCGCGATCTTCGGCGAGGACATCGCGCAGCGCGCCGAGACCTTCCGCGAGCGCTGGATGCTGGTGCGCTCGGCCCTCTCGCCGCTGGCTGCCGAACGCGCCGCACTGCGCGAGGCCGCGGCGGGCCACGAGCTGATGGCGGCGCCGGCCGAACGCATCGGCATGGTGGTGGTGGGGTCGGCGCGGCAGTCGCTGCAATGGACCGCGTCCCATGCCGACGGCTGGGCCACCTACCACCGCGACGAGGCGCGCCAGCAGGGCCGCATCGGCCTGTGGCAGACCGCGCTGCGCGAACGCGCGGGCGGCGAGGCCAAGCCCTTCATCCAGTCGCTGCAGCTCGAATTGCTCGAGCGCGCCGACGCGCCGGCCGAGCCGATCGAGCTGGGCCTGCGCACCGGGCGCGACGCCTTGGTGGCCTACCTCGACCGGCTGGAAGACGCGGGCGTGGCCCACGTGCTGATGAACATCGCGCGCGGGCCGCGCGATGCGCGCGAGATCGTGGAGGAACTCGGGCGCGAGGTGCTGCCGCGCCTGAAGAGCGCGACCGCTCGTTCCCCTACCCGTTCACGCTGAGCCTGTCGAAGCGCCGCGCAAGGCTTCGATCCTTCGACAAGCTCAGGACGGGCCGAGCTCAGCCCGAACGGTTTGGAGAATCCCCCGTTTTCAGTTCGCGCTCAACGCCATCAGCATCCGCGACAGCAGATACAGCCGCGGCACGATGCTCTCGACCTCCGCGTATTCCTCGGGCGTATGGATGCCACCGCCCACGATGCCGAAGCCGTCGAGCACCGGCACGCCGACACCGGCCACCAGGCTCGCATCGGCGGCACCGCCGCTGCTCTCGATGGTGAGCTTCTTGCCGATCTCGGCGTAGATGCCCTCGGCGGTCGCCACCAGCTTGTCGGAAGCGGGCGAACGCGGCATCGGCGGCAGGCCGCGGATCAGGCGCACCTTGACCTCGGTGTCGGGGATCAGCTTGTTCTGCGAGATGCGCTGCAGGTCCTTCTCGACGCGGTCGAGCTCCTCGGGCGTGGCGGCGCGCACGTCGCCGCGCGCGCTGGCGGTGGCGGGGATCACGTTGGTCGGGCCGTTGGCGGTCAGCACCGTGAAGTTGACCGTGGTCTTCTTCGCGGCATCGGCGGTCTTCGACAGCTGCAGCACCTGGTGCGCCACTTCCATCGCGGCATTGCGGCCGGCCTCGGGCGCCACGCCGGCGTGCGCGGCCAGGCCCTTCACCTCGATCAGCGCGGTGGCCGAGCCCTTGCGCTCCACCACCAGGCCGTCGGCCGGACGGCCCGGCTCGAGGTTCAGCGCCACGTCGTGCTGTTTGGCCACGCGCTCGATCAGCGCGCTGGTGCCGACCGAGCCGGTCTCCTCGTTGGTGTCGATCAGGAAGGTGAGCTGGCCGTAGTCCTTGAAGCCCAGCTGCTGCAGGATCTTGAGCGCCTGCAGGCCCGCGACCACGCCGCCCTTGTTGTCCATCACGCCCGGGCCGTAGGCGCGGCCGTCCTTCACGTAGAAGGGCTTGGCGGCGGCGGTGCCGTCCTTGAACACGGTGTCGATGTGGGCCAGGATCAGGATCTTCTTCTTGCCGGTGCCGGTGAAGGTCGCGACCACGTTGCTGCCCGGATGCGGCTCGGCCGGGAAGGTCTCGATGCGCGCGCCCAGCTGGCGCAGTTCGTCCACCACCAGCGTGCGGACCTTCTCGAGGCCCTCGGCATTGGTCGAGCCCGAGTCGATGTTGACCAGGCGCTCGAGCAGCTTGAGCGATTCCTCCTTCTTCTGCGTGGCGGCGTCGAGCACGGCCCGGTTCGGCTGCTGCGCCGAAGCAGCGCCCGAGAAGGCGAGCGCGCTGGCCAGCACGATGGCCGGCGTGCGAAGGGAGGGGAAGGCGAAAGTCTTCATGAGTCTTGTTGTCCGTTCTTTGTCGATGGCTGTTGGCTCCGCGAGGAGGCGCGCCGCTCCCCGCGACGCGCCGCCGCAGCCTATCGCCCCGGTCGCACGCGGGTCAAGCGCGGCTCAGCATTCCTTCGGTACCAGGTAGCCCAGTACCTCGCTGGTGGCCGCCGCCTCGCGCAGCACGGCCGTCGCGATCGCGCCGTCGGCCGAGGGATCGAAGCCGCCGCTCGCGCCCAGCGCGGTGATGACGGCGCACACGCGACCCGTGAAGTCGTGCACCGGCGCCGCGACCGCGCTGATGCCGCGCAGGTAGGTGTCGCGCACCACCGCGCAGCGCAGCGCGCGCACCTCGGCGCGCAGGGCCTCGATCGGCTGCTTCGCATCGAGCTGCGCACGCATCTCGCGCGGCGCCGCGGCCAGCTCCTGCTCGGCCAGCTCGCGCACGCTGCGCTCGTTAAGCAGGCCGAGGAAGGCGCGGCCCGTGGCCGACCACAGCATCGACATCACCGAGCCCGCGCGCACGTTGACCGTGACCGGCAGGCCCGGCTCCTCGAAGCGCATCACGGTCGGGCCCTTGTTGCCCATCACGGCGACGAAGCAGGTCACCTCGAGCCCTTCGCGCAGCCGCACCAGCGCGGGCTCGGCCGCGCGCACCGGGTCGGACTGGCGCATCGCGGCCAGCCCGATGTTGATGGCCTCGGGGCCGAGCCGGTAGCGCTGCGAATCGACGTCCTGCGCCACCAGCCCTTCCTGCACCAGGCTCGCGAGGTAGCGGTGCACCTTGGCCGGGCTCTCGCCCACGTGCGCCGCGAGGCCCGACAGGCCCGCGTTGCCGCCCATGCGCGCCAGGCCCTTGAGCACCGCCATGCCGGTCTCGGCCGACTGCACGCGCTGGCGCCGCTCGCGCGGCGCGGGCGTGGCGGACGACCTTGCGACTGCGGCCTTCGGCTTGGCGGGGGCGCTTTTCTTCGGGGTGGAAGCCATGTGCGGATCGTCTCGTTCTCGAAAAAAGGGGCGGGCACCCGATGGTAAGTACGGTGGCCCGAGGGCTTGCCTCGCGATTTACGCTATGCGTACAATCATTACGCAAAACTCGCCGTCGCGGATTTTGACCCCGGATTGCGCTTCCCAGAACCCTAGAAACCAGGAGACACGATGAAGAAGTTCCTGGCCGGCTGCCTGCTGGCCCTCCCCGCGCTCGCCGTCACGAGCACCGCCTTCGCCCAGGCCGCCGCCTACCCCGCCAAGCCGATCCGCTGGCTCGTGCCCTATGCCGCCGGCGGCGGTTCCGACTTCCTCGCGCGCACGATCGGCCAGACGCTGTCGACGCAGGCCGGCCAGCCGGTGCTGGTCGACAACAAGCCCGGCGGCAACACCGCCATCGCGGCCGCGGAGACGGCGCGCTCGGCGGCCGACGGCTACACCGTGCTGTCGGCCGACAACGGCACCATGGTGTTCAACCCCTCGCTCTACAAGACGCTGTCGTACAGCCCCACCAAGGACCTCGCGCCGGTCACGCTGATGGGCCGCTTCCCGATGATCCTGGTGGTCAATCCGGCCAGCGGCATCGCCGACGCCAAGACCTTCATCGCCCAGGCCAAGGCCAAGCCCGGCAGCTTCTCGTACGCCTCGGCCGGCGCGGGCAGCCCGCACCACCTGGCGATGGAACTGCTCAAGACCGAGGCCGGCCTGTTCATGGTGCACGTGCCCTACCGCGGCGCGGCACCGGCCCTCACCGACGTGGCCGGCGGCCAAGTGCAGGCCATGATGGTCGACCTCGCCGCGGGCGCGGGCTTCATCAAGGGCGGCAAGGTCAAGGCCATCGCCGTGGCCAACGCCACGCGGCTGCCGCAGCTGCCCGACGTGCCCACCTTCGCCGAGCTCGGCCACAAGGGCGTGGAAGCCGCCGCGCTGGTCGGCATGGTGGTGCCCGCCGCCACGCCGCCCGAAGTGGTGAACGCGCTCAACAAGCGCGTGGTCGCGGCCATCAACGAACCCACGGTGCGCAAGCGCCTCGAGGACTTCGGCGTCGAGCCCGTGGGCAACACGCCCGCGCAGTTCGGCGAACTGCTGCGCAGCGAGACCGTGCGCTGGCAGAAGCTGATCCGCGACCTGAAGATCACCCTGGACTGACGCGCCGCGCGGAAGGAGCCTTCTCGATGTCCACCGTTTCCGAAGCCGCCGCCGCGCGCACCGGGGGTTGCCCCGTGGCGCACGGCGACCTGTCCGCCGAACGCTCGCCCACGGGTTGCCCGGTGAGCCGGCGCGCCGCCGACTTCGATCCCTTCGAGGACGGCTACCAGCAGGACCCGCCCGAGTACGTGCGCTGGGCGCGCGAGCAGGAGCCGGTGTTCTACAGCCCGAAGCTCGGCTACTGGGTGGTCACGCGCTTCGAGGACATCAAGGCGATCTTCCGCGACAACCTCACCTTCAGCCCCTCGATCGCGCTCGAGAAGATCACGCCCACCGGCCCCGAGGCCAACGCGGTGCTCGCGAGCTACGGCTTCGCGCTCAATCGCACGCTGGTCAACGAGGACGAGCCGGCCCACATGCCGCGCCGCCGCGTGCTGATGGACCCGTTCACGCCCGAGGCGCTCAAGCACCACGAGCCGATGGTGCGCCAGCTCGCGCGCGAGTACGTCGACCGCTTCATCGACGACGGCCGCGCCGACCTGGTCGACCAGATGCTGTGGGAGGTGCCGCTGACCGTGGCCCTGCACTTCCTCGGCGTGCCCGAGGAGGACATGGACACGCTGCGCCAGTACTCGATCGCCCACACCGTCAACACCTGGGGCCGCCCGAAGCCCGAGGAGCAAGTGGCGGTGGCGCATGCGGTCGGCAACTTCTGGCAGTTCGCGGGCAAGGTGCTCGACAAGATGCGCCTGAACCCCGACGCGCCGGGCTGGATGCCCTACGGCCTGCGCAAGCAGAAGGAGCATCCCGAGGTCGTGACCGACTCCTACCTGCACTCGATGATGATGGCCGGTATCGTGGCCGCGCACGAGACCACCGCCAATGCCACGGCCAATGCGATGAAGCTGCTGCTGCAGCATCCGCAGGCCTGGCGCGACATCTGCGAGGACCCGGGCCTGATCTCGAGCGCGGTCGAGGAATGCCTGCGCCACAACGGCTCGGTCGCGGCCTGGCGCCGTCTCGCGACCAGGGACGTGCAGGTCGGCGGCATAGACATTCCCGCCGGCTCGAAGCTATTGATCGTCACCTCGTCGGCCAACCACGACGAGGCGCATTTCGCCGATGCCGACCTGTTCGACATCCGGCGCGACAACGCCAGCGACCACCTGACCTTCGGCTACGGTTCGCACCAGTGCATGGGCAAGAACCTCGCGCGCATGGAGATGCAGATCTTCCTCGAGGAGTTCACGCGCCGCCTGCCGCACATGAAGCTGGCCGAGCAGCAGTTCAGCTACGTGCCCAACACCTCGTTCCGCGGCCCCGAGCACCTGTGGGTCGAATGGGACCCGGCCCACAACCCCGAGCGCCGCGATGCCGCGCTGCTCGACCAGCAGGTGCCCGTGCGCATCGGCGAGCCCTCGAAGCATGCGATCTCGCGCCAGATGGTGGTGCAGAGCGTGACCCCGGTCGCCGAGGGCGTGCTGAAGCTGCGCCTGGCCACGCCCGACGGCCGCCCCGTGCCGCGCTGGACGCCGGGTTCGCACATCGACATCGAATGCGGCTCGCCCGACCTCTCGCGCCAGTACTCGCTGTGCGGCGACCCGGCCGAGGCCGACGTGCTCGAGATCGCCGTGCTGCGCGAGGACGAAGGCCGCGGCGGCTCGGCCTGGGTGCATGCCAACGTGCGCCCCGGCGACAAGCTCAAGGTGCGCGGCCCGCGCAACCACTTCCACCTCGACGAGAGCCGCCAGCGGCTGATCCTGATCGCCGGCGGCATCGGCATCACGCCCATCGCCGCGATGGCGCGCCGCGCCAAGGCCTTGGGCCTGGATTACGAGATCCACTACAGCGGCCGCAGCCGCGCGCGCATGGCCTTCGTCGACGAGCTGGCCGCGCTGCATGGCGAGCGCCTGCATGTCTACGCGAAGGAGGACGGCCTGCGCTGCGACCTCGCCGCGCTGCTCGCCACCCCGCGCGAAGGCACCCAGGTCTATGCCTGCGGCCCCGCGCGCATGCTCGACGCCCTCGAGGCCTGCTGCGCCGCCTGGCCCGAGGACTCGCTGCGCGTGGAGCATTTCGAATCCAAGCTCGGCACGCTCGACCCGTCGAAGGAACATGCCTTCGAGGTCGAGCTCAAGGACTCGGGCATCGTCGTGCCCGTGCCGGCCGACCGCACCGTGCTCGACGCGCTGCGCGCCGCCAACATCGACGTGCAGAGCGACTGCGAGGAGGGCCTGTGCGGCTCGTGCGAGGTGCGCGTGCTGGCCGGCAAGGTCGACCATCGCGACGTGGTGCTGACGCGCTCGGAGCGCGAGGCGAATGCAAGGATGATGACTTGCTGCTCGCGGGCTTGCGCGGGGGAGCGGTTGGTATTGGAGCTTTGAGGCTCCTCGCGCAATGTTGATCCCTGCCGTTCGGGCTGAGCTTGTCGAAGCCTCGCGCAAGGCTTCGACAAGCTCAGCCCGAACGGTTGAAAAGCGCGTTCAGGGCCGCAGCGTCTCGCGCACCAGCAACGGATCGCGCGCGATCTCCTCCTCGCGGAACGGAAAGCGCAGCCAGTCCTTGCGCGCATAGCGCAGCACCGGCGCGGCGCCCGCGCCGTTCGTCACCGCGGTCTCGCGCTCGCCGTGCGCGAGCAGCGTGCGGGCCTGCACGCCGCGTGCGTCGAAGTGGACGATCTGCAGGTAGGTGTTGCCGTGCGAAGTCTCGCGCAGGGTGTAGTCGCCGTCGCGCGCGCAGGCGTTGGTGAAGTAGCCCTCGGCGTCGCAGCCGCCGTAGAGCGGCACCGTGCGCCCTTCGCTGCGCGCGAAGCGGTACATGCCCAACGGAGCGTCGAGCGACCAGCCTTTCGAAGCCATGTCTTCGACCGCACCGGCCAGCGCGAGCGCCACGCGCGGATCCGATGCACGGATGCCGTCGGGCGTCGACAGCGGCGCCTGCGGCGAGAACGGCGTGGCGTAGAGCTCGGCGGGCGGAATCTTCCGCAGCCGGTCCCAGAAGAAATCCCACAGCAGCGCGCCGCGGTCCTGCGCGTCCGCGCGGTTCGACCAGCGCCGCAATACCGCGCAGGCCGGTCCGATGCCGGCCATGGACACGGCCTTGCCGCACAGCGCATCGAGCAGTGGCGCCTTGAAGCGGTCGGCGCTGTAGGCGCGCGGTTCCAGCGCCTCGACCGCCAGTCGATCCGCGAGATCGCGCGCCGAGCCCGCGCCGGCACCGGCGAGCTGGGCCGCGATGCGGTGGCCCTCGCGCCCGCGCAGCGAGAGCGGTCGTGCTTCGTCGCCGAGGCCGGCCGCGAAGCCTTCGAGCGGTTGCGCCGGATTGGCCAGCCAGTGGCTGTCGTTCATGTTGGCGACATAGTCCTCGCGCAGCAGGCCGGGCATTCGCGCGGCGGGCATGGCGCCAGGCTGCACGGCGGTTGGATCGGTGCGCCAATCGCAGGCCGAGCGGCTGCCGTCGAGCACGGGCACGGTCGCATCGAGGGCGGCGAAGGCCTTTGCCAGCGGTGTCGCGCAGGCGGCGCGCAGTGCATCGGGGACGTCGGGCACCGCGCCGATGTCGGCATACCAGGCGCGCTGGTCGCCGCGGCCGATGGCGATCGTGTTGACCCACGACATCGCGGCCTCCTCGCGCTGGATCGCCATGAACTCGTCGAGCGAGCGCGCGCGGTTCCAGCGCAGGAAGTTGCGGAAGATGCGCGGGTTGTCGGCATTGACGTCGCGGATCGCGAGCGCGCCGACCGCGCTCCAGCCCAGCGCCGGATGGCGCGCGCCGAGATCGATCACGGGCCCGAAGCGCGTGCGCCAGAGCGTGCGGCGCACCGTTGCGAAACTCCCGTCGGGGCGGCGCACGGCGACCGCGAGCGGCAGCGGCTGCATCGGCTCGGAGATGCCGTCGAGCATGTAGCGCGTGGGGGCCGCCGGGTCCAGCCGCAGCGCGAACAGGCCGAAGCGCCGCGCGGCCGACACGGTGTGGCTCCACGCGACGTCGTGGTTGAAGCCGATCATCACGATCGGGATGCCGAGGAAGCTCACGCCCGCGACGTCGAGCGCACCCGGCAGCGTGAGATGAACCTGGTAGAAGCGATCGGGGCCACCCCAGTACCAGTGGGGATTGCCGAGCAGCACGCCGCCCTGGGCACCGGTGGCCGCGCCGCCGAAAGCGAGCGCATTGCTGCCGATGCCGGGCGCGTCGCCCACGGGGATGCGAAGCCGCTCCGGGAGCGAGAGCCGGTCCGTGGGCGATGGCGGCGCGGGCGCGGTCGGCTGTGCCTTCGCGATCTCGGCGACGAACTGCGTGTAGCCGCCCGCGAGGCCGGCCGCGATCATGCGGCGCTCGATGTCCTCGGGGCCGATGGGTTGCACCCAGGCCGCGTCCATGCAGGCCGGCCGCTCGGTGTCGGTTTGGCGCGCGCCGGCCGCGCGCAGTTGGCGCAGCTGACTGTTGTAGCCCCGCGCATAGCCCGCGACCAGTTCGCGGATCTCGGGCGGCTGGGCCCGCCGGAAGCGCTCGAGGGCGTCGGCATCGGCGAAGGCCCTGAAGAAGAAATCGAGATCGAGATTGGTCGGCAGGCCGAAGGTGGAACGGGTCGACGGCTTCGCGTCGGGCCCGAAGTAGAAGGAGCGCTGGCCGCTGTAGGTGACGAAGGCGTCGGCGAGCGTGCACAGCGCATCCTGCGCCTGCGCATGGCCCTGGCCGAAGCCCAGGCCGTGCCAATCGGTCGCCCGGATGTGCGGAATGCCGTCGGTGGTGCGGCGGATGTCGACGGCCGTGCGGCCATCGGCCGGCAGCGCGGCGGGCCGGGCCTGGACGAGCACGGCGACGCCGAGGCCCAGCGCCAGCGCCGCTGCCGCTTTCCGGATCGGCCGAAGCGCTTCAGCCCGGCGCATCGGCCAGCGCCGTGTCCGACGCCCCGGCGCGCCAGCCGCCACCGAGCGCCCGGTACAGCGCGACGCGGGCTTCGAGCCTGGCCTGCATGAGTTGCACCTCGCGGTCGCGCGCCTCGTGCAGCGTGCGCTGCGCGTCGAGCAGCACCAGCAGCGTCTCGGCACCGGCGCGGTAGCGCGACTCGGCGAGGGTTTCGGCACGCCGGGCCTGGTTCAGTTCCTCGGCCTGGGCCAGCGCCTGCGCGTCGAGGCTGGAGACCGCACCGAGCGCGGTCTGTGCATCGGACAGCGCGGCGGCGATGGCAGCGCGATAGGACTGCAGCAGTTCCGCGCGGCGAGCCTCGGCGAGCTCGCGCTCGCCCGCGAGACGGCCGCCGTCGAACAGCGGCGCGGCGATGCCGGCGGTGAGCCTGTAGAGCGGATTGCCGAACCAGCCGCCGGTGCCCGAACCGGACCCGCCGAGCATGGCGCCCAGCGATACGCTCGGCAGCAACGCGGCGCGCGCGGCATGCACGTTCTGGTCGGCTGCGGCCAGCCGGGCCTCGGAGCGCGCGATGTCGGGCCGGCGTACCAGCAGTTGCGACGGCAGACCGGGATCGACGGGCGGAATGCGCAACTGCGCGAGCCGCGTGGCATCGCCCCCGGCCGCATCGCCCGGCCGTGCGATGGCATCGAGTCCGCGCAACAGCGCCAGTTCGGTGACCGCATCGTCGGCGCGCTGACGCATCGCCGCGAGTTCGCGCTCGCGCGCGGCCACCAGGCCACGCTGCTGCGCGAGTTCGAGCGGTGTCGCGGCACCGGCCGCATGGCGCGCGCTCACCAGCCGCAGCAGCCGGCGCGCGTTGTCGAGGCTGTCGTGCGCGATCGCCGCGCGCTCGCGCAGGCCGCGCAGCCGCAGCCACGACGACGCGACTTCCGCGCGCAGGCCCACGCGCACCGCGTCGCGGTCGAAAACGCTCGCACGCCAGCCCTGCAGGCCTTCCTGCCCGAGGGCCGCCTGGCGGCCCCAGAGGTCGAGCTCGTAGCGCGCCGCGAAACCCGCGAGATGCCGGCTGCCCTCGACCGTTCCCTGGCCGCCCAGGCGGCCCTCGCGGCTGGCATCGACATTGGCGCTCAGCACGGGCCAGCGCGCCGCGCCCGCGACCCTCGCCTGGGCCCGGGCCGCCTGCACGCGCGCGAGCGCCATCGCGAGATCGTGGCTGCCGGCGTCGGCCTCGTCGATCAGCGCGTCGAGCTCGCCGCTGCCGAAGCCGCGCCACCATTGCGCGTCGGGCGCGGCCGCGGATGCCGCCCGAACGGCAGGCGCCTCCAGCGGCAACGCCGCCGCCCGCCAGGCGACGGGCAGCGGCACCGCGCGCTCGGCGGACTCGGGCGGTGCGGCGCAGCCCGCCGCGACCAGCGCGCCGACCAGCACGCCGGCGCGCCACCGATGCGGGGAGGCGCAGGAGGTCGATGTATCGAACGTGCGGGACAGCGAGAAGGGCATGGGAATTCGGGACCGCTATTGGGACGCCAGCGCGACCACGGGATCGAGGCGCGCCGCGTGGCGCGCGGGCATGAAGCCGAACACCAGGCCGGTCAGCACGGCGCAGCCGAAGGCGCCGAGCACCGCCAGCGGCGAGAACACCACCGGCACGCCGGCCAGCAGCAGCGCGGACACGACCAGCAGGCCGACGACCACGCCGGCCGAGCCGCCGACCGCGGTCACGAGGACCGCCTCGGTCATGAACTGGCGCTGGATGTCGGTCTGGCGCGCGCCGGTGGCCATGCGGATGCCGACCTCGCGCGTGCGCTCGCGCACCGTCATCAGCATCACGTTCATCACGCCGATGCCGCCGACCACCAGCGAGATCGCCGCGATCAGTCCGAGCATCAGCGTCATCGCGCGCGCGGTCTCGGACTGCGCCCGGATCGCCTCGACGCGGTTCCACACCCGCACATCGTTCACGCGCCGATGCTCGGCGAGGCTGGCCTCGATCGCGGCGCCCGTGGCGGCCGCACGCTCCATGTCGCGGACCTGCACGCCGATCCAGGTCGGATGCGAATGGCCGAACAGCCGCGCGGAAGCGGCCGAGAACGGCACGACCACGCGGCTGTCCTGGTCTTCGCCGCCGCTGGTGCCCTTGGCGGCAAGCACGCCGACCACCTCGAACGGCACCTTGTCGATGAGCACGTCCTGCCCGATGGGATCGCCGCCGTCCGCGAACAGCGCCTTGCGCACCGTCTGGCCGATCACCGCCACCTTGGCGACACGGCGATCGTCCTCCTCGTCGAACATCCGGCCCTCGGTCGTGGCCCAGCCCAGCACGCGGGAGAAATCGACCGTGGTGCCGCCGCCCTCGGTGTCGAGGTCGATGTTGCCGCGGCGCACCACCACGCGGTCCTCGATGTACGGCGCGACGGCCTCGACGTTGGGCAGGCCGCGCAGGATCTCGACGTCGGCGGGCATCAGCGGCGCCGTTGGCGCGCGCGTGCTGCCGCCGCGCGCGGCGACGAACATCGTGCGCACACCGAAGATCTCGAACTGCGCGAGCACCTTCTTCTGCGAGCCGCCGCCGACCGCGAGCATCGCGATCACCGAGGCGACGCCGATCACGATGCCCAGCAGCGTGAGGCCGGTGCGGAAGCGGTTGATCCACATCACGCGCCAGGCGGCGCGCGCGGCTTCCCGCAGGTCGGCGGCTATCGAGGCCTGGCCGGCGCGCGGCCCGCGCGACGCATCCCACGCCGGGCGCGGCCCGTCGGCGGCACACGCGTCGCCGGAGTCGGCCACGATCTCGCCGTCGCGGATCTCCACGATGCGGCGGGCCTGCGCGGCGACCTGCCGGTCGTGCGTGATCAGGATCACCGTGTGCCCCGCGTCTGCGAGTTCGTGCAGCAGCTTCATCACTTCCGCGCCGCTCTGGCTGTCGAGCGCGCCGGTGGGCTCGTCGGCGAGGATGACGCGGCCGCCGTTCATCAGCGCGCGCGCGATCGCCACGCGCTGCTGCTGGCCGCCCGACAGCTGGCCCGGCCGATGGTCGAGGCGGGCGCCCATCGCGAGCCGTTCGAGCAGCGCGGTGGCGCGCACGCGGCGCTCGGCCTCGGGCATGCCGGCATAGAGCGCGGGAATCTCGACGTTCTCGCGCGCCGACTCGGTCTGCACCAGGTGGTAGCCCTGGAACACGAAGCCGAAGGTCTCGCGGCGCATGCGCGCGAGCGCGTCGGCATCGAAGCCGGAGACGTCCCGCCCCTCGAACAGGTAGCGCCCGCTGTTCGGCCGGTCGAGGCAGCCGAGGATGTTCATGAGCGTGGACTTGCCCGAGCCCGAGGCACCCATGATGGCGACGAACTCGCCCGCCTTGATCTGCAGCGAGATGCCGCGCAGCACCGGGGTCGGCGGGGGATCGTCGGGCGTGCGCTGGGGCAGGCCATAGGCCCTGCGGATGTCCTGCAGCTCGACCAGCGGCGGCGTGCTCATGGCTTCGCGGTCTTGCCGAAGGCCGCATCGGCCACGATGCGCTCGCCCGCTTCGATGCCTTCGAGCACCTGCGCGGCAACGCGGTTGCGCACGCCGATGCGGAGCTGCCGCGTCTCGATGCCGCCATCGCCTTGCAGCACCCGCACCGTGTAGCGGTCCGCGGTGCCCGCCACCGCCGTCATCGCCGCGGTCGGCACCATCACGGCATCGGCGGCCGAGGCCTCGACGAACGTGACCTGCGCGGTCATCTGCGGCATGAGCTCGCCGTCGGCGTTGTCGATGTCGAACAGCGCCGTGTAGACCACGACCTTGTTCGGCGTCGCGGGGGCCGCGGCGGTGCTGTCGCTGCCACCGGTCCTGGCCGTCGGCGCCGGCGGGGCCGGCAGCACCTGGCGCACCCTGCCCTGCCAGCGGCGCCGGTCGTTGCCCAGGGTCGTGAAGTAGACCGGCATGCCGGCCTTGACGCGGCTCACGTCGGCTTCCGACACCTCGGACCACACGGTCATCGCCGACAGGTCGGCGATGCGCAGCACGTCGGGCGTCTGGTAGGTGGCGTTGAGGGTCTGGCCCTCGCGCGCGGTCACCGACACCACGGTGCCCGCCATGGGCGCGAAGATGCGCGTGTAGCCGAGCCGCGCCTCGTCGGCCTTGAGCGTGGCCTGGGTCTGCGCGATCTGGGCCTCGAGATGCTCGATGCGCGCGGCCGCCGAGGCGAACGCGGCCTCGGCGCTCTGCACGTCCTCCTCGCGCGTGGCGCCATCGGCGGCCATCCGGCGCTGGCGCGCATGCTGCTGGCCCGCCAGCCGATGCTGCGCGCGCTGGTCGGCCAGCTGGGCGCGCAAGCCGGCCAGCGAAGCCCGGCCCGCATCGACGGTGGCACGCTGCACGCTGGGATCGATCTCCACCAGCAGCTGCCCCTTGTCGACCACGTCGCCGGGCTGAACCAGCAGCCGCAGGATCTGGCCCGACACCTGTGCGCCGACGTCCACGTAGCGCCGCGGCTGCAGCGTGCCGAAGGCGGTGACGCTCGATTCGATCGTGCCGCGCCGCACGACCGACGACTCCACCGCACTCGCGGGACGCCGTGCCCAGAGATAGCCGGCCGCCGCCAGGGTGAGGACGAGAACGAGAAGGATGGAAACGATTCTGCGCATGTCGAGGAAAGGGAGCGTGCGGGCCGTCGGGGCTTGCGCGGACGCCGCGAGCGGCGCGGTCTTTGGGGGTTGGCGCGTGATCCCGTACGGTGCGGAATCGGCCGCACGCGGCGCGAGGTCGATGCCCTCGCGGGCCGGGGATGGCCGGGCGGCGGCCTCCCCTTCCCTACGCGGCCGCCTGCTGCGGCGCGCGCACGCGCTCCTCGGCGATGCGGCCGGCCTTCATGGTGATCACGCGGTCGGCGATGTGGAAATAGCGGTCGTCGTGCGAGATGACCACCAGCAGGTGGCCCTTGGCGCGCAGCTCGGGCAGCAGCTCGGTGTAGAACAGATGGCGGAAGGTCGGGTCTTGGTCGGCGGCCCATTCGTCGAACACCAGCACCGGACGGCCCTCGAGGTAGGCATGCACCAGCGCGAGCCGCTTGCGCTGGCCGGTCGACAGGTCGGTGGTGCTGAAGGCGCCGTCCTTGACCGAGACCTTGTGCGCGATCTCCAGGCGCTGCAGGTAGGGCAGCGCGGTCTCGGGCAGCGTCTGCCGGCCGCCCTCCCCGCCGGCCACCAGGTCCTCGAACAGGTAGAAGTCGGAGAACACGGTGGTGAACAGCTGCCGGTAGTCGTCGCGGGTCTGGGGCGTGACGGCCTCGCCGTCGAGCACCACCTCGCCCTGCTGCGGCGCATAGAGGCCGAGCAGCAGCTTGATGAGGGTGGTCTTGCCCGAGCCGTTGTCGCCGACGATGAAGACGATCTCGCCGCGCTCGATGCGCAGGTCCACCGGACCGAGCACGAACGCCTCGCTGCCCTCGGGCGTGTCGAACGCATAGCGCACGCCGCGCATCTCGATGGCCTCGCGCAGCGGCGGCGACGTCGGCGGAGAGTCCAGATGCAGGTGCGGTTCCGGCGTGGCGAAGCGGGCCGACAGGTCCGCGATGCGGCCGAAGGCCACCTTGGCGCGCCCCACGCGCGGCAGCGCGCCGACGATCTGGTCGATCGGCCCCTTGATGAACAGCAGCACCAGCACGAAGCCGCTGAGCACGGCGGGCTCGGTGGTGCGCCACGCGGCCCACCCGAGGATCATCGCGATCAGCAGGAAGAACAGCGCGGAACCGAAGGAGGTGGCGAGCACGAAGATGTTGATCGCGCGGCGGTTGATGTCGCGGATGGCGTCGACGGTGCGCGCGATCTGCCCTTCGTACACGCGGGAGCGGCGCGCGCGGTGCATGCGCAGTTCCTTGGCGCCCTCGCTGATGCCGCGGTAGGCCTTGTGCAGCAGCTCCTCCTGCTCGCGCGACTCGAAGAAGCCCGCGATGCCGCGCGCATGGGCCCAGGTCTGGACGGCCACGCCGACCAGCATCGCCACCACCAGCAGGCCGAACAGCGGCAAGGACAGCCAGGCCAGGTAGCTCAGGCAGCCGAGCGCGACGGCGGTCGAGATCATGGTCGCGGCCAGCATGAAGGCCACGTCGCTGATCATGTCCACGTCCTGCGTGAGCACGGGCATCAGCCGGTGCATGCGGTAGCGCTCGAGCGCATCGATCGGCGCCGCGAGGATCCTCATCGCGAGGTCCTTGCGCACCTGCGCGACCAGGCGCTGGCCCACGATGTTGTTCGAGATGTCGGAGATCGCGCGGCCGACCAGCGCGCCGGCACACAGCACGATGAAGGTCAGCAGCAACCCGCCGGCCATGCCTCCGGGCCGGCTCAGGACCTGGTTGATGGTCGCCAGCAGCGCCACGGTCGCCATCGCCGCTCCGATGCCGGTGGCGGCGGACAGCGCGATCCAGGGGGCAAAGGGTTTCAGCAGCGCGAGCAGGTCGGAAGCCTTGGCACTGGCGGGTGGAGTGTGCATGACCGGTAAGACGGCCCGGCATCCGGAATGTTTAGTGCGGATGCCGGCGGCGGCGCTATTGGAGGATCGAGGATTTTCGCGCTTCGTCGTCCGACCCGGAGCCGACCATGGCGGCGCCCGCCAGCGCCCACAGGGTCAGCGCCTCGTCGAAGGCACGCACGTGCCTGGCATCGCGCCCGAGCCACAGGACCAGCTTCTCGGCGCGCTCGAGCGACGGGGCGTCATGCAGTTCGCGAAAAAGTCGCCAGGCCTCGCTGCAGGCCGGATCGGAAGTGAGGTGGTGCCTAGAGTTCATCGCGTCGGGACGCCTGGGTGGGTAAGGATGCGCAGATAGACGCGGCGCGCCGCCCGGTGTTTAGCGGCTGTCATCTTCGTGTCTCGAAGTCGTGACTTGCTTCACGCGGCAGCGGCGAGCGGCCGCGCTAAACAAACCGGCCGGCCGCGCGTCTTTCGGGGATATGCATCCGTTCATGGATGCGACTGCGACGCTCTCATGCCACTGCATCCCGATCTCGAAGCCTTCCTCGAACTGGCCGCCCTCGCCGAAGAGGACGGGCGCGCGCCGATGTGCGCGCTGGAACCCGCGCAGGCGCGCGCCAGCTACGACCAGTCGACCCTCGCGCTCGACGGCGTCGGGCCCGAGCTTCCGGTCGAGGACATCGGCTTTCGCGCCCGCGACGGCGCGACGCTGCGCGCCCGGCTGTACCGGGGCGAAGATGCGGGCACGCCGTTGCCGACCGTGCTGTACTTCCATGGCGGCGGCTATGTCGTCGGCGGACTCGATTCGCACGACGCGCTGTGCCGCGCGCTGGCGCAGCGCACGCCCTGCGCGGTGCTGGCCGTGGACTACCGGCTCGCGCCGGAGCACAAGTTCCCGACCGCCTTCCACGACGCCGAGGATGCCGCCCTGTGGCTCGCGGCGCAGGGCGCATCCCACGGCCTGGACACCGCGCGCGTGGCCTTCGCCGGCGACAGCGTCGGCGGCACGCTCGCCACGGCCCTGACGCTGGCCGCGCGCGATGCCGGACGGCCGCAGCCGCTGCTGCAGGTGTTGCTCTACCCCTGCACCAGCATCCGCCAGGACAGCGATTCGCACCGGCGCTACGCGAGCGGCCACCTGCTCGAGCAGCGCACGCTGCAATGGATGTTCGGCCACTACCTGCGCAGCGAGGACGACCGCGCGGACTGGCGCTTCGCCCCGCTCGCCGCGCAGGACCTGTCGGGTCTCGCGCCCGCGCACCTCGTGCTGGCCGAGTACGACCCGCTGGTCGACGAAGGCCGGGCCTATGCCCAGCGGCTGCAGGCGGCCGGCGTGCGCACGCAACTGCGGGTGCACGAAGGCATGGTCCACGACTTCGCCCGCCTGAGCCAGGTGGTGGAGGAAGCCGACACCTTGCGCTCGTCGATCGCGCACACGCTGGCCGAGGCATTCGGACGCGCACGCGTCGCCGCGGCCGCGCCCGCACCCACGCCGGCATCGGCGATCGGCGCCTGGGTGTTCCATGCGCACCCCGACGGCGAGCCGCTCGAGGTGCGTCTCGACGGCTCGAAGCTCACGGTCGGCCCGCAGGCCGGCCATGGACCGACCAGCCACTGGCTGCTGCACGCGCAGGCGGGCGCACTGCGCCTGGAAGCATCGAACAGCCACGACGCCGAGCCCGCGCAGACCCATCTGCTGGCCGCCATCGAAGCCGCCTTCGTGCGCCATCCGCAACGCGCCACGCTGTCCCTGCGGCTCGCACCGTCGAGCCCGGCAGGCCTGGCCCAACTGGTCGATACCGGCGCGGCGAGCCTGCCGCCAGGCAGCGATGCGATCGTGGCGCGCGAAGCCTTCTGGCAACTGCCGCGCGTGTGGCGGTGCGGGCCGCGCGAGCCCTTCGCGCTGCGCTACACGATGAGCCAGGGCCGGCGCCATCCGCTGCGGCCGGCCAAGCCCTCGGGCACCGTCTACCGGCGCCACATCCCGTGGCTGTCGCAGACGCTGACGCTGGCCACGGTCGACATCGAGCGCGACCTGCCGGCCTTCCATCGCTGGATGAACGATCCGGTGGTGGCGCACTTCTGGGAAGAACAGGGCGAGCTCGCCAGGCATCGCGCCTACCTCGAGGCGATCGCGGCCGATCCGCGCGTCACCGGGCTGATCGGGCGCCTCGACGGCGAGGCCTTCGGCTACTTCGAGGCGTACTGGGCCAAGGAGGACCGCATCGCGCCCTTCTACGACGCGGGCGACCACGACCGCGGCTGGCACGCGCTGATCGGCGAGGCGCGCTTTCGCGGCAAGCCCTTCCTCACGGCCTGGATGCCCTCGGTGTCGCACTACCTGTTCCTCGACGACTGCCGCACGCAGCGCATCGTGATCGAGCCGCGCGCGGACAACCACAAGATGATCAAGAGCCTGGGCCGCTGCGGCTACGCCCACGTGAAGGAATTCGACTTCCCGCACAAGCGCGCGATGCTCGGCATGCTGCTGCGCGAACGCTTCTTCGGCGAAGCCCTCTGGATTCCCCAGGGGGACGCCACCGTCTCGCCACCTTCGGCCGATCGCGCCGAACCTCCCCTCAAGGACATTCCATGCAAATCCACGACCTGATCGGCATCGGCTTCGGCCCGTCCAACATCGCGCTGGCGATCGCGCTCGACGAGAAGCGCCACCACGGCCAGTTCGTGGATGCCCTGTTCATCGAGAAGCAGCCGGGCTTCGTCTGGCACAAGAACATGCTGCTGGACAACGCGCACATGCAGATCTCGTTCATCAAGGACCTGGCGACGCTGCGCAATCCCTCGAGCCGCTTCACCTTCCTGAACTACCTGCACGAGAAGCAGCGCCTGCAGGACTTCGTCAATCTCAAGACCTTCTTCCCGAGCCGGCACGAATTCAACGACTACCTGGGCTGGGCCGCGGCGCAGTTCGAGGACCGCTGCGCCTACGGCGAGAGCGTGTTCGAGGTGGTGCCCGAGATGCGCGGCAGCGAGGTGCAGCTGGTGCGCGTGCGCTCGCGCCAGGCCGACGGCAGCGTGCGCGAGCGGCTGGCGCGCAACCTGGTGGTGAGCGTGGGCGGCGTGCCGAAGATCCCGGCGCGCTTCCAGCCCTTCAGGGACGACCCGCGCGTGTTCCATTCGAGCAGCTACCTCGAGGCGATCGCGCGGCATCCGAAGGCCGAGCGCATCGCCATCGTGGGCGCGGGCCAGAGCGCGGCCGAGATCTTCATGGACCTGCAGAGCCATCCCAACAAGCCCGCGGTCGACCTGATCATGCGCGCCCGCTCGATCAAGCCTTCGGACGACAGCCCCTTCGTCAACGAGATCTTCAACGCCGACTTCACCGACTTCGTGTTCAACCGCTCGCAACCCGAGCGCGCCGAGCTGCTGGAGGAGTTCTGGCACACCAACTACGCGGCGCCGGACCTCGAGCTGATCCAGCAGATCTTCAACGTGTTCTACCGCCAGCGCGTCGCGGGCGTGGCGCGCCACGGCTTCCTGCGCCGCCACGAGGTGTCGGCGGTGCGCGCGGCGGCGGACGGCATCCACCTGTGGCTGCACGACCTCAACACCGACCAGCGCGCCGAGCATGGCTACGACGTCGTGGTCCTCGCCACCGGGTACGAGCGCGACGGCCACAGGACGCTGCTGGATCCGCTCGCGCCGTACCTGGGCGACTTCACGGTCGATCGCCACTACCGGCTGCAGGGCACGCCGGAGCTGAAGCCGGGCATCTTCCTGCAAGGCGCCTGCGAGACCAGCCATGGCCTCAGCGACACGCTGCTGTCGGTCACGGCGATCCGCTCCGACGAGATCGGGCAGGCGCTGCTGGAGGCCAATCCACGGCCGGCGCAGGCCGCGCAGGCCGCCGGACGCACGCCGTTGCCGGCCGCCGTGATTTAACGCCCCGGACATCGCGCGGTGATACACTTAATAAGAATCGTTCTTATTACAGTCCCTCGGGATCACCCCAGCGCCCTGCCGCATCGCCGGCTCGTCATTCCTTGCCGAAGCTGACGAGCCCGAAGGCACGACCGGCGACCGGGCTCCCGGGGCCCATCGTCGATGCTTGCGAGAAGGCGACCGGATGCGCGACCTCGTCCAGGAACTTGTAGCTCACTATGCGGACTTGCGCCGACAGCTCACTCGCGACCTGAGGGATCCTCATTACGCGGCGGACATCGCGCAGTCGAGCTTCGAGCGGGTGTTCGTCCAGGCCACGAAATCATCGGGCAGCGCCGGCAGCGACGACGCGAAGGACGGTTCCGGCATCGAATCGCCGCGCGCCCTGCTGTTCCGCGTGGCGCGCAACCTGTGCATCGACGAGGCGCGCCGGCGCAAGGTGGCGCAGGAATGGGCGGGCACGCACGCCACTCTCGGATCGAACCTGGTGGCGCCATCGAGCGAGTTCGTCGTGGCGCAGCAGCGCGTGCTGGCGCGCGTGGTCGAGACCCTCGAGAAACTGCCGCCGCGCCGGCGCGATGTGTTCCTGCTGTTCCGTGCCTACGGCCACACGCGCGCCGAGATCGCCACGCAGCTAGACATCACCGAGATGGCGGTGGCCAAGCACCTGCTGCGCGCCACCATCGACTGCTCGCGCGTGTTCGCCGAGTTGCGCGCCGACCTGATCGCGCCGCAGCACATCCAGAACCACGCGGGCTTCGACACCGCACTGGCCGAAGACTTCTCGTGAGCAGCCTGACGGTGGGCGCGCCGCGCGAACGGCTGGTCGAGCGCGCGCTCGCGCTGATCGTGGAAGGCGAGATCGCGCCCGGCGAGGCCGCGCAGCACAGCCGCCTCCTGTTGAACCAGTGGCGCAGCAAGTCGCCCGAGCACGCGGCCGCCTTGCTCGAAGCGCGTCAGCGCTGGAATGCACTGGGCGGCATGGCCGACGACCTGCGCGCGCATTTCGACGCACCAGCCACCCGCATGGTGGCCGCGGCCGCGACCTCGGGCCGCGGGCCGCAGCGCCGCAAGCTGCTGCTGTCGATCGCGGGCCTGCTGGGCACCGGCGTGCTGGCCGGTCGCGGCCTGCAGTGGTATTTGCAGCAGCCGGTCTTTCACGCCGCCTACAGCACGCGCACCGCCCAGATGCTGAAGCTGGCGCTGGCCGACGGCACCGCCGATGCGCCGGGCAGCCAGCTCGACATCGCGCCGCGCAGTGCCATCGACGTCACGCTGTACCGCCAGCGGCGTGTCGTCGAGATGGCGCGCGGCGAGGTGCGCTTCGAGGTGGCGCACGATGCCGCTCGGCCTTTCCAGGTGCTCACGCGCAGCGCCGTCATCGAGGTGGTCGGCACGGTGTTCTCGGTGCGCGACCGGGGCGGTCCGGTCACGGTGGGCGTCGAGCGCGGGCATGTGCGCGTACGGGTGCGCGCGCGCGAGGGCGCCGAGGCGCCCGCCGTGGAGATCGTCGACCTGCGCGGCGGCGAACTGGTGGAGGTACAGGGCGGGCATGCCGAAGCCGTGCGCCAGGCCGACACCCAGGCGCTCTCGGCCTGGCGCGATGGCTGGCTGGTGTTCGACAACACGCCGCTGCGCGATGCGCTGGCCGTGATCAACAGCTACCGCCCGCGCCCGATCGTCAGCAGCGATGCGCGCACCGACGCCCTGCGTCTGTCGGGGCGCTTTCGCACCGACGACTCGGTCGGCCTGGTCGCGCTGCTGCCGCGGATCCTTCCGCTGACGGCCGTGCCGCAGGCCGACGGCAGCGTGGCGCTCCAGGCGCGCTGAACGACACGCCCGCGGCGCCGCATGCGCCGCACCGCTTCGGCGGGTGTCTCCGTTTGGCGAGTTCAAACGTCTTACATCGAGAAGCGCCAAGGCCGCGGAGTTTTCGCGGGACCCGGCGTCGATCACGGAATACGTCGCATTTACCTTGACCTGGAGCCTCGACCCATGCGTTCTACGCCTCGCCACCGCCTTCTGAGCGCCGCGCTTGCCGCCGCCTTCGGCACCGTCTTCGTCAGCTGGAACGGTCCGGCACTCGCCCAGACACCGGCCCAGACGGCAGCGCCCGTCTTCGACATCAACGTGGCGGCGCAACCGCTCGCCGCGGCGCTCAACGAGCTGTCGCGCCAGACCGGCACGCAGATCCTGGCGTCGGGCGAGGTGGTATCGCGCATCAACGCGCCGGCCGTCTCGGGCCGCCTGAACTTCCAGCAGGCGCTCGACCGGCTGCTCGCCGGCAGCGGCCTGGCCGCGTCGCGCGAAGGCGCCGCGGTGGTCATCCGCGCCGCCGGCGCGGCCGAGGCGGGCCGCACGCTGCCGCCCGTGCACGTGACCTCGACGCTCGATGCCGACACGACGGCCGCGGTCCAGCGCGAAGGCACGGCGGCCGAGGGCTACCGCGTCCGCTCGGCCACCTCGGTCGGCGCGCTCGGCAACATGGACCTGCGCGATGCGCCGTTCGCGATCAACGTGGTGCCGCGCGAACTGCTGCAGAACATCCAGGCGCAGTCGCCCGACGACGTCTACAAGGTCAGTCCCTCCACCCTGTCGCAGACGCCGCAGGTCAGTGGCTGGGCACCGATGGTCAAGATCCGCGGCTTCAGCAGCTACGACCGCGCCGAGGACGGCCTGCGCCGTTCGTTCGGCTTCGCCGCCTCGCTCGAGGACAAGGAGCGCGTCGAGGTGCTCAACGGGCTCTCGGGCTTCCTGTTCGGCGCGGCCTCGCCCGGCGGCATGGTGAACTACGTCAACAAGCGCCCGACGCTGGAGCGCCTCAACAGCGTGACGGTGGGCAACTACGGCGGCAGCCAGTACTACGTGCATGGCGACTTCGGCGGCCAGTTCGACAGCGAAGGCCGCGTGGGCTACCGCCTCAACCTCGTGCGCCAGAAGGGCGAGACCGCCGTCGACGACCAGAAGATCGACCGCTCGCTCGCGAGCCTGGCGCTGGACTTCAAGGTCACCGACAAGCTCAAGCTCGAGCTCGGCGCGAGCTACAGCGACTACCACATGCAGGCGCCCACGGCCTACTGGTCGTTCCGCGAGGGCGTGCGCCGCATCCAGGCGCCCGATTCGAGCAAGAACTGGGGCCAGCCCTGGATCCAGGACGAGACCGAGAGCCGCAAGCTGATGGCCAAGGCCATCTACGAGGCCAACGACCATCTCACGCTGCGCGCGGCCTATCTGCGCGACAGCCAGGAGCGGCCCAAGCAGGACCACACCCAGAACTCGGTGCGCTCGCCCACCGAGTACTACCAGATCCGCATCCACTCGGGCCCGACCAAGACCAAGTCCGAGGCCTGGCAGGCCCTCGCCGACCTGTCGTTCGACACCGGCCCACTCGCCCACAAGCTCACGATGGGCTACTACGGCTTCGAAGACACGCAGTGGCAGACCTCCTACGCCCCGAACACCGGCTACCTCGGGCCGAACGGCTTCATCACGCCCAACCACGTGCTGCAGCCGGTCTGGCCGGCCATCCCGCCGAACTCGATGTACTACTCGAGCCGCATCCGCAACGAGAACTGGGTGATCGGCGACATGATCCGCTTCAACGACCAGTGGTCGGTGCTGGTGGGCGCCAACCGCAGCACCATCAAGACGCTCGACCGCAACCGGTACGGCGCGCCGAACCAGCCGGACTACGACCGTTCGCGCACCTCGCCCAACGTCTCGCTGATCTTCAAGCCGCAGCCGTGGCTGACCACCTACGCGACCTACATCGAGGGCCTGGAGCCCGGCGGCATCGCGCCGCTGACCGCCTCCAACAGCATGAGCGTGATGCCGCCGATGCAGAGCAAGCAGAAGGAAATCGGCGCGAAGGCCGAGCTCGGCGGCGTGCTGCTGAGCGGCGCGCTGTTCGACATCGAGAAGGCCTACGAGTACACCGACCGCAACAACACCTATCGCCAGGACGGCAAGCAGCGCCATCGCGGCGCCGAGGTCTCGGCCTCGGGCAAGCTGACCGAATCGTGGAGCATCGTGAGCGGCGTGACCTGGCTCACCGCCAAGGTCGAGGGCGGCACCTACAACAACAACGCGCCGATGAACGTGCCGAAGCTGCTGGCCAAGCTCTACACCGAGTACGAGCTGCCCTTCGTGCCGGGCCTGAGCCTGACCGGCGGCATCTATCACGTCGGCAAGCAGTGGGCGACCGCAACCAACACCAGCCGCCTGCCCTCGTTCACCACCGTCGACCTCGGCCTGCGCTACGCGACCAAGGTCTCGGGCAAGCCGGTGTCGCTGCGCCTGACGGTAAACAACGTCGCCAACCGCGACTACTGGCTCAACAGCTACTACCTGGGCAACCCGCGCAGCGTGGCGTTCTCGGCGCAGATGGCGTTTTGAGCGGGCTCGTCGCACCCGGCCTGTCGCGCCGCGGCCTGCTGGGCGGCATGCTACTGCTCGCGGGACGCGGGTCCGGCGCCGCCACGCGGCGCATCGCGGCACTGGACTGGGTCAGCGCTCAGAACCTGATGGCGCTGGGCGTGGCGCCGCTGGCGATGCCCGAGCTCGATCTCTACCGGCACGTGGTGGTGGAGCCCGGCCCGGGCGCCGCGACGCGGGAGCTGGGACTGCGCGCGGAGCCCAACTTCGAGCTGCTCGCGTCGCTGAAGCCCGACCTGCAGGTCTACACCGCGGAGATGGCCGCGCTGCTGCCCAAGCTCGGCCGCATCTCGCCCACGCTGCGCTTCGACCCCTATCCGCCCGGCGGCGCGCCCGACCTCTGGCTGGCGGGACGCGACGCGCTGCTGCGCCTGGGCAGCGCGCTCGGACGCGCGCCGGCCGCCGAGGCCTACGCGCGCGCCTGCGCCGAGGAACTGGACCGGTGGCGCGAGCGCATGCGCGGCTACGACGGGCGGCCCGTCTACGTGGCCACGATCCTCGACGGCCGCCGCATGCTGGTGTTCGGCCGCGGCAGCCTGTTCCAGAGCGTGCTCGACCGTTACGGCGTGATCAATGCCTGGGACGGCCCGACCTCGCGCTTCGGCCACCTGACGGTGTCGGTGGACCAGTTGCTGCGTCGGCCCGAAGCGCGCCTGCTGGCGGTCGGCAACGACACGCCGCAGCACCTGCTGCGCGTGCTGCGCACGCCGGTCATCGCGAGCCTGCCGTTCTCGCGCGCCGGCCGCGTGAGCATCGTCCCCAACGTGCTGTTCTATGGCGGCTTGCCACCGGCACGCCGCTTCGCGCGCCTCGCGGCCGAGGCGCTCGGCCGCCGCGACGACGGCGAGGGCCGGCCATGAGATGGCGCAGCCACCCGCAAGCGGCCGGACTGGCCATGGCCGGCGGCATGACGCTGGTGATGGGCCTGTTCGCCGCCTACAACCTGAGCGCCACGCTGTCGGGCGGCGCGGCCGCGGGCGCCGCGCCCGGGCAGCAGGAAACCCGCGCGCTGATGGTCTATTACCTGCTGCTGCCGCGGCTGGCCGTGTCGCTGCTGGCCGGCGCCGCGCTGGGACTGTCGGGCGCCATCCTGCAGCGCCTGCTGCGCAATCCGCTGGCCGAGCCCTCGACGCTGGGCGTGTCGGCCGGCGCCTATCTGGCGCTCGCGGTGGCGACGCTGTTCGCGCCCGCGCTGGCGCTGGCGGCGCCGGAGCTCGTGACCTTCGCGGGCGCGCTGGCCGCGCTCGGCGCGGTGCTGATGCTGTCCTGGCGCAAGAGCCTGTCGCCGATCACGGTCACGCTCTCGGGCCTGATCGTGAGCCTCTACTGCTCGGCCGTGAGTTCGGTGCTGGCGCTTTTCTTCCACGAGTTCCTGGCCGGCCAGATCCTCTGGGGCGCGGGCTTCCTCGACCAGCAGGACTGGAGCGGCGCGCAGTACCTGTGGCCGCGGCTGCTGGTCGCCGCCGCGGCGGCCGCGCTGCTCATGCGGCCGCTGAGCATCATGGCGCTGGGCGACGAGAATGCGCGCAGCCTGGGGCTGCCGCTCGCGGCCTACCGGCTGCTCGCGCTGGTGGTGGCGGCCGGCCTGGCGGCGGTGGCGACCTCGGCGGTCGGCATCATCGGCTTCATCGGCCTGGCGGCACCCACGCTCGCGCGCGCGAGCGGCGTGCGCGTGGGCGGCTCGATGTTCTTCTGGTCGGGCCTCATGGGCGCGCTGCTGCTGGCCACGGCCGACCAGATCGTGCAGTCGCTGCCGGTGACCTTCCGCATCTTCCCGACCGGCGCCGTGACCGGCCTGCTCGGCGCGCCGCTGCTGTTCCTGCTGATCCGCCGCCTCAAGATGCTCGCGCCCCAGTCCTCGAGCGGCCCGCGCCACGTGCGGCTGCTCGCGCATCCGGGCCGCGTGCTGGCGGCCATGGCGGGGTTGTCGCTGCTGGCCGCATGGATCGCATTGGTCGTCGGCCGCGGCGTCGAGGGCTGGTCCGTCGCGCTACTGCCGCCGGCCGACCTGTTCGAATGGCGCGCGCCGCGCGTGCTCGCGGCCTTCAGCGGCGGCGCCATGCTGGCGCTGGCCGGCGCGATCCTGCAACGCACCACCGGCAACGCGCTCGCCTCGCCCGAGGTGCTGGGCGTGTCCTCGGGCGCGATCCTGAGCCTGATCTGCTTCACGCTGCTGTCGAGCGAGCCGACCCGCACCGCGCAGATCGCGGCCGGCGGGTTCGGCGCCTTCGCGGTGCTCGCGCTGATGCGCCTGCTGTCGCGCCAGCCGGGATTCAGCGGCGACCGCCTGCTGCTGATCGGCATCGCGCTCGGGTCGGTGTCGAGCTTCATCACGGCGGTGCTGATGGTCTCGCAGGACCCGCGGCTCAACCAGCTGCTGGCATGGTTGTCCGGCTCGACCTACGCGGTCAGCGGCGGCGAGGCCCTGCTGGCCGCCGGCCTGCTGGGCGCGGGCCTGGCCTGCGTGCCGCTGGTGAGCCGCTGGCTGGATCTGCTGCCGCTGGGCGAGGTGCACGCGTCGGCGCGCGGCATGCGCCTGAACGCCAGCCGCAACATGCTGTTCACGCTGGCCAGCGCGCTCACCGCGGGCGCGACCATGCTGGTCGGGCCGCTGAGCTTCGCCGGCCTGATGGGCCCGCACCTGGCCCGGCTCGTGGGCTTCCAGCGCGCCGGCACGCACCTGTTCGCCTCGGCACTGGCCGGCGGGCTGATCCTGCTGCTGGCCGACTGGATCGGCCGCAACATCCTGTTCCCGTTCCAGGTGCCGGCCGGCCTGCTGGCGGCCCTGGTGGGCGGGCCTTTTCTCCTCTACCTGATCGGGAGACGCGCATGAGCACCGCGCCGCGAAGCACGAAGCCACTTCCATGAGCGTCGACAAGATGCTGCCGCTGCGCGTCGTCGCATCGACCCGCCTGACGCCGCACATGCTGCGGCTGCGGCTGGCCGGCCACGGCCTCGCGCCCTACGAGGACATGCGCGAACTGCACGTGCGCCTGTACGTGCCGCGACTCGGGCACCACGCGGCCGTGCAACGGGCGCTGCGCGAACTCGAGGGGCCGCCGGATGCCGCGCTCGTGGCCCGGATGACCGCGCGCTACTACACCGTGCGCCGGGTCGATGCGCGCGCGGGCTGGCTCGACATCGACTTCGTGCTGCACGAACCCGCCGGCCCGGGCAGCGCCTTCGCGCTGCAGGCCCGCCCGGGCGACCTGTGCGCGATCTCCGCGCCCTGCGGCCGTGGCGCGCGAGCGGCCCAGCGCTACCTGCTGGCCGGCGACGAGTCCGCCCTGCCCGCGATCGCGCGCATCGCGGAATCACTGCCCGCGCGCGCCCTCGGCACCATCGTGGTCGAGGTCGCGTCGGCCGACGAACGCATCGACTTCGAGCGGCCGGCGGGCATGCCGCTGCACTGGCTGCATCGCGACGGCGAGCCGGCGTGCGCGAGCACGCGGATCGAGGCCCTGGTGCGCGCGGAGCTCGCGCGGCTGCCGCCCCCCGATCCCGCGCTGTTCGTCTGGCTGGCCGGCGAATGGACCGTCGCCGCCAGTCTGCGGCCGCTGCTCGCCGCCTACAAACCGCACAGTCTCTGCGTCGCCTACTGGCGCGACGAACCACCCCGCGAGGACAACGACACGTGACGACGGATACGCCGCTCTATTCCCTGCGCGATGTGCGCTTCGCCGTTCCGGGCCGCGAACTGCTGCATCCGCTCACGCTGGAGCTGCCGGCGCGGCGCGCCATCGCGCTGATCGGCCACAACGGCTCCGGCAAGTCGACGCTGCTCAAGCTGCTGGCGCGCCAGCAGCCGCCCAGCGGCGGCAGCATCTCGTTCGAGGGTGAGCCGCTCGCGCGATGGAGCGATCGCGCGTTCGCGCGCAAGGTCGCCTACCTGCCCCAGTCGACGCCCGATGCCTCGGGCATGCTGGTGCGCGACCTGGTGGCGCTGGGCCGCTACCCGTGGCACGGCGCGCTGGGCCGCTACGGCGCCGCCGACCGGCGCAAGGTGGCCGAGGCGATCGAGCTGACCGACATCGGCCAGTACGCCGACCGCCTCGTGGACACGCTCTCCGGCGGCGAGCGCCAGCGCGTCTGGCTCGCCATGCTGGTGGCGCAGGACGCGCAGTGCCTGCTGCTCGACGAGCCGATCTCGGCGCTCGACATCGCGCACCAGGTCGACGTGCTGTCGCTGGTGCACCGCCTCGCGCGCGAGAAGGGCGTGGCCGTGGTCGTCGTGCTGCACGACGTGAACATGGCCGCGCGCTTCTGCGACGAGATCATCGCGCTGCACGGCGGCGCGATGATCGCGCGCGGCACGCCGGACGCGATCATGCAGCCCGAGGCGCTGCGGCGCATCTACGGCATCCCGATGGAGGTGCTCACGCAGCACGCCACGGGCAAGCCCGTGGCGCTGGCCTGCTAGGCCCGCTGCCCGTCACACCGCCTCCACTCCCGAGCGCAGCCCGACCTGGCCGGCCAGCGTGTCGGCCACCGCCTGCAGCAGCCCGGCGTCGCTCGGCATGCCGTCGTGCGTGGCATCGACGCGGACCCGCGCCATCTCGGGCTGTCCGAGCTGCAGCGCGAGCGCGCGCGCATCGTCGCGCGGGCGCTGCGCGGCCCACCAGGCGCATGCCGGCACCTCGAGCGCCGGCAGCGCCGGGCTGTCGAGCGAGAGCCGGCGCAACCGGTGGCCCACGACCAGGTGGCGCGCCAGCTCCGCGTCGCTCATCGCCGCGAACACCGGATGCACCGCCTGCGCACGCGGCCCGCGCGAGGCCGCGACCCGCGACAGCCAGCCCGCCAGCGCCGCGGGGTCGGCATCGTGCGCCGGCAGGCCGTCGGGCAGGGCCGGCGCCGCGCCGGCGCCGGGCCACATCGCCGCCACGAAGTCCGCGACCTCGCGCTGCCAGTCCAGCGGCTCGCGCGCGCCGGCGGCCGGCACGTAGGGATCGATAAGCCCCAGGTAGGCCACGCGCTGCCCCTCGGCCTCCAGCCGCGCCGCCACCAGCGCGGCCAGCGTGCCGCCGAGCGACCAGCCCAGCAGCAGGTACGGCCCGCGCGGCTGCTCCTGCCGGATCGCGCGCGCATGGTCGGCCGCCATCTGCTGCAGCGACGCATCGCGGTGCGCGGGGTCGGCGAGCATCCGGCACATCACGCCGATCACCGGGCGCTGCTCCTGCAGCAGCCGCGCGAGCGGCTGGTAGTCGAAGACGGTGCCGTAGCCCGCGTGCAGGCAGAACAGCGGCGTGCCTTCCTGGCCCGTGCCGTTCAGGCGCACCAGCGGCGAACCGACCGGCGCGGCCGGTGCCGGCGGCGCGGCGCCGAGGCCGAGCAGGCCCGCGATGGTCGGCCGCTGCAGCAGGTCGCGCAGCTTCAGGCGCGGCCCGGGCAGGCCCAGCGCCGCCATGCGCCCGACGGTCTTCAGGCTCAGCAGCGAATCGCCGCCGAGCTCGAAGAAGTTGTCGGTCTCGCCGACGCGCGGCACGCCCAGCACCTGCTGCCACACCGCCGCCACCGCGGCGGCCTCGGGCGTGGAGGGAGCCACCCAGTGCCGCGTCGCGCGCGCATCGGGCGCGGGCAGCGCGTTGCGGTCGAGCTTGCCGCTGATCAGGCGCGGCAGCGCCTCCATGGGAATCACGTGCGTGGGCACCATGTAGTCGGGCAGGCTCTCGGCCAGCCCGGGCCTGACGCGCGCCGCGAGCGCCTCGGCGTCCTCGCCGGCGGCGGGCACCACGTAGGCCGCCAGCTGCCGCCCAGCGCCGGCCTCGACCGCGGCGACCACCGCATCGGCCACGCCGGGCAGGCTCCGCAGCCGCGCCTCGATCTCGCCGAGCTCGATGCGGAAGCCGCGGATCTTCACCTGGTGGTCCTGCCGCCCCACGTACTCGAGCTGGCCGTCCTCGCGCCAGCGCACCAGGTCGCCGGTGCGGTACAGGCGCCCGCCGGCCGCGTCGTACGGGTCGGCCACGTAGCGCTCGGCGGTCATGCCGCCCTGGCCCTGGTAGCCGCGCGCCAGCCCCTCGCCGCCGATGTAGAGCTCGCCGACCACGCCGCGCGGCAGCAGCCGCAGCGCGGCATCGAGCACATAGGCCTGGCGTCGCCCCACCGGCTGGCCGATCGGCGCATAGGCGCAGTCGAAGCTCTCGCCGGCCTGCGCCTTCCAGATCAGCGGCGTGACCACCGTCTCGGTCGGGCCGTAGCCGTTGATCAGCAGCCGCGGCCGCAGGTGCGCGCGCACCCGCTCGTAGGCTTCGCGCGGCATGGCCTCGCCGCCGAACACGTAGAGCTCCACCGGCGGCGCCGTGCCCTGCGTCTCGGCGCACTCGGCCAGCTGCGCCAGGTAGGCCGGCGGGAAGGCGGCGTTGGTCGCGCGGTGGCGCTCGAGCGCCTCCAGGGTGCGCGGTGCCTCCCACAGCTCGTCGTCGCGCAGCGCGAGCGCGGCGCCGATGCTCAGCGCGGTCAGCCAGCGCTCGTGCGCGCCGTCGAACGAGAAGGACATGAAATGCAGCTCGCACGACCGCGCGCGCATGCCGTAGATGTCCGCCACCGCCTGGCAGTGCATGGCCAGCGGGCCGTGCGCCACCGCCACGCCCTTGGGCCTGCCGGTCGAGCCCGAGGTGTAGATCACATAGGCGATCTGCGCCGGATGCACCGCCACGCGCGGCGCGTGCGCCGGCATCTCGCGCAGGTCGAGCTGGTCGACGCACAGTTGCGGCACCGAGGCCGGCAGCCGGTCCGCCAGTGCCGCCTGCGTCAGCACCAGGCCGAGCGCGCTGTCGGCCACGATGTAGGCATTGCGTTCCTCTGGATTGGCCGGGTCCAGCGGCACGTAGGCCGCGCCGGCCTTGAGCACCGCCAGGAAGGCGACGATGCTGTGTTCCGAGCGGCGCAGCGCGACGCCGATCCGCGTCTCGGCGCGCGCGCCCGCGGCGATCAGGCGGTGCGCGAGCCGGTTGGCGGCCGCGTCGAGTTCGGCGCAGCTCAGCACCCGGTCCGCCACGCGCAGCGCGTCGGCCGATGGCTGCAGCGCCGCCTGGGCCGCGATCAGTTCGTGGATCGCGAGCGAATGCGGCGCCACGCCCACGCCCTGCGCCATCGACCGCAGCGCGGCAAGCTCGGCCTCGTCGACCAGCTCCAGCGAGCGCAGCGGCCGCTGGCCGTCCCGCGCCAGTTGCCGCAGCAGGTGCATGAAGCTGCGGCTCAGGCGCTGCACGTCGTCCTGGCGCAGCATGTCGCGCCGGTGGATCAGCT
This sequence comes from Variovorax paradoxus, assembly GCA_016806145.1. Taxonomy (NCBI): domain Bacteria; kingdom Pseudomonadati; phylum Pseudomonadota; class Betaproteobacteria; order Burkholderiales; family Comamonadaceae; genus Variovorax; species Variovorax paradoxus. Next base: position 4,924,756 of record CP063166.1, read on the forward strand.
TCACCGACAGCTGCTCCGCCAGGTGGACCTCGACGTCCATCGGGTAGGTGGTCACGTCGTGCGTGCGCACGTTGTCGAAGCGCAGCGAGCGCTCGCGGTGCTCGGCCAGGGTGGCGTCGACCGGGTAGTTCTCGAACACCACGATGCTGTCGAACAACCCCTCCCCGCCATGCCCCGCCCAGCGCTGGATCTCGTGCAGCGGCGTGTGCTCGTGCTCGCGCGCCACCAGGTTGCGTTCCTGCAGCGCGCGCAGCCAGGCGCCCACGCCGGTCTCGGGATCGGCCTCCACCACCACCGGCAAGGTGTTGATGAACAGGCCGAGCATGCGATCGGCGCCCGCGAGTTCGGCCGGACGACCGGCGACGGTCGCGCCGAACACCACCGTGCGCTGGCCCGTGACCGCGGACAGCGCGAGCGCCCAGGCGCCCTGCACCAGCGTGTTGGGCGTCACGCGCTCGCGCCGCGCCGCGGCCACCAGCGCCGCGGTCTGCGTCGCGTCGAGCCGCGCGTGCACCGCGCCGTGCCCGGTCTCGCCGAGCGGGCGGCGCAAGGCGTCGGCCAGCCGCGTGGGTTCGGGCAGGCGCGCCATTTCCGCGCGCCAGTAGCGCTCGTGCGCCGCCGCGTCGCGGCCGCCGAGCCAGGCGATGTAGTCGCGATAGGGGCGCGGCGCCGGCGTGGGCTGCGCGCCGTGGTAGCGCGCGAGCACCTCGCCCAGCAGCTGCGACGTGCCCCAGCCGTCGAGCAGCAGGTGGTGGCGGGTCCAGACGAAATGATGGCTGCGCTCGCCGCTGCGGATCAGCGCCAGCCGCAGCAGCGGCGGACGGCTCAGGTCGAACGCGCGGTGCTGGGCCTGCGCATACGCATCGAGTGCCTGCGCGAGGTCGGCGCGACCGCGCCAGTCGAGCCGCTCGAACGGCAGCGCCACCTGGCGCGCCACCCACTGCAGCGGCTGCGCGTCGTCCTGCACGAAGCCCGTGCGCAGGATCGGATGGCGTTCGGCGGTCGCGTGCCAGGCCTCGGCGAAGCGCTGCTCGTCCAGGCCTTCGATGTCCACGCGCAGCTGGTTGACGTAGGCGGTGCCGGCGTCGTCGAGCATGCTGTGATAGAGCAGCCCGCGCTGCATCGGCCCGAGCGGGTACAGGTCGGCCGTCTCGGCCAGCGGCACCGGCAGCGCGTCGAGGCCGGCCTGGCTCAGGCCCGCGAGCGGGAAGTCGGCGGGCGTCAGCGCGATGGCGCCCGACAGGCAGTGCTGCAGCAGCGCCTCCAGGCGCTCGCGCATGCCGGCCAGCAGCGCCTCGATGTCGCGGCCCGCGTGGATGTGGCGGCTGTAGGTCCACTGCAGCGACAGCCGTCCCTGGTAGACGCGCGCGCCCACGTCCAGCCAGGCGCGGCGCCGGCTGCCCGGCGCGCGCTGCGTGCCCGCGCTCTCGTCGGCCATGCGCCAGGCCGCCTGCGCGCCGGTGCGCTCGTCGAACTGGCCCAGGTAGTTGAACTTGACCTGCGGGTACGAGGCCTGCGACAGCACCGCCCCCTGGTCATGCATGTGGCGCAGCACGCCGTAGCCCAGCCCCTTGCCGGGCACGGCGCGCAACTGGCCGAGCACCGACTTCAGGTCGGCGTCGAGGTTCTCGCCGCCGGCGGCCAGCCGCTGCGGATACAGCGAGGTGAACCAGCCGACGCTGCGGCTCAGGTCGAGATCGCCGATGTCCTCGCGCCCGTGGCCCTCGAGCTCGACCAGCACGCTGTCGCGGCCGGTCCAGCGGCACAGGGTCTGCGCCAGCGCGGTCAGCAGCAGCTCGTCGATGCGCACCCGGGCCTGGCGCGCCGCGTCGACCACCAGCCGGCGCGTGAACGCGGCGTCGAACTCGAGCGTCGCCACCTCGGCATCGGCCACGGTGTTGGACCCCTGCGCGTTGCCGGGCAGGTCGGGTTCGCCGCTGCCGCACAGCGCGCGCCAGTAGGGCAACTGCGCGAGCAGCGCCGGGCTGTCGGCATGGGAACGCAGCTGCGCCACCCACGCCTGCCAGCTCGCGCTCCGCGGCAGCGGGTCGGCGTGCGCGTCCTCGTCCCGTGCCTGCACATAGCAGGCCTCGAGGTCCTCGAGCAGGATGCGCCACGACACGGTGTCGACCACCAGGTGATGGGCCGCAAGAAGCAGCCGCGAGCCCGCGCTGCCCAGGTCGATCGAAGCGGCCCGGAATGGCTGCTCGAGGCTCAGGCCGCGCTGCAGGCGCTCGACGGCCTGCGCCAGCGCCGCCTGCGGGTCGACGGCCGCGCTCAGGTCGAGGAAGTCGATCGGCGCGGCACCGCCCGGCGCCGCGGCCTGCTGCTGCCAGCCCTCGTCGGCGCGCGTGAAGCGCAGTCGCAGCGCACCGTGGTGCGCGACCAGGCGCGCGATCGCGCGCTCCAGCCGGCGCGCATCGATATCGTCCTCGCCGGCCAGCATCAGCGACTGGTTCCAGTGGTGGGACGCCTCGAAGCGCTGCTCGAAGAACCACGACTGGATCGGCGAGAGCGCGAACGGCTGCGCGGGGTCGAGCGGCTCGGCCTGCGCAGTCGCTTCGGCAGGCGCGTCGCTCATCGTCTGCGCCAGCGCGGCCACGGTCTGGGCCTGCATCATCTGCCGCGGCGTGACGACCAGGCCCTGGCGGCGCGCGCGCGCCACGATCTGCAGCGTGAGGATGGAGTCGCCGCCGAGCTCGAAGAAGTTGTCGTGCCGGCCCACGCGCGGGGCCTTGAGCAGCGCGGCCCAGACGCTCGCGAGCGTCTCCTCCACCGGGCCCACGGGCGCCTCGTAGGAGGCCTCGGGCCGGGCCTGCGCCTGCGGCAGCGCGCGCCGGTCGAGCTTGCCGTTGGCGGTCAGCGGCAGCGCGTCGAGCACGGTCAGCGTGGCCGGCACCATGTAGTCGGGCAGCGCGCGCGCCAGCGCGGCGCGCAGGTCCGCCGCATCGAGCGTGACGCCCGCGGCGCGCACCGCGTAACCGTGCAGCTGCAGCCGGCCGCCGTCGCCCGCGCGCGCGACCACCGCGGCATCGGCCACGTCGGCGCACCCGCGCAGCACGCGCGCGATCTCGTCGAGCTCGACGCGATAGCCGCGCACCTTGACCTGGTCGTCCAGCCGGCCGAGGAACAGCAGGCTGCCGTCGTCGAGCTGGCGCACGCGGTCGCCGCTGCGGTAGAGCCGCTGGCCCGGCTGCCGCGGATGCGCCACGAAGCGCTCCGCGGTCTGGCCCGGCCGCCCCTGGTAGCCGCGCGCGAGCTGCGCGCCGCCCAGGTAGAGCTCGCCGGCCACGCCCGGGGGCACCGGCTCGAGCCGCTCGTCGAGCACGTGGGCCGAGTTGCCGGCCAGCGGCACGCCGATCGGCAGCGTCTCCTGCGCCGCATCGGCCTGCGCGGCCGGCTGCGTGAGGATGCCGACCGTGGTCTCGGTCGGGCCGTAGTGGTTGAGCACGCGCAGTCCCGGCCGCAGCGCGGCCACGCGCTCGAGCAGCGCGCGGCCCGTGGCCTCGCCGCCGAGGATCAGGCAGCGCTCGGGCAAGGCGCCCGCGGGATCGGCCGCCGACAGCAGTGCCTGCAGGTGGCTCGGGACGATCTTGAGCACGTCGACGCGCTGCGCGCGCAACGTGGCGGCGAAGGCGTCCGGGTCGAAGGCCTCGCGCGCGCCGACCAGATGCAGCAGATGCCCGCCGCAGAGCGCGCCGAACAGCACGGTGTTGCCCAGGTCCGCCGCCACGGTCGACACCATCGCCATGCTGCCCGGGCGCTGCGGCAGCTCGAGCCGCGCCAGCAGTGCCTGCACGTAGTTGGCCAGCGCCGCGCGCGTGACGACCACGCCCTTGGGCTGGCCGGTGGAGCCCGAGGTGTAGACCAGGTAGGCCGCCTGTTGCGGCTGCAGCGGCGGCGCCGCGAGCGCGGCATCGGCGCCGGCATGCGGCGTGCCGAAGCCCGGCAGCGCGTCGTCGCGCAGCGGCCAGCCATGCAGGGGCCACACCGGGACGCCGGCCTCCCAGTCCAGCGGCCCGGCCGCCAGCAGCAGGACCGCCGCGCTGTCGCGCAGCTGGTAGGCCAGCCGCTGCGCCGGCAAGGCCGGATCGAGCGGCACATAGGCGCCGCCGGCCTTGAGCACGGCCAGCACGGCCAGCACGAACGGCACGCCGCGCTCGGCATGGATCGCCACGCGCACCTCGGGCCCGACACCGGCCTGCCGCAGCGCGGCGGCCAGCCGGTCGCTGGCCGCGTCGAGCCGGCCCTGGTCCAGCCTGCCGACCGGATCCTGCGCGCCGCCTTCGCGCGGCTGCGCCAGCGCCCGTTTACGCCAGAGCGCCACCACGTCGGCCGGGCCACCGGCCAGCGCGGCGGTCTCCAGGGCCGGCGCACCGGGCGCGCCGGCGACATCGGCCAGCAGCGCACGCGCGCCGGCCTGCGTCGCATGCAGGTCGACGAAGGCCGCGAGGAAGGCATCGACCTCGCGCGCCATCGATTCGACGCGCGATGCGTCGATCCAGGCCAGGTCGGCCAGGTAGTCGAGCGTGAGCGAGGCGCCGACCATCACGCGCAGGGTCAGCGGATAGTGGCTGCCGCCCTCGCCTTCGAGCGGGCCGAAGTGCAGGCCGTCGGGCGCGCCCTGGCGCAGCGCCTCGTCGACCGGGTAGTTCTCGAACACCAGGATGGTGTCGAACAGGGTGCCGGCGCCGTCGGGGCCGGCGCGCTGGATCTCGTTGAGCGGCGTGCGCTCGTGCTCGCGCGACGCGGCGTTCTGCGCCTGCAGCTCGCGCAGCCAGTCCCACAGCGCCTGGCCCGGCGCGCATCGAGCGACCACGGGCAGCGTGTTGATGAACAGGCCCAGCATCTGCTCGGCGCCCGGCAGGCTCATCGGCCGCCCCGCGACGGTGACGCCGAAGACCAGGTCGCGCTGGCCCGAATGGCGATTCAGCGCCAGCGCCCAGGCCGCCTGCAGCAGCGTGTTGAGCGTCACGCGCGCATGCCGCGCGACCGCCTGCAGGCGCTGCGTGCGCGCCTCGTCGAGCACCGTCTGGCGCTGCCCCCGGCGCGCCGCCGGCGGCAGCTCGCGCGGCACGGCATGGCCGATGCGCGTGGGTTCGTCGAGCACGGCCAGCCGCTCGCGCCAGTAGGCCAGGCTGGCCTGCGCGTCGCGTCCGCCGAGCCACTGGATGTAGTCGCGGTAGCGCCCCGTGCGCGCCGGCAGCGCGCGGCCGCCGTAGACGGTCAACACCTCGCCGATCAGCTGCGTCTTGCTCCATCCGTCGAGCAGCAGGTGGTGGTTGGTCCACACCAGGTGATGCGCCTGCGCGCCCGTGCGCACCAGCACCAGCCGCAGCAGCGGCGGCTGCGCCAGATCGAAGCCGCGCTCCAGCTCCTCGCGCGCCAGCGCATCCAGACCGCCCGCCATGTCCTCCCAGCGCCGGCCGTCCTCCACCCGCAGCGGCACCTGCGCCTGCCGCGCCACCCACTGCAGCGGCCGCTCCCCCTGAGCGAGGAAGCCCGTGCGCAGGATCTCGTGGCGCTCCAGCACCGCCTGCCACGCCTGGCGGAAACGCTCCACCTCCAGCCCCTGCACGTCCACCCGCAGCTGCGTCACGTACGCGCTGCCCTCGCGCTCGTACAGGCTGTGGAACAGCATCCCCGCCTGCATCGGCGACAGCGGGTACAGGTCCTCCACCCGCGACGCCCGCAGCCCCAGCGCATCGAGCTCCGCCTGCGCCAGCCGCGCCAGCGGGAAGTCCGAGGGCGTCATGCCCTGCGCGCCGCTCGTGCAGTGCGCGATCAGCCCTTCCAGCTCGCGCTGGAACGCACCCACCCAGGCGCGCACCGCCTGCGCATCGTGGCGCGCGCGGCTGTAACTCACCCTCAGCCGCAGCTCACCCTCGTACACCTGGCCGTTCACCGCGAACTCGTGCGTCAGCGCCGCGTCGGGATGCACCTCGTCGCCGGCCGGCTCGGCCGCCGGCCTCCAGCGCGCCTGCTCGCCGAAGCTGCCGTCGAACTGGCCCAGGTAATTGAACAGCACCTGCGGCCGCGCGCCGGCGCGCAGCGCCTCGCGCTGCGCGGGCGTTCCCATCGTCTTCAGCAGGCCATGGCCCAGCCCGCGGCCGGGCACCGCGCGCAGGGTCTCCTTGACGCGCTGCAAGGCCTCGCCCGGACCGCCCGCGGGCTCCAGCAGCACGGGGTAGACGGTGGTGAACCAGCCCACGGTGCGCGACAGGTCGATGTCGTCGAACAGGTCCTCGCGGCCATGGCCCTCGAGATCGATCGCCACGCGCGGGACGCCGCCCGCCTCGCACAGCGCGCGCGCCAGCGCGGTCAGCAGCAGGTCGTTGACCTGGCTGCGATAGGCCGCGGGCGCGCGCTGCAGCAGCGCCTGCGTGAGCTCGCGCCCGAGCCGGACCTCGACGCTGTCGCGCTCGCGCTGCGTGGCCGGGCCCCGCGGGTTCGCGCAGGCCAGCGCCGGCGCCGCGCGCTGGGCGAGCCAGTGCGCGAGTTCGCCGGCGCGCTCCGGCGCATGCCGCTCGAGCGCGAGCGCCCAGTCCTGGTAGCTGCCGCCGCGCGGCGCGAGCACCGGCGACTGGCCGGCCAGCGCCTGCCCGTAGGCCTCGTCCAGGTCCTGCAGCAGCACGCGCCACGACACGCCGTCGACCACCAGGTGATGGATCGCCAGCAGGAGCCGCGCGCTGCCGTCGGCCACCTCGATGGCCACGGCGCGCAGCAGCGGCCCCGCCTCGATGTCGAGGCTGCGCTGCGCCTGCTGGCAGATCGCCGTGATGCCGGCCGCGTCGTGCGCCTGCCGCAGCCACAGCGATTCGTCGAGTGCCCGCGCATCGAGCGTCGCATGGTCTTGCGTCCAGCGGCCGTCGGCAGCGCGCGCATAGCGCAGCCGCAAGGCATCGTGCCGTGCGATCAGCGCCGCGAGCGAGCGCCGCAGCGCCGGCAGGTCCAGCGGCTGCGCCGCGTGCAGCAGCACCGACTGGTTCCAGTGCCAGCCGGGCACCTCGCGCGCGAGGAAGTCCGCCTGGATCGGCAGCAGCGGGACCGGGCCGCTCGGCAGCGGGCGCTCCCGCCCGGACGCGGCGCCCTCCCGCAGCGGCACGCAGTGCGGTGCGAGCTGCGCGATGGTCTGGGCCTCGAAGAGCTGCCGCGGCGACACCTGCCAGCCCGCGCGGCGCAGCCGCGCCACGATCTGCAGGCTCAGGATCGAGTCGCCGCCGAGCTCGAAGAAGTTGTCGTGCCGACCCGGCTGAGGCTGCCGCAGCACCTCGCTCCAGGCCGCCGCGAGCGCCAGCTCCACCTCGCCTTCGGGCGGCTGCGCGTTCGCCGCGACGGCGGCTGCGATGGGCGGCAGCGCGCGTCGGTCGACCTTGCCGTTGACCGTGCGCGGCAGGCGCGGCAGCAGTGCGATCGCCGCCGGCACCATGTACTCGGGCAGGCGCAGCGCCAGCGCCGCGCGCAGCGCGTCGGCCTGCACCTCGGTGAGCGGCTCCAGGCCGACGTAGGCCACGAGCCGGTTGCGCCCGGCCTCGCCCTGCGCCAGCGCGACGGCCTCGCGCACGCCGGCCTGCGCCAGCAGCGCGAACTCGATCTCGCCGGGTTCGATGCGGAAGCCGCGCACCTTGATCTGGAAATCGGCGCGGCCGATGTACTCGAGCTCGCCGTCGGCGCGCCAGCGCACCAGGTCGCCGCTGCGGTAGAGCCGCTCCCCGGCCTGGCCGAAGGGATCGGCCACGTAGCGTTCCGCCGTCAGCGCCGGGCGTTCGAGGTAGCCGCGCGCCAGGCCGGTGCCGCCGATGTAGAGCTCGCCGACCGCGCCCGGCGGCACCGGGCGCAGATCGGCGTCGAGCACGCGCACGCGGCGCGCACCCACGGGCCGTCCGATGGGCGCATAGGCGCCCGACGCCGCGTCCGCGCGATCGCAGCGCCAGACGCAGGGGCTCACGACCGCCTCGGTCGGGCCGTAGGAATTGGCCAGCCATTGCGGCCTGAAGGCATCGAACACGAGCGCGATGTCCTCGGCCGGCAGCGCCTCGCCGCCCGCGATGCACACGCGCAGCGGCAATCGACCGCCCGCGTGGGCCTGCGCCAGCTCGCGCAGGTAGGCCGGCGGGAAGTGCACGACGCTGACCTGCCGCTCGGCGATCAGCCGCGCCATCTCGTCGAGCGCCCATTCGTGCTCGCGCAGCACCACCACCGACGCGCCCGCCGCCAGCGGCGCCATCCATTGCGAGCCCGCGGCGTCGAAGTTGATCGAGGCCGCCAGCAGGCAGCGATCGTCGTCGCGCAAGCCGAAGCGCGGCCCGACGGCCGCGATGTGCATCGCGAGCGCGCCATGCGACACCGCCACGCCCTTGGGCACGCCGGTCGAGCCCGAGGTGTAGATCACGTAGGCCAGGTCCTCGGCATGCAGCGGCAGCGCGGGCGCCGCGTCGGACGCGCCCGCCACGGCCGCGTCGTCGAGGTCGAGCAGCCGCACGCCGGCCGGCCAGGCCGCGACCTTCGCATCGTCGGCACGGCCCAGCAGCACGGAGATGCCGCTGTCGGCCGCGATCCGCGCCAGCCGGTCGGCGGGATACGCGGGGTCCAGCGGCACGTAGGCCGCACCCGCCTTCCAGATCGCCAGCAGGCCGGCCAGCATGTCGGCCGAGCGCCGCAGCGCGATGCCCACGCGTTCGCCGCGCCCCACGCCGCCGGCGATCAGTGCCTGGGCGATCCGGTTGGCGCGCCGCTGCAGGCCGTCGCGCGTCCATGCGGTCTCGCCGCAGCACACCGCCGGCGCATCGGGCTGCTGCGCCGCCAGGCGCGCGAGCAGCGAAGGCAGCAGGCGGGCCGCCGCGGGTGCGGGGTCGCCGCCCTCGCCCTGCGCCCAGCAGCCGCTGCGCGGCCTGCGGCTCGAGCAGGTCCAGCGCGCCCACGGGCCGTGCCGCGGACCGCGCGAGCGCGGCCAGCAGCCGCAGCAGCTGGTCGGACAGCTCGGCGATGCGCCCGGCATCGAAGCTGCGCGTGGCATGGCCGAACTTGAACGAGAGCACCTCGCCCTGGTGCACGGCCACGGTGAGCCCGTAGTGCGTCTCCTCGCGCACCGCCGCCTCGCCGAAGACCGCCCCACCCGGCGCACCGGCCCGGCGCAGCGCCTCGTCGACGGGATAGCTCTCGAACACGACGATGCTGTCGAACAGCGACTGCCCCCCCTGCCCGGCCCAGCGCTGGATGTCGTTGAGCGCCGCGTGCTCGTGCTCGCGGGCCGCCAGGCCGCGCGCGAGGATGCCACGCAGCCAGTCGCCGACCGGCAGGGCGGCGGGCACCTCCACCGCCGTGGGCAGCGTGTTGATGAACAGGCCCAGCGTGCGCTGCGACTGCGGCAGGTCCGCGGGACGGCCGGCCACGGTCGCGCCGAAGACCACGTGGCGCTGGCCGGTATGGCGGCTCAGCAGCAGCGCCCAGGCGGCCTGCACCAGCGTGTTGAGCGTGACGCGCTGCGCGCGCGCGAATTCCACCAGCGCCGCGGTGCCGGCCGCATCGAGCGCCACGCGGTGATGGCGGTAGGGCACGGCGTCGGCGGCCACGGCGGGCAGGGCCTCGGCCAGCAGCGTCGGGGCCTCGAGCCGCGACAGCTCGCGGCGCCAGAAATCCGCGTCGGCCCGCGCGTCGCGCGCGTCGAGCCAGCCGATGTAGTCGCGGTAGCGGCCGGCCGCCTCGGGCCGCAGCCCCGCGTAGTGCGTGAGCACGTCGCCCATGAGCTGGCTCGCGCTCCATCCGTCGAGCAGCAGGTGGTGGTTGGTCCACACCAGGTGATGCGCCTGCGCGCCCGTGCGCACCAGCACCAGCCGCAGCAGCGGCGGCTGCGCCAGATCGAAGCCGCGCTCCAGCTCCTCGCGCGCCAGCGCATCCAGACCGCCCGCCATGTCCTCCCAGCGCCGGCCGTCCTCCACCCGCAGCGGCACCTGCGCCTGCCGCGCCACCCACTGCAGCGGCCGCTCCCCCTGCGCGAGGAAGCCCGTGCGCAGGATCTCGTGGCGCTCCAGCACCGCCTGCCACGCCTGGCGGAAACGCTCCACCTCCAGCCCCTGCACGTCCACCCGCAGCTGCGTCACGTACGCGCTGCCCTCGCGCTCGTACAGGCTGTGGAACAGCATCCCCGCCTGCATCGGCGACAGCGGGTACAGGTCCTCCACCCGCGACGCCCGCAGCCCCAGCGCATCGAGCTCCGACTGCGCCAGCCGCGCCAGCGGGAAGTCCGAGGGCGTCATGCCCTGCGCGCCGCTCGTGCAGTGCGCGATCAGCCCTTCCAGCTCGCGCTGGAACGCACCCACCCAGGCGCACACCGCCTGCGCATCGTGGCGCGCGCGGCTGTAGCTCACCCTCAGCCTCAGCTCGCCCTCGTACACCTGGCCATTCACCGCGAACTCGTGCGTCAGCGGCACCTGCTCATCGACCAGGGCGCCGGCCGATTCCTCGGCCGGCATCCACGGCGCGCCCTCCTCGAAGCTGCCGTCGAACTGCCCGAGGTAGTTGAAGACGACCTGCGCCCGCGGCACCGCCCGCAGCGCCTGCCGCTGCGCTTCGGTGCCCATGTGCCGGAAGACGCCGAAGCCCAGTCCCTTGTCCGGGATCCGGCGCAGGTCCTCCTTCACGCGCGCGATGGCCGCGCCGGGCTCGCCGAGCGGGTGCAGCGCGACCGGGAACAGGCTGGTGAACCAGCCCACGCTGCGCGACAGGTCGATGCCCTCGAACAGGTCCTCGCGGCCGTGGCCCTCGAGGTCGATCAGGATCGACTCGTGCCCGCCCCAGGCGCACAGCGCGCGGCCCAGCGCCGTCAGCAGCAGATCGTTGACCTGCGTGCGATAGGCGGCCGGTGCGTCCTTCAGCAGCGCCTGCGTGCGTGCCCGGTCGAGCTGCAGCACCACGCTCTCCAGGTCGGCCGTGCGGTTGTCCGCCTCCGGGCGGGCACAGGGCAACGCGAACGGCGTGGCCTCCAGCGCCCGCCAGAAGTCCGGCGCGCCGTCATGCGCGGCGGCGTGGGCCCGCAGAGCGAGCGCCATGTCCTTGTAGCTGCTGGTCTTCGGCGGCAGCGACACGGCCTGACCGGCGCGGCACTGCGCGTAGGCGGCCTGCAGGTCCTCGAGCAGGATGCGCCACGAGACCCCGTCGACCACCAGGTGGTGGATCGCCAGCAGCAGGCGCCAGCTGCCGTCGCCGACCTCGATGGCCAGCACGCGCAGCAGCGGGCCCCGTTCGATGTCGAGGCTGCGCTGCGCTTCGTCGCACAGCCGCTCGATCTGCGCGGCGTCGCGCGCCTGCCTCACCCACAGCAGGGGCTGCGCCTCGCACGCAGCCAGGGGCGCGTAGGCCTGGCGCCAGATGCCGTCCTCGCCGCGCGCGTAGCGCAGGCGCAGGCTGTCGTGCTGGCGCAGCAGCGCGGCCAGCGCGCGTTCGAGCGCCGCCGGCGCCAGCGGGTCGCGGCTTCGCAGCAGCACGGCCTGGTTCCAGTGGCGCGAAGGCATCTGCTGCGCGAAGAAGGCCGACTGGATCGGCAGCAGCGGCACCTCGCCCTCGGCCAGCGCGTCGGCGCCGTGAAGCGCCACCTCGGCCGGCTCGGCGACGAGCGCGAGCTGCGCCACGGTCTGCCGCTCGAACAGCTGGCGCGGCGTGATCTTCCAGCCCGCCTGGCGCGCGCGCGCGACGATCTGCAGGCTCAGGATCGAGTCGCCGCCGAGCTCGAAGAAGTTGTCGTTGCGCCCGACCCGCGGCAGGCCGAGCACCGCCACCCAGAGGCCCGCGAGTATCCGCTCGACCTCGCCCTGCGCGGCCTCGTGCGCGTCGGCGCCGGCGAAACTCGGCGCCGGCAGCGCCGCGCGGTCGACCTTGCCGGCGCCGTTCAGCGGCAGCGCCTCGAGGACGACGAGCGCGGCCGGCACCATGTAGTCGGGCAGCACCCGGCCCAGGCGCTCGCGCAGCGCCTGCGCGTCGATGCGTTCGCCGGGCAGCGGCGACACGTAGCCCACGAGCCGCGAGCCGCTCGCGCCCTTGCGCGCCACGACCACGGCCTCCTGCACCTCGGGCTGCGCGAGCAGTTGCGCCTCGACCTCGCCGAGCTCGATGCGGAAGCCGCGGATCTTCACCTGGTGGTCGATGCGTCCCAGGTACTCCATCTGGCCGTCGGTGCCCCAGCGCACCAGGTCGCCGGTGCGGTAGAGCCGGCCGCCGGGCGCGCCGAAGGGGTCGGCCACGAAGCGCTCCGCGCTCAGGCCCGGCCGGTTCAGGTAGCCGCGCGCGAGGCCGTGTCCGCCCAGGTAGAGCTCGCCCGCCACGCCCTCGGGCACCAGCGACAGCCGCGCATCGAGCACGTAGGCGGTGCGGTCGCCGACCAGCCGCCCGATCGGCATGTAGGCCGCGTCGAACGCGGTGCCGGGCCCGGCCTTGGCGATCATCGGCGTGATGACCGTCTCGGTCGGACCGTAGCCGTTGATGATCCGCGGCGGCCGCAGCACCGATTGCACCAGCTCGAGACTGGTGCGCGGCATGGCTTCGCCACCCACGGTGTAGGAACGGATCGGCAGCCGGCTGGCCGCCTCGCCCACGAGTTCCGCGATCTGGTGCAGGTAGCTCGGCGTGAAGCAGGCGATGGTGATGCCGTGCCGCTCGATCTCGGCGCAGGTGCGTTCCACCGACCAGACCTCCTCGTCGCGCGGCATCAGCGCGCTGCCGAAGGCCAGCGGCACCCAGGTGCGTTCGTGCGCGCCGTCGAAGCTGATGGAGGCGAACTGCAGCTCGCGGTCCTGCGGCGTCATGCCGTAGGCCTCGCCGATGGACCGCACGTGCATCGACAACGGTCCGTGCGCCACGGCCACGCCCTTGGGCTTGCCGGTGGAACCCGAGGTGTAGATCACATAGGCCAGGTGGGCGGCGTGCACCGGCACGCCGGGGTCGTGCGCGGGCCCCGCGTCGAGGTCGAGCGTGTCGAGCGCGAGCGTGCGCGGCGCGGCGATCCGCCGCCCCGCCTCGCCGTCGCTCAGCAGCCATCCGATGCCGCTGTCCTCGACCATGTACGCCAGGCGCTCGGGCGGATAGGTCGGGTCGAGCGGAACGTAGGCGCCGCCCGCCTTCAGGATCGCGAGCAGCGCGACCACCATGTCGGCCGAACGCCGTACCGCGAGGCCGACCCTCGACTCGGGCTGCACGCCCAGCGCGATCAGCCGGTGCGCGAGCCTGTTGGCGCGCGCGTTCAGCGCGGCATAGCTCAGTTGCCGCGCGCCGAAGATCAGGGCGGTCGCGTCGGGCCGCAGCGCGGCCTGGCGCTCGACCAGCCGGTGCACCGGCTCGCCGTCGAACCAGGCCGGCGCGTTGGTGCCCCAGGCGCCGAGCCGTTCGCGCTCGGCCGGCGCCAGCAGCTCGGCATCGATCAGCGGCCGCGTCGCGCCCGACGCCAATGCGTCGTGGACATGGCGCAGCGCGCGCTGCATGCGGTCGCAGAGGCCGCGCGCGTCGACCGCCGCATCGACCTGCACGATCAGCTCGAAGCCGTCGGCGCGGTCGTTCACCGCCAGCGCGAACGGATAGTTCGACGCCTGCCTGAACGCGAGGTGCTCGACACCTTCCCAGGCGGCGTCGTGGGCTTGGTCGTCCTCGCGGTTCGCGATGTGCAGGTAGTTGATCAGCGCCGCGAACAGTGGCGTGCCCTTGGGCAGCCCGCTGCATCGCTGCGCCAGCGTCAGGGGCGTGTGCTCGTGGTGCAGCAGCCCGGTGAGCGCGGCATGCGTCTCGCGCAGGCAGGCGGCCGCGCCGAGCCGCCCCAGTCGCACGCGCAGCGGCAGCGTGTTGATGAACATGCCGAGCGCCCGCGCGCCGCCCTCGCCGGCGCGCGTTCGACCGGACAGCACGGTGCCGAACACCACGTCGTCGCGGCCCGTCGTCCTGGCCAGCACCAGGGCCCACGCCAGGTGGAACAGGGTCGCGGCCCCCACGCCCGCGCGCCGGGCCTGCCGGCGCAATCCATCCGCGAGACCGGCGTCGAGCCGCAGCCGGGCCTCGACCAGCGCGCTGCCGTCGCCGCGCACATCGAGCAGGTCGAAGGGCGCGGTGGGCTCGGTCACGTCGCCGAGCATGGCGTCGAAGAAGGCCTGCGCCTCGGCCGGTCCCGCGCCCCGGCGCGCCTGCGCGACGAAACGGTGGAAGGGCATGGGGGCGGAGAGCGCGTCGTGCCGGCCGCGCATCACCAGCGCGATCTCCTCCACGAGCACTTCGATGGAGGCATGGTCGAGCACCAGGTGATGGCTGGGCAGCTGCAGCAGCCAGCGCCCGTTCGCCCGGTCGTGCGCGGCGATGGCGCGCAGCATCGGCGCGCGGCGCACGTCGATGCGGTAGCGCGCGGGCGCCACGTGGGCCTGCAGCAGCGCGGCGACGTCCTCGCCGGGCGCCGCGTCGAGCCACTCCAGGGCCACCCCGGCGCGGCGGTGGACCACCTGCAAGGGCTCGGGCAGGTCCTCCCACAGCACGGCGGTGCGCAGGATGTCGTGGCGCGCGATCACCTCGTTCAGGCTCGCGACGAAATCCGCGAGCCGCGCCTCGCCGTCGAAGGCCAGCAGGAAGGCATTGACGTAGACATCGCCCTCGGCCTGCATCAGGTGGTGGAACAGGATCCCCTCCTGCAGCGGCGCGAGCGGATAGATGTCCTGGATGTTGGCGGCACCGCCCGGCACCTCGGCCTCGATGCGTCGCAACTGGCCCGGCGTCAGCCCGATCAGCGGGAGCATGCCGGGCTCGATGGCCGCGCAGCCCTCGGGAATGCGGCCCGCCGAGTCGGGGACCGGCGCCGGCGCCTCGGCCGCGGACACCAGCGCCTGGGCCAGGTCGGACAGCCGGGGCTTCTGGAACACGCTGCGCACCTCGAGGTGCCAGCCCTCGCGCAGCACGCGCTCGACCATCCGGATGGCGAGCAGCGAGTGGCCGCCGAGGTCGAAGAAGCTGTCGTGGCGCCCCACGCGCTCCACGTCCAGCACCTGCGCCCAGATGGTCGCCAGCGCCTGCTCCGCCTCCCCCTGCGGCGCCTCGTACGCCTGCTGCGCGTCCTGCTCGGGCTGCGGCAACTGCTTGCGGTCCACCTTGCCGTTCATGTTCAGCGGCAAGCGCTCCAGCACCACCAGCGCCCCGGGCACCATGTACTCCGGCAGCACCCGCCCCAGCCGCTCGCGCAGCCGCGCCGGGTCCAGCCCCGGCTCGCCCACCTGCGCCTGCGCCGACACGTACCCCACCAGCCGCGCACCGCCCGCGCCCTCCTTCGCCACCACCACGGCCTCGCGCACCCCGGGCTGCGCCAGCAGCTGCTCCTCGATCTCCCCGAGCTCGATGCGGAAGCCCCGGATCTTGATCTGGTGGTCCACGCGCCCCAGGTACTGCAGCCGCCCGTCCGCGCTCCAGCGCACCATGTCGCCCGTGCGGTACAGCCGCTCCCCCCGCGCGCCGAACGGATCGGCCAGGAAGCGCTCCGCGCTCAGCCCCGGGCGCCCCAGATAGCCGCGCGCCAGCCCCACGCCGCCGATGTAGAGCTCGCCCGCCACGCCGCGCGGCACCGCCCGCAGCCCGGCGTCGAGCACGCGCAGCTGCGTCGCGGCGATGGCTTCGCCGATGCCGGGATGACCCTGCGCCACGCGCTGCGCGCTCGACCAGATCGTGGTCTCCGTCGGGCCGTACATGTTCCAGAGTTCGACGCCCAGGCCGTGCAGGTCATCGGCCAGGTCGGACTGCAGCGCCTCGCCGCCGCACAGGCCCTTGAACCCGCGCAACGGCGCCGACGGCCAGCCTGCCGCGCGCAGCAGCCGCCAGCCCGCGGGCGTCGACTGCACCACGGTCGCGCCGCTGTCCTCCACCAGCCGCGCCAGCGCGCGCCCGTCGCGCACCGTTGCCTGCGACGCCAGCACGATGCGCGCGCCACGGCTCAGCGGCAGGTACAGCTCCAGCGCCGCGATGTCGAAGGACAGCGAGGTCACCGCCACCAGCACGTCGTCGCTGCCCAGCCCCGGCGCCTGCTGCATGCTCAGGATGAAGTGCGACAGCGCCTCGTGACGCACCATCACCCCCTTGGGCTTGCCCGTCGAGCCCGAGGTGTAGATCACGTACGCCAGGTGCTCGGCATGCAGCGGCACGTCGGGGTCGTGCACCGGCTCGCCCGCGAGGTCGAGCCCCCGCAGCGCGAGCACCGCCACGTCACCCAGCCGCTGCGCTCCAGCGCCTTCGTCGGCCTCCACCAGCAGCAGCGACACCCCGCTGTCGCGCACCATGTAGTCCAGCCGCTCGCGCGGGTACTCCGGGTCCAGCGGCAGGTAGGCCGCTCCCGCCTTCAGGATCGCGAGCACGCCCACCACCATGTCCACGCCGCGCGGCACCGCGATCCCCACCCGGGCCTGCGGTCCCACGCCCAGCGCCATCAGCCGGTGCGCGAGCCGGTTGGCGCGCTCGTTCAGTTGCGCGTAGCTCAGCGACACATCGCCGAACACCAGCGCCACCGCGTCGGGGCGCCGCGCCGCCTGGCGCTCGATGAGCCGGTGCACCGGCTCCACGGCCGCGAAGCGCTGTCCGTTGACCCCGTCGCGCAGCAGCGCATCGCCCTCCTCGCGCCCGTACAGCAAAACGTCGCCCACCGCCTGCTCCGGCGCCTGCGCCAGCGCCTCCAGCAGCGCCATGTAGTGACCCGACAGCCGCTCGATCGTCCGCGCCTCGAACAGCTCCCGCGCATAGACGAACGCCAGTCGGATCGCGCCGGTCTCGTCCTGCACGGCATTGAGGCTCAGTTCGAACTGCGCGGCCTGCTCGCCCAGCGCGTAGTCCCGCGCCGAGAGAGCGGCCGCCGGACGCAGGGCCTGACGGTCCTGGTGCTGGAAATTCATCATGACCTGGAACAGCGGGCTGTGGCCCATGCTGCGCTCGGGCTGCAGCGCCTCGACCAGCTGCTCGAACGGCAGGTCCTGGTGCGCCTGCGCGCCGAGTGCCGCCTGCACGGCCTGCGCGAGCACCTCGCGCATCGGCATGCGCGCGCCGACATGGCCGCGCAGCACCTGGGTGTTGGCGAAGAAGCCCACCACGCCCTCGGTCTCGGCGCGGTGGCGGTTGGCCACCGGCACGCCGACGCGGATGTCCTCCTGCCCCGTGTGCCGGTGCAGCAGCACCTGGAAGGCCGCCAGCAGCGCCATGAAGAGCGTGGCGCCCTGGGCCTGCGCACCCTGTTGCAGCCGTGCCGCCAGCGCCGGCGGAACCGCCAGCGCGTGCTGCGCCGCCAGATAGCCGCCCTCGGCCTTGCGCGGATGGTCGTTCGGCAGCTGCAGCACCGGCTGTGCGTCGCCCAGCTGCGCGCGCCAGTAGGCCAGTTGCCGCTCGCGCTCGCCGGCCTCCATCCAGTGCTGCTGCCAGGCCGCGTAGTCGGTGTAGCGGACCGGCAGGGCCGGCAGCGCGGCCTCGCGCCCCTCCACGCGGGCGCCGTACAGCGCCATGCATTCGTTCACCAGGACCCGCATCGACCAGCCGTCGGAGACGATGTGGTGCATCACCACCACCAGCACGTGCTCGTCCGCGGCCAGCCGGATCACGCTCGCGCGCAGCAGCGGTCCCCGCGTCAGATCGAAAGGCAAGGCGTTCACCCGGTTCGCGGCCTCCGCGGCCAGCGCCTCGCGCCGCGAGGCCTCGGCCGTGCCCAGGTCGACCAGCGGGATCTCCAGCGCCGCGGCCGGCAGCGTCACCTGCTCGGCCAGGCCGTCCTCGGTGGGCACGAACACCGTGCGCAGCGCGGCATGGCGCGCGACCAGTGCCTCGAAGGCCGAAGCCAGCGCGTCGAGGTCGAGCGCGCCGCGCAGGCGCAGGCCGCCGGCGATGTGATAGGCCGTGCTCGCGGCATCGAGCTTCCAGAGGAACCACTGGCGGCGCTGCGCATACGACAGCGGCTCGGGCGTTCCCGGCGCGACATCGCTCGCGACGATCGGGAACTGCCCGATGCTCAGGCCCTCGGCGCGGATCTTCTGGAACACCGCGCGACGCTGTGGCGCGGACAGGTGCGCGAAGCGCTCCGCGATGCGTCGGGTCATCGTGCCGTTCATCAAACTTCTCCCAGGCTGTCTATGAATGCGTCGACGGACGACAGCGCGTCGTCGGTCCCGCCCTGCGTCGCCGCCGCGGCGCGCGATGCCATGTCCTTGAGGACCGGATGGCGGAATACGTCCTGGATGGCGATGTCGGCGCGCATCGAGGACTGGGCTCGGGCCACGAGCTGGATGGCGAGCAGCGAGTGGCCGCCGAGGTCGAAGAAGCTGTCGTGCCGCCCCACGCGCTCCACGTCCAGCACCTGCGCCCAGATGGCCGCGAGCGCCTGCTCCACCTCGCCTTGCGGTGCTTCGTAGGCCTGTTGCGCGCCCTGTGCCAGCTCGGGCAGCTGCTTGCGATCGACCTTGCCATTCACATTCAGCGGCAGCGCCGGCAGCACGGCAATGGTCGCAGGCACCATGTATTCGGGCAGCGCCCGAGCCAGCTGCATTCGCAGGCCGGCGGCGTCCAGGTCCTGGCCGGACCGTGGCGACACGTAGGCCAGCAGCCGCGCACCGCCCGCGCCCTCCTTCGCCACCACCACGGCCTCGCGCACCCCGGGCTGCGCCAGCAGCTGCTCCTCGATCTCCCCGAGCTCGATGCGGAAGCCCCGGATCTTGATCTGGTGGTCCACGCGCCCCAGGTACTGCAGCCGCCCGTCCGCGCTCCAGCGCACCATGTCGCCCGTGCGGTACAGCCGCTCCCCGCGCGCGCCGAACGGATCGGCCAGGAAGCGCTCCGCGCTCAGCCCCGGGCGCCCCAGATAGCCGCGCGCCAGCCCCACGCCGCCGATGTAGAGCTCGCCCGCCACGCCGCGCGGCACCGCCCGCAGCCCGGCGTCCAGCACGCGCAGTTGCGTCGCGGCGATGGCTTCGCCGATGCCGGGATGACCCTGCGCCACCCGCTGCGCGCTCGACCAGATCGTGGTCTCCGTCGGGCCGTACATGTTCCAGAGTTCGACGCCCAGACCGTGCAGGTCATCGGCCAGGTCGGACTGCAGCGCCTCGCCGCCGCACAGGCCCTTGAACCCGCGCAAGGGCGCCGACGGCCAGCCCGCCGCGCGCAGCAGCCGCCAGCCCGCGGGCGTCGACTGCACCACCGTCGCGCCGCTGTCCTCCACCAGCCGCGCCAGCGCGCGCCCGTCGCGCACCGTTGCCTGCGACGCCAGCACGATGCGCGCGCCACGGCTCAGCGGCAGGTACAGCTCCAGCGCCGCGATGTCGAAGGACAGCGAGGTCACCGCCACCAGCACGTCGTCGCTGCCCAGCCCCGGCGCCTGCTGCATGCTCAGGATGAAGTGCGACAGCGCCTCGTGGCGCACCATCACCCCCTTGGGCTTGCCCGTCGAGCCCGAGGTGTAGATCACGTACGCCAGGTGCTCGGCATGCAGCGGCACGTCGGGGTCGTGCACCGGCTCGCCCGACAGGTCGAGCGCGTCGACAGCCAGCACGCGCAAGGCCGCGTCGGCCGCGATGCGCGCCCTCAGGCTGTCCTGCGTCAACAGCAGCGACAGGCCGCTGTCGTTCGCCATGTAGGCCAGCCTGTCCCGCGGATGCTCCGGGTCCAGCGGCACGTACGCCGCGCCCGACTTGAGCACGGCCAGGACGCTCGCCACCATGCCGGCATCGCGCTCCATCACGATGCCGACCTGGGTCCCGGGCCCCGCGCCCGAGGCGATCAGCCGGTGCGCGAGCCGGTTGGCGCGCTCGTTCAGTTGCGCGTAGGTCAGCGACGCCGTGCCGCACACCAATGCCACGGCCTCGGGATTCGAACGGACCTGCTGCTCGATCAGCCGGTGCACGGGCTGCGCATTGGCGAAGCGCAGCGCGTTCAGACCCTGCCGCGGCACCCCGGGGGGCGCCGGCTCGTCGTGCAGCGCCACGTCGCCCACCGCCTGCCCGGGCGCATCGGCCAGCGCCTGCAGCAGTGCCAGATAGTGCCCCGCCATGCGCGCGACGGTGCCGGCCTCGAACAGCTCGCGCGCGTAGCCGAAGACGGCCTTGATCCCGCCCTCCGAATCCTCGATGGCCGTGAGCGTCAGCTCGAACTGCGCGGCCTTGTCGCCGAGCGGGCAGCCCTCCATCCGCAGTCCAGGAAGCGCGCGCAATGCTTCGTAGCCGCCGCGCAGGTAGTTGAACATCACCTGGAACAGCGGCGAATGGCCCATGCTGCGCTCGGGCTGCAGGGCTTCGACCAGCTGCTCGAAAGGCAGGTCCTGGTGCGCCTGCGCGCCGAGCGCCGCCTCGCGCACACTCTCAAGCAAGCGGGCGAACGGCAGGCGGTCATGGACCCGCGCGCGCAGCACCTGCGTGTTGACGAAGAAGCCGATCACGCCCTCGGTCTCGGACCGGTTGCGGTTGGCCACCGGCACGCCCACGCGGATGTCCTCCTGCCCGGTGTAGCGGTGCAGCAGCGCCTGGAAGGCCGCGAGCAGCAGCATGAACGGCGTGGTGCCGCGCTCCTGCGTCTGGCGCCGCAGCGCCTGCGCCAGCGCGGCCGGCAGTTCGACGGCATGGCTGGCCGCGAGATAACCGCCTTCGGACTTTCTCGGGCGGTCGACCGGAAGTTGCAGCACCGGCTGCTCGGTGCCCAGCTGCTCGCGCCAATAGGCGAGCTGCCGCTCGCGCTCGCCCGCTTCCAGCCAGCGACGCTGCCAGGCGGCGTAGTCGGCGTACTGCACCGGCAGCGGCGGCAGCCGGGGCGCGCCGTCGCCCCTGGCGATGGCGCCGTACTGCGCCACGAACTCGTCGACCAGGATCTGCATCGACCAGCCGTCCGACACGATGTGGTGCATCACCACCATCAGCACGTGCGCCTGTTCGCTCTCGCGGATCACGCTCACGCGCAGCAGCGGGCCGCGCAGCAGATCGAAAGGCTCCCGGCTCACGCCGCGCGCCGCCTCGCCGGCCAGCCCGGCGCGCAGCGCCTCGGGGGCGCCGCTCAGGTCGACGAGCGGAATCTCCAGCACGAGAGCGGGCAGCACCACCTGCTCGGCCAGCCCGTCATCGCCGGCCCTGAACACCGTGCGCAGCGACTCGTGGCGCGCCACCAGCGCCTGGAACGCCAGCCTGAGCGCATCGACATCGAGCGCGCCCTCGAGGCGCAATCCTTCGGCGATGTGATAGGCGGTGCTGGCGGGGTCGAGCCTCCAGAGGAACCACTGGCGGCGCTGCGCGAAGGACAGCGTCGCGCGGTCCGCGGCATCGGTGCTCGGGACCAGCGCCGGCTCGCGCGCTTCGGATGCCGGCAGCCCCTTCAGGCGGCTCGCCAGCAGGGCTTGCTGCGCCGGCGTGAGGCCGGCGCGTCGATCGGACAGTTTTCGGGATGTGGACATGGGGTGAGGAAGATTCGGTCTGCGCGATACGCGCGACCCGCGTGGCGGGCCTCACCCCTGATGACGTATACGGTGCCGCTTTGTTCAGGCCACCCCTTCCGCCTGCCCTTGTGCCCGTCCCTCGCCCTGCTGCTCGATCTGCTCGATCACGTGCAGCTCCACCAGCGCGGCCAGCGCCGCCACCGTCGGCTCGTTGAAAAGCGCCGCCGGATGCAGCACCACGCCGAACTGCTTGCGCACCCGGCCCAGCAACTGGATGGCCGTGAGCGAATCGCCGCCCAGCTCGAAGAGGCTGTCGTCGACGCCTATCGACGAGAAACCCAGCGCCTCGGCCCACATCCGCGCGATGTCGGCCTCGAGCTCGCTCCCGGGCGGCGCGAAGGGCGTCGCCAGGGCAGGCCGCTCATGGGCCGAACCCATGGGACGTGCCGGGGCCCGCGCGTCGGGTTCCAGGTCGAAGTCGAGCGAAACCAGGCGCGCGCGCTTCTCCTCCACGCTCAGCGGCGAAACGAACAGCTGGGGCAGTACCGCGCCCGCGAGCACGCGCTCGAAGGCCAGCACCCCCATCGCCGGCGGGATGCCGACGCCTTCCGCATGCTCGCGGTGCGCGGCCATGCCGACCTCGCGCCAGGTGTCCCAGTTGAGCGACCAGACCGGAAAGCGCGACGCGCGCAGCGCGAGCCGCGCCGTGGCGTCCAGGTAGCAGTTGGCCGCGCAATAGTCGGCATCGCCGAAGGCGCCCAGCGCGGCGGCCGTGGACGAGCACAGCAGCACGAAGTCGGGCGCATGGCCTTCGAGCGCCGCCATCAGGGCCCGCGTGCCCTGCACCTTGGGTGCGCACACGGCCTCCACGGCCGCGCGCTCGCGCTGCGCCATGACACCGCCGCCCGGCAGGCCGGCCGCATGCACCACGCCGTGCAGCGCGCCGAACTTCGCCACGGCCTCGCCCACGACCGCGCGCATGCGCGCCGCATCGGCCACGTCGGCCTGCAGCACCAGCAGTTCGGCCCCGGCCTGCGACAGCTGCGTCAGCTTCTGCAGGCGCTCGCGCAGCACCGGCGCGGTGGAGGGATCGGCGATGAGCTCTCCCCACAGATGGCGCGCCGGCAGCGCCGAGCGCCCCACGAGCACCAGCCGGGCCTGCCATTCGCGCGCGAGGCGCTCGGCCAGCGCGAGGCCGATGCCGCCCAGGCCACCGGTGATCAGGTAGACGCCCTGCTTCCTCAGCCGCTGGGCCGAAGCGCCCGCGTCGCCCGGCGCGGGCTCGAAGGCCAGTTGCCAGCGGTGCGGCCCGCGGTAGGCCACCAGCGCCGGCGGTTCGGCCGCGCGCGACTCGGCCAGCACCTGGCCCGCCAGGCGGGCCAGCGCGGCGCCGTCGCCCTCGGGCAGCACCACGTCGATCAACTGGCAGTCGATGTCCGGAAACTCCTGCGGCAGCACCTTGCAGGGACCCTGCAGCATCGACTTGGCCGGGTTCAGGCTCTCCAGGCCCGTGACGTCCTCGGCCTGGCTCGCGACCACGGTCACGCGCAGACGGCCGCCCTGGCCGGAGACGCCTTCGCCGTAGAGCGCCTGCACCAGCGCCAGCATGCTGTGGAAACCGCGCGCCAGCACCGGCTCCAGCGCAGCGTGCGCGTCGTGTTCCTCCAGGCTCCAGAGATGGAACACCTGCCGCAGCGGCCCATGCGCCGCGCCGGCTTCGCCGAGCAGGCGGGCCAGGTCCTCGCGCGCGTCGGTGCGCAGGCGGTAGTGCCGTGCGTCCACGGCCTCGAAGGCCTGCGCGCTTTCCGCCACGACGATCGGCAAGGACGACGCAGCCAGCGCCGCCAGCAACGCCGCGCGAAAGTCGCCCGCGTCGCCGAGCACGAGGCAATAGCCGGCTTCGACCTCGGCGGCCTGTGGCGCCGGCCGCGAAGGCAGCGGCGCCGCGCGACGCCATGCCGGTGCCTGGAACCAGTCGGCGAGCTCCCTGCGCGCGGGCCCGCCCCGCGCCGGCGCGCCGGCCACGGCCGCCTTGCCGGGTTCGATCCAGTAGGAGCGGCTCTCGAACGGATAGGTGGGCAGCGGCACGCGCCGCCGACCGGTGCCGGCATGGCAGGCCTGCCAGTCAACCGGGACGCCGGCCACCCACAACTGCGCCAGCGCGCGGGCGCATTGCGCGTCGCCCTCGCGCCATTGCTGCGGGCGCGGCTGCGAAGCCACGATGCAGGCGGCCGATGCCGCGCGGGCATGGCGCCGCGCCAGCGAGACCAGCACCTCGCCCGGCCCCGCCTCCAGCAGCGCGACACGGCCCGGCATGTCGAGCACCTCGCCCAGACCCTGGGCGAAGCGCACCGTGCCGCGCAGATGGCGCACCCAGTACTGCGCGCTCATGGCCTCGGCATCGGTGATCGGGCGGCCCGTGACGTTGGACACGAAGGGAATCGAAGGTGCGCTCCTGCGCGTGCGCTCGACCTGGGCCTGGAACGCCGGCAGCGCCGGCTCCACCATCGACGAATGGAAGGCATGGGACACGTGCAGCCGGCGCGCCACCGTGCCGTGCGCGGCCAGTGCCTGCTCCACCGCGTCGATGGCCGCGGGCGTCCCGGACAGCACGCAGAGCTTCTCGTCGTTGACGGCCGCGAGGCTGACGTCCTGCGAGAGCCATGGCTGCAGTTCGGACTCCGACATCGCGACGGCGATCATCTCGCCGCGCGGCAGCGCCTGCATCAGGCGCCCGCGCGCGGCGATCAGCGCCAGCGCATCCTCGAGGGCGAACACGCCGGCGATGCACGCGGCCACGTACTCGCCGACGCTGTGCCCGAGCATGAGGGCAGGCTGCACGCCCCGGTGCATCCACAGGCGCGCCATCGCGTACTCGACGACGAACAGCGCGGGCTGCGTGATGGCCGTCTGCGACAGCCTCTGCTGCGCGGCCGCTTCGTCGGCCTCCGCCGGGAACAGGGATTGCCGCAGATCGATTCCGAGCAGGGGCTGCAGCAGGCCGCAGCATCGATCGACCACCTCGCGGAACAGCGGCTCGCTCTCGTAGAGCCTGCGGCCCATGTGCGGATGCTGCGCGCCCTGCCCCGGAAAGAGGAAGGCGACCTGGGGTGCCTCGGCGGGGCACGCATCGGCCCAGCCGTGCGCCGCATCGGGCGTCTCGAGCTGGCGCACGGCCTGCGCCGCGCTCGATGCCAGCACCGCGCGCCGATGCGCGAAATGTCTGCGGCCAGTCTGCAGCGTGTAGGCGACGTCCGCGAGCGGCTGCTCGCCGTGGTCCGCGATGTGGCGCGCCAGCCTCGCCTGAGCCGCCTGCGCCGCGTCGGCGCTGCGCGCCGACACCGGCAGCACCTGCCAGGCGCTCGCCGC
The DNA here is from genome assembly GCA_016806145.1 of Variovorax paradoxus. Lineage (NCBI taxonomy): Bacteria > Pseudomonadati > Pseudomonadota > Betaproteobacteria > Burkholderiales > Comamonadaceae > Variovorax > Variovorax paradoxus. The sequence goes on from CP063166.1 coordinate 4,949,513, forward strand.
GCCGGACGAGGCCGCGACGGGCGCCTCCTCCAGCACCACGTGCGCATTGGTCCCGCCCATGCCGAAGGAGCTCACGCCCGCGCGGCGCGGCGTGGCGCCGGCGGGCCAGTCGCGGGCCTCGGTGTTGACGTAGAACGGACTGCCCGCGAAGTCGATCTGCGGATTCGGCCGCTCGTAGTGCAGGCTGGGCGGCAGCGTCCGGTGGCGCAGCGCGAGCACCGCCTTGATGAGGCCGGTCACGCCGGCCGCCGCGTCGAGATGGCCGATGTTGGTCTTCACCGAGCCGATGGCGCAGTAGCCGGTGCGCGCGGTGCCGCCGCGGAAGGCCTGCGTGAGCGCGGCGATCTCGATCGGATCGCCCATCGGCGTCGCGGTGCCGTGCGCCTCCACGTAGCCGATGCTGTCGGGATCGACGTCGGCGATCATCTGCGCGGCGAGGATGGCCTGTGCCTGCCCTTCCACGCTGGGCGCGGTGTAGCCGACCTTGCCCGAACCGTCGTTGTTGATGGCCGAGCCCTTGATGACGGCATGGATGGTGTCGCCGTCGGCCACCGCGTCGGCCAGCCGCTTCATCGCCACGATGCCCACGCCGCTGCCGCTGATGGTGCCGGCCGCGCGCGCGTCGAAGGCACGGCAGTGGCCGTCGGGCGAGGCGATGGAGCCGGCCTGGTATCGGTAGCCCAGCCCCTGCCCCAGGTTCAGCGACACGCCGCCGGCCAGCGCCATGTCGGCCTCGTGGTTCAGCAGCGCCTGGCAGGCCATGTGCACCGCCACCAGCGACGTCGAGCAGGCGGTCTGCACCGTGACGGCGGGGCCCTGCAGGTCGAGCTCGTAGGCCACGCGGGTGCACAGCGCGTCCTTCTCGTTGCCGTTGAGCAGCGTCTGCAGCGAGGCCTCTTCGCCCTTGCCGCCCAGCACCCCGGCCGGCAGCAGGTTGCGCCAGGCGTACTGGTTGGTGCTCGCGCCGCCGTAGATGCCGATGCGCCTGGGCTGCCGCTCGCCAAAGTAGCCGGCATGTTCGAGCGCCTCGACCGCGGTCTCGAGGAAGAAGCGCTGCTGCGGATCGAGGTACTCGGCTTCGCGCGCCGAATAGCCGAAGAAGCCCGCGTCGAAGCGGTCCATGCCGTCGAGCACGACGCCGGCCTTCACGTAGTCGGGATCGGACAGCGCTTCGGGCGGCACGCCGCGCGCGCGCAGTTCATCGTCGGAGAAGAAGCTCACCGACTCGACCCCCTCGCGGATGTTGCGCCAGAAGGCGTCGATGTTCGGCGCGCCCGGATAGCGCCCGGCCAGGCCGACGATGGCGATATCGATCTCGCCGATCGCGCCGGTTTCGATGGCATCGCTCATCAGTGCATTCCTCCCGCGGCTCTTCTTCGCCGCAACATGGCCTCGCGCTGCCTGCGCGCACCGTCGCGCGCGAGCTGCATGGCGGGTTCTTCCGAATGGGCCGGGCTCAGCCGCTGCGCCTGCGACGCGACGGTGGAATGCCGGAACAGATCGACCAGCGGCACCGCGAAACCCAGCCGCGACTGGATCTGCGACTGCACCTGCACCAGCAGCAGCGAATGGCCGCCGATGTCGAAGAAGTTGTCGTGGATGCCGAAGCCGTCCTGGCCCAGCACCTCGCTCCAGATGGCGCAGATCGCGCGCTCGATCTCGCGCGCGGGGGCCACGCGGGTGGCGGCACCGGGAGCCTCGGGCAGGGGCAGGGCCTTGCGGTCGACCTTGCCGTTGGCATTCAGCGGCAGCGTCTCCAGCACCACGATCGCCCCCGGCACCATGTACTCGGGCAGCACCTGCAGCAATCGCTGCTTCAGCGGCGCCGTCTCCAGCACCTGCGAAGGCGCGGGCGAGACATAGGCCACGAGCCGTGCCCCGCCGGTCGCCGGCTGCGCGACCACCACCGCCTCGCGCACGCCGGGCTGCGCCAGCAGTTGCGCCTCGATCTCCCCGAGCTCGATGCGCAGGCCCCGGATCTTCACCTGGTGGTCGATGCGCCCCAGGTACTCCAGTTCGCCGTCGTCGCGCCAGCGCACCAGGTCGCCGGTGCGATAGAGCCGCTCGCCCGTGTCGCCGAATGGATCGGCGACGAAGCGCTCCGACGAGAGCGCACTCCTGCCCAGATAGCCGCGCGCCAGCCCGATGCCGCCCAGGTACAGCTCGCCCGGCATTCCCGCCGCCGCGAGATTCAGTCCGTCGTCGAGCACATAGGTCTTCGTGCCCGCGATCGGGCGGCCGATGGCGACGTGGTTGCGGCCGTCCGCCCTGCAGCGCCAGTGCGTGACGTCGATGGCCGCCTCGGTCGGGCCGTACAGGTTGTACAACTGCGCGCTCGGCAGGCGTTCGAACACCCTCGCCTGCACTTCCGCCGGCAGCGCCTCTCCGCTGCACACGATGCGCCGGAGGCTGGCGCACGCCTGCACGCCGTCGTGGGCCAGGAAGGCCTGCAGCATCGAGGGCACGAAATGGAGGGTGGTGACACCGTGCCGGCGGATCAGATCGACCAGCCTGGCCGGCTCGCGGTGATCACCCGGCCGGGCCACCACGAGGCGCGCGCCCTGCATCAGCGGCCAGAAGAACTCCCAGACCGAGACATCGAAGCTGAACGGGGTCTTCTGCAGCACCGTGTCGGCCTCGCCGAGCGCGTACGCATCCTGCATCCACGCGAGGCGGTTGTACAGCGAGCGGTGGCGATTGGCCGCGCCCTTGGGACGGCCGGTGGAGCCGGAGGTGTAGATGACGTAGGCCAGGTGCTCGCCGTGCAGCTCCACGCCGGGGTCGGTGTCCGGCCCGGCCTCCAGGTCCAGCAGGTCCAGTTCGATCGTCCGCACGCCCTCGCGCTCGGGCAGCGTCGCGCCGACGTGGCTCTGGGTCAGCAGCAGCGCGACGCCGCTGTCCTCGAGCATGTAGGCGATGCGGTCCCTCGGGTATTCGGGGTCGATGGGCACGTAGGCGCCGCCGGCCTTGAGGATGGCCAGCAGCCCCACCACCATCTCGAAGCCGCGCTCCAGCGCGATGCCGACCGGTGTGTCGGGACGAACGCCCAGGCCGACCAGGCGATGGGCCAGGCGATTCGCGCGCGCGTCGAGCTGGGCATAGCTCCACGCGCTGTCGCCGAACACCACGGCCACCGCATCGGGTGCGCGGCGCGCCTGGCGAGCGATGAGGCGGTGCACCGGTTCGGCGTCGCCGCGGTGCGGCAGGTTCTCGCTCCAGCGCATGAGCCGCGCGCGCTCCTCGCCGCCCGTCAGCACCAGGTTCGCCAGCAGGCAGTCGGCATCGGATGCCAGTGCCTGCAGCACGCGCAGGTAGCTGTCGACCAGCCGCTGCGCGGTGCGCGCCTCGAACAGGTCCGTGTTGTATTCGAGCCGGCCGCGCACGCCCTGCGCGCCGATGTAGAAATCCAGCGAGAGGTCGAACTTGGCGCCCGCGTCGTCGAACTCCTCCATCTCCGCGCGCACGCCTTCGAGATCGAGCCCCACCGCCTCGCCCGACATCTGCACGCCGAACATCACCTGGAACAACGGGCTGCGCGCAGGATCGCGTCGTTCCTTGCGGCTCGCGAGCAGCACCTCGAACGGAAGGTCGGCGTTGTCGAGCGCGGCCAACGCGTCGGAGCGGACCTGCCGGCAGACCGCGCGCAGGCTCTGCCGCGGCGAGAGCCGCGCGCGAAACACCTGCGTGGTCACGAAGAAGCCGAGCAGCTCGCTCACTTCCTCGCGATGCCGCCCGGCATTGGGCACGCCGATGGCGAAATCGCCCTGCCCGCTGTGTCGCGACAGCAGGACCTGCCATGCCGCCAGCAGCGCGACGAAAGGCGTGCACTTCTCGGCGCGGCAGAACTTCTGTACCGCGAGCGCCAGCGCCGGCGGCAGTTCGAAGCCCAGCGCCGTGCCCGCGAAGGTCTTCCGCGCGGCGCGCGTGCGGTCGGTCGGCAGGTCGAGCGCGGGAACTTCCGGGCCCAGGTGCCGGTTCCAGAGCTCGAGCTGCCCCGCCAGCGCCCCGCCCTGCACGCTCGCGCGCTGCCACACCGCATAGTCGGCGTACTGCACGGGCAGCGGCGGCAGCGCGACCGCGCCGCCAGCGCGCAACGCCAGCCTGTAGGCCTGGGCCAGGTCGCCGGCGAGGATCGGGTTCGACCAGGCATCGGACACGACGTGATGCAGGCACACGGCCAGCACGTGCCGGTCGTCGCCCAGCGTCACCAACTGGGCGACCAACGCGGGCGCGCTGCCCAGATCGAACACATGCGCGGCGGTGCGGCGCACGGCCTCGGCCAGCGCCTGCTGCCGCTCGTCGGCCGGCAGCGTCCCGAGGTCGAGGCGCTCCAGCGAGAACGGCGCGCGGGCGTGCACGCGCTGCATCGGCACGCCGTCCTGCTCGAAGAAGCTGGTGCGCAGGATGGCGTGGCGCGCGATCACCGCGTGGAAAGCGCGCTCCAGCGCCTCGGCGTCGAGCGCGCCCTCGAGGCGGAACACCCGCGGCAGGTTGTAGGCCGTGAGACCGGGCTCGAGCTTCTGCAGGAAGCAGAGCTGCTCCTGCGCATAGGAGAGCCCGACGGCATCGCCATCGCGCACCGAGGGGACGATGCCGATGCTCATGCGGCCTCGCCCACTTCGCTCGGCTCGGGTTGCCGTGCCGCTTGCGCCAGCCGCTCGAGCGCCTGCGCATCGCCGCTCGCTTCGCGCAGCGCCGCTGCCAGCGCCGCCGGCGTCGGATGGTCGAACACCAGGCCCGCCGCCACCTCCACCTGCAGCAGCTTGCGGATGCGCGCGACCAGCTTGATGACCTGCAGCGAATGGCCGCCGAGTTCGAAGAAATCGTCCTCCACGCCGATCGGGTCGCTGCCGAGCAAGGTGGCCATGCCCTCGGCCAGCACGGCCTCGAGCGCATCGCGCGGCGCGACATGAACCTTGCGTTCGGCCGCGGCCGGTGCGAGCACGCTCAGCGCGAGACGGTCGATCTTTCCGTTCGGCAGGCGCGCGAAGGCCTCCAACGCGGTGAAGCTGGCCGGCACCATGTGCGCGGGCAGCAGCGCGGCCAGCCGCTCGCGCAGCGCATGGCCGTCGGCCGAGGCGCCATCGGCGACGAAGAATGCCGACAGCGCCGTCGCGCCCGCCGCATCGGGCGCGGCGAGCACCACGGCCTGCCGCACGCCGGGCTGTGCCAGCAGCACCGCCTCGATCTCGGCCGGCTCCACGCGAAAGCCATGCACCTTGACCTGGTGGTCCGCGCGCCCCGCGAGGCACAGGCCGCCGTCGGCCAGCACATGGGCCAGGTCGCCGGTGCGGTAGAGGCGCTCGCCGGGCGCGAACGGGTCGGCGACGAAGGCATCGCCGGGCTCACGGTTCAGGTAGCCACGGCACAGCTGCGCGCCGCCGACATAGACCTCGCCGAGTCCGCCCGCCGGCACCAGGGCCAGCGCGGCATCGAGCACGCGCACGCGGTTGTTCGCGAGCACCTGCGTCAGCGGCAACTGCGCGGGCAGCGGCGCGCCCGGCGTCACGGCATGGACCATCACGCCGACCGTGGTCTCGGTCGGCCCGTAGTGGTTGTAGATCGCGCACTGGGGTGCGAGCGCCGCGATGCGCTCGACCAGCGCACGCGGCGCGGCCTCGCCGCCCAGCACCAGGGTGCGCGGCAGCCGCGGCGCTTCGCATTCGAGCAGCGCCTCGAGGTGCGAAGGCACGATCTTGAGCGCGTCGATCGCGTGCCGCTCCATGAAGTCGGCGAAGGCCCGCGCATCCTTCGCCTCCTGCCCGGACGCCACCACCAGGCAGGCGCCGTTGAAGAAGGCGCCGAACAGCGCGGTGTTGCCGAGGTCGGCCACGACCGAACTCGTGAGCGCCCAGCGGCGGCAGCCGTCGAGCTTCATCGCGGCCGAGGCGGCCGCCACGTAGTTCAGCAACTGGCCGTGCTCGATGGCCACGCCCTTGGGCGTGCCGGTGGAGCCCGAGGTGTAGAGCACATAGGCCAGGTCGTTCGGCGCGATGCGGTGCGCGGGGGCATGCGCGGGCAGGCCGTCGAGCGCGGGCAGCGCGCCCTCGAGCACCAGCGCGGGCCGGGCATCGGCGAGCACGGCCGCGCGCCGCGCCTCGGGCCAGCCCGGCTCCAGCGGCAGGTAGGCGGCGCCCGCGCGCCAGGCGGCGAACATGGCCAGCGGCAGGTCGACCGAACGCGGCAGGTTGAGCGCGACGATCGCGCCGGGCGTCACGCCCTGCGCCACGAGCCAGTGCGCCAGGCGGTTGATGCCTTCGTCGAACTCGCGATAGCCCAGGCACTGCGTCCCGGCCGCGAGCGCCGCGGCGTCGGGCGTCGTCCGGGCCCAGTGCGCGACGCGCTCGGCCACGGTCTGCGTGCCGACATCGAGCGGCGGCGTGTCGTGCGCGAGCAGCAGCGCGCGTTCGCGCGGCCCGACCAGCGGCAGCGTGCCGACCGGTGCAGCGGGCTGCGCGACGGCGGCCTCGAGCAGCGTGACGAACTGCAGCAGCAGACGGTCGAGCGCGGCAGGGCCGTGGCGCGCGGCATCGGCGTGCAGCGACAGCTGCGCGCCGTCAGTGCCCCATGCGGCCTGCAGCGCGAGTTCGAAGCCGGGCATCGGGCCCGGCAATCCGGTCAGGCGCCAGCGCACGGAGGAACCATGCTGCCGCGGTGCCTCGTGCGAGACGAAGCCGACCGCCGCCTGGGCCGCGATCGGCGGCGCATCGACCGGCCAGTACTCCTGCACCTCGACATGCGCGGCCAGGGCGGCGTCGAGCCGGCCGGTCCAGTGGGCGAAGGACTCGTCCTCCGCCACGTCGACCAGCACCGGCAGCACCTTGTCGAACAGGCCGACCGCCCCCTGCATCGGTGCGTAGTCGCGCCGGCAGTCGTGCTGCCAGCCGCCGACGAAGCGGCCCGCACCGTGGAGGCGCGCCATCAACAGCCACCAGGCGGCCTGCAGCAGGGTCTCGGGCTGCGTGCCGAGGGCCTCGGCAAGTGCCGTCACGCGCGTCGCCAACGCGGCGTCGATGGCGGCCTCGGCCACGATGCGACGTGCGGCATCGGCCGGGGCACCACCGCGTCCCGCCAGCAGGCGCGGCGGCGCGAGCGCCGCGGCCTCGGTCGCCAGCCGCTGCCAGTAGGCGCGGCCCTGGTCCGCGTCCTCGCCCTCGAGCAGGTCCTCGCGCCACTCGACGAAACGCGCGTGCTGGAAGATGTCCTCGGGGTCGAGCGCGCCCTCGCCGAGGCTCGCGGTGGCGATCTGGTCGAACAGGTTCTGCAGGCTCTCGCGGTCCGCCACCAGCGGGCTCAGCGACAGCGCCAGCGTGTGGCTCGCCGCGCCCGTGCGCAGCAGCGCGGCGCCGACGACTTCGCCGCGCTCGATCGCCAGCGGCTCGGCATTGAAGGCCTCGAGCCATGCGTCGAGCGCGCCATCGGCCGCGCCGCCGAGCTCGGCCGAACGCCACGTCAGCGGCGGCATCTCGTCGAAGTACTGCTGCCGCGGGCCGCGGTAGCCGGGCACCTGCCGGATCGCCGCGCACAGCGCGCCATGGGCGCGCAGCACGCTCTCGACGGCGATGCGCAGGGCCGCGGCATCGAGCGTGCCGTCGATGCCCATCGACAGCAGCAGGCGGGCCGCGCCCGCGGGCACGGCGCGCTGCTCGGCGCTCAGCGGGAAGGTGGTGTCGGGGGTGGGGGCGATGGTGCTCGTCACGCTCATGCTCCCTGCTCGTCGGCCAGGCGGGTGTCGGCCGTCGCCGGCGGCGCGCCCTCGAGCGCGGCGCGGTCGAACATCGCGCCCATCGCCACCACGATCTTGCGCGGCCCCTCGTAGGGGTCGCGCGCATGGGCCGCGAGCATGTTGTCGAGCATCACGATGTCGCCCTGCCGCCAGTCGAAGCGCACCGCGCATTCCTCGTAGACGCGGCCCACCACGGCCATGGTCTGGTCCGCGATCGGCGAGCCGTCGCCGTACATCACGTGGCGCGGCAGCCGGTCGATCCCGCCCATGGCGAGCAGGTCCTCGCGCACCTGCGGCTCGAGGCAGGCCACGTGGTGCAGCTGGATCTGGTTGAAGAACACCTTCTCGCCGGTGATCGGATGGCGGATCACCGCGGGACAGCGCGTGCGCGTCTGCAGCGTGTTCTCGTCGAGCCAGCGCCAGGCGATGCCGGCGGCGGCCAGGCGGGCCTCGACCTCCGCGCGGCGATCGGTCTTGTAGAAGTCGCGCCAGCTCACGTCCAGGCCGGGCGTGAAGGTGCGCACGTACAGCAGTTCCTTGCGCTCGAACTCGGCCACCATCTCGGCCGGCAGGCGGCGCAGCATCTCGCGGCAGTCGACGATCGGCGTGGCGCCGCCCACCGGCGAGGGCAGTTCGCAGAAGAACCACTGCTTGCGCGGCCAGCGGTCGAGGTGCGAGCTCTCGTTGTGATAGAGGATCATCTGCCGCTCGGGGTACGGCGTGGAGCGGTAGGTCTTCTTGCCGCCCTCCTTCTTCGGCAGGTCGCCATAGCTGCCGTAGAGCTCGGGCTCGATGGCCTCGGCGAAGGCCTCGAAGTCCTGCGGCGTCTTCAGGCCGAAGTCGCGGAACAGCACGCCGCCATGCCTGGCGACCAGCATCTCGATGTAGTCGGCCTGGCTCCGGGCCCAGGCCACGGTGTCGAGGTCGCCGGTGGTGGCCTGCAGCACGATCGGGAATTCCGCGCCGGGCCGCAGGAAGGAGGTCTGGACCACGGGGCGCGCGGCGGCGCGCGGCGCCTCGCGGCCGGCGGCGCCACGGCCGAGCCTGTCCAGCTTGCCGAGCTTGTCCATCTTGCCGGTGGTGCCGGTGGTGCCGAGGGGTTTGGCGGTGTTCATGGTGAATCGCTCCTGCATTTGCGTGGGGGCCAGCGCGTCGATGGCCTGGCCCGGTGTTGCGACGATCCGCTCCAGCAGCGCATGCCACGAAGCGGTGAACTGCTCGACGGTCTCGCGCCGGTACAGGTCCGTGGCGTACACCCACTCGACGGCGAGCGCACCGGCCTGTTCCCTGGCGAAGACCGCCAGGTCGAACTTGGATTCGTTCATCTGCTGGGGCAGCACTTCGACCTCGGCGCCTTCGATGGCGAACCGGATCTCGGGTGTGTTCTGGAGGACGAAGAGCACCTGCACCAGCGGATTGCGGTCGCGCGCGCGGCGGGCGCCGGCGAGCTCCACGATCTGGTCGAAGGGCAGGTCCTGGTGGTCCATGGCGGCGAGCGCCTGCTGCTTCGTCCGCGCGAGCCATTGGCGGAAATCGACCTTCGGGTCGGCCCTGCGCGAACGCAGCGGCACGACGTTGACGAAGAAGCCCAGCAGTTGCTCGAGGTCGGGATGGCCGCGTCCCGCCACGTCGGTGCCAATGACGAGGTCGTCGGCACCCGAGGCCTGGTGGAAGAACAGGAAGAAGGAGGCGAGCAGCAGCGTGAACAGCGAGGCGTCCGATTCGCGCGCCAGCGCGCCCAGGGCCTGCGACAGCGCCGGCGACATTTCGAGCAGCACCGAGTTGCCCGCATGCGAGGCCGTGGCCGGGCGCTCATGGTCGGGCTTCAGGCCCGAGACCTGCGGCGCGTCGCGCAGGTAGGCGCGCCAGAACTCGGCCTTGGGCGCGAAGGCGGGCGAGGCCAGCGCGCGGCCGTACCAGGCGGCGTAGTCCACGTACTGCACGGGCAGCGGCGCGAGCGCGAGCGGCTGGCCGCGCAGCGCGCGCTGGTAGAACTCGCCGAGCTCGCGCGCGAACACCGCGATCGACCAGCCGTCGAACACGATGTGGTGCACCACGAGCACCAGCACATGCTCGCGTTCGCCGAGGCGCACCACGGTGGCCTTGAGCAGCGGCCCCTCGGCCAGCACGAAGGGCTGGCGCACGAGCGCGTCGAACAGCGCGGCGTAGCGCCGCGCGCGCACGGCCGGGTCGGCTTCGGCGATCTCGACCAGCGGAATGTCGAGCCGCTGCCCGGCGCGGATCAGCGCGACGGGCTCGCCCTCCTCGTCCTCGGCGAACACCGTGCGCAGCACCTCGTGCCGCGCGGCAATGGCGTCGATGGCCGCGCGCAGCCGCTCGACATCGAGCGCGCCATGCAGTGCCAGTCCGGCCGACATGTTGTAGGCCGCGCGCCCCGTCAGGTTGCCGGCATCGGTGAGCCGGTCGACCAGCCAGAGGCGGCGCTGCATCGGCGACAGCGGCAGCGCGCCGCCGCGCGGCACTGGCGCGATCTCCATCGCGGCGGCCGGTTGCGGCGGAACCGCGGCGTCGCGCGCCGGCAGCTTCGCGATCAGGCCGGCGAGGGTCGGCGCCTTGAAGAACTCGCTGGGATGCAGCTCGACCGCGTAGGCCTTGCGGATGCGCGACAGCAGCTGGATCGCCACCAGCGAATCGCCGCCGAGCTCGAACAGGTTGTCGTCCATGCCGATCGGCGCGATGCCCAGGCGCTCGGTCCACAGCGCGGCCAGCGCGTTCGCGCGTTCGCCCTCGGGCGCGACGAACGGGGTCGACAGCGCGGGACGCGGATGGCTGCCACCGGCCGCCGCGGGCGGCGCGCCGCCGTCGTCGTCGAGCAGCTCGAGCATGCCTGCGTCGAGCGGGCCGAGGCGCTGCGCGAGGTCGGTGGTCGAGATCACGGTCTGCGGGCGCAGCGGCCCGTTGACGATGCGCTCGAAGGTGCGCGCGCCTTCGGGGCCGTCCATGCCGATGCCTTCGGGCACGACCATGTGCTCGGCCATGCCGAGGCCGCGCCAGGCATCCCAGTTGACCGAGAAGACGGGCCAGCCGCCGACGCGCGCCTGGGCGATCGCCACGGCATCGAGGTAGGCGTTGGCCGCGGCGTAGTCGCTCATGCCGAGGCCGCCGGCCACGCTCGAGATCGAGGAGCAGAGCTGCACGAAGTCGAGCGGCTGCCCGCGCAGCGCGTCGAGCAGCGCACGGGTGCCGCGCACCTTGGTCGAGAACACGGTGTCGACCTGCGCGCGCGTGCGCTGCGCCATGAGACCGCCGCCGGCATCGCCCGCCGCATGCACGATGCCGTGCAGCGCGCCGAAGCGCGCGTTCGCCTGCGCGAGCGCCGCCTGCAGTTGCGCGGGATCGGACACGTCGGCCGACAGGGTCAGCACCTGCGCGCCCAGCGCCTCGAGCGCCAGCAGCTGGCGCAGCCGGTTGCGTTGGGCCTCGGGCTGGCCGGTGTCGGCCGCGAGCGCGGCCCAGGCGTCGCGCGCCGGCATCGCGGTGCGGCCGAGCAGCACCAGCCTGGCCTGCCAGTGCTGCGCCAGATGCCGCGCGATGGCGAGGCCGACGCCGCCGAGGCCGCCGGTGATCAGGTAGACACCCTCGCGGCGCAGGCGCGGCCGTGCGGCGGCCGGCAGCGGCGCGGGCTCGTAGGCTTTCACCCAGCGGTGCGCGCCGCGGTAGGCCGAGAGCGGCTCGCCGGGCTCGGCACGCAGCGCGGCGGCCTCGGCGGCGATCTGCTCGACCAGCCGGGTCTCGGCCTCGCTCTCGGGCGCGGCCAGCATGACGTCGATCACGCGGCAATGGATGCGCGGGCATTCCTGCCCGATCACCTTGGCGATGCCCAGCAGCGTGGCCTTCTCGGGGCACAGCGCCTCGGCGCCGGTGATGTCCTCGATCTGGTTGGCAACGATCGCGATCGGCAGCGTGGCGGTGGCCGCGCCGCCACCATCGAGCGCCTGCACCAGCGCCAGCAGGCTGAAGAAGCCGCGCTCGAGCAGCTCGGGCTGCGGTTGCGCGGCCGGCGCTTCGTCGAGGCACCAGAGGTGATGGATGGCGCCGACAGTGCCGAGCTCGGCCTCGACCTCGCGCAGCAATCGCGCATGGTCGTCGCGCTCGCCGGGGCGCAAGGTCCAGCTTTCGCGGCCGGTGCGCGCGAACGAGAGGCCGCGCTGCGCCAGCGCCACCGCATGCCCCTGCGCGCGCAGGTGGCGCGCGAGATGGCCCGTGAGGCTGCGCTCGTCGCCGTAGAGCAGCACGCAGCCCGCGCCGGCCGCTGTGGCAGGCATCAAGGGCTCGCCGCGCTTCCACACGGGCACGTAGAAGGCATCGGGCGCCGGCGTGCGCGCGGACGGCGCCGACGCGGACGCCTCGACCCAGTAGCGGCGGCGCTGGAACGGATAGGCCGGCAACGGCACGCGGCGCGGGGCCTGGCCCGCATGGCAGGCCGCCCAGTCGATCGCCACGCCCGCGAGCCACAGGCCGGCGAGCGTCTGCGCGAGCTGCTGCGCATTGCGCGCCTGCTGCTGCGGATGGACCTGGCTCGCAAACACCCCGGCGGCCGATGCCGCCATCGGGTGCTGGCGCGCGAGGCCGGCGAGCGTTTCGCCGGGGCCGACCTCGAGCACCACGCGGCCGGGCCGTTCGAACAGCGTGCGCAGGCCGGCTTCGAACTGCACCGTGCCGCGCAGGTGCTGCGCCCAGTAGTTCGGGCTGGTCGCCTGCTCGGCCGTGATCAGCCGACCGGTGACGTTGGAGACGAAGGGAATCTTCGGCGCCTGCCTCGGCACCGAGGCGACGAGCCGTTCGAGCTCGGCGAGCAGTGGCTGCGTCATCGCCGAGTGCGAGGCGATCGACACGTGCAGGCGGCGCGGCAGATGGCCCTGGGCGCGCAGCCGATGCTCGGCGGCCTCGACCGCCTCGATCGGACCCGACAGCACGCACAGCTGCTCGCCATTGGCGGCCGCGAGATCGCAGCCGTCCTGCAGGAAAGGCGCGAGTTCGGACTGCGACAGCGGCACCGCGGTCATCGCGCCGGGCTGCATCGATTGCAGCAGGCGGCCGCGCAGGGCCGCCACGCGCAGGGCGTCCTCGAGCCGGAACACGCCGGCCAGGCAGGCCGCGACATATTCGCCGAGGCTGTGGCCCATCATCGCGGCGGGCCGCACGCCGCGGCGCATCCACCACTGCGCCAGCGCGTACTCGACGACGAACAGCGCCGGCTGGGCCATGGCGATGTCGAACAGCCGCGCATCCGCCTCGGCCTCAGCGCCCGGCGCGGGGAACAGCAGCTCGCGCAGGTCGAAGCCGAGCTCGGGGCGCAGCAGTTCGCAGCAGCGGTCGACGTCGGCGCGAAACGCATCGTCGTCGCGATAGAGCGCGAGGCCCATGTTGGCGTGCTGCGTGCCGCCGCCCGGGAACAGGAACACCACCTCGGGCGCTTGCTCGGGCACGGGGGCCGATGCCACGACGAGGCCCTCGCCCGTGGCGAGCATGCGCGCGGCGGCGGCCGGTCCGTCGGCCACCACGGCGCAGCGATGCGCGAAGGCACGGCGGCCGGTCTGCAGCGTGTGGGCGACATCGACCAGCGCGAGTTCGGGATGGCTCTCGAGGTGCGCGCCGAGCCGCTGCGCGGCCTGTCGCGCGGCGGTGGCGCTCAGCGCCGACAGCGGCAGCACCTGCCAGTCGGGCTCGCGCCGTGTCGGCACGCGCGCAGCAAGCGGCGGCGCTTCCTCGAGCACCACGTGCACGTTGGTGCCGCCGATGCCGAAGGAGCTGACACCCGCGCGGCGCGGCGCGGCGCCCCGCGGCCATGGCCGGGCCTCGGTGTTGACATAGAACGGACCGCTCTCGAAGTCGATCTGCGGATTGGGCTCGTCGAAATGCAGGCTCGGCGGCAGCGTCGCATGCCGCAGCGCGAGTGCCGCCTTGATCAACCCGGTCACGCCGGCGGCCGCGTCGAGGTGGCCGATGTTGGTCTTGACCGAGCCGATCGCGCAGCTTCGCGGCGTGGTCGCGCCGCCGCTCGCGAAGGCCTGCGTCAGCGCGGCCATCTCGATCGGGTCGCCGAGCGTGGTGCCGGTGCCGTGCGCCTCGACATAGCCGATGCTGGCCGCGGGAACGTCCGCCACCATCTGCGCCGCGCGGATCGCGCTGGCCTGGCCCTGCACGCTGGGCGCGGTGAAACCGATCTTGTCGGCGCCGTCGTTGTTGGCGGCCGTGCCCTTGATGACGGCATGGATGGTGTCGCCGTCGCGCTGTGCCTCGGCCAGCCGCTTGAGCACGACGATGCCCGCGCCGCTGCCGATGACCGTGCCCGCGGCCTTCGCATCGAAGGCGCGGCAGTGGCCGTCGGGCGAGAGGATGGCGCCGTTCTGGAAGCGGTAGCCGCCCTCCTGCAGCAGGTTGAGCCAGACGCCGCCGGCCAGCGCCATGTCGCAATCGTGGCTCAGCAGCGCCTGGCAGGCCATGTGCACCGCCACCAGCGAGGTCGAGCATTCGGTCTGCACGCTGACGGCCGGGCCGCGCAGGTCGAGCTTGTAGGCCACGCGCGTGCACAGCGAGCCCGCGGAGTTGCCGCTCATCAGGCCCAGCATGTCGGCGATGCCGGTGCCCGCGTCGACGCCGAAGGCCGGCAGCAGGTGCCGCATCAGGTAGAGGTTGGGGCCGTCGCCGGCATAGACGCCGACCGAGGCACCGCCCCTGCCGGCCTGCCAGCCGGCGTGCTCGAGCGCCTCCCAGGCGCACTCGAGGAAGATGCGCTGCTGCGGATCGAGATGCTCGGCCTCGCGCGGCGAATAGCCGAAGAAGCCGGCATCGAACTGGTCGAAGCCGTCGAACAGCACGCCGGCCTTCACGTAGTCGGGATCGGCCAGCGTGCGCTCGGGCACACCGCGCGCGCGCAGTTCCTCGTCGCTGAAGACGGTGACCGACTCGACGCCGTCGCGGATGTTGCGCCAGAAGGCATCCACGTCCGGCGCGCCCGGAAAGCGGCCGGCCATGCCGACGATGGCGATCTCGAGGCCCGTGAGTTCGGGCGGCGACACGGAGTCTTGCATCAGAAGCTTCTTTCGGTGGGACGGCGGCGTTGCAGCAGGGCCGTGCGCTGGCGCTGCGCGCGCGCCTGTTCGCCGTCGTCGCTGCCGCCGGCATCGGATGGCATCGCGCCGCCGCCCTGTTCGATGCGCCGCGCGAGCGCGCCGACGGTCGGGTACTTGAAGAGGTCGACCACTTTCAGGCCCGGGTTCAGCCGGTCTTCCATCAGCCGGTGCATGCGGATGAGCAGCAGCGAATTGCCGCCGAGGTCGAAGAAGTTGTCGTTCATCCCGACCTGCTCGACCTTGAGCAGTCCGGCCCAGATCGAGGCCAGGGTCTGGGCCACGTCGCCCTGCGGCGCCTCGTAGCCGCGCGAGGCAGCGGCGAGGGTCGGGACGGGCAGCGCGCGGCGGTCGACCTTGCCGCCGCTGGTGAGCGGGAAGCTGTCGAGCGCCACGATGGCGGCCGGCACCATGTAGTCGGGCAGCGCGCGGCCCAGGTGCTCGCGCAGCGCGGCGGCATCGATGCGCGCGGACGGCGCGGGCGAGACGTAGGCGGCCAGCGACGGGCCGGCCGCGCCGTCGTGCACGAGCACCAGCGCCTCGCGCACCGCCGGGTGCTCGCGCAGCCGCGCCTCGATCTCGCCGAGCTCGATGCGGAAGCCGCGGATCTTCACCTGGTGGTCGAGCCGGCCGAGGTATTCGAGCTGGCCATCGCGCCCCCAGCGCACCAGGTCGCCGGTGCGGTAGAGCCGGCCGCCCTCGGCATCGAAGGGATCGGCGACGAAGCGTTCGGCCGTGAGCGCCGCGCGGCCGAGGTAGCCGCGCGCGAGCCCCGCGCCGCCGAGGTACAGCTCGCCGGCCACGCCCTGGGGAACGGGCTGCAGGTCGGCATCGAGCACATGGGCCGTGCGATGGCCCACGGGACGGCCGATGGGTGCATAGCCCTGCACGGGATCGTGCGCCGTGCCGCTCCATGCGGTGGGCGTGATGACGGCCTCGGTCGGGCCGTAGGCATTGACGATGCGCGCGGGACGCAGCACGCGGCGGATCAGCGCCAGGTCCTCGCCGGTCCAGGCCTCGCCGCCGAACAGCGCGAGGCGCACGGCATGCGCGAACGGCGGCTGGCCCTGCAGCAGCTGGCGCGCATAGGCCGGCGGCAGGTCCACCACGCTGACGCGGTGGCGCTGCAGCAGGGCGTCGAGTTCGCTCGCGAGCGAGCACCACTGCGGCTGCACCACGAGGGCCGCGCCCGACACCAGCGGCAGCAGGCATTGCTCGAGCGCCGCGTCGACGTGCGGCAATGCGAACTGCAGCGAGCGGTCCTCGGCGCGCATGTCGCAGGTCCGCGCCATCGCCTGCAGGTGCATCGAGAGCGCGGCATGCGGCACGGCCACGCCCTTGGGAACGCCGGTGGTGCCGGAGGTGTAGACGAGGTAGGCGAGCTGGCCGTCGTGCAGCTCGATGGCGGGGTCGGCGGCGGCTTCGGACTGGCGCTGCACGGGGTCGAGCGGGACCCTGGCGATGCCCGGCGGCAAGGTCGACGCCTGCGCGCCGTCCGCGAGCAGCACGCTGGCGTCGCTGTCCTCGAGCAGTTGCGCGATCCGCTGTGCGGGATGGGATGGATCGAGCGGCAGATAGGTGCCCCCGGCCTTGAGCACGCCGAGCAGGCCCGCCACGCGCTCGCCCACGGCCTCGATGGCCACGGCGACGACACTGCCGGGCCGCACGCCCGCGCGCAGCAGCCGGTGTGCCACGCGGTTGGCGCGTTCGTTCAGGGCGGCATAGCTCGAGGGCGTGTCGCCGTCGATCAGCGCGACGGCCTCCGGGTGCGCGCGCACCCGCGCTTCGAACAGGCGGTGCACGGGCTGCGCCTGCAGCGCCTGGCGCTCGCCGACCGACCAGGCGCGCAGCCGCTGCCGTTCTTGCGCGTCGAGCAGGAGGACATCGCCCAGCGGCTGCGCGGGATCGGTCGCCAGCGCCTCCAGCAGCGCCCGGTAGTGCGCGGCCATGCGCTCGATGGTGGCGGGCTCGAACAGCTCGGCGGCATAGGTGAACACCGCGCCGGTGCTGCCATCCGCGCGCTCACGGATATCGAGCGCGAGTTCGAACTGCGCGGTGCCCTCGGCCATGCGCTGCTCGCGCGCCTCGAGGCCCGGCAGCAGCCGCAGCGCATCCACGTCCTCGCGCAGATGGTTGAGCATCACCTGGAACAGCGGGCTGTGGCTCAGGCTGCGCCGCAGCTGCAGCGCCTCGACCAGTTGTTCGAACGGCAGGTCCTGGTGGGCCTGCGCGCCGAGCGCGGCCTCGCGCACCTGCGCCAGCAGTTGCGCGAGGCTCGTGCGGCCCCGCAGCGTGGCGCGCAGCACCTGGGTGTTGACGAAGAAGCCGATCAGGCCCGCGGTCTCGGGGCGATGACGGTTGGCCACCGGAACGCCGACGCGCACATCGTGCTGGCCGGTGTAGCGGTGCAGCAGCGCCTGGAAGCCGGCCAGCAGCGCCATGAAGAAGGTCGCGCCATGCGACTGCGCGGTGGCGCGCAGTTGCGCGACGAGCGCGCCGTCGAATTCGAAGGCATGGCTGGCGGCGCGGTAGTTCGCCACCGCCTGCCGCGCATGGTCCGTGGGCAGCGCGAGCACGGGATGCTCGTCGCCGAGCTGTACGCGCCAGTAGGCGAGCTGGCGCTCGGCCTCGCCGGCGGCGAGCCATTCGCGCTGCCACAGCGCGTAGTCGGCGTACTGGATCGGCAATGCCGCGAACTGCGGCGCCTTGCCGGTCGCATGCGCCGCATGGGCGGCACCGAGTTCGCCGACCAGCAGCTGCAGCGAGGCGCCATCGGACACGATGTGGTGCGTGACCACGACGAGCAGATGCCGCGCCTCGTCGACCCGGATCAGCGCCGCGCGCAGCAGCGGGCCTTCGCCGAGGTCGAACGGTTCCTCGTGGCACTGCCGTGCGCGCACGGCCGCGGCGGCGTCGCGCGCCGACGCGGGCAGCTCGCGCAGATCGATCTGCCGCAACGCGAAGCGCGAAGCGGGCTGGATCCATTGGCCGACCGCCCCATCCGCGCCCGTGCGGAACACGGTACGCAGGCTCTCGTGGCGCGCGACCAGTCCGTCGAAGGCCGCGCTCAGCGCAGCGGCATCGAGCGGCCCCGAGAGGTCCAGCGCGATGCCGACGTGATAGGCGGTGCTCTTCGGATCGAGCTGCCACAGGAACCACTGGCGCTCCTGCGCATGCGACAGCGCGAGCGCTTTGCTGCGGCGCTCGGCCGGCAGCACGCGGATCGGGTTGCGCGGCCTGCGCAGGCCGGTGGCGCGCACGCGGCGCACTTCGGCGGCGAGCTCCTGCAGCCGCGGCTGCTCGAACAGCAGGCGCACGGGGAACTCGATGTCCCAGGCGTCGGCGACCCGGGCCGCCACCTGAGTGGCGGCGAGCGAGTTGCCGCCGCTGAGGAAGAAATGGGCATCGCGTGCCAGCGCGGGCTGCTGCGCGCCGCGGCGCAGCACCTCGCTCCAGATGGCGGCCAGGGCCTGTTCGAGCTCGTCCATCGGCAGTGCTGCGACGGATGTCTTCGCGACGGTGCCGCCGCGCACGAAGGCGCCATGCGCATGCATCGCATAGGCATCGGCCGTGCGATCGATCCAGCCCTGGCGGCAGGCGCCGCGCTGCAGCTTGCCGCTGGTGGTCTTGGGCATGCCGCCCGGATTGAGCAGCATGACGACGGACAGCGGCTCGCCGAACTGCTCGCTCACGGCGGCGCTGAGCGTCTCGACCAGCGCCTCGGGACCGACCAGCTTCTGCACGCTGCGCGACACCTCGGCGGCCAGGCCGATGCCCTCGCCGGCGGGGCCATCGACCGCGAACGCCGCCACGCGGCCCTTGCGCACCACGTCGACCTCGAGTTCGATCATCCGTTCGATGTCCTGCGGATACAGGTTGTGGCCGCGCACGATGATCATGTCCTTGATGCGACCGGCCACGTAGAGCTGGCCGTCGTGCACGAAGCCGAGGTCGCCGGTGCGCAGCCAGGTGGCGCCGTCGCGATCGACGAAGGTCTGCCGCGAGATCTCGGGCTTGTTCCAGTAGCCGCTTCCGATGCTCGGGCCGGTGGCCCAGATCTCGCCGACGCGGCCGGCGTCGCAGGCCGACAGCGAGACCGGGTCGACGATGCGCACGGCATGGCCGGTGACCGATCGGCCGCAGCCGACCAGCACGGTTCCGCCGGTCTCGGCCTGCACCAGGCCGCGTGCCAGGGCAGCGCCCGCGAACTCGCGCGCGACCATGCCGTTGCCGCGCCGTCCGCCCGTCACGAACAGCGTCGACTCGGCCAGGCCGTAGCAGGGGTAGAAGGTGCGGGTGGAGAAACCGGCGGGCGCGAAGCGGCGCTCGAATTCGCGCAGCGTGTCGGCGCGCACCGGCTCGGCACCCGAGAACGCGAGGCTCCAGCGCGACAGGTCGAGCTGGCTCAGCTGCGCATCCGACACCCGCTCGAGGCACAGCCGGTATGCGAAGTCGGGGCCGCCGCTGACGGTCGCTCGCAGCCGCGAGATCGCTTCGAGCCAGCGCACGGGGCGTTCGAGGAAGTAGCGCGGCGACATCAGCGCGACGGGCGCACCGCGGTACAGGGGCTGCAGCAGGCCGCCGATCAGGCCCATGTCGTGGTTGAGCGGCAGCCAGGTCACGAAGCGATCGTCGGACCGAATCGAGAGCCCCTCCTCGATGGCGCGCATGTTCGCCATGAGGTTGCCGTGCGCGATCATCACGCCCTTGGGCGCGGAGGTCGAACCGGAGGTGTACTGCAGGAAGGCGATATCGGCCGCAGCGGGCACGTACGCCGTCCATCGGTCGGCGCCCTCGGCACCGATGCGGTCCACCGCGAGCAGCGGCACGCGGGCGAAGGCGTCCGCCGCATCGGCGAACGAAGCCTGGATGGCCGCATGGGTCAGCACGCAGCTGGCACCGGCATCGGCGGCGATGCCTTCCAGCTTGGCGAGGTGCCGCTTGCGCGTCGACTCGGGCGGGAACACGGGCACCGCGATCAGGCCCGCATAGAGGCAGGCGAAGAAGCTCACGACGTAGTCGTCGCAGTTGTCCAGCATGATCATCGCGCGCGCGCCGCGATCGAAGGACTGCTGCAGGTGCGCCGCCAGGGCGCGCACGCGCGTGTCGAGTTCGCGGTAGGACACGGGCGTGTCGAACGCCACGCCATCGCGATCGGTCACGCCGATCAGCGCGATGTCATCGGGCCGGCGCGCGGCCAGGTCGCGCAGGTGGCTCACGAAGTCCACGGGGTGCGTCGGGGTCACATCGATTCCTTGAATGGCGAAGCCGGCTCGGCCACGAGACCCGGCGATGACGGCTCAGGCGATGGCGGGCAGCACATCGGCCTCCCCCGCCGCCATGGATTGAGGCAGGCGCCGCATCAGGGCGGCCAGCACCTGGGCCTCGTGCTGCCGGATGAAGAAGTGGCCGCCCTCGAACCAGTCGAGCGAGAAGCCGGCGTCGAGGGTCTCCGCGGACCAGGCCTCCACGCGCCAGCGCTGGATGTCGTCCTCGCGGCCCGCGAACACATGCAGCGGAACGGGCAGCGGCGCGGCGCCGCGATGCGCGAAGCCCTCGCAGACGCGGTAGTCGGCCGCCAGCGTGTCGAGCGTCATGCGCAGCAGTTCGGGACTGGCGAACAGCGCCTCGGGCGTTCCGCCCTGCTTGCGCATGTCGGCGATCAGCGCCTCGTCGTCATCCATGTCGACGAAGCGATCGGGATCGCGCTGCGAAGGCGCGGCACTGCCCGAGACGAGCAGGGCCCGCGGCAAAGGGCGACCCGTCGCGCGAAGACGCTGCGCGATGCCCCACGCCAGCAAGGCGCCCATGCTGTGGCCGAAGAGCGCGAAGTTGCCGCGCAGCGCGGCCTCGTGCTCGCTGCACAGCAGCGAGACCAGTGCATCGAAGTCCTCGACGAAGTCCTCGCCCAGGCGGCTGCCTCGGCCCGGCAATTCCAGCGGCACGACCTCGATCCAGCGCGGCAGCAGGCGCCGCCAGCGCAGGTACATGGTGGCGCTGGCGCCCGCGCACGGCAGGCACAGCAGGGAGAGGGGCGCCGGCATGCGTTCAGGCGGAGGCCGCGGTGCCTTCCTGTTGCGCCATCCAGTCGCGCAGCGACTTGGGACGCATGTCGGTCCAGGTCGTCTCGACGTACGCGAGCACCGTCTTCTTGTCGCCCTGGACGCCCTCGACGGCCTTCCAGCCGCCGGGCACGGCCTTCCATTGGGGCCAGATCGAGAATTGCTCTTCGTGGTTGACGAGCACGATGAAGGTCTCGTCCTCACGGTCGAAGCAGCTGGTAGACATGTGCGGTCCTCTTGGGATGGTGGAGTTCGACGAACGGCAGGCGCCAGGCGCCCGTCCTTGCGATACATGACGGCGCGGGCGGGCGGCTGTTTAGTCGCCGAGGCATGGGCGATCGGCGCAATCGGGGCATGGCTGCGCCGCCACGCGAGCGGCACGAATCGCGGGGTGCGAGGGTCAGTGGCCTGCGGTGTCGCCCGGCAACGGGACGTCGTTGGCGGGCGGAACGAGGCCCACGAGCAGCCAGAGGCGGGCCGCTTCGTCGTGGGTCTTGCGGTGCACGGGGTCCGCGGCCAGCCAGCGCGCGAACTCGTCGCGCGCGGCTTCGTCGAGACCGCCACGCTCGTGCTGGCGGCGCACCCAGGTCCAGGCAGCCTGCCAGACCGGGTCGCGCTCCTTGTCCTTTGCCATCGGCCGATCGTAATCGCCGATGGGCCGCGCGCGATCAGTTGCCTTGCACGAGGTAGCGGCAGCTTTCGAGGGCGGCGTCGGCGTCCTTGATCATGAAGTTGACCAGCGTGGCGGAACAGCCGAGCCGCGCGGCGATCTCGCGCTGGGTCATGCCGCTCAGGCGGTTGAGTTCGAAGGCCAGCCGGGTGCGCGCCGGCAGCGCGCCGAGCACGCGGTCGATCACCGCGAGCGCCTGGCGACCGTCGAGCACGCGTTCGGGCGCATCGTTGCTCGGCGGACTGACGAGTTCGACGTCCTCGCAGTACGTGCGGTAGCTGGCCTCGACCGACTGATGGCGGTGATAGTCGAAAGCCACGTTGCGCACCACCTGGCAGCAATAGCCCAGCGGCTTGCGCACATCGCGCACGGCGGCGCCGTCGGCGAGCTTGAGATAGGCGTCCTGCAACACTTCGTCGGCAAGATCCGCGGTGCGCACGATCTTCTGCGCGACGCGCTGGAGCTGGGCGCGGTTGGCGATGAAAACCTCCCCCAGCGTGGGTTCGGATGAGTGCATCAACATGTCCACGGAGACTCCTGGTGTACGGATGTATTCAGTTCAACCGAATGCAAATGAGAACTATTACTACTTTCAGATGAAGAAAGGCCGCCCGCGCGATCAATCCTTTCCTGTTTCTTACCCCTTAGACGTTTGAACGGCGAAAACCGAGACAGGCCGGCGCCATCGAGGACGAGCCGGCCGGACCTCTAGAATTCCGCCCCTCAGTCCGATCGCGCATCCATGAACATCGTCGTCAACGAAGAACTCAAAGCCTATATCGACCCCCTCACGCCCGAGGAGCACGAAGCCCTCGAGCGCAGCATCCTCACCGAAGGCTGCCGCGATGCGCTGGTGCTGTGGGGCGACGTTCTCGTCGACGGCCACAACCGCTATGCGATCTGCCAGAAGCATGGCCTGCCGTTCCAGACCGTGCAGAACACGCGCTTCCAGTCGATCGAGGACGTGCACCTGTGGATGATCGACCAGCACCTGGGCCGGCGCAGCATCTCGGACTTCGTGCGCGGCGTGCTCGCGCTGCGCAAGAAGGACATCGTGACGGAGCGCCGCGCGCGCACCGCGAACGCGTCGTCCGCCACCGCGGATGCCGATGCGCCCGCGAGCTCAGCCGCGAGCAGCGACGATGCAAGCGTGCCGCCGCCCGCGCCGCTCAACAGCCGCGAGGCCATCGCCAAGGCCGCGCGCATCAGCAGCACCCAGGTGCAGATGATCGAGAAGATCCAGAAGCAGGCCGCGCCCGAAGTGGTGGCCGCGGTGAAGTCGGGCACCATCTCGATCAACGCGGCCGCTGCCGTGGCGAGCCTGCCCGCCGAGGAGCAGGTGGCCGCCGCGAATGCTGGCAAGGACGAACTGAAGCTCGCGGCCAAGCGTGCGCGCGAAGCGAAGCGCAAGCCGCGCGAGGACGAAGCCGAAGCCTCGTCCGACAGTGAATCGCCTTTCGAGGCCCCCGATTCCGAGCAGGTTCAGGCGTTGAAGCAGCGCGTGGCGGCGCTCGAAACCGAGAACAAGGCGCTGCGCGAGCAGATCGCCACGCTGCAGTTGCAACTGGCCGCCGCCTGAGCGCGCGGCGGCCGGCACCGCATCAGAGCGCGATCTCGGTCACCTTCGCGCCCTGCACCGAAACGCCGGCCTCGAGCCCCACGTTCGTCAGCACGAAGCCCACCACGGGCTGGCGGATCGTGTTGGTGTCGATGCTGCCGTTGGCACCGATCGTTGCGACGGCCACGGTGGCATCGGCACCGGCCGTCCATCCCTTGCTGCCGCGGAACTTGTCGAGCGCGGCCTGCGTGGTGAACAGGTAGATCACCGCCTTCGACTGCGCGCCCGCCTGGAAGCCGATCGATCCCGAGGTGGTGCTGTAGTAGGACTGCGTGCGGCCGTTCACGCGCAACGCGCCGCGGCCGTATTCGGCGCCCACGCCCATGCTCGCGCCGACCACCGCCGGGAACACCAGCACGCCGCTCGACTTGGCGACGAGTTCGCGCGAGCCGCGCACCGAGTCGTAGAGCTTGGACAGCGAAGCATCGACCTGCGCGTCGATCGATGCACGCGAAGACGCACTGCTGGCCTGGTTGTCGGGACGCGTGGTCGTGCAACCGACGAAGGCGAGGCTGCTCGCGGCCACTGCACAGGCGACGGCCACCGTACGAAGCGAAGAGATGGGCATGGCGAACTCCTTTGCTGAAAACATGACGCAAACCGCGCCCGCGACGATGCGGGCGTGGTCATGCTACGGCGCGCACTTCACCCTATCGCGCGCTGTGGAAGCCCGCCTACGCCAACTCAAGCCGATGCAGAAGGCGCCTTCGCGCGGGCCAGCGCCACCGCGTCGGCGCCCGCGGGGAAGCGCAGTTGCCCCGACTCGTCGTGCACGGCGCGCCACACGGTCTCGGCCACGTCCGATGCCGTGGTCACCTCCGAGATGCCTGCGAAGGACTCGAAGACCTGCTGCGCATAAGCCTCGTAGGCCGGCGGGATCAGGCCTGCCATGCGCGACTGGCCGTTGCTCGTGAAGTTCGTGCTCGGTGCATAGCCGGGCTGCACCAGCTTCACGCGCACGTCGAAGGCCGCGAGCTCGTGCGCCAGCGAGTCCGTGAATCCTTCGATCGCCGTCTTGCTGGCCGTGTAGACCGCGACCAGCGGCATCGGCGCCAGCGTGGCGCTCGAGGTCACGTTCACCACCACGCCGGCACGGCGCGCGCGGAACTGCGGCAGCACCGCCTGCGTCATCGCCATCACGCCGAAGGTGTTGGTCTCGAAGACTTCGCGCGTGGTGGCCATGGGCGTCGCCTCGAAGGCACCGAGCAGCCCGATGCCCGCGTTGTTGACGAGCACGTCGATGGGTCCGCTCGCCTCGAGCGCGGCGGTGATGCTTCGCGGATCGGTGACGTCGAGGGCCACGATGCGCAGTCGCTCGTCGCGCGGCAACAGGTCTTCGCGCGGCGTGCGCATGGTGGCGATCACGCGCCAGCCTTGCGCGAGGAAATGGCGCGCGGTCTCGAGGCCGTAGCCGGACGAGCAGCCGGTGATGAGGACGGTTTTCATGGAGGTTTGCTGAGGGGTCGACATGGAAGCGAACGATATCCATGGATAACCGGACTATCTACAATGAAAAGTCCACGATTCATTTGCAAACGTCCAGCCATGAGCGATCCACTTTCGGAGGTCATCGCGCTGCTCAATCCGCGCGCCGTGTTCTCCAAAGGCATCAGCGGCGCCGGCCGCTGGGCGGTCCGCTATTCGGATTTCGGCCAGCCCAGCTTCTGCGCGGTGATCGATGGCAGTTGCCGCCTCGCGGTCGAGGGACAGGAAGCCATCGCCCTCGAAGCGGGCGACTTCGTGCTCATGCCGGCAACGCCGAGCTTCACGCTGTCGAGCTTCGAGGCGGCCGCTCCCGTTCACATCGATCCCAAGCTCGCGCCCGCCCCCGAAGGCGAGGTGCGCCACGGCATGCGCGACGGCCCGCCCGACGTGCGCCTGCTCGGCGGCTATTTCGTCTTCGATTCGCCCGATGCGGCCTTGCTGGTCTCGCTGCTGCCGACGCTGGTGCACGTGCGCGGCGTCGACCGGCTCTCGGTGCTGGTGCGGCTGGTCGGCGAGGAGTCGAGCGAGGAGCGCTCCGGGCGCGAGTTCGTGCTCACGCGCCTGGTGGAAGTGCTGCTCGTCGAGGCCCTGCGTTCATCCTCCGGCGAGGACGCGCCACCCGGCCTGCTGCGCGGACTGGCCGATGCGAGGCTCGCGCTCGCGATGCGCCAGTTGCACGCCGATCCCGCGCGGCCATGGACCGTGACGCAACTCGCGCAGAAGGCCGCGCTGTCGCGCTCGGCCTTCTTCGATCGCTTCACGCGCGCCGTCGGACTGCCACCGATGGAATATCTGCTGGCCTGGCGCATGGCGCTCGCGAAGAACCTGCTCGGCGATCGCGAGCTCGCGATCGCCGAGGTCGCCGAACGCGTGGGCTACAGCTCGGCGAGCACCTTCAGCACAGCGTTCAGTCGGCATGTGGGACTGCCGCCGGGACGCTTCGCACGCCGTGCGTGATCCCTTGCGCGGGGTCGTATGCGCGTGCCTGCTACAATCCGGTCTCGCTCGGGCCATCCGGGCGTTGCCTGGCCAGGCAAGCTGAATCTCACACCAGCGCGTCGAAGTCACTACGACGAGAAAAACAACAATGACTTCCGCAAGGGAATCTTTGCCGTAGCGTGGACCGCGTAAGAGTTCACGACCATATTTCCAAAGCCCGCCTCGTGCGGGCTTTGTTCGTTTGGGGGTCTTGCGCGATGACCGCGTTGCACGAAGTCCGAGCAAGCAAGAAATCGAAGGTGGAAATGACAAACGGGCTACGCGATCGCTCGCGTAGCCCGTTGCTTTATGTGGCGGAGTGGACGGGACTCGAACCCGCGACCCCCGGCGTGACAGGCCGGTATTCTAACCAACTGAACTACCACTCCTGGTAGACAACGTTCACTCCTTGCGGAGTCGAGTGTTGACGACTCGTGCCTGCTTCACTTGCATGAAACTGGCGACCCTACGGGGATTCGAACCCCGGTAGCCACCGTGAAAGGGTGGTGTCCTAGGCCTCTAGACGATAGGGTCAAAACCTTAGGAACCGTGCTGCGATCAGCACTTCTTCTCTTCTCGACACTTTTGATGGTGGAGGTAAACGGGATCGAACCGATGACCTCTTGCATGCCATGCAAGCGCTCTCCCAGCTGAGCTATACCCCCTCTTTGACATTCCAGTGCTTCTTTTCAGAATCACCTTGTGTCGGTGTCGAGCCTCAAATTATAGACCGATTTTTAGGCCACTTTCAAACGCTCGATGATTTTTTCTTTAGAAAAAATCGCGAGGACCGCATCGAGCGATGGCGTCTGTGGGGTTCCCATCACGAGAACACGCACCGGCATCGCCAGAGCAGGCATCTTGAGCGAATGCGCAGCCAGGGTTTCCTTGATGGCCGCGGCGATCGTCGCCTTGTCCCACGTCGGAAGGGTGGAGAGTTTATCCGCAAGCGTGGCCACCGCCGGCTTCACCGCATCAGTGATGTGCTGCGCACGATCCGCGTCGCTCGCGTGGACGTCGGCATAGAAGGCCGCGGCCCAATCGGCCAGCGCGACCGTGGTCTCGCAGCGGTCCTTGAACAGCGCGCAGATCGCGACGAGCCGATCGTCGGCCTCGATGCCACGCTTCTTCAGTTGTGCGGCCACCAGCGGCGCGAGCGCGTCATCGGGCTTGGCCTTGATGTACTGCGCGTTGACCCACGCGAGCTTGGCCGCGTCCCATTGCGCCGGGCTCTTCGACAGGTGCGAGCCGTCGAACCAGCTCACCATCTGCTCGCGCGTGAACAGCTCGTCGTCGCCGTGGCTCCAGCCGAGGCGCGCGAGGTAGTTGAGCATCGCCTCGGGCAGATAGCCGTTGTCTTCGTAGGCGGTCACGCTCACGGCGCCGCGGCGCTTCGAGAGCTTCTGGCCGTCGTCGCCGAGGATCACGGGCACATGGCCGAACTGCGGCAGCGGCGCGCCGAGCGCGTGGAAGATGTTGATCTGCCACGGCGTGTTGTTGATGTGCTCGTCGCCGCGGAACACGTGCGTGATGTTCATGTCCCAGTCGTCGACCACCACGGCGAAGTTGTAGGTGGGCACACCGTCGGGCCGCAGGATGATCAGGTCGTCGATCTCGCGATTGTTGATGGTGATCTCGCCCTTGACGAGGTCGTTCCAAGTCACGTCGCCTTCGGGTGGATTGCAGAAGCGCACCACCGGCGGCACGCCCTCGGGCACGGGCGGCAGCACCTTGCCGGGCTCGGGGCGCCAGCGGCGGTCGTACAGGGTCTTCTCGCCGCGCGCCTTCTGCGCCTCACGCATCTCGTCGAGCTCGGCGGGCGTGGCGTAGCAGTGGTAGGCCGTGCCGGCTTCGAGCATCTGCGCGATCACGGCGCGGTAGCGCTCGAGGCGCTGCATCTGGTAGATCGGGCCCTCGTCGTAGTCGAGGCCGAGCCAGTGCATCGACGCGAGGATCTGGTCGGTCGAATCCTGCGTGGAGCGCGCGACGTCGGTGTCCTCGATGCGCAGCACGAACTCGCCGCCATGGTGGCGCGCATAGGCCCACGAATAGAGCGCGGTGCGCGCGGTGCCCAGGTGCAGGAAGCCGGTGGGAGACGGAGCGATGCGGGTGCGGACTTTGCCGGTCATGGAGGCGGGATTCAGAAATTCAGGGTGGAAAGGCCGCGCGACAGGTCGGCCTTGATGTCGTCGACGTGCTCGAGGCCGACCGCGAGGCGGATCAGGCCCTGGCCGATGCCGGCCGCCTGGCGCTGGTCCTCGGACAGGCGTCCGTGCGAAGTGGTGGCCGGGTGCGAGATGATGGTCTTCACGTCGCCGAGGTTGGTGGCGATGCTCACGACCTCGGTGCTGTTGATGACGTGGAAGGCGTTGGCGCGCGCGGTCTCGGGATCGCCGCCCTTCACGATGAAGGACACGACCGCCCCGCCCTGCCCCGCCTGCTGGCGCATCGCCAGTTCATGCTGCGGATGCGAGGCGAGCCCCGGGTAGTACACGCGCTCGATGCCCGGCTGGGCCTCGAGCCATTGCGCGACGGCCAGCGCGTTCGCGCAGTGCGCCTGCATGCGCACGTTGAGCGTCTCGAGCCCCTTGAGCACGACCCAGGCGTTGAACGGCGACAGCACCATGCCCGCGGTGCGCACCACCGGGCCGAACACGTCGACGATCAGCTTCGAGGGACCACAGATCGCGCCCGCCATCACGCGGCCCTGGCCGTCGAGATGCTTGGTGCCCGAATGGATGATCAGGTCGGCGCCGAGCTCGGCGGGCCGCTGCAGCGCGGGCGAGCAGAAGCAGTTGTCGACCGCGAGCAGCGCGCCCGCCTCGTGCGCCACGTCGGCCAGCGCGCGGATGTCGCAGACCTCGGTCAGCGGATTGGTCGGCGTCTCGGCGAACAGCAGCCTGGTGGTGGGCCGCACCGCGGCGCGCCACTCCGCCACGTCGGTCTGCGAAACGAAGGTGGTCTCGACACCGAACTTGCCGAACTCGCGCCCGATCAGGTTGATGGTCGAGCCGAACATCGAACGCGAGCACACGACGTGGTCGCCGGCCTTGAGCAGGCCCATGCACATCATGAGGATCGCACCCATGCCGCTGGAGGCGGCGATCGCGGCCTCGGTGCCTTCCATCGCGGCGAGCCGGCGCTCGAAGCTGCTGACGGTGGGGTTCGAGGTGCGCGCGTAGGTGAAGCCTTCCTCGGTGCCGGCGAAGCGGCGGGCCGAGGTCTCGGCGTCGGGCTGCACGAAGCCGCTGGTGAGGTAGAGCGCTTCGGAGTGCTCGCCATGCACGCTGCGTTCGAGCGCGGTGCGCAGGGCCAGCGTGTCGCGGTGCAGGCCGGGAGGCAGGGGTCGATCGGTCACGGAAACTTTCGGGCGCGAGGCCAACGAGGAATGTCGGAAGGAGATCAGCTCAGGTTGGGCAGCGCGAGGCGCGAGGAGTCCTCTTCGGTCTCCTCGATGCGCGGGCGGTTGCCGTTCATGCGCGAGATGGCTTCGGTGTCGATGTCGCCGGTGACATAGACGCCGTCGAAGCACGAGGCATCGAAGCCGTCGAGCTTGCCGTTGAGCGAGCCGATGGCGCGCTTCATCGCGTCGACGTCCTGATAGATCAGCGCGTCGCAGCCGATCAGCTCGCGGATCTCTTCCACGGTGCGGTCGTGCGCCACCAGCTCGTCCTTGGTCGGCATGTCGATGCCGTAGACGTTGGGATAGCGCACCGGCGGCGCGGCGCTCGCGAGGTAGACCTTGCGCGCGCCGGCGTCGCGCGCCATCTGCACGATCTCGCGGCTGGTGGTGCCGCGCACGATCGAGTCGTCGACCAGCAGCACGTTGCGGCCCTTGAACTCGCTCGCGATCACGTTGAGCTTCTGGCGCACCGACTTCTTGCGCACGCCCTGGCCCGGCATGATGAAGGTGCGGCCCACGTAGCGGTTCTTGACGAAGCCCTCGCGGTACGGAACGCCCAGCAGGTGCGCGAGCTGCGTGGCGCTCGGGCGGCTCGATTCGGGGATCGGGATGATCACGTCGATCTGGTTCGGCGGCACGGTCGAGACCACGCGCTTGGCCAGCGTCTCGCCGAGGTTCAGGCGCGCCTGGTAGACCGAGATGCCGTCGAGCACCGAGTCGGGACGCGCCAGGTACACGAACTCGAAGATGCAGGGATTGAGCGTGGGCGCATCGGCGCACTGCATCGAATGGAGCTGGCCCTGCATGTCGACGAACACCGCCTCGCCGGGCAGCACGTTGCGTTCGAAGGTGTGGCCCGAGCCCTCGAGCGCCACCGATTCGCTGGCCACCATCACGGTGCCGTCGGCACTGCGGCCGATGCACAGCGGGCGGATGCCGTAGGGATCGCGGAAGGCCAGCAGGCCGTGACCCGCGATCAGCGACACCACGGCGTACGAGCCGCGCAGGCGCTTGTGCATGCTGCGCACCGCGGCGAAGACCTCGGCCGGGTTCAGCGGCACGCCGTGCGATGCGTGCTCGAGCTCGTTGGCGAGCACGTTGAGCAGCACCTCGGAGTCGCTCTCGGTGTTGGTGTGGCGGTGGTCGGTCGAGAACAGCTCGGCGCGCAGCGCGTGGGCGTTGGTCAGGTTGCCGTTGTGCACCAGCACGATGCCGAAGGGCGCGTTGACGTAGAAGGGCTGCGCCTCTTCCTCGCTGTAGGCATTGCCCGCGGTCGGGTAGCGCACCTGGCCCAGGCCCACGCTGCCGGGCAGCGCGCGCATGTTGCGGGTGCGGAACACGTCGCGCACCATGCCCTTGGCCTTGTGCATGAAGAACTTGCGTTCCTGCAGCGTGACGATGCCGGCGGCATCCTGGCCGCGGTGCTGCAGCAGCAGCAGCGCGTCATAGAGCAGCTGGTTGACGGGTGCGTTGCTGACAACGCCGACGATTCCACACATGAAGCGATCCTCTCAGGGCAGGTAGCTTGCCAATTTTTCGGGCAATGCAGGCTTCAGGCTCTGCAATGCCGCGTCGAGAACAACGGCGCTGCGCGATTCGTGCCACCAGGCACTGTCGCTCAACGCCAGCAAATGAACAACCACTGCCAACACCAGCAGCGCCACCGCGCCCCGGGCCGCGCCGAAGGCACCGCCCAGGATCCGGTCGACCGGACGCAATCCCACGGCGGCGATCAGCTTGCGCGTGAGCGAGGCCACCAGGCCCACGCCGAACGCGACCGCCACGAACAGCAGCACGAAGGCCAGCGGATAGCGCCAGGACGCCTGCGGATCGCCGCCCGGCAACCAGGCCGCCACATCGGACGCGAACCACTGCGCCACCACGAAAGCCACCACCCAGCCGACCAGCGAGATCACTTCGAACACCAGCCCGCGCACGAGGCCGAACAGCATCGACACCACGATGAGCGCGACGGCGATCCAGTCGAGCAAGGCCACGGCGGCTTCAGGCGGTGGCGAATTACAAGGTGAGGATCGCGGCCGACAAAGACAAGGCCTTCACCCGCTCGGCGGCCTTGTCGGCCTCGGCACGCGAGCCGAAGGGACCGACACGCACACGCGTGCGTTCGCCGTCGGCCGTCTTCGCCACGTTCACATAGGTCTTGAGGCCGGCCTTCTCGAGCTTCTGCCGCACCTCGCGGGCCTTGTCGGCATCGGCGAAGGCACCGACCTGCACCACGAAGCGGCCGTTGTCGTCGGACGCGGCGGCGGGCTTGGGCGTGGCCGGCGCGGCGGCGATGGGCTTGCCTTCGAGCAGCGCGCGGGCACGCGCGCCATCGTCGACCGCGGCGGGCTTGGGCGCGGGCTTCGGTTCCGGCTTGGCCTCGGGCTTGGGTTCGGGCTTCGGCTTGGGCTCGGGTTTGGGTTCGGGCTTGTGTTCCGGCTTGGGCTCCGGTTTCGGCTCGGGCTTGGGTTCGGCCGGCCTGGCCGGCGCGGGAGCAGGCGCCTGCGCGCTGTTGACCGGCTTGCCCGAGGCATCGATCTCGGTGCCGTCGGCGGTCTCGGTGATGATGCCGCCGCTCGATGCGGCCGGCGGACGCGACGGCGTCGCGGCGGCCACGCGGGTGTCGCCGTTGTCGCTGCCGCTGGTGGCGGCCGGCGCGGGCGCCTGGGGCACCGGCAGCGGCTTGACCTTGTTGCGGTCGGGAATCTCGATCGGGATGTCGACCGACACCGGGCGCGGCTGGGTGTCGAACAGCAGCGGGAAACCGATCACGCCCAGCAGCACCAGCACCGCGGCGCCCAGCAGGCGGTGGCGGGCGCGACGGCGCATGGATTCGACACTTTCCGCCGGTACCGCAGCCGGTGCGCTGCGTCCTTCGTTGCCTTGTGGGCCGCGCGCGCGGAACTTGAAAAACGCCATGAAGTTCGGTCCCTGAAGGAGTGCTGCGAGTGATGCGGGAAGCTGCGGAATCCGGCGCGATCGACCTGCGAATCAGCCGCCGGGCGACAAGGTTGAGGACAGGTGTTTGGCTTGCAGCCGGGGGGTGCCATGCTCGAGCACGCCGCCCACGGTGAAGAACGATCCGAAGACCACGATTCTATCAGCGGGGTCCGCGCGCTCGATGGCTGCCTGGAGCGCCTGCATGGGGCCGGCGAAGACCTCGCCGGTGGCGTCCTTGCGCGTGTTCTGGGCCTGCCATGCGGCCAGCAGGTCGGCCGCCTTGGCGGCGCGCGCGGTCGGCAGGTCGGTGAAGTACCAGCGGTCGATCAGCGGGCCGATGCGCGCGAGGATCGGCGCCAGGTCTTTGTCCGCCATCACGCCGAACACGGCATGGGTGGTCGGATAGAAGCCCATCGCGTCGAGGTTCTCGGTCAGCGCGGCCACGGCATGCGCGTTGTGCGCCACGTCGAGCACCAGCACCGGCTGGCCCGGCACGATCTGGAAGCGCCCCGGCAGTTCGACCATCGCGAGGCCGCTGCGGATCGCCTGCGCCGTCACCGGCAGCTGCTGGCGCAGCGATTCGAGCGCCGCCAGCACGCCGGCCGCATTGACCAGCTGGTTGGCGCCGCGCAGCGCCGGATAGGCCAGCCCGCTGTAGCGCCGGCCGCGGCCGCTCCAGCCCCATTGCTGCTTGTCGCCCGACACGTTGAAGTCGCGCCCGAAGCGCCAGAGGTCGGCGCCGATGGCCTCGGCATGGTCGACCACGCTCTGCGGCGGCATCGGGTCGCTCACGATGGCCGGCTTGCCGGCGCGCAGGATGCCGGCCTTCTCGAAGCCGATGCTCTCGCGGTCGGGGCCGAGGAATTCCATGTGGTCGAGGTCGATGCTGGTGATCACCGAGCAGTCGGCGTCGATGATGTTGACCGCGTCGAGCCGGCCGCCCAGGCCGACCTCGAGGATCGCCACGTCGGGCTTCTCCTCGATCATGCAGCGCAGGATGCCGAGCGTCGTGAACTCGAAATAGGTCAGCGGCATGTCGCCCCTGGCCTTTTCCACGG
Source organism: Variovorax paradoxus (assembly GCA_016806145.1). NCBI lineage: Bacteria > Pseudomonadati > Pseudomonadota > Betaproteobacteria > Burkholderiales > Comamonadaceae > Variovorax > Variovorax paradoxus. The sequence continues at coordinate 4,982,550 of CP063166.1, forward strand.
CTTCGAAGTTTGCTATCATTTTGGAAGCATCGACCGACTGGCCCGAAAGGCGCAGCCGCTCCTCGAAATGCACCAGGTGGGGCGAGGTGAAGACCGCCGTGCGATAGCCGGCGTGTATCAGGATCGACTCCAGCATGGCGCAGGTCGAGCCCTTGCCGTTGGTGCCGGCCACCGTGATCACGGGGCAGTCGAAGCGCAGCGCCATGCGCTGGGCCATCTCTCTCGCGCGCTCGAGTCCGAGCTCGATGTTCTTGGGATGCAGTCGCTCGGCGCGCTCGAGCCAGTCGTTCAGGGTTTCCATGGAGGCCGGGATTGTCGCCCACCCGCCGCTCGCGCATCATCGGCGCCATGACAACCCCTTCGACCACTCTGTACGGCATTCCGAACTGCGACACCGTCAAGCGCGCCCGCGCCTGGCTAGCCGACCACGACGTGGCCTACGCCTTCCACGATTTCAAGAAACAGGGCGTGCCCGAGGCCGAGCTCGACCGCTGGCTGGCCGCGCTGGGCTGGGAAACGCTGGTCAACCGCCGCGGCACCACCTGGCGCAAGCTCGACGACGCCACGCGCGAATCGGTGGTCGACGCCGCCTCGGCGCGCGCCGTGCTGCTCGCCAACCCCAGCCTGATCAAGCGACCGGTGGTGGACTGGCGCCAAAAGGCGCGCCAGGCCGACATCACGGCGGGATTCGACGCCGAACAATGGGCCATGACGCTGTAAGCGACTGTGAAAACCGTGCTGTGAACGCCGTGTAAATGCCGGAACCCGCCTGGCGGGCCGGCGTCGAACCGGACCGGGCGCAGCCGGGCTTCCTCCCAGCGCACAGCGCCCGATCCGCAGGAGTCTCCAACATGAATACCCAGACCATCCGTACCGTCCTCGGCCTCTCGCTGGCCGGCGTCCTCGCCGCCAGCGCGGGCCTGGTGCATGCCCAGTCGGGCCAGACCGTGCAGGCGCGCGTGCTCTCGGCCACGCCGGTGCGCGACGGCGCCGGCACCAGCTACAACGTCACCTACGAGTACAACGGCCGCCGCTACACCACGCGCACCGACTACCAGCCCGGCGCCACCATCCCCGTCGAGGCCAACGCCTATGGCGTGACCACCGCGCCGGTGACGCCGCAGAACCAGCTCACGCCCTACCCGGTCGAAACCGAAAACCGCGGCTATGCGCAGCAACCGCCGCAGCAGCAGCAAGGCCAGCAGTACGCCACGGGCTCGCCCTGGGACGACGTCGTGCCCGAGCCGGGCGTGGTGGTGTCGGGCACGCAGCCGGCCCCGGTCTATGGCCAGCCCGCCTATCCGGCCGCGGTCTATCCGGCGCCGGTCTACGTGCAGCCGGCCTATGCCTATCCGCAGCCCTACGTCTACCCGCCGGTCGGCATCTCGCTGAACCTCGGCTACTCGCGTGGCTGGGGCGGCGGCTACCGGGGCTACGGCGGTTACCGCGGCGGCTACGGCGGCTGGCGCGGCGGCGGCTACCACGGCTGGCACCGCTGAGGCGGCCGGCCGGCCAGGCGCCTCCGGCCAAGCCCCTAAAATCGAGGACTTCTCCAACCCCTGAGGGGTGCGCCGCCTGCGCGGTGCCGTCCTCGACCAGCCGAACGCTCCGGCGCCGGCGCCATTCCATGACGATTACCGACACCCTGAACAGCGCCGCTGTGGCCACCAAGGCCAATGTCTACTTCGACGGCAAGTGCGTGAGCCACAGCCTCACGCTGGCCGATGGCACGAAGAAATCGGTCGGCGTGATCCTGCCGTCCACCCTGACCTTCAACACCGGCGCCCCCGAGATCATGGAAGGCACCGCCGGCAGCTGCGAGTACCAGCTCGCGGGCACCACCGAGTGGATCGCCTCCGGCCCCGGCCAGAAGTTCGACGTTCCGGGCAACTCCAGCTTCCAGATCCGCGTGAGCGGCGAGCCCTACAGCTACATCTGCCACTTCGGCTGAACCGCACGGAGCCTCCCAGCATGTCGACCATCCTCCAAAACGTTCCCGCCGGCCAGAAGGTCGGCATCGCCTTCTCGGGCGGCCTCGATACCAGCGCGGCGCTGCACTGGATGCGCAACAAGGGCGCGATCCCCTACGCCTACACCGCCAACCTCGGCCAGCCCGACGAGCCCGACTACGACGAGATCCCGCGCAAGGCAATGCTGTACGGCGCCGAGAACGCGCGCCTGATCGACTGCCGTGCGCAGCTCGCCAACGAAGGCCTGGCCGCGCTGCAGGCCGGCGCCTTCCACGTCACGACGGCCGGCGTCACCTACTTCAACACCACGCCGCTGGGCCGCGCGGTCACCGGCACGATGCTGGTGTCGGCCATGAAGGAAGACGACGTCCACATCTGGGGCGACGGCAGCACCTACAAGGGCAACGACATCGAGCGTTTCTACCGCTACGGCCTCTTGACCAACCCGAGCTTGAAGATCTACAAGCCCTGGCTCGACCAGGTCTTCATCGACGAGCTCGGCGGCCGCGCCGAAATGTCGGCCTTCATGCAGCAGGCCGGCTTCGCCTACAAGATGTCGGCCGAGAAGGCCTACTCGACCGACTCCAACATGCTCGGCGCCACGCACGAAGCCAAGGACCTCGAGCACCTGAACAGCGGCATCCAGATCGTGCAGCCGATCATGGGCGTGGCCTTCTGGAAGGACGAGGTCGAGGTCAAGCGCGAAACCGTCTCGGTGCGATTCGAGGAAGGCGTGCCGGTCGCGCTCAACGGCGTGAGCTACCCCAACCTGGTCGAGCTGATCCTCGAGGCCAACCGCATCGGCGGGCGCCACGGCCTGGGCATGAGCGACCAGATCGAGAACCGCATCATCGAGGCCAAGAGCCGCGGCATCTACGAGGCCCCCGGCCTCGCGCTGCTGTTCATCGCCTACGAGCGCCTGGTGACCGGCATCCACAACGAGGACACCATCGAGCAGTACCGCGACCACGGCCGCCGCCTGGGCCGCCTGCTCTATCAGGGCCGCTGGTTCGACCCGCAGGCCATCATGCTGCGCGAGACCGCCCAGCGCTGGGTGGCGCGCGCGATCACCGGCGAGGTCACGGTCGAGCTGCGCCGCGGCAACGACTACTCGATCCTCAACACCGAGTCGCCGAACCTCACCTACAAGCCCGAGCGCCTGAGCATGGAAAAGGTCGAGGGCGCGTTCACGCCGCTGGACCGCATCGGTCAGCTGACGATGCGCAACCTCGACATCGTCGACACGCGCGAGAAGCTCGGCATCTACACCAAGACCGGCCTGCTGGCCTCGAGCCAGGGCGCGGCGCTGCCGAAGCTCGCGAACGACGACAGCGGCAAGTAAGCCCCAGCGGCTTCCAATGAAGAAAGCAGGCCTCGCGCCTGCTTTTTTCTTGGGTGCCACCGGCGCGAGGCGCTCAGTCCCCGCCGCCTCCGCCGCCGCAGCCCCCACCGCAGCCGCCGCCATCCGCGCCGCCGCCAGAAGAATCGCCGCCGCCGCCATCGCCGCCGCTCGATTCGCTGCCGCCGAAGCCGCCCGCGTCACCGCCACAGCCACCGCTCGACGAGCCGCCTTCGCCGAAGCTCGTGCCGCAGTGGGCATCGGAGCCGGCCTGCCGGTCGATGTCGCGGCAGTCGGGCACGTAGTTGAAGCCGCCCTCGATGCCGAACTTGACGTCGAGCGCGAACAGGAGCGGCAGCCGCGCCGGCTTGCGCGGATCGATGCTCTCCTCCTTGCAGGCCCAGTACCAGCTGCGGCGCAGACCGTCGTTGCGCTTGGGATCGCGCCCCAGCACCTCGGCCGGCGTGTGGTGCAGCAGGCCGCCGAAGGCCGCCTGGCACCAGTGCTGGTAGCCCTGGGTATGGAGGATGAATTCGTGCCAGGCGGTGTCGGCCACCTTCGAGGGCATGCCGACGAACTTGCGCCCGCTGCGCAGATGCGCCATGAAGAACTGGCGCAGGCCGCGCAGCACCAGCTCGGCGTCGCGCCGGCTCAGTTGCGGGTGGGCCGCGATCAGCTTGTGGACCAGGAAGGGCGGTAGCCGCGCCTCGCGGATGAACTGGCGGCGCAGGCTGGTCTCGAACCAGCCCATCACGGCCACCAGCAACCCGGTGCCGATGAATCCCAGCGCCACGCTCCACCAGCGCCCGCGCGAGAACACCAGCGCGGCGATCGCCGCCAGGATCACGAGCCGCCGCAGCCACACCAGCGCGGCAATGCGCCGGCGGTAGTTCAGGTGCAGGAAGTCGAGATCCATGCGGCCGGGCGATGCCGGGTCAGACGACCACCGGCTCGGGCTCCAGCCGGATGCCGAAACGTTCGTACACGCTGGTCTGGATCGCCTTGGCCAGCGTCATCACCTCGCCGCCGGTCACCGGGTTCTCGTTGCCGCCGCGGTTGACCAGCACCAGCGCCTGCTTCTCGTAGACGCCGGCATTGCCCACCGACTTGCCCTTCCAGCCGCAGGCGTCGATCAGCCAGCCGGCCGCGAGCTTGATGCTGCCGTCGTCCATCGGGTAGTGCACGATCTTCGGCTCGCGCGCGATGATGTCCGCGCACTGCTCGGGCGTGACGGTCGGGTTCTTGAAGAAGCTGCCCGCGTTGCCCAGCACCCGCCAGTCGGGCAGCTTGGCGCGGCGGATGGCGCAGATCCAGTCGAAGATGTCGTTCGCATCGGGCGTGAAGTTGCCGGTTTCCTCCATCCTGCGTTCCAGGTCGAGGTAGCCCGCCACCGCCTTCCAGGGCTTGGGCAGCCGGAAGCGCACGCGCGTGATCAGCGCGCGGCCCGCCAGGCCGAAATCGTTGGCGCCGCCGGCGCCGCGCACGTGCTTGAACACCGAGTCGCGGTAGCCGAAGGCGCATTGCGCCGCGTCGAGCGTGAAGCTGCGGCCGGTTTCCAGGTCGAAGGCATCGAGCGAGTCGAAGCGGTCCTGCAGCTCGACGCCGTAGGCGCCGATGTTCTGCACCGGCGCGCCGCCCACCGTGCCCGGGATCATCGCGAGGTTCTCGAGCCCCGGATAGCCCTGCGCCAGGGTCCACTGCACGGTGTCGTGCCAGACCTCGCCCGCGCCGGCCTCCACGATCCAGGCGCGCGGCGTCTCCTCGACCAGCCGGCGGCCCTGGATCTCCACCTTCAGGACCAGCGGCTTGACGTCGCCGGTCAACACGATATTGCTGCCGCCACCCAGCACGAAACGCGGCGCGGCGCGCCATTCGGTGTCGGCATGCAGCGCGGCCAGGTCGGCCTCGCTCGCGATGCGCACCAGGTGCTGCGCGCGCGCGACGATGCCGAAGCTGTTGTACGGCTGCAGCGGGACGTTGTGCTCCACGATCATGGGAGAATTGTCGCATCCAGCTACCGTGACATCTGAGGAGAGCCCATGCCGTCTTTCGACACCGTCTGCGAACCCAATCTGCCCGAGGTCAAGAACGCCGTCGAGAACACCGCCAAGGAAATCGCCACCCGTTTCGACTTCAAGGGCACAGCGGCTGCCGTCGAGCTCAAGGACAAGGAGATCACCATGACCGGCGATGCCGAGTTCCAGCTCGTGCAGGTCGAGGACATCCTGCGCAGCAAGCTCACCAAGCGCAGCGTCGACGTGCGTTTCCTCGACAAGGGCGACGTGCAGAAGATCGGCGGCGACAAGGTCAAGCAGGTCATCAAGATCAAGAACGGCATCGAGGGCGACATCGCCAAGAAGATCCAGCGCCTGATCAAGGACAGCAAGATCAAGGTGCAGGCCGCGATCCAGGGCGACGCGGTGCGCGTCACCGGCGCCAAGCGCGACGACCTGCAGGCCGCCATGGCGCTGATCAAGAAGGACGTGCCGGATACCCCGCTGTCCTTCAACAACTTCCGCGACTGAGTCCCGGCCCATGAAGGCTTGCGCCGTCGCCGCGTTCGTTCTGGCCGCGGCGGCGGCATCGTCGGCGCTCGCGGCCGACTCGGTGATGCTGACCGGCACCATCGGCAGCCGCGCGATCCTGATCGTCAACGGCAGCGCGCCCAAGACGGTGGCGGTGGGCGAAACCTTCCAGGGCGTGAAGCTGGTCTCGCTGCAGTCCGAGCAGGCGGTGGTCGAGTCCGAGGGAAAGCGCGTCACGCTGCGCATGGACACGCCCGTGAGCATCGGCGGCGGCGGTCCCTCGGGCGGCAGTGGCAACCGCATCGTGCTGCCGGCCGACAGCCGCGGCCATTTCATGACCCAGGGCCTGATCAACGATCGCCCGGTCACCTTCATGCTCGACACCGGCGCGACCACGGTCGCCATGTCGGTGGCCGACGCGCAGCGCATCGGCCTCGACTACAGCAAGGGCCGGCCGGTGCAGGTCAACACCGCCAACGGCGTGGCGCCCGGCTATCTGCTGCGGCTGCGCTCGGTGCGCGTGGGCGACGTCGAGGTCTACGACCTCGATGCCATCGTCTCGCCGCAATCGATGCCCTTCGTGCTGCTGGGCAACAGCTTCATCAACCGCTTCTCGATGCGGCGCGACGCCGACCAGATGGTGCTCGAGAAGCGCTACTGAAGCGAAGCGCGAATCAGGCCTGCGCGGCCGTCACCACGATCTCGATCTTGTAGCCGGTGTTGGCCATCTTGGCCTGCACCGTCGCGCGCGGCGGCGTGTTGCCGGCCGGGATCCAGGCGTCCCAGACCTCGTTCATCGCCGTGATGTCGGCGATGTCGGCCAGGAAGATCTGCGTCATGAGGATGCGCGACTTGTCGCTGCCGGCCTCGGCCAGCAGGCGGTCGACCATGGCCAGCACCTGCTGGGTCTGGCCGCGGATGTCCTGCGTGGTGTCGTCGGGCACCTGGCCCGCGAGGTAGATGGTGCCGTTGTGCACCGCGGTCTCGGAAAGACGCGGTCCGACGTGGAAGCGGGTGATGTTGCCCATGGTGATTCCTTCAGTCCTTCTTCTTTTTGGAGCCCAGCTTGGACTCGGTGCCGGCGGCGAGCCGGCGGATGTTCTCGCGATGCCGCCAGATCAAGAGCAGGCTCATGACGATGATGGCGACCAGCGCCGTGCGGCTCAGCGGCCACGCGATGCCGCCGCCGATCAGGTAGTAGGCCGGCGCGAAGAAGGCGGCGACCAGCGAGGAGAGCGAGGAGTAGCGGAAGAACACCGCGATGATCAGCCAGGTGGCGCCGGTCGCGAGCCCGAGCCAGGGCGCGATGCCGACCAGCACGCCGGCCGCCGTCGCCACGCCCTTGCCGCCCTGGAAGCCGAAGAACACCGGGTACAGGTGGCCGAGGAAGGCGGCCACCCCGGCCACCGCGGCCACGCCGTCGTCCAGGCCCCATTGCGCGCCCCAGTGGCGGATCACGAACACCGGCACCCAGCCCTTGACCGCGTCGAGCAGCAGCGTGGCCAGCGCCGCGCCCTTGTTGCCCGAGCGCAGCACGTTGGTCGCGCCGGGGTTCTTGCTGCCGTAGCTGCGCGGGTCGGCCATGCCGAGCGCCCTGCTCACGATGACGGCGAAGGACAGCGAGCCGAGCAGGTACGACGCCACGATGGCGATCAGGGTAGGCAGGTGAAAGGTCAAGGCGGGTCTCCGCGGATCGGTGTTGTTCTTCGGGGGACGCATCGCCGCGCCGATGCGCCCCGGGCGGGACGCGCAGCGCCGACGATCGAATCGCAGGAGCCGGCTATTCTGCCAGCGCGCACTCCACCGGCGTCGCGCCCAGCAGCTGCACGCACACCTGCGGGTCGATGCCGATCAGGTAGCCGCGCCGCCCGCCGTTGAGCACGATGCGCGGCAGCGCGAGCACCGTCGCCTCCACGTACACCGGCATCTCTCGCCTGGTGCCGAAGGGCGAGGTGCCGCCCACCATGTAGCCGCTGTGGCGCTGCGCCACCTCGGGCTTGCAGGGCTCGACCGACTTGGCGCCGATCTGCCGCGCGAGGTTCTTGGTCGACACGGTGCGGTTGCCGTGCATCAGCACCACCAGCGGCCTGGCGTCCTGGTCCTGCATCACCAGCGTCTTGATCACCATGAACGGATCGAGCCCCAGCATCTCGGCGCCGCGCTGGGCGCCGCCGTGCTCCATGTATTCGTAGGGGTGCTCGGTGAACGCGACCTGGTGGGCGCGCAAGAGCTGGGTGGCGGGCGTCTCGGAGACGTGGGCATTCTTCCTGGCCATGGCGGGCGAGGCCGGCTCAGGCCGCCGGGTCGCGGATCTCCCAGCGGATCGCGTCGATCTGCGCCAGCAGTTCGGGCGACAGCGTCGTGCCCCAGGCATCGATGTCCTCGTCGAGCTGCTCGACCGTGCGCACGCCGATGATGGTGCTCGCCACCTGCCACTTGGTGTAGCAGAAGGCCAGCGCGAGCTTCACCGGCGTCAGGCCGTTGTCGAGCGCGAGCTGGTTGTAGCGGCGCGCGGCCTTGAGCGCGTCGGGCCGGCCCCAGCGCAGCTTGCGCACCGATTCGTAGCGCGTGATGCGCGCTTCCTGCGGCGCGTTTGGGCCGGTGATGCCGCTCTGGTCGTACTTGCCCGTCAGCAGGCCATAGGCCAGCGGTGAATAGGCCAGCAGCGACACGCCGAGCCGGTGCATGGTTTCGTCGAGGCCGTTCTCGGCGCCGCGGCTCGCGAGGTTGTAGACGTTCTGCACCGTCGCCACGCGCGGCAGGCCGTGTTCCTCGGCCAGGCGCACGAACTCGTGCACGCCGTAGGGCGTCTCGTTCGACAGGCCGATGGCGCGGATCTTCCCGGCCTTCACCAGCCCGGCCAGCGCCTCGAGCTGTTCGCGGATCGGGGTCTGCGAGACCTCCTTGGCCGGGTCGTAGTAGATGTTGCCGAAGGCCGGCACGTGGCGCTCGGGCCAGTGGATCTGGTAGAGGTCGATCACGTCCGTCTGCAGCCGCTTGAGGCTCGCCTCGCACGAGGCCACGATGTCCGCGCCCGTCATGCCCACGCCTTCGCGCACCCAGGGCGTGTTGCGCAGCGGGCCCGCGACCTTGCTCGCCAGCGTCAGCTTCTGGCGCGCGCCGGGGTTGGCCGCGAACCAGTTGCCGATGATGGTCTCGGTCGCGCCGTAGGTCTCCTGGCGCGTGGGCACCGAGTACATCTCGGCCGTGTCGATGAAGTCGACGCCGCGCTCGAGCGAGCGCGCCAGGATGGCATGGGCCGTGGGCTCGTCGACCTGCTCGCCGAAGGTCATGGTGCCGAGGCAGATGGGCGTGACGTGAAGGTCGCTCTGACCGAGTCTGATTTTTTGCATGCGCGGAAATGTACCGCCGGGCTCCGCAGCGCGCTGGCGGCGGCGCCAAACCCGAGCGGCACGGCCGTCACGCGGCTGTCGTCTGGCGGACTGCGTGCGCCGACCCGGCTCCTTATCATCGGTGCCATGTACCACGCCCTCCGTCCCTCGCGCAGCGAATTCGTGCCCGTGCGCAACCTCCGCTACCACGTGCGCCTCTGGGGCCAGCCCTCGGCCGAGCGCCCGCCGCTGGTGCTGGTGCACGGCTGGATGGACGTGGCCGCCTCCTGGCAGTTCGTGGTCGACGCGCTGGCCGAGGAACGCTTCATCGTCGCGCCCGACTGGCGCGGCTTCGGCCTCACCGACGGCGGCGGGGTCGACAACTACTGGCTGCCCGACTACCTGGCCGACCTCGAATGGCTGCTCGACCACTACGCGGGCGAAGGCGAGGCCGCGCGCCCGGTCGACCTCGTGGGCCACAGCATGGGCGGCAACGTCGTCATGCACTACGCGGGCGTGCGGCCCGAGCGCATCCGCCGGCTGGTCAACCTCGAGGGCTTCGGCATGCCCGCGCGCCAGCCCGAGGAAGCGCCCGCGCGCTACGGCCAGTGGATCGACGAACTCAAGCGGCTGCACCGCGGCGAACTCGAACTCGCGGGCTACTCGGCCGTCGACGGCGTGGCGCGCCGGCTCATGAAGACCAACCCGCGCCTGTCGCAGGACAAGGCCGACTGGCTCGCGAGCCACTGGTCGGCCAGCCGCGCGCAGCCCGACGGCAGCGCGCGCTGGCAGATCCTCGGCGAGGCCGCGCACAAGGTCATCAACGCCAACATCTTCCGCGTCGACGAGGTGCGCGCGCTCTATGCGCGCATTGCCGCGCCCACGCTGATGATCGAGGCCGCCGACGACAGCCTGCAGGGCTGGTGGAAGAGCCGCTACACGCTCGAGGAATTCCACCAGCGGTTGGCCTCGGTGCCCTCGGTGCGTATCGAGCAGCTGGCCGATGCCGGCCACATGCTGCACCACGACCAGCCGCAGCGGGTGGCGAAGCTGATCGAGGATTTCCTCGCGGATTGAACGATTCCGTTCACACCGAGCTTGTCGAGGCTGCACCCCGCCTTCGACAAGCTCAGGCCGAACGGATCAGGGCGAGCAGTGCTTCACAACCGTTCAGGCTGAGCCTGTCGAAGCCCGCGCCCCGCCTTCGACAAGCTCAGGCCGAACGGTAGCGGGCACTCAGCCCTCGCGATTCACCGCCCGCCGCAGCGCCGCGCGCGCCAGCAGCCGCGTCGAATCGAGCGTCGGCAGCGCCGAGTTCGCATCGCTGATGATCAGCGGGATCTCGGTGCAGCCCAGCACCACCGCGTCGCAGCCCTCCTGCGTCTTCATGCGCTCGATCACGCGCTGGAAGCTCGCCACGCCCTCGGGGCTGAAGATGCCGTTGACCAGCTCGTCCATGATCACGCGCCCGGTCTCGTCGCGCTCTTGCGCGTTGGGCCTGCGGTACTCGAGGCCGCGCGCCGCGAGCCTGGACGGATAGACCTCGCTGTCGACCAGCCAGCGCGTGCCCGTGATGCCGATGCGCCGGAAGCCGCGCCGCACGGCCTCGTCGGCCGCCACCTCGGCGATGTGCAGCCAGGGCAGCGGCGAACGCGGCGCAACATAGTCGAAGGCCTGATGGATCGTGTTGTCGGGGCAGATCAGGAAGTCGGCACCCGCGGCCTGCAGCTTGCGCGCCGAAGCGAGCATCAGCTCGCCCACGCCGGCCACGTCGCCCGCATCGAGGCAGCGCACGTAGTCCGCGAGCGAGGGCGTGTGCATCGACACCTCGGGGTGTGCGTGCGCACCGAGCAGCGCGGCGCCCTCCACGCAGATGGTCTTGTAGCAAAGGGCCGCGCCTTCGGCGGAGCAGCCCACGATTCCGATGTGTTGTGTCATGCCAGCGATCCTATGACCGCTGTCCGCATATGCAAGCTTACGAATATTCGTTCGCATGCGCGGCAGCGGCTCCTAGAGTGCCCGGTTCAGTTCTGGAGCCCCTCTCTCATGCGCCCTCTCGCCCTTTCCCGCCGCCTGGCCCTTGCCGGCGGTCTCGCCCTCGCGCTGGGCCTCGCCAGCGCGGCCCAGGCCGCCGACCTGCGCGTCGGCTTCATGCCGGGCCCGTACCGCGACGCCTTCACCAAGGGCATCGAGCCCCAGCTCGCCAAGCTCGGCTACACCGTCAAGTACGTCGAGTTCAGCCAGGGCGTGCAGCCCAACGACGCGGTCGAGCGCGGCCAGATCGACGCCAACATCTTCCAGCACACGCTCTACCTCAACGCCACCAACCAGCAGCAGAACTTCGACCTGGTGCCGATCGTCCACGTGCCGACGCCGCCGATGGGCCTCTATTCGCAGCGCCACAAGTCGCTGGCCAGCGTGCCCGACGGCGCCACCGTCACGCTGCCGGCCGACCCGGTGAACGCAGCGCGCGCGCTCAACATCCTCGCGGCCATCGGCTGGGTGCAGCTCAAGACCGGCGTGAACCCGCTGAGCGTGTCCGAGCGCGACATCTCGAGCAACCCCAAGCGCCTGAAGCTGGTGCCGCTCGATGCCGCCCAGGCACCGCGCTCGCTGGCCGACGCCGACCTCGCCGCCGTGCAGGGCAACTTCGCCGTGGCCTCGGGCCTCAAGCTCACCGAGGCGCTCAAGCTCGAGGACATGACCCTGCCCTACGTCAACGTGGTGGCGGTCAAGCGCGGCAACGAGAAGGCGAAGTTCGCGCAGGACATCGTCGCGGCCTACCAGTCGCCCGAGTTCCAGCGCGTCTTCCTCGCCAATCCCGTGTGGGCCGGCTACCGCCTGCCCGACTACTTCTCGAAGTGATCGCCCGATGAGCGGCTCCGCCACCCGCGGCGCGCCTCCCCGGCGGCTGCACCTGAACGTCAACATCCTGCACTCGGGCTTCGTGCCCTCGGCCTGGCGCCTGCCCGAGGCCGACCCCTGGGCCTTCGCCGACATCCAGCACTACATCCGCACCGCGCAGATCGCGGAAGCGGGCAAGCTCGACGCGATCTTCCTGGCCGACAACGCGGCCATCGTCGACCAGATCCACTTCCGCCCGATCACCGCGCTCGAGCCCACCATCCTGCTGGCCTGCGTGGCCGCGGCCACCACCCATATCGGGCTGATCGCCACCGCCTCGACCAGCTACAACGAACCCTACAACATCGCGCGCCGCTTCTCCACGCTCGACCACGTGAGCAATGGCCGCGCCGGCTGGAACATGGTGACCACGGCCGACCTGCCCTCGGCGCGCAACTTCGGCCTCGAGGCCACGCCCGACCACGCGAAGCGCTACGCGCGCGCCTCGGAGTTCGCCGACATCGTGAAGGCGCTGTGGGACAGCTGGGAAGACGGCGCCTTCGTCGGCGACAAGGCCTCGGGCAGCTTCGTCGACGCCGCCAAGGTGCACCCCATCGCGCACCACGGCGAGCACTTCGCGGTGCAGGGCCCGCTGAACCTGCCGCGCGCGCCGCAGGGCCATCCGGTGCTGGTGCAGGCCGGCGCCTCGGCCGATGGGCGCGAGCTCGCCTCGCGCCATGCCGAGGCCGTGTTCTCGGCCTCGCAGTCCTTCGAGGAATCGCTGGCCTATGCACGCGCCCTCAAGACCCGCGCGGCCGAACTGGGCCGCGGCCCCGACGCGGTGAAGGTGCTCGCGGGCCTCACCACCATCGTGGGCGGCACCGAGGCCGAGGCGCTGCGCCGCCGCGACGAGCTGGTCGACCTGATCCCGTGGGACTACAGCCTGACGCGCATCGCGGGCACGCTGGGCATCACGCCCGATCGCCTGAAGCTCGACGAGCGCCTGCCCGAGAACCTGCCGCTGCCCGGCAATGGCAACGGCAACCACACCTTCTTCAATGCGGTGGTGGCGGCGGGCCGCACCCACGGCTACACGGTGCGCCAGCTGATCCGCGAGCTCGCGGGCGGCGGCGGCCACCGCGTGATCGTGGGCACGCCCGAGCAGATCGCCGACGACATCGAACACTGGTTCAAGGGCGGCGCGGCCGACGGCTTCAACCTCATGCCCGATGCGCTGCCGCACGGGCTCGAGCATTTCGTCGACGGGGTGGTGCCGATCCTGCAGAAGCGCGGGCTGTTCCGCACGGAGTACGAGGGGCGGACCCTGCGCGATCACCTGGGGCTGGCGCGGCCCGAAGGGCGGACGGCGCAGCGGTTGGCGGCTTAAGAGAGGCGTTCGGGGCTGGCTTTGACAAGCTCAGCCCGAACGGTCGGGGAGAAACGGTTGAGGAGGAAAACGGTTGGGAGCGCTTTCCCCCACCGTTCGCCCTGAGCTTGTCGAAGGGCAGCCACCGCCTCGAAACTCAGCCCTCGTCGGCGTCGTTCCCCGTCAGCGACAGCACCTCTTCGACGAAGGCCTCGAACCCCGGCAGCGCCGCATGCGGCAGCGCGTCGTCCGCGCCCTCGCCGTCGTCGAAGCACACCCGGGCCCGCCCCACCGGCAGCGCGACCCATTCGCCGGCCTCGAGCAGCAGGCCCAGATAGCCCTCGCCCTCGGGCACATAGAACAACCCGGCCTGCCCGAGCACGCGAACCTCCTCGCCCGCGAGCGGCGCGGGTGCGTCCTCGCGCCCCCATCGCACGCCCTGCGCGGCCAGCCGGTCGGTGATCCAGCCGTCGCACACATGGGTGTCGCTCCAGCTCGCTTGCGCATCGAACACGGCCAGCACGGGCATGGGAAGGTCCCTCTCAGGAAAATGGTTGGTTTATTGCAGGAAGCTGGGCTTCGCGTAGCCCTGGAACTTCGTGTCGACCACCGCCTTGAATTCCTTCGAGTGGTAGGCCTCCACGAGGTCCTTGGCCCAGGCGGTGTTCTTGTCCGCGGTCTTCACGGCCACGACATTCAGGTAGTAGTCGGGCGTCTTCTCGAGCACCACCGCTTCGGTGAGCTTCAGGCCCGAGGAGATCGCGAAGTTGCCGTTGATGATCGCGTACTCGGTGTCGCCGAGCGAGCGCGGCAATTGTGCAGCCTCGAGCGGAATGAACTTCAGCTTCTTGGGGTTGTCGGCCACGTCCTTCTCGGAAGCGCGCAGCGGATCGACGCCTTGCTTGATCGTGATCAGCTTGTTCTGCTCCAGCAGCACCAGCGCGCGCGCCAGGTTGCTCGGGTCGTTCGGCAAGGTCACGCGGTCGCCTTCCTTCAGGTCGGCCAGCGTCTTGCGCTTGGTCGAGTACACGCCCAGCGGCGCGATCGGGCCCTGCACCAGCTCGGCCAGGTCCAGCTTCTGGTCGGCCGCGAATTTCTTCAGGTAGACCTGGTGCTGGAAGAAGTTGGCGTCGAGCGAACCCTGCGCCAGCGCGAGGTTGGGCTGCACGTAATCGTTGAACTCGACCAGCTTCACCTTGTAGCCCTTCTTCTCGAGGATCGGCACGATGCCTTGCTTGAGCTGGTCGATGTTCGAGCCGGCGGTGCCGCCGATCGTGAGGTTCTTCTTGGCGTCCTGCGCCTGCGCCGGCAGCGAGAGGCCGCCGAGCGACAGCGCGGCGAGGGACAGGGCGAGGACGGAACGGCGCAGCAGTGCGGTGGTCATGACAAGAGGCTTTGCAGGAAAGAAAGAGAAAAGGAACGGGAGAAAAAACGAATCAACGCTTGTCGAGCCTGCGCGCCGCGGTGTTGCCGACGAATTGCAGGATCTGTACCAGCACCACGAGCAGCGCCACGGTGAGCACCATCACGTCGGTCTGGAAGCGGTAGTAGCCGTAGCGGATGGCCAGGTCGCCGATGCCGCCGCCGCCCACCACGCCGGCGATCGCCGAGTAGGAGAGGAAGCTCACCGCGAGCACCGTGAGCGCCAGCACCAGGCCCGAGCGGGCCTCGACCACCAGCACGCGCCAGACGATCTGCAGCTCCGAGGCGCCCATCGCATGGGCGGCCTCGATCACGCCGCGCGGCACCTCGCGCAGGCACTGGTCGACCAGCCGCGCGAAATAGGGAATGGCCGCGAACGACAGCGGCACCGCCGCGGCCAGCGGCCCGATCGAGGTGCCCGCGATGACGCGCGTGAACGGCACCAGCGCCACCAGCAGGATGATGAAGGGGAAGGAGCGCACCGTGTTCACGAGCCAGTTCAGGATCAGGAACGCGGGCCGGTTGGCGAGCGACTGGCCCGGGCCGAGCAGGAACAGCAGGATGCCCAGCGGCCCGCCGATCAGCACCGCGGCCGACAGGCCGATGGCCAGCATCATGAAGGTCTGGCCGGTCGCGACCCAGAGCTCGGGAAGGATGGGGGCGATGTTCTCAAACATAGGCCACCTCCAGCGCGCTGCGTTGCGTCGAAATCGGGGCGCCGGCCGAGGCGCCTTGCTCCGCCTCGCGGGCTTCGCGTGCATCGCGTTCGCGGCGCCGCACCAGCTCGTCGATCTCGCGGCCCAGCGCGGTCTTGCGCGCCTCGCTCGGCGCGGCGTCGACCTCGAACTGCTCGACCAGCCGGCCCTTCTCGAGGATCGCCACGTTGCGGCACAGCACCTCGACCACCGACAGCTCGTGCGTCACGATCACGATGGTCACGCCGATCTTCTGGTTGATGTCGCGCAGGGTCTCGAGCAGCGAGCGCGTGGTCTCGCTGTCGAGCGCCGAGGTGGGTTCGTCGCACAGCAGCACCTGCGGGCGCGGCGCCAGCGCGCGGGCGATCGCCACGCGCTGCTTCTGGCCGCCCGAGAGCTGGGCCGGGTAGGTGTCGATCTTTTCCGACAGGCCCACCAGCGCCAGGCATTCGCGCACCCGGGCATCGATCTCGGCGCGCGAGTGGCGGCCGTGGATCTTCAGCGGGAAGGCCACGTTGTCGAACACCGTGGCGTTCTGCAGCAGGTTGAACTGCTGGAAGATCATGCCGATGTTCTGGCGCGTGTCGCGCAGCTCGCGGCGCGACAGCGTCGTGAGGTCGCGCCCGCCGACCAGCACGCGGCCCGCGTCGGGCCGCTCGAGCAGGTTGATCAGGCGCAGAAGGGTCGACTTGCCGGCGCCGCTCTTGCCGATCAGGCCGAACACGTCGCCCTGCTGGATGTCGAGCGACAGCGAATGCACGGCGTCGAAGACCTCGCCGCTGGGCAGCGCGAAGGACTTCTGCACCGACTGGAGGCGGATGACCGGTTCCGCGCTGCCGCGGGCCGGGTCGGACGATGGGTTGCTCATGTCTGGGGGAACCAAGGAACGGATGCGTGCGGCCGCCAGGAAAAACCATCGGCCACGGATTCGCAAAAAGGTGCCGAGTATGAAAAGAAAGGCTTCGAAAGGGAACGAACAAATCGGGCGATGCTTATTCCCGAAACCACATAAAGAAGCACCAGCGTTCAACCGCATACACCATAAAGCGAGCAGGGGCTCCCCATATGGATATGCGCATTGGTTCGTTCCCATCGCGCCCGCCTGCTGCCACATTCGCGCCTTTCTTTTTCGAGCGCACAGCGCCACCCCAACCATGCACAGCATCCTTCGCCGCCGCGGCCTCCTTGCCGCCACCCTGGCGGCTTCCCTCCTCGGCGGCATCGCCGGCGGCGCCCAGGCCCAGGACAACAAGAACACCGTCAAGGTCGGCATCTCGGTCGGCAACGCCGAGCAGATCTTCGAAGTGGTGAAGAAGGTCGCCGCCAAGGACGGCCTCACGGTCCAGGTCGTGGTCTTCAACGACTACCAGCTGCCCAATGCCGCGCTCGCGGCCGGCGACCTCGACGCCAACGCCTTCCAGCACCAGCCCTTCCTCGACAACCAGATCAAGGCGCGCGGCTTCGACCTCGTGCCCGTGGGCCTGACCATCACCGCGCCGCTGGGCTTCTATTCGAAGAAGCTCAAGAGCATCGACCAGCTGCCCGAGGGCGCCGCGGTCGGCATCCAGAACGACCCGTCGAACGGCAACCGCGCCTTGCTGCTGCTGCAGCAGGCCGGCCTGATCACGCTCAAGCCCGAGGCCGTGAAGAACAACACCGCCACCCCGCTCGACGTGGTGACCAACCCCAAGAAGCTCAAGCTGGTGCCGCTGGACGCCGCGCAACTGCCGCGCTCGCTCGACGACCTCGCGATCGCCTCGATCAACAACGACTACGCCGAGAAGGCCGGCCTCTCATTCAACAAGGACGCCGTCATCAAGGAATCGCCCAAGGGCCCCTACGCCAACCTGATCGCCGTGCGCCGCGCCGACAAGGACAAGCCCTGGGCCAGGCGCCTGGTGGCGGCCTACCAGTCGCCCGAGGTCAAGAGCTTCATCGAGACCCAGTTCAAGGGCGCATTGGTCCCCGCGTTCTGACGACTTGATCCCTCCCCCTCTGGGGGAGGGCCGGGGTGGGGGCACCGGGCCTGTGCATCGGCCGGGCAAGGGCAACCGCCCGGCGCCCCCATCCCGACCTTCCCCCAGCGGGGGAAGGAGACAGGCCCTCATTCCCCGCGCGCCGAGGCGCAATCCAGGGCCTCTGCCGGCCCCCATCCCCGTCCATGAGAAAATCGTCGGTTTCCCCTCACACAGTCAGGACACCCCATGGACGCAGAACAAATCAACCAGATCGGCGCAACGCTTGCGGACCTGAGCGTGCGGACGGTGGATCTCCGGAGGTATCTTTGACTACGATGCCAAAGCCGAACGTCTGAGGACGGTCAACGCATCGCTCGAAGATCCCAACGTCTGGAACGACCCCAAGAAGGCCCAGGAGCTGGGCAAGGAAAAGAAGTCGCTCGACGACGTCGTCGTCACGCTCGACCGCCTCACCAGCGGCCTGTCGGACAACACCGAGCTCTACGAGATGTCGAAGGAAGACGGCGACGTCGACGGCCTGCAGGCCATCGCCGATGACGCCGCCACGCTCG
Organism: Variovorax paradoxus; assembly: GCA_016806145.1. Classification (NCBI taxonomy): domain Bacteria; kingdom Pseudomonadati; phylum Pseudomonadota; class Betaproteobacteria; order Burkholderiales; family Comamonadaceae; genus Variovorax; species Variovorax paradoxus. The sequence goes on from CP063166.1 coordinate 5,000,573, forward strand.
AAGCCGACATCAAGCAGCTCGAGTTCCGCCGGATGTTCAACAACCCGGCCGACCCGCTGAACGCCTTCGTCGACATCCAGGCCGGCGCCGGCGGCACCGAGGCCTGCGACTGGGCCAGCATGCTGCTGCGCCAGTACACCAAGTACGCCGAGCGCAAGGGCTTCAAGATCCAGCTCGAGGACGAGACCCCGGGCGACACCGCCGGCATCAAGAGCGCGACCATCAAGGTCGAGGGCGACTACGCCTTCGGCCTGCTGCGCACCGAGACCGGCGTGCACCGCCTCGTGCGCAAGTCGCCGTTCGACTCCTCGGGCGGGCGCCACACCAGCTTCGCGAGCATCTTCGTCTACCCCGAGATCGACGACTCCATCGAGATCGAGATCAACCCGGCGGACGTGCGCACCGACACCTTCCGTGCCAGCGGCGCGGGCGGCCAGCACATCAACAAGACCGACTCGGCCGTGCGGCTCACGCACATCCCGACCGGCATCGTGGTGCAGTGCCAGGACGGCCGCAGCCAGCACAGCAACCGCGACGTGGCGTGGAAGCGCCTGCGTTCGCGCCTGTACGACCACGAGATGCGCAAGCGCCAGGAAGAGCAGCAGAAGCTCGAGGACAGCAAGACCGACGTGGGCTGGGGCCACCAGATCCGCAGCTACGTGCTGGACAACAGCCGCATCAAGGACCTGCGCACCAACGTCGAGATCTCGGCCACCCAGAAGGTGCTCGACGGCGACCTCGACGTGTTCATCGAAGCCTCGCTCAAGCAGGGCGTCTGATCGCTCGCCGGTCGCATCCCTTCCTTCTCGTCACCACCGCAACCACCCGCGCAGCCCCGCATGAATCTCAACGGCAAGGTCGAAGCCCTTATCTTCGACATGGACGGCACCATGATCGACTCCATGCCCTGGCATGCGCGCTCGTGGGTCGAGTTCGCGCGGCGCCACGGCGTCGACCTCGATGTGAGCGAGATCCTCGCCCGCACCACGGGCCGCACCGGCGTGGAGAGCATGTGCGAGCTGTTCGAGCGCGAGCTCGCCGACGACGAAGCGCGGGCCATGGTGCACGAGAAGGAAGAGATCTACCGCGCCCTGTTCACCGACAACTTCACCGAAGTGGCCGGCTTCACCGCCTTCGCCAAGGCCGCCGTGGCGCGCGGCCTGAAGGTGGCCGTGGGCACGGCCGGCGACCGCCACAACATCGAGTTCGCCATGTCGCGCCTGAAGATGGACCCGCTGCCGCTGGCCATCGTCGGCGGCGACGAGGGCTTCAGCGGCAAGCCCACGCCCGCCATCTTTCTCGAGGCCGCCCGCCGCATCGGCGTGGCGCCCGAACGCTGCATCGTGTTCGAAGACGCCCCCTTCGGCATCGAGGCCGCGCGCCGCGGCGGCATGCGCGCCGTGGCCGTGTGCAGCACCCACAGCGCCACCGAACTCGCCGGCCCCCACGTGATCGCCGCCGTGCGCGACTACAACGAACTCGCCCATTCGAATTTTCTGGAGACCCTCGATGCCGTTGCTGCCTGATTTCAGCGGTGCCCAAGCCGCACCGAACGCCATCCGCCGCGAAGACTACGCACCGCCGGCCTTCTGGATCGACACCGTCGACCTCACCTTCGACCTCGACCCGGCCAAGACCCGCGTGCTCAACCGCATGCGCCTGCGCCGCAACCCCGACGTACCGGCGCAGCCGCTGCGCCTGGACGGCGACGAGCTCAACCTCGCGCGCGTGCTGGTCAACGGCCAGGGCGCCTCGTTCCGCATGGAAGGCGACCAGCTCGTGCTCGACGGCCTGCCCTCGGCGGAAGACGGCTCCTTCGAGCTCGAGCTCTTCACCACCTGCTGCCCCATCAAGAACACCAAGCTGATGGGCCTGTTCGTGAGCGAGGACACCTTCTTCACGCAGTGCGAGGCCGAGGGCTTCCGCCGCATCACCTACTTCCTCGACCGGCCCGACGTGATGGCGATGTACACCGTCACCCTGCGCGCCGCCAAGGCCGCCTACCCGGTGCTGCTGTCGAACGGCAACCTGGTCGAGCACGGCGACCTGCCCGAGGGCCGCCACTTCGCCAAGTGGGTCGACCCCTTCAAGAAGCCCAGCTACCTGTTCGCGCTGGTCGCGGGCAAGCTGGTGGCGCGCGAGCAGCGCATCAAGGCGCGCAGCGGCAAGGAACACCTGCTGCAGGTGTACGTGCGCGCCGGCGACCTCGACAAGACCGAGCACGCGATGAACTCGCTGATCAACTCGGTGCTGTGGGACGAGGCCCGCTTCGGCCTGCCGCTGGACCTCGACCGCTTCATGATCGTGGCCACCAGCGACTTCAACATGGGCGCCATGGAGAACAAGGGCCTGAACATCTTCAACACGAAGTACGTTCTGGCCAACCAGGCCACCGCCACCGACGCCGACTACGGCAACATCGAGAGCGTCGTCGGCCACGAGTACTTCCACAACTGGTCGGGCGACCGCGTGACCTGCCGCGACTGGTTCCAGCTCTCGCTGAAGGAAGGCCTCACCGTCTTCCGCGACCAGGAATTCAGCCAGGACCTGTGCGCCGACGCCTCGGCGCGCGCCGTCAAGCGCATCGAGGACGTGCGCGTGCTGCGCACCGCCCAGTTCCCCGAAGATGCCGGCCCCATGGCCCACCCGGTGCGGCCCGACAGCTACATCGAGATCAGCAACTTCTACACCGTCACCATCTACGAGAAGGGTGCCGAGGTCGTTCGCATGATGCAGACCCTGGTGGGCCGCAAGGGCTTCGAGAAGGGCATCACCCTCTACTTCGAGCGCCACGACGGCCAGGCCGTGACCTGCGACGACTTCGCCCAGGCCATCGCCGACGCCAACCCCGACTCCGAACTCGCGCGCCTGCTGCCCCAGTTCAAGCGCTGGTACAGCCAGGCCGGCACCCCGCGCCTGAAGGCCAGCGGCGTGTACGACAGCGCCAACCGCAGCTACACCCTGAGCGTGCTGCAGAGCTGCCCGCCCACCCCGGGCCAGCCCAACAAAGACCCGTTCGTCATTCCGCTCAACCTCGGCCTGCTCGACGCCAGCGGCCGCGAGCTGCCCGTGCAGCTCGAGGGCGAGGCCGAAGGCAGCGCCGGCACCCGCACCCTGGTGCTGTCGCGCGCCGGCGAGCAGTTCACCTTCACCAACCTCGACGCCGAGCCCGTGCCCTCGATCCTGCGCGGCTTCAGCGCGCCGGTGATCCTCGACTTCGAATACAGCGACGCCCAGCTGCTGACCCTGCTGGCCAACGACCCCGATCCCTTCAACCGCTGGGAAGCCGGCCAGCGCCTCGGCCTGCGCGCCGCGCTGCAGGGCATCGCCGCGCTGGCCACCGACACCACCCCGGTGCTCGGCGAGGCCTACCTCGAGGCCATGCGCAGCGTGCTGCGCCATCCGCAGCTCGACCCTGCCTTCAAGGAGCTGGTGCTCACCCTGCCGTCGGATACCTACATCGCCGAGCAGCTCGACGTGGTCGATCCGCAGCGCGTGCACCTCGTGCGCGAAGCCATGCGCGCCCAGCTCGCCACCGCCCTCTTCGGCGACTGGCAGCAGGCCTACGAGGCGCACCACGACACCGGCGCCTACAGCCCCGATCCGCTGAGCTCGGGCCGCCGCGCCCTGGCCGGCATGGCGCTCAACTTCCTGTGCCTGGCCGCGCGCTCCTCGGGCGACACCGTCTGGCCCGGCAAGACCCTGCAGCGCTTCAAGGACGCGGGCAACATGACCGACCGCTTCAACGCGCTCAACGCCCTCGTCTCGTCGGGCCACACCCTGGCCGCGCAGGCGCTCGCGCGCTTCCATGCCCTGTTCAAGAACGAGGCCCTGGTCATCGACAAGTGGTTCTCGCTGCAGGCCGGCGCCAGCGACCGCGGCGGCGACATCCTGCCGCTGGTGAAGCAGCTCATGAAGCACCCCGACTTCTCGCTGAAGAACCCCAACCGCGCGCGCAGCGTCATCTTCAGCTACTGCAGCGCCAACCCCGGTGCCTTCCACCGCCCCGACGCCGCCGGCTACGTGTTCTGGAGCGAGCGCGTCATCGAGCTCGACGCCCTCAACCCCCAGGTGGCCGCCCGCCTCGCGCGCGCCCTCGACCGCTGGAGCAAGCTCGCCGAGCCCTACCGCAGCGCCGCGCGCGAAGCCATCGCGCGCGTGGCCGCCAAGCCCGACCTGAGCAAGGACACCCACGAGGTCGTGACCCGCGCCCTGGCCGGCAGCTGACCGGCACCACCGCAACGCATCGAAGAGAAACAGAAGAACCCTCATGGCTCAACAGAAGATTTCCCTCACCCGCTACCTCGTCGAACAGCAGCGCGCCGACGGCCTCATCCCCGGCCAGCTGCGGCTGCTGCTCGAAGTGGTGGCCCGTGCCTGCAAGAGCATCAGCCAGGCCGTCAACAAGGGCGCCCTGGGCGGCGTGCTCGGCACCGCCGAGAGCGAGAACGTGCAGGGTGAGATCCAGAAGAAGCTGGACATCATCGCCAACGAGGTCCTGATCGAGGCCAACGAATGGGGCGGCCACCTCGCCGCCATGGCCAGCGAGGAGATGGACAGCATCTACGTCGTGCCCAACCGCTACCCGCAAGGCGAGTACCTGCTCATGTTCGACCCGCTCGACGGCAGCAGCAACATCGACGTCAACGTCAGCATCGGCACCATCTTCAGCGTGCTCAAGAAGCCCGACGAGCACCCCGGCGTGCAGGAGGGCGACTTCCTTCAGGCCGGCACCCAGCAGGTGGCGGCCGGCTACTGCATCTACGGCCCGCAGACCACCCTCGTGCTGACCGTAGGCAACGGCGTCGCCATGTTCACCCTCGACCGCGAGCAGGGCAGCTTCGTGCTGACGCAGGAAGACATCCAGATTCCGCCCGACACCAAGGAATTCGCGATCAACATGAGCAACATGCGCCACTGGGACGAGCCCGTGAAGCGCTACATCGACGAATGCCTGGCCGGCAAGGAAGGCCCGCGCGGCAAGGACTTCAACATGCGCTGGATCGCCAGCATGGTGGCCGACGTGCACCGCATCCTGATGCGCGGCGGCGTGTTCCTGTACCCCTGGGACAAGCGCGAGCCCGAGAAGGCCGGCAAGCTGCGCCTGATGTACGAGGCCAACCCCATGAGCTGGCTGGTGGAACAGGCTGGCGGCGCCGCCACCAACGGCAAGCAGCGCATCCTGGACCTTCAGCCCACCAAGCTGCACGAGCGCGTCAGCGTGATGTTGGGTTCGCGAAACGAAGTCGAGCGCCTGACGCAGTACCACGCTCAAAAGCCCTGAAAACCTGGCTATAATCGCAGGCTTCGCCGGTGTAGCTCAGTCGGTAGAGCAGCTCATTCGTAATGAGAAGGTCGGGTGTTCGATTCATCTCTCCGGCACCAATCTAAAAAGCCCCGCTATTGAAAAGATAGCGGGGCTTTTTTCCTTGTGGCAGCCTCATGTCTCGTCGCTCGATTCATATGACGCGCGTGTTTCACACCTCCTTGCCCAAGAGCAAGCGCCTCGTCGGTGTCATCGCCGTCGCCCTGCATCTGCTCAGCGCTTCGCCGGCTTACGCCCAGCCCAAGGTCTACCGATGCGAGGCAAACGGCAAAGTCTCCTACTCAGACGCTCCCTGTGTAGGCGCCAAAGTCATCGACGCAACGCCGACCCAAGGCATGGACAAGATGGGCGGGAGCTCTCGCAAGGGCCGCGAAGTTCAGCAAGATGAGTTTCATCGACAGTTCGACAAGGCTCTGCGCCCCTTGCACGGGCGCTCACACGAAGAGATGAACGTTGCACGCCGCCGCGTGCACCTTCCGGCGGGCGATCAGGCGCAGTGCAGCCATCTTGATCGACAACTGACCGCCCTGGAAGCCGACGCAAGTCGTGCGACTGGAGAGGCAAAACCCAAAGCAGACGTAGAGCTCTACAAGGCGCGCAAGCGCTTTTTCAACTTGAAGTGCTGAGCACTGCAAGTGCATCGAGACTCCCACTAAGGCTCGATGGTGCGCAGTTTCTCGACCAACCCATCGTTTTTCAGCTTGGCGTGCTCACCGTAGTGCACTTCACGGTGGCACGTCGGGCAAAGCGCCGCGACGAATCGAGGATGGTCAGGACCGCCATCTGAAACGCGGGTGGTGTGGTGGGGTTCCAAGTAGTGATCCCCGCCCTTCCGTTTGAACGGCGCGGGCTGCTCACAGAGCTCGCAGCACCCGGCGGCGCGCAACAGAACGTAGTCTCGAACCGTGCGGCTGCGTTCATAGACCGCCCGCGATCCACTCTTACTGTTGATCGAGCCATCGACCTTGGCAGCAGCAATCGCTCTGCGTCGTGCCTCTTCCAACGAGAGATCCTCCGACGCATCGATCTCATCCAGGAGTTCTCGATGCTCCAGATGGCCAATTGGCACCAGCCTGAACACAATCGCATTTCGATCCAAGCCATCCGTGTCTGGCTTCACGATCCACTCGTGCCCGCCATAGACAAACTCGCCGACGTAACGCTGCGCCCCCTTCTTCAACGTGCGGAAGAGATGGAGCGCCTTCGCGTTCATTGAGTGCTGCAGGATCGCTAGGTTGCCACGCGTCATCTTCATGTCACCGCGCTGTCCCTCGCCCGTATAGAGAAACGTGCCGTCGTCCTCGGGGTGATCAGCGTACCCATGACGGGTACCGCTATGCCCTGCGAACAAAAAGATCAACGGATAGAGCGAAGACGATGAGATGCCACTTTGCCAGCCGCCGCCATACGGCTTGTGAAGCTCCGATCGTCGGTCGTAGATTTCACCGATCACAAAAGACGGCGACACATGGCTTGGATCGGGCACAGACACGTCTTTCTACGGCGGCGACTCGTGGCAGAGAAGGTTGATAACGTTTATGAATATACGTTAACTAAACCTTTCCAACCTCGAGGCCCCCTACGCATCTTCCCCTTGAGGCATTGCGGTCGCGTACCTCAAGCCCGCTTGACGCTAAGGTTCGTGAACACTCCCGCGACAAATGTCAATCACCCGGAGTGACGTTCACCTCTCCGCCTCGCCCTCCTACGATCCTCCCAAGCAAAGGGGCCAAGAGGATCGAAATGCCACAGTACTGCGTCAACAAGACCGCACAACTCAATGGCGACCATGAGGTACACGCACAGGGGTGCATTTTTTGGCCGCATCCGGTGAACACGCTGTCGCTCGACTGGCACGAGGACTGCCGTTCGGCGATGCAGACGGCGCGGGCGTTCTATCGGCAAGTCAACGGCTGCCGATACTGCACGCCGGCCTGCCACACGGGGCCACGCGCGTCGAACGACGACATCGGGCCGATCAGCTATCGCGGTGCATCCAAAGAAGATTCGGGGCCGGAATTTGTCTCGGCCCAATCGCTGCGTTTGCGTGAGATCAAGCAGCGCCTGGGCTGCTGAGCGCGCCCGGGCCGCGAAGGACCTGAGGCGCCACCTCCTGCAGCAGGCATTCAGCGTCGCGTGTGAGGTCGCTGGCGATCCACAACATCATGTCGCGCCGCCGCGGGCCTATCTCCTCGAACCATTCGCTGCCCATGCCGTAGCAACTGCTCAGCAGCGCATGCAGTTGGGACAACTTGTTCTCGAGTAGATCGAATGCATCCGGCGTGGTGGGCGGGATGAACGCGGAGGGCGCGGGGGCGCCGGCCATAATCTCTTCAGCCATTTGGTGTGCTGCCTTTCCAAAGATGTGCACGTCACTTGGTTAGACGGCCGGGGTGTTAGCGCACCTCGGCCGTCGCCTTTTGTGCCTCGCCTTTGCGCTTGCTAGGGGAGCTTGCGCGGGGCGTGACCCCTTGGAATGTAGGGAGAGAACGAGGACCAGGCTAGGCCCTTGGGGTGAACAATTGTGGACCCGGCGATTTGGTTGGCGCGGTCGTGACAAGCGCGCAACTCAGCGCGACATCAACGCCCGAAACCGCTCGAAGTAATCCCCACTCCACCGCCCATAAACCTCCGCATCGAGGTTCTCGATCCTGTAGAGATCGTTCGCATCGAAGTGCGAGAACAGACAGCGCAACATGCCCAGCATCACCCAGTGCGCGAGCCGGCGGTCCTCGGGGCTCACCTCGTCCTGGCCCAGCACGCATTCGATGTCGGCGATGAGCGGCACGAGCAGGGCCTCGTCGAACACGCGGTCCTTGAACAGCGCGTGGCAGAAGGTGCCTTCGATCTCGTCGTTCTAGTTGTTGCGCAGGCTCTCGCGCGCGGCCTCGATATCCGAGCCCCCTGTGCCTGGCGGCTTTCCGGCCCGTGGATTCATTCCTGGTTCCGCCCGGATGGAACGCGCCCTTCGACGCGTTGTTCTTCGAGAAGACTGGCCGTGGTTGCCTTGCAGATTGGCGAGGTGCCCTGCAAAGTTTCGCCGGCGCGCCACGCACGCCGGCCTGCACGCGCGGTGCTCAGGCTTCCTTGTTTTCCTTGATGTTCCAGCCGAGCTGGGTTTCGGCGCCCTTGCCGCCCTTGTCGGTCTGTTCCCAGTACTGCTGCTTGACCTTGGCGGCCTGGAACGCGTACTGCACGAACACCGCGTCGCTGCCCTGCTCGGCCGTGTACTGCACCGAGGTGACCAGCACTTCCTCGAGCGTCACGCGCGTGTATTCGATCTGCGAGCCGCCGGCCTTGCATACCGACACTTCCACCTTGCTCAGGTGCTTGCCGCTGGCGCAGTTCTTCAGCACGGCCGGTGCCGCCTTGTCGATGCGCGCGAGCACCTGCAGGTCGTTGAAGCTGGCCTTGCCCACGCCGCCACCGCCACCGCTGACCATGTTGCCGGGCTGGGTCGCGCCCCATGCGAAGGACCTGATGTCCGTCCAGTCCTTGTGGTTCGCGTCCTTCGATTCACCATTCGCGCCTTCGACGCGCATGAACATGTCTACCGCCATGAGCTGCTCCCGTGTTGCGTTGAAACCGCCCGAACGGTAGGTGAAGCGCGACGGGCTCGCCAGTGCAGAAGGTCACGGCGAAAAAAGCACTACGCGCTCGGAACCTGAAGACCAATCGATTCTTTCAGGGGCTTTGCGCGCGAAGGCCGAAACGAGGCGACACAAAAAAGCCCGTCATCTCACGATGACGGGCCTGCGTTGGCGACAGCTAGTTGCCGGTTCGCTGCGCCTCCGCGAGCCAGCGCGCGACGAGCGCCGGCACCTGCTCGGTCGCCTTGCCGCGCATGAAGACGAAGCCGCGCGGCACCTGCTCCATCTCGAGCGACACCAGCACCTTCTCGGCACTCTGGTGCGCATAGCGCGCGAGCGAGGCGGCCGGTTGCACCGCGAGCGAGGTGCCCACCACCAGCACGCGCGCGGCGGTGGTGACGTGCATCAGCGCCTCGTCGAAATGCTGCACCGATTCGCCGAACCACACGATATCGGGCCGCAGTTGCGTGCCGTCTTCGCACAGCCGGCCCATCTCGATCGGCGCGCCGTCGATGCGATAGCGATGACGACGGGGCGAAGTACCGCGCGCATACGCGAGCTCTCCATGGATGTGCAGCACCTGCGTGGAGCCCGCGCGCTCGTGCAGCGCATCGACGTTCTGCGTGACGATGACCACCTCGTAGGCCGGCTCGAGCGAGGCGATGGCCGCGTGCGCCGCATTGGGCTGGGCCGCCCAGGCCTTCTGGCGGCGCTCGTTGTAGAAGGCCTGCACGGTCTCGGGATGGCGCTGCCAGCCCTCGGGGCTCGCGAGCTCCTGCCACGGGTGGTTGTTCCACAGGCCGTTGGCATCGCGGAAGGTGGGCAGGCCGCTTTCGGCGCTCACGCCCGAGCCCGAGAGCACGACGATCTTGCGGGGTTGAACGGTGGTTGTCATGAAGAGGACTCCGAGGGGAACAAGAAGAGCACGACGGCATCGAACGCTCGCCGTGAGAATGCCAGAAGCACGCCGCGGCGCCCTCGCACCGGCCGCACACGCACCTCCACACACGCCATGAACCGCACCACCCCTTCGACCCGACCGCTGCAGCGCTTCTACCTTCTCGCCGTCGCCCTCGTGGTGCTCCTCGGTTGCTGGGTCGCGCCGATCGACACACCCGCGCGCGCACAGGTCGAGGACGGACTCAAGCGCGCCCTCACCACCTTCGCCGCCGCACGCGCGCTCGGCGCGGTGGTGTCGGTGGCGCAAGGCACGCAGGTCGACGCCACGCCCGGCGGCATCGGCGTGAGCCTCGCGCCGGGCCAGGCGCTCAAGCCGCTCAACGAACTGATCGAACAGTTCGCGGCCATCATGCTGGCGGCCAGCGTGTCCTTCGGCATCCAGCTCGTGCTGCTCAAGATCGGCGCGCATGCGTACATGTCGGTGCTGGTCTGCGCTGTGGCACTGGCATGGATCGCCTGGCGCTGGCACAGCGGTCGTTCGCCGCGCTGGCTGCAGTCGCTGTTGATCGGGCTGCTGCTGGTGCGCTTCGCGGTGCCGCTGTCGGCCATGGCCAACGAGGCTCTGTACCGCGTCTTCATGGCCGACGAGTACCAGTCGGCGCTCGCGCTGATCGAGAAGTCTCCGGCCGCCGTGGTCGACACCACGCAGGAGGCGCAGCCCAATGCGCAGGAGGGCTGGAAGGAACGCATCGAACGCTGGCTGCCGAAGCTGCCGAACCTCAAGGCCACCTACGACCAGATCATCCGCTCGGCCTCGGACTGGGCCGAGCGCATCGTGAAGCTGATCGCGCTGTTCGCGCTGCAGACGGTGGTGCTGCCGATCGCGCTGTTGTGGATGGCATGGCGGGTGGCGCGGGCGCTGGTGCGCGAGCCGGCCCGGGCCGCATGAATTGCCCCACGTGCACGACTCGAACGTGCAACCTCCTGCCGATCTAAGAAATTTTCGACCGGGCGACGCTCGAGGTCTGCATCGCCCTTTCAGGCCTCGCGAGCGCGGGCCCGCCTCAGCCCTTGAGCACGCCCGCCATCATTCCCTTGACGATCCGCTCCTGCCCGATCGCATAGGCCGCCAGCAAGGGCAGCGAGGTGAGCGTCGCCACCGCGAGCATCGCGGGGATGTTCGACGAGAACTCGCCCTGGTAGTCCCACAGCGCCAACGGCAGGGTGCGCATGCCGGGCGAACTGGTGAGCACGTAGGCGAAGATGAATTCGGTCCACAGGTGGATGCCGTTGTAGATCGCCACCGTGGCGATGCCGGGGCCGGACAGCGGCAGGAAGATCTGCCCGAAGATCGCGAACGGACCGCTGCCGTCGATCTCGGCGGCCTCCTCGAGTTCGCGCGGGATCTGGCGCATGAACTCGGTCAGGATGACGATCGACACCGGCAGGCTGGTGGCGACGTAGGGACCGATCAGCGCGAACAGCGTGTCGTAGAGGCCGAGGTTGCGCGTCATCAGATAGACCGGCACCAGCGTGACGTGCAGCGGCACCACCATCGCCGCGACGATCAGCCCGAGCAGCGCATGGTTGAAGCGAAACCGCAGGCGCGCGAGCGCATAGGCCGCCATCGTCGACGCCGCGATCACCAGCAGCACCGAGGCGCCGACCACCAGCAGGCTGTTTCGCAGATAGCCCGCATAGCCGCCGCGCAGCACCGACAGGTAGTGGCTCCAGTCGAAGCGCTCGGGCCACGCCCAGAGGCTGCCCGAGAACATGTCCTGTTGCGACTTGAGGCTGGTCAGCAGCATGAAGGCGATCGGCAGCAGCGTGACCGCGAGCCAGGCCAGGGCCAGCAGCCAGACCAGGCCGCGTGTCGGGGCACGAGAGCGAGCGAGCATCGATGTCACACCGGGGTCGCGAAGCGCCGCGTCAGGCGCAGGCCGAGCGCGGCGATCAAGGTCACGACCAGGAACATGGCCGAGGCGATGGTGCTGCCGTAGCCGAGCCGGTAGGACGAGAACACGGTGCGGTACATGTAGGTCGCCATCAATTCCGAGGCGCCTTCGGGGCCGCCGCCGGTCATCACATAGACCAGGTCGAAGTAGCGCAGCGAGCCGATCACGGCGAGCATCGCGGCGACGCGGAGGGTGCCGCGCAGCCAGGGCAGCTGGATCGTCCAGAACACCTTGGCCGGGCGCGCGCCGTCGAGGCGCGCGGCCTCGGCGAGTTCGCGCGGAAACGAGGCCAGGCCGGCCATGAACAGGATCATGTGGAACGGGATGTTCTGCCAGCAGACCACGAGCGCCACGGACAGCAGGGCCAGGCGCGTGTCGCCGAGCCAGTCCTGCGCCAGCCATGGCAGGTCGATGGCCTGCAGCAGCGCGTTGAGCGGGCCGAAGTTGGGATCGAGGATGTTCTTGAAGACCACGCCCAGCGCGACGCTGGAGAACAGCAGCGGCAGGAAGTAGAGGATCTTCAGCCACTGCGAACCACGGCCCGCGCGCTCGAGCAGCAGGGCCAGCGCGAGCGCGATGGGCAACTGGATCAGCACCGAGAGCAATGCGAGCAGCAGGTTGTTGCGCAGCGCGTGCCGGAACTGCGTGTCGTGCAGCAGTTCGGCCCAGTTGCCGAGGCCGACGAAGACGCGGCCTGCGCCCAGGCCGTTCCACTCGAACAGCGAGAGACGGAAGCTGTCGACGAGCGGATAGACCAGGAACACGAGCATCAGCAGCACGGCCGGCGCCAGGAACACCACCGGCGCGAGCCGCCGCGCCAGCGCGGTGCGGCGCCGCGGCGTCGGTGCGAGGACGGTGACGCGCGAATTCACGATGAAGGCTCCTGGCCGGTCACGGGCCGGTGCTCAGCGCGGCATCCGCGCCGCCAGCGCCTCCATTTTGAGCGCGGCCTGCTCGGGGGTCATCGAAAGACCGAACAGCGCCTGCACCGTGTCCTTGTGCAACTCGGCGAGCTGCGGCGGCAGTTCCTGGTCGTACCACAGCTGCACCGACGGCGCGCTCACCACCGTGCTCATCAACCGCTGCAGCAGCGGATCGGCGACCTTCAGCCCCTTGACCGGCACCATGCGGCTGTTGGCCAGCCGGGCCCGCACGGCTTCGTCGTCGACCATGGTCTTGATCAGCGCGTACGCGGCCTCGGGCGACTTGCAGGCGCTGGAGATGCTGTAGAAGTTGGTGCCGATCGAACCGATGACGGCATCGCTCGCGCCCTTGCCGTTCGGCACGGTGGGAAAGGGAAAGAAGTCGACCTTCTTGCGGAACGCCGGGTTCTCGTTCTGCATGTTGCCGAGCTCCCAACTGCCCATCAGCGTCATCGCGGCCTTGCCCGCATAGAGCAGCCGGCGCGAGGCGCCGGTGTCGTGGTCGAGCCCGTTGAAGCCCGGCGCGAAGGCACCCGCCTTCACCAGCTCCTGCAGGTAGCGGCCGGCCTCGACGAAGGCCGGCGCGGCAAAGCCCTCCCCGCCCGTGCGCGCCGCCGCCTTGCGAAAGGTGTCGGGGCCGCCGATGCGGTCGACCAGGTACATGAAGTACATCGAGCCGGGCCACTTCGACTTGTTGGCCAGCGCGAAGGGCGCGATGCCCAGCCCCTTGAGCGTACCGACCAGCGCCATCAGCTCGGGCCAGGTGCGCGGCGGCTTCAGCCCGTGGCGGCGAAAGAGCTCGGCGTTGTAGAAGACGACGGCCGCGGAGGTCTCCTCGCCGGGCAGGCCGTAGACCTTGCCGTCGAAGGTGGTGGCGTCGAAGGCCCGCGGAAGAAAGCGCGCGCGGAAGGCCTCGTCCCGCGCCAGGTAGGGCGAGAGATCGAGCACCTGCCCGGCCTTCACGTACTCGCGCAGCAGGCCACCGCCCCAGTTGGCGAACACGCACGGCGGCTGGTTGGCGCCGAAGGCGATCTTGAGCTTGACCTTGTAGGCCTCGTTGGCGATCGGCGAGCGCTGCACCGTGTAGCCGGCATGGCTGCTCTCGAAGCGCTTGCCGGCGTCCTGCAGCACCCGCGAGACGCCAGGCTGGGTCTGGATGTCCCAGGCCGTGATGACCGGCGCGCCCTGCGCCGCGACGTAGCCGAAGATGCAACCAGCGGAGATGGCCCAGCCGCCGGCGACAGACCGAGGTTTCATTGCCTTGCCCACTCCTGAAGAAGATCGAGACGTCATAACGATATTGTTAACGTTAATTATCTCAATGCTGGGAAATACCATGTAATCTATAGCGAAACCGTGAATAACGTTACAGAAGAACGTTACCTGAACGTTATGATGCTCCCAGTACAACGCTTCACTTCCAGCACATGGCGCGGACCCACATCACCTTGGCCGACATCGCGGCGGCAGCCGGCGTGTCGGTCATGACCGCTTCGCGGGCCGTCAACAACCAGCCCGGCGTTTCCTCCCAGACCCGCGACGCTCTGCTGAAAGTCGCTTCCGAACTCGGCTACGAGGGTCACCGGGCCGCCCCCAAGTCCGGTGGGCGCCCCCGCCTCATCGGACTGATCGCCACGCGCCTGAATCATCCCTTCGTCGGCGACATCGTCGCCAGCGTGGTCGAAACGGCGGCCGCCGCCGGCATCGAGGTGCTGGTCTATTCGCGCGGCCCGAACGAGCGGCCGCCCTCCGCCGAGGTGCTGCAGTTGCTGCGCCAGTCCACCGAGGGGCTGGTGGCGCTGCTGCCGTACCGGCTCGACCCGATGGCCGAGATGGCGGCGGAGCGCTTCCCGGTGGTGATGATCGACAGCCCCGGCGAGCCGGGCGAGCTGCCCTGCGTCGCGTCCGACAGCTACGGCGGCGCGCGCGCCGCGATGAAGCACTTGGCCGAACTCGGGCACCGCCGCATTGCCTTCGTCGCCGGCGCCGAGAAGTTCGAGTCCGCGCTCGAGCGGCGCCGCGCCTACGACGACGCGATCGCGGTGCACGGACTGGAGCGCGACCCGGCGCTGGTGGTGCCCGGCGAGTACGACTTCGAGGGCGGCCGCAACGCGGCACGCCAGCTGCTCGCGCTGCCTCGACGTCCCAGCGCCGTCTTCGCCGCCAACGACCTCAGCGCCTTCGGCCTGATGGGCGTGTTCCAGGAGCATGGGCTGCGGATCCCCGAGGACGTCTCGGTGGTGGGCTTCGACGACGTCGCCGCCGCGGCCCAGGTGCACCCCGCGCTCACGACCGTGCGCCAGCCGCTGGCCGACATGGGCCGTGCCGCGGTCAGCACGCTGCTGGCGCAGATCGCCGGCGTCGGCGCCGGCACCACGCGCGTCACGCTGCCCGCCGAACTGATCGTGCGCCGCTCCACCGCGGCGCCGGCACGCTGAGAGAGAAGGAATCCCGCATGAGCTCGCCGACACCGACCGCCACGCATCCGCACTACGACCGCCTGATCGCCACCGCGCGCGGCCTGCCGCCGCTGCGCGTGGCGGTGGTGCATCCGGCCAATGCCGTGTCGCTCGAGGCCGCGCTCGCCTCGGCCGCGCTGGGCCTGATCGCGCCCACGCTGGTGGGCCCGCGCGCGAAGATCGAAGCGGCGGCGCGCGAGATCGGCATCGACCTCTCGGGCATTGCCATCGTCGATGCGCCGCACAGCCATGCCGCGGCCGACGCGGCCGTGGCGATGGCCCTGCGCGGCGAGGTCGATGCATTGATGAAGGGCAGCCTGCACACCGACGAGCTGATGGGCGCGGTGGTACGCCGCGAAGGCGGCCTGCGCACCTCGCGGCGCATCAGCCATTGCTTCGTGATGGACGTGCCCGGCCATGCGCAGCCGCTGGTCATCTCCGACGCGGCGATCAACATCGCGCCCACGCTCGAGGAGAAGGTCGACATCGTGCAGAACGCGATCGACCTCGCGCATGCGCTGCTGATGCCGGCCGTGCGCGTGGCCATCCTGTCGGCCACCGAAACGGTCAACGCCAAGGTGCCCTCCACGCTCGACACGGCCGTGCTCTGCAAGATGGCCGACCGCGGCCAGATCACGGGCGCGCAGCTCGACGGCCCGCTCGCGATGGACAACGCGATCGACGCCGAGGCCGCGCGCATCAAGGGCATCGTCTCGCCCGTGGCGGGCCGCGCCAACGTGCTGATCGTGCCCGACCTCGATGCCGGCAACATGCTCGCGAAGAGCCTCACCTTCCTCGGCGGTGCCTATGCGGCCGGCATCGTGCTCGGCACCAGGGTGCCGGTGATCCTCACGAGCCGCGCCGATTCGGAAGCGGCGCGGCTGGCCTCGTGCGCCGTCGCGTCGATGCTCGCGAAGGCGGGGCGCGACCGGCTCATCAAGGCCGTGGGTTAGCCTTCGGCCCATGACCATCGCGCCCGAATCGCCCGACCAGCCCGAGGTGATCGCCCTGATCGCCGAGCTCGATGCCTACCAGGACACGCTCTATCCGCCGGAGAGCCGGCACCTGCTCGACCTCGCGTCGTTGAAGCGATCCAACGTGCTGTTCTTCGTCGCACGTGATGACACGCGGCGGGCCATCGGTTGCGGCGCGGTGGTGCTCGGCGCCGCGCAGGGCGAGATCAAGCGCATGTACGTCGCGCCCGAGTTCCGGGGCCGGGGCATCGCGCGCCGGCTGCTCCAGGCACTGGAGTCCGCATCCATCGCCGCGGGCTGCCAGCTGCTCCAGCTCGAAACAGGCCCCTTCCAGCCCGAGGCCATCGCCCTCTATGCATCGCTCGGCTACGAGCGGCGCGGTCCCTTCGGCAGCTACGCCGACGACCCGCTCAGCGTCTTCATGCAGAAGACGCTCCACGCGTAGACACTCAAGCACGTTCCCATCGCTCGCGCTTGTACCGAGTTGCTGTTGTCGCGCCAGCGTCAGCACAGCATCTCGGTACAAGCGTGCGCGCACCCGCGTTCCTACGATGCCGACTCACTCAACAACCAGGTGTGGAGACATGAAACGTCAGGACAGAGGTACGGGGATGAAGTGGCTCATGGCCTTCGCATTGAGCGCGGGCCTGGTGGCATGCGGCGGCGGTGGTGGTGGCGGCAGCGGATTCATTCCGCTGCCACCGCCCTCGGGCGACGGCGGCAATCCACCGCCACCCGCGGTGGATGCGAACGCCTACGCCGATCCGATCCAGACCGCCTCGGGCAAGGTGTCGGGCAGCACGGTCGGCGAAGGCGACACGCAGGTGCACCAGTACAAGGGCATCCGCTACGGCGCGCCGCCGGTCGGCAACCTGCGCTGGAAACCGCCGCAGCCGCCGGCCGCGTGGGACGGCGTGTATGCCGCCAACAGCTACAGCAAGATGGCGCCGCAGCCCTTCCCCGCCTCGCCCGTGTACGACGCCGTGCCCGAGTCGGGCATGGGCGAGGACGTGCTGCGCCTCAACATCACGACGCCCGCGAAGAAGAAAGGCGAGAAGTTGCCGGTGATGGTGCTGTTCCATGGTGGCGGCCTCACCACCGGCTCGGTGAACCGCGCGAGCGACAACCTGCCGAACCTGCCCAACCACGGCGTGGTGTCGGTCACGGTACAGCACCGCATCGGCGCGCTCGGCTACATGGCGCATCCGGCGCTCACGGCCGAGTCGACCCACAAGTCCTCGGGCAACTACGGCCAGCTCGACCTGATCGCGGCGCTCGAGTGGGTGCAGGCGAACATCGAGGGCTTCGGTGGCGATCCGGGCAACGTCACCATCTGGGGCCACTCGGGCGGCGGCATGAAGACCAACTGGCTCGTGGCCTCGCCGCTGGCCAAGGGGCTGTTCCACCGCGCCATCGCCGAAGCCGGCTGGACCACCGCCGGCACGCCGCTCGCGCAGACCGAGCAGTACGGCGTGAAGCTGATGGCCAAGGTGGGCGCGGCCGACATCGACGCGCTGCGCAAGAAGCCGTGGCAGGACATCGTCGCCGCCTCGTTCGCGAGCGGCAGCGGCTACACCACGGCCTTCACGGTCGACGACTGGTCGCTGCCCGACACCATCGGCAACCTGATCCTCGACAACAAGCACAGCGACGTGCCCTTCATGGTGGGCAACGGCGGCGCCGAGATCACGGCCGCCAACCCGCTGCGCGGCAACTTCCTCAAGCAGATGGTGAAGGTGCAGAAGTCACCGATCTACACCTACATCTTCACGCACGTGCCGGTGAACTGGGCCAATGCGGGCGTGGCGGCCTACCACGGGCTCGAGGTGTCCTACCAGTACGGCTCGCTCGCCACGGTCGGGCGCATCTACGGCACCTCGCTGCTGCCCGCGAGCCCCGACATTCCGGCCGACCCGGGCGTGAGCGATCGCGACCACAAGCTCAGCGACGAGGTGATGAGCATGTGGACCCGCTTCGCCACCACGGGCGATCCCAACGTCGCCAAGGTCGGCGTGACCTGGCCGAAGTACGACGATGCCGACCAGTACCTCGACATCGGCATTCCCTCGATCGTGAAGACCGGCTTCTCGACCGTGACGACGAAGCAGATGCCGCGCTGAACGCGCCGCCATGAAGAAGACAGCCGCCGCGGGTTTCGCCCCGCGGCGGCTTTTTGGGTGGGCGCGTTCAGGAGAAGAACTTCACCGACTCGCGATCGCGCGAGTACGACGGGCTCTGCCCGTACCAGTGCCGGTAGAAGTGCGAGAGATGCGCCGAGTCGCTCAGGCCCGCCTCGTGCGCGATGTCGGTGAGCGAGCGGCCCGAGTACAGGAGCTTGCACACGCGCACCTGCTTGCGCCAGGCCTGGTAGGCACGGAACGACAGCCCGAGCGAATCGGAGATCAGGTGCGACATGCGGTGCGGCGACAGCTCGAAGGCACGCGCGAGTTCGACCAGCGTGGCCTCGGGCGCCTCGTCGAGGTAGCGCAGCACCTCGAGCACGCGCGTGTCGATGCGCTGCGCGCGCGGCAGCTGCTCGACCGCCGTCGTGACCAGGTCGTGGAAGATCTCCTCGGCCTGCGCGGGCTTGCGCGCGCCCTCGTGCATGCCGGCGAGGAAGCCGTCGAAGAGCCTGAAGGCCTTGCGCTCGAGCACGTGCGCGCCCGGCGGCACGATGCTGCTGAAGGCGCTGAAGAACGGCGACGAGGGCGGCAGGTTGATGCTCACCAGGCCCGCGTTCGACATGCTCAGCGTGCGCAACGTCTGCGGCGCCACCGCGATCGCGCCGCCCACGAACTGACCGCGCGGCGTGCGCAGCGTGAGCGGCGTGCCGTCGACGGAGAACAGCAGCACCGCGTGGGGTCTGGAGGTGGCGGGGAAGTCGTCCTTGCGCGAGGCGTAGACGTAGGAATTCGCACTGAAGAAATACAGGTGGTCGGTCATCGGAGGGGGCAACCTGTCGTTCGGAATGCAACGCGTGTTTTTGCATCACCACCCGGCATCCGGCCAGCGTGCTAACCCTAGCGCCTGCATGCGTGCGCGCCGCCGTCCGACAGGCGGCCCGCGCGTGGCATTGCAACTTGAAGTCGTTCCAGGCATCTTCGAAAGGAAGCGACCATGAGAATCGAACAGGCCAGAAACGACGAGCGCGACAACAAGCGGGTGTTCCGCTGGGCCATTGGCGCGGTGATCGTGGTGCTGCTGCTGGTGGCGGGCTACAACGTCATGTCGCATCGCCGCAATGACGCCGCGACTGCGGGCTCGCAGGGCATGACGCAGCCCGCGCCGAGTTCGCAAGCCGCGAGCCCGGGCGGCGGCGGCACGGCGGGCGTGGGCGGCGTCACCGGCAATGGTGGTGGCGGCGGCCAGAGCCAGACCGGCACACAGTAAGCAGTCGCCGCGGCTACGACACGACCTGGTAGTACAGGTTCTGCGGATGCCGCGCCTGCGCGAAGAAGAACCAGCGCTCGGCCAGCAAGCCCGGCGCCTGCACCAGCACCGCGAGCAGCCAGGGGAGCGCGGCCGCGCTCGCGAGGCCCCAGGCCAGCAGCAGCGCGGGCAGCGCGAAGGCCAGCAGCAGGAAGCCCAGCTTGACCTGGCGCAGCGCGAGCTGCGAGGCGCCATGGAAGAACTCGCGCGTATTGAACGAGCCCGCCGACATGCCCATCGACTTCTGCACCAGCTTGTGCGTGCGGATGCCCGTGGCCGACTGCAGGGTGGAGCGTGGGCGCAGCCGCGCATTGCGGCGCAGGCTGAACGCACGCACGGCCCAGGCCACGAGCGTGAGGGCCAGCGCCCATGGGCCGAAGGCCTGCACGAAGCGCACCTCGCCGGCCCCTGCCGCGAGCGCGCAGGCCAGCACCAGGCCCGACGACAACCCGATCAGCATGAAGTTGGCGATGGTCAGCGGATGCGCCCATTCCTGGATGAAGCGCAGGCAGGCGTAGATCATCGCGGTGCAGTACCAGAGTGCGACGGCGCCCCCCAGCACGAGCACGGGCAGCAGCACCGACCAGGGCGCCACGACCTCGAGCCGCAGCGCGAGCCACCACAGCGCGACCAGCGCGATGAAGGCCGGCAGCACGATCACCTCGCGCGACATCCACGAGGTGCGCCACATCAGCACCGCGCGCCAGGCGCGCGTCTTGCGGCCCAGGTGCATGAACGAGGCCGCGAGGCCCGCGACCAGCAGCACTTCGGCCAGCGCCAGCGCGCTGCCGAGGAAGCCCGGCGACAGCCCGAGGCCGAACAGCACGGCCAGCGCGAGCGCGGCCACCAGGCCCTGCGCGGCGCCGGCCAGCGTGGTGAAGAAGAGGATCGAGAAGGCGGGATGCATGCGCGCTACTCCGGCGTGCCCTGCGCGGGCGCGGCCATGTTGCGGCGCGGCAGGTAGCGGTTGGCGGGGTTGGTCTCCCACTCGGGCATCAGCGCATAGCCGCCGCGCTCGCGGATCGCGCGCGAGACCTCGGAGTCGGGGTCCTTCACGTCGCCGAACAGGCGCGCGCCGGTGGGGCAGGCCTTCACGCAGGCGGGCTTGCGGTCTTCCTTGGGCAACTGCTCGTCGTAGATGCGGTCGACGCACAGCGTGCACTTGGTCATGACCTGGCGTTCCTCGTCGAGCTCGCGCGCGCCGTAGGGACAGGCCCAGGCGCAGTACTTGCAGCCGATGCACTTGTCGTAGTCGACCAGCACGATGCCGTCCTCCTTGCGCTTGTAGCTCGCGCCGGTCGGACAGACGGGCACGCAGGGCGGGTCCTCGCAGTGCAGGCAGCTCTTGGGGAAGTGCACGGTGTCGGTATTCGGGAACGAACCGGCCTCGTAGGTCTGCACGCGATTGAAGAAGGTGCCCGTGGGGTTGGCGCCATAGGGCTCGAAATCCGCGAGCGGGCCCGCGCTGCCCGAGGTGTTCCACTGCTTGCACGAGGTCACGCAGGCATGGCAGCCGACGCAGACGTTGAGGTCGATGACGAGGGCGAGCTGCTTGGCGAGGGTTTCGCCGGGCTCGGCGCGCACGGTATGTCCCCCTCCCCCAGAGGGGGAGGGAGAAAGGCACCGGCAGCTTCCGCCACGGGCTGGGGCTGCGATGCGCTCGCCAGCAAGTCCTTCAACCACTGCATCATTTCCGCCCCCTCCCCGCAAAGTACGTCAACACCTGCGCCGCCTTGCCCAGCACCCCGGGCGCGCTCGGCATGCTCGCGAACTGCGGATAGCTCTCCTCGGGTTCGCCGGGCTCCGCCGGCCGGATGCGCACGCGCACGTCGTACCAGCCGGCCTGCCCCGTGATCGGATCCGAATTGCTGATGCGCCCGCTGGCCGTGCCCGCGCACGGCAGCTCCTCGCTGATCAGGTGGTTGAGCAGGAAGCCCTTGCGCGCCTCGTCGGCGCCCGGCGCGAGCTGCCATGCGCCATCGGCCTTGCCGATCGCATTCCAGGTCCACACGGTGCCGGGCTCGACCGCCTCGCTGTAGCGCAGCATGCAGCGCACCTTGCCCCACTGGCTCTCGACCCAGCACCAGCCGCCATCGGCAATGCCCGCCGCTTCGGCCGTCACGGGATTCACGTGCAGGTAGTTGTGGCTGTGGATCTGCCGCAGCCACGCGTTCTGCGAATCCCACGAGTGGTACATCGCCATCGGCCGCTGCGTGAGCGCATTGAGCGGATAGGCCGCGGTGTCGGTCGCGGCCTCCTCGAGCGGCGCATACCAGAAGGGCAGCGGATCGAAGTAGGTGGCGATGCGCTCGCGCAGGCCCTCGGGCGGCTGGCGGCCCGCGCTCTTGCCCTGCGCGGCGAGGCGGAAGCTCTGCAGCGTGTCGGAGTACAGCGCGAGCTGCACCGGGTCGTTGCGCTGGCGCCAGCCCTTGTCCTTCGCGAAGTCGAGGTACTCGCGATTCCAGTTGCGCATGTAGTGCATGGTCTCGGGCATGTGGTACTGGAACACGCAGTTGTTCTGCGCATAGGCCTCCCACTGCTTGGGATTGGGCTCGCCGCGCAGGTGCTCGGTGCCGTCCTTGCCGCGCCAGCCCATCAGAAAGCCGATGCCCGGCTGCGGCTGGAAGTTGACGACGAAGTCGGGATAGTCGGCGTACTTGCGGCCACCCTCGGCCGTGGTGAAGGCCGGAAACTTCAGCCGCGAGGCCAGCTCGATCAGCACCTCCTGGAAGGGCTTGCATTGCCCCGTGGGCGGCACCACCGGGATGCGCACCGAATCGACCGGCCCGTCGAACTCCGAGATCGGCCGGTCGAGCATGCTCATCGCATCGTGGCGCTCGAGGTAGGTGGTGTCGGGCAGCACCAGGTCGGCGAAGGCCACGGTCTCGCTCTGGAAGGCATCGCACACCACCAGGAACGGGATCATGTACTCGCCCTGCTCGTCCTTGCGATTGAGCATCTCGCGCACGGCCATCGTGTTCATGCTCGAGTTCCACGCCATGTTGGCCATGAAGATCAGCAAGGTGTCGATGCGGTAGGGATCGCCCTTCACCGCGTTGGTGATGACGTTGTGCATCAGCCCGTGGGCCGACAGCGGATGCTCCCACGAGAAGGCATGGTCGATGCGGATCGGCGAGCCGTCGGGGTTGATCGCGAGCTCGTCGGGGCTGGCCGGGAAGCCCAGCGGCGCCGCATTGAGCGGCGTGTTGGGCTGGATCATGCCGGGGTCGTTGAAGGCCCGGTAGTTGGGCACGATGTGGCGCGGATACGGCGCCTTGTGGCGAAAGCCACCGGGCGCGTCGATGGTGCCGAGCACGCTCATCAGGATCGCGAGCGCGCGCACGGTCTGGAAGCCGTTCGAATGCGCGGCCAGCCCGCGCATCGCATGAAAGGCCACGGGCCGCGCCTGTGTCGTCTCGTGCCGCTTGCCCCAGGCATCGGTCCAGGCGATCGGCAGTTCGAAGGCCTGGCGCAGCGCGGTCTCGCCCATCTCGCGCGCCAGTTGGCGGATGCGCGCGGCATCGATGCCGGTGATGGCCTGCGCCCATTCGGGTGTGCAGCTGGCCACGCGCTCGCGCAGCAGCTGGAACGAGGGCGCGACGCGCGTGCCGTCGGCCAGCGTGTAGTGGCCCTCGAGCGCGGGATCGCAGCCATCGGCGATGCCTTCGGGATACGCGGGCTTCACCGTGCCGCTGGCCTTGTCCCACACCAGCTTGTTGTGCGGGTGGCGGCCATCGCCCGGCGGACCGCGCTCGGGGTCGAAGGCGAACAGGCCCTCGCGCTCGCCCTCGTCGAGCACCACCAGCTGCGGCGCGTTGGTGAAGCGCTGGAGGAAGGCATGGTCGATCAGCTCGCTCGCGATCAGCTCGTGCAGCAGCGCCATCAGCAGCGCGCCGTCGGTGCCGGGCTTGATCGGGATCCATTCGTCGGCGATCGCCGAATAGCCGGTGCGCACCGGGTTGATCGAGATGAAGCGCCCGCCATCGCGCTTGAACTTGCTGATGGCGATCTTCATCGGGTTGCTGTGGTGGTCCTCGGCGGTGCCGATCATCACGAACAGCTTGGCGCGCTCGAGGTCGGGGCCGCCGAACTCCCAGAAGCTGCCGCCGATGGTGTAGATCATGCCCGCGGCCATGTTGACCGAGCAGAAGCCACCATGCGCCGCGTAGTTGGGCGTGCCGAACTGGCGCGCGAACAGGCCGGTGAGCGCCTGCATCTGGTCGCGGCCGGTGAACAGCGCGAACTTCTTCGGATCGGTGGCGCGGATCTTCGCGAGCCGCTCGGTCAGGATCTCGAAGGCGCGGTCCCAGCCGATCGGCTCGAACTCGCCGGCGCCGCGTTCGCTGCCGGGCTTGCGCAGCAGCGGCTGCGTGAGCCGCGCGGGCGACACCTGCTTCATGATCCCCGAGGAACCCTTGGCGCAGATCACGCCCTTGTTGAGCGGGTGGTCGGGGTTGCCGTCGATGTAGCGCACCTCGGGCCCGTGCTCGCCCTCGCGCAGGTGCACGCGGATGCCGCAGCGGCAGGCGCACATGTAGCAGGTGGTGGTCTTGACCTCGGTCCGGTCGGTGGGCGTGGGCGCCGCCAGCGGATCGTGCACGGGCTCGCGGGACAGGAAACTGAACACTGGCGGTCCTTTGTTTTCAAGCGTGGCCGGCCGATGGTAGGCAGCATCGATCGAACGGAAAAGCGCAGAATATTGCTCACGATGACCGGAAAATCAGATCAGCAGAATTCGACCCGCCTGCGCCTCAACCTGCGCCAGCTCGAGGTCTTCGTGGCCACCGCGCGCGGCGGCAGCACGCGTGCCGCGGCCGACCGCATCGCGCGTTCGCAGTCGGCCGCCAGCAGCGCGCTGGCCGACCTCGAGGGCTCGGTCGGCGCGCTGCTGTTCGACCGCATCGGCCGCCGGCTGGTGCTCAACGAGAACGGCCGCGCGCTGCTGCCCAAGGCCCAGGCGCTGCTCGACCAGGCCGCGGAGGTGCAGGCCCTGTTCAGCGGCGAGCATGCGGCGCCGCTGCGCGTGGCAGCCAGCTTCACCATCGGCGAATACCTGCTGCCCGAGCGCGTGTCGGCCTGGACCGCGCTGCATCCGCAGAGCCAGGTGCACCTGCACATCGCCAACACGCGCGACGTGATCGACGCGGTGGCGGGCTTCGACGTCGACGTCGGCTTCATCGAGGGCCCGCAGACACACCCCGACCTCGTGGTGCGCGCCTGGCGCACCGACGAACTCGTGATCGTGGCCGCGCCCGGCCATGCGCTGGCCGACCGGGTCGCCACGCACCGGCAGCTGTCGCAGGCCACCTGGGTGCTGCGCGAGCATGGCTCGGGCACGCGCCAGGTCACCGACGCCTGGCTGATCCAGAACCTCGAGCAGGTGCAGGTGGGTTTCGAGCTCGGCAGCACCGAGGCCATCAAGCGCGTGGTGGCCTCGGGCACGGGGCTGGCGTGCCTTTCGCGCTACACGGTGGCGCAGGCGCTGGAAGACGGGCACCTGATCGAGCTGCGCACGAAGCTGCCCGCGGGCACGCGGCGGCTCGCGACCGTGATGCACCGCGACAAGCTGCTGGGCCGCGCGACCGCGGACTTCCTGCGCCATTGCGGCGCGAGCGTGCCGCGCGGGGCGGTGGCGCCGCTGCCGGGTTAGGCGAGCACGCGCGCCGTGTGGCGCGCGATCACCGCTTCCTCGTCGGTGCGCAGCACCCACGCACTGATGCGACTGCTGCCGGTCGAGATCCGCGCCTGCCCACCGCCATTGGCAGCGGCATCGAGTTCCACGCCCATCCACGCGCAGTCCTCGAGCACCCGCGCGCGCAGGCCGGCACCGTTCTCGCCGATGCCGCCCGTGAACACGATCGCATCGACGCCGCGCAGGGCCGCAGCGAGGCTGCCCATGTGCTGCACCACCTGCTCGACGAAATGGTCGATGGCCTCGGCGGCCGCGGGTTCGTCCGATGCTTCGAGCGCGCGCATGTCGCTCGACACGCCCGAAAGCCCGAGCAGCCCCGATTCGCGGAACAACAGCTTCTCGACCGCATCGGCCGACATGCCGCGCGAGCGCATCAGGTAGAGCACCACGGCCGCATCGAGCCGGCCGCAGCGCGTGCCCATCGTGAGGCCGTCGAGCGGCGAGAAGCTCATGGTGGTGGCGACCGAGCGCCCCTGCGCGATGGCGCACATGGAGGCGCCGTTGCCCAGGTGCGCGACGATCACGCGGCCGTTCGCGACCTCGGGCGCCTGCCGCGCGAGCTGGTGCGCGATCGATTCGTACGAGAGCCCGTGGAAGCCGTAGCGTCGCACGCCCGCGTCGTGCAGGTCGCGCGGCAGCGCGAAGCGGCGGTTGAGTTCGGGCTGCACCGCGTGGAAGGCGGTGTCGAAGCAGGCCACCTGCGGCACGCCGGCGAAGGCCTGCATCGCGGCGCGTACGCCCGCGAGGTTGTGCGACTGGTGCAGCGGCGCGAGCGGCTCGAGCGCGGCCAGGTCATGGAGCACGGCGTCGTCGATGCGCACCGGCGCCACGAAGTCCATGCCGCCATGCACGATGCGGTGGCCCACGCCCGCGATGCGGCCGGCGCCACCCTGTTGCGCATGCCAGTCGAGCAGCGCGGCCAGCGCGCCGCGGTGCGAGCGCGCATCGCCCTCGAGCTTCGCGTCGTGCAGGGTGCGGCCCTGCGCATCGCGGATGCGCAGCCGTGCATCGAGGCCCGCGCCCAGGCCATCGGCCTGGCCCGACCAGTGCGCGGCGGGCAGGTCGCCGTCGGCACCGGCCGCGTCGAACAACGCGACCTTGATCGACGACGAGCCCGCGTTGAGCGTGAGCAGCTGGTCGGTCATGCGCGGCGCCGTCCGATCAGACGTAGTCCTTGTACTTGTCGAGGAAGCGCACGGGCTTCGCGAGCGCATCGCGGCGGAACGGATCGCCGAGTTCGCGCGTGCACATGATCTCGATCACGCAGGTCTTGCGCTGGTTCATCTGCAGGTCGATGGCCTTCTTGAGCGCCGGGCCCACGTCCTCGAGCCGGTCGACCACGATGCCCTCGGCGCCCATGGCCTTGGCGATGCCCGCGAAGCTCTCGCTCTCGAGCTCGCCGGCAACGAAGCGGCGGTTGTAGAAGTCGACCTGGTTCTTCTTCTCGGCGCCCCACTGGCGGTTGTGGAACACGACCGCGGTCACGGGAATGTCGTGCCGCACGGCGGTCATGATCTCGACCATGCTCATGCCCCAGGCGCCGTCGCCCGCATAGGCCACGGCCGGACGGTCGGGCGCGGCGCACTTGGCGCCGATCATGGTGGGCAGCGAGTAGCCGCAGTTGCCGAAGCTCATCGGCGCGAAGAAGGAGCGCGGCTCCTCGAAACGCAGGTAGCTGTTCGACACGGCATTGATGTTGCCGATGTCGGTCGAGACCATCACGCGCGGCGGCATCGCCTTCTCGAGTTCGCGCAGCACCTGGCGCGGATGCAGGTAGGTGCCGCCGGTGGGCGTCTTCTCGCCCTTGGCTTCCTCGATCACGTCGAGGCTGAACTGGTCGCGCTCGTGGGTCCAGGCGTCGAGCTCCTTCTCCCAGGCTTCCTTCTCGGCCTTGATCTTCGCGGCGCGCTCGGCCTTGGTGGCGTCGCAGGCCAGGGTCTTGGCCGCGAGGCGCTCGAGCAGAGCCTTGGCCGTGGCCTTGGCATCGCCGTGGATGCCGACGGTGATCTTCTTCACCAGGCCCAGGTTGGTGTGGTCGGCCTCGACCTGGATGATCTTCGCGTCCTTGGGCCAGTAGTCCATGCCGTGCTGCGGCAGGGTGCCGAAGGGGCCCATGCGCGAGCCGAGCGCGAGCACCACGTCGGCCTGCGCGATCAGCTTCATCGCGGCCTTGCTGCCCTGGTAGCCCAGCGGGCCGGCCCACAGCGGATGGCTCGCGGGGAAGGAGTCGTTGCGCAGGTAGCCGTTGGCCACCGGCGCGCCCAGGCGCTCGGCGAGCGCCTTGCACTCTTCCACGGCATCGCCCATGACCACCCCGCCGCCCGAGAGGATGACGGGAAATTTCGCGGTGGCCAGCAGCTCGACCGCGGCATTGAGGCTGTTCTCGCCGCCGGCGCCGCGCTCCACGCGCATCGGCTTCGGGATCTCGGTCGTGATCTCGCCGTAGAAGTAGTCGCGCGGGATGTTGAGCTGGGTCGGGCCCATCTCGGAGATGGCGCGGTCGAAGCAGCGCGCGGTGTACTCGGCCATGCGCTTGGGGTTGTTCACGTGGCCCTGGTACTTGGTGAACTCCTGGAACATCGGCAGCTGGTTGGCTTCCTGGAAGCCGCCCAGGCCCATGCCCATGGTGCCGGTCTCGGGCGTGATCATCACGACCGGGCTGTGCGCCCAGTAGGCGGCCGCGATGGCGGTCACGCAGTTGCTGATGCCGGGGCCGTTCTGGCCGATCACCACGCCGTGGCGGCCCGACACGCGGGCATAGCCGTCGGCCATGTGGGCCGCGCCCTGCTCGTGCACCACGGGCACGAGGCGGATGCCGGCGGGCGCGAAGATGTCCATCGCGTCCATGAAGGCCGAGCCCATGATGCCGAAGATGTCGGTCACGCCATTGGCGACCATGGTCTCGACGAAGGCCTCGGAGGGCGTCATCTTCTGCACGCCGGTGACGGCTTCGCGGGTGGGTTGCTTGCTCATGGGTCGGTGTCTCCTGCGGATGAAGGGCTGGACGGCGGACTGCAAAAGACGGAACGGGAAGTTCCGTATTTCGGGGTTGGCGAATCGGGCGGACTATAGGACGGGTGCAGTGCCGCGTCAAACAAATTCCAAAAAACGGTACGGAATGTTCTATTTTTTGCAAAAGGACTATGATCCGCCGCCATGAAGATCGTCCAGTCGCTCCCGCCTTCCGCCGAGGCCCCGGGCGCCGACACCCCGGCGATGCGGCTGTTCGCGCTGCTCGAGGTGATCGCTGCCAAGGACCAGCGCTACTCGCTGCAGGGCCTGGTGGAGGAGACCGGCCTGCCCAAGCCCACGCTGCACCGCATGCTGCAGCAGATGGAGGGCGCGGGCCTGCTGCAGCGCGAGGGCGACGGACGCCACTACGGCATGGGCACGCGGCTGCGCCGGCTGGCCGAGAACCTGCTGTTCAACGACAGCCTGCACGGCGCGCGCCACACGGTGCTGCGCCAGCTGGTCGAGGAGATCGGCGAGAGCTGCAACCTCACGGCCCTCTCGGGCAGCGAGGTGGTCTACCTCGACCGCGTGGAGACCGCCGCGCCGCTGCGCTTCTACCTGCACCCAGGCTCGCGCGTGCCGGTGCACTGCTCGGCCAGCGGCAAGATGTTCCTCGCGCAGATGGGCCAGGCGCAGCGCCGCCGGCTGCTGGCGAATGCCTCGCTCGAGGCGTATACGGCGAGCACGCTGACCGATGCCGCGGCGCTCGAGGCCGAGATCCAGCGCGTGCGAAAGAACGGCTTCGCGATCGACAACGAGGAGTTCCTGCCCGGCCTGCTGTGCATCGCTGCGCTGGTGCCGGCCACGGGCGACAGTCCGTCCAACCTCTGCATCGCGGTGCAGGCGCCCGTGATGCGGCTCGACATCGCGAAGGCCAAGACGCTGCTGCCCGCGCTGCAGCGCGCGGCGCTCGCGCTGAGCCGCATCGATGCCGATGCGGGGCCGGCGCGCCGTGCACAGGCCTAGGATGAAACACGAACAGCCGTACGCAGAGGACGCGAAGATTTCGCGAAGAACGCGAAAGGGAAGTACCAAATTTTTCTTGGATTCCTTTTGCGTCTTTCGCGCAACCTTCGCGTCCTCTGCGTATGGAAGCCCGCATTCTTCTTCGCATCCACGCGGAGCCACCGCCACCACCCCATGAACGACATCGCCGCCCTCCACCCCACGCGCCTCGTCGGCGTGCGCGAGACCTTCGGCATCGACGCCGACCTGCAGGTGCCGGCCTTCGCCGAGCGCGACGCGCACGTACCCGAGATCGACGCGGTCTACCGCTTCAATCCCGACGTGACGCTCGCGATCCTCGCGGGCTTCATGCGCGACCGGCGCGTGATGGTGCAGGGGCTGCACGGCACCGGCAAATCGACCCACATCGAGCAGGTGGCGGCGCGGCTGAACTGGCCCTGCGTGCGGCTCAACCTCGACGGCCACATCAGCCGGCTCGACCTGGTCGGCAAGGACGCGGTGGTGCTGCGCGACGGCAAGCAGGTCACCGAGTTCCAGGAAGGCATGGTGCCCTGGGCGCTGCAGCGGCCGGTGGCGCTGATCTTCGACGAGTACGACGCGGGCCGGCCCGACGTGATGTTCGTGATCCAGCGCATCCTCGAGCGCGACGGCCAGTTCACGCTGCTCGACCAGAACAAGGTGCTGCGCCCGCACCCCTTCTTCCGGCTGTTCGCCACCGCCAACACGGTCGGCCTGGGCAACCTCAACGGCCTGTATCACGGCGCGCAGCGGCTCAACCATGCGCAGATCGACCGCTGGAACATCGTCGCCTCGCTCGACTACTTGCCCACGGCCGAGGAGATCGCGATCGTGCAGGCGCGCGTGCCCTCGCTGGCCGACGCGGCGGGCCGCGCCACGGTCGCGGCGATGGTGGCGGTGGCCGACCTCACGCGCAAGGGCTTCGCGGCCGGCGACCTGTCGACGCTGATGTCGCCGCGCACCGTGATCACCTGGGCCGAGAACCTCGAGATCTTCCAGGACGTGGCGCTGGCCTTCCGCCTCTCGTTCGTCAACAAGTGCGACGAGGCCGAGCGGCCGCTGGTGGCCGAGTACTTCCAGCGCTGCTTCGACCGCGAGCTCGCGGAGTCGCACCGCCTCGCCAACGGCTGAGCGCGGCGCGCCATGACGCAGCAGGACATCCGCAAGGTTCGGCAGGAGGAGCGCGTCGCCGAGCTCTGCGCGGGCGTGGTGCGCGCCTTCAGCGGCGAGCGCGACCTGCACTTCTGCGGCCGGCGCCTGCACCGCGGCCGCGTGCCGCTGCCGTGGTTCGCGCCGCACCTGCATCCCTCGCCCGAGACCGACGACTTCGAATCGTTTCGCGGCGTGGCCGATGGCCTCGCGCTGCGCATCGCCGGCTCCGACGCCGCGCTGCACCGCACGGTGCAGCCCGAGGAACCGGTGGAGCGCATGCTGTTCGAGATGCTCGAGCAGTTCCGCGCCGAGGCGCTGGTGCCCGAGGCCATGGCCGGCATGCGGCGCAACCTGCGCCATCGCCACGAACAGTGGTCGCTGGCCTTCCACCACTCGGGCCTGACCGAGACCGCGCGCGGCCTGCTGCTGTACGCGGTGGCGCAGATCTGCCGTGCGCGCGTGAGCGGCGAGCAGGTGGTCGAGGAAACCGAGGACATGCTCGAGGCCACGCGCTTCGCGCTCGCGCCGCGCATCGGCCATGCGCTGGGCGGGCTGCGGCGCGATCGCTTCGACCAGGCCGCGTATGCCGTGCATGCGCTGGCGATCGCGCGCACGGTCGCCACGATGCTGCACGAGGCCGGCGGCGATGACGAGGCGCCCGACACGCGCCAGAACGACACCGACGACAAGCGCAGCGTGTTCAGCCTGGTCGCCGAGATGGACCGCGAGATCGTCGAGCAGCACGTCAGCGCGCAGTCCGGACGCAGCCGGCTGCTCGAGGAGGCCGGCGCCGCCTACCGCGTGTTCACCACCGAGCACGACCGCGAGCACGAGGCCGCCACGCTGGTGCGCCGCGAGCTGCTGGCCGAACTGCGCGAGCGGCTCGACCGCCGCATCGCGGCGCAGGGCGTGAACCTGGCGCGGCTCGCGCGCGAGCTGCGCGCGCTGCTGGCCGTGCCCGAGCGCGACGGCTGGGACGGCGGCCAGGAGGAAGGCCGCATCGACGGCCGCCGGCTCGCCCAGCTCGTGGCCTCGCCGGCCGAGCGGCGGCTGTTCCGCATCGAGCGCGAGGAGCCGCTGGCCGATTGCGTGGTCAGCTTCCTCATCGATTGCTCGGGCTCGATGAAGGAGCATGCCGAATCGGTCACGATGCTGGTCGACGTGCTCGCGCGCGCCCTCGAGCAGGCCGGCGTGGCCAGCGAGGTGCTGGGCTTCACCACCGGCGCCTGGAACGGCGGCCGCGCGCAGCGCGACTGGCTGCGCGCGGGCCGGCCCGCGCACCCGGGCCGGCTCAACGAGCGCTGCCACCTGGTGTTCAAGGCCGCGGGCACGCCGTGGCGCCGCGCGCGCGCGCCGATGGCCGCGCTGCTGCGGCCCGAGCTGTTCCGCGAAGGCATCGACGGCGAGGCCGTGGACTGGGCCTGCACGCGGCTGCGCGCGCGCAGCGAGGAACGCAAGCTGCTGCTGGTGATCTCCGACGGCTCGCCGATGGACAGCGCGACCCATCTCGCCAACGATCCGCACTACCTCGACCACCACCTGCGCGAGGTGCTGGCGCGCCAGGAGCAGCAGCGCGACATCGCGATCGCGGGCATAGGCGTGGGGCTGGACCTGAGCCCCTACTACAGCCACAGCCACGTGCTGGACCTCGCGGCCTCGACGGGCAACGCGATCTTCCGCGAGGTGATCGGGTTGATGGCGGGGCGGCACCGGCACTGAATGCGGGAGCGGACTTCCGCACGCAGAGGACGCGAAGGTTTCGCAAAGGACGCGAAAGGGAAAACCAAATTTCTTCTTGAGTTCCTTTTGCGTCTTTCGCGAAACCTTTGCGTCCTCTGCGTCCGGCTACCCGCATTCGACAGCCTCCCAGAGCCCATGTCAGCCGAAAGTGTCGCGTTGACAAGCGCAGGCCGCGTTTGTACATTGAGTTTCAATTATCCGAACGCTGTTCCAATATTTGGAATTCATCGAAAGCGTCGGAACAACGGAGACGCATGGATTCCACGCTCGCCAAAGGCCTCGCCGTCATGGAATGGATGGCACGCCAGGCACGCGCCTGCCGCGTGATCGACGTCGCCAATGCCTTCGGCATGGCGCGCAGCAATGCCCATCGCACGCTGCAGACGCTGGTGGAATGCGGCTGGGCGGTGCAGGACGCCGACACCAGCGCCTACCGGCCGAGCCTGCGGCTGTTCGAGCTCGGCGCCATGGTCTCCGAGGCGGCCGACATGGGCGCGCTGCTGCGCCCGCATCTCGCGGCACTGGCGCGGGCCAGCGGCGAGACCATCCACCTCGCGGTGCTCGAAGGCGCCGAGATCGTCTACCTCGACAAGTTCGACAGCCCGCTGCCCGTGGCCGCCTATTCGCGCATCGGCGGCCGCGCGCCGGCCTGCTGCGTGGCCTCGGGCAAGGCGATGCTGGCGGCCGCGCGGCTCGACGCCGCCGCGCTGCGTGCGCTGTTCGGCACGCTGCAACCCCACACGCCGCACAGCATCGTCGACTTCGATGCGCTGCAGGCCGAGCTCGAGCGCAGCCGCGCGCGCGGCTATGCCGAGAACCGCGAGGAATGGCGCCTGGGCGTCTGCGGACTCGGCGTGCCGGTGTTCGATGCGCGCGGCACGGCCGTGGCCGCCGTCGGCATGAGCGTGCCCTCCATCCGCTTCGCGCGCACCCAGGCGCGCGAACTCTCCGAACGCATCATGGCCTGCGCGCGCGACGCCAGCGCCACGCTGGGCTACCGCCCCGCCACCGCCCCCGCCACCACAACGAGAAGGAGACCCGTATGAGACTGTCCTTGTCCGCCCCCTGGTTGCGCGCGGGGCTGCTGGCCGCCGCGGCACTGGCATCGCCGCTGGCCGCGTTCGCACAGACCGGGAGCGACTACCCCAGCAAGCCGATCAAGCTGATCGTGCCCTACCCGCCCGGCGGCGGCACCGACGTGATCGCGCGCATCGTGCAGGAACGCTTCCAGACGCTGCTGGGCCAGCCGGTCGTCATCGACAACCGCGGCGGCGCGGCCGGCTCGATCGGCACCGAACTCGTCGCCAAGTCGGCGGCCGACGGCTACACGGTACTGTTCACGCTGTCCTCGCACACCATCAACCCCGCCATCTACACCAAGCTCTCGTTCGACACCGCGAAGGACTTCGCGCCCGTGGGCCTGGTGGCTTCGCTGCCGCAGCTCCTGGTGGCGAACCCGCAGTTCCCGGCCAGCACGGTGGCCGAACTGGTCGCGATGGCCAAGGCCAAGCCCGACAGCATCTCCTTCGCCTCGGTGGGCAACGGCTCGCCCGGCCACCTCGCGGGCGAACTGCTGAAGCTGCGCACCGGCACGCAGATGACGCACGTGCCCTACCGCGGCGGCGGCCCGGCGGTCACCGACGTGATGGGCGGGCAGGTGCCGCTGCTGTGGGTGTCGATTCCCGCCGCCGCACAGTTCGTGAAGGCCGGCAAGCTCAAGGCGCTGGCCGTGTCGACCACCAAGCGCAGCGCCGCCTTCCCCGAGGTGCCGACGATGCAGGAGGCCGGCATCCCCGACTTCGACGTCGACTCCTGGTACGCGGTGTTCGTGCCCGCGAAGACGCCGCAACCCGCGATCGACCGGCTCAACCGCGTGATCAACACGGTCGTGAAGGAACCCGACATCCGCGACAAGCTGCTGGCCCAGGGCAGCGAAGGCGTGGGCGGCACGCCCGAGCAGCTCGGCAAGGTGGTCTCCACCGAACTCGTGCGCTGGAGCAAGCTCGCCAAGGAAGCGAACATCCACGTCGACTAGTTTTTTCTCTCTTCATGCCATGAATCCCTCCGCATCCTCCTCTGAAGCCCACGGCCCCATCGCCGACCTCGTGGCACGCGCGCGCGCGGCGCAGCGCATCTACGAGACCTGGTCGCAGGCCCAGGTCGACATGGCGGTCACGGCCGCCGGCTGGGCCATCATCGAACCCGCGCGCAACCGCGAGCTGGCCGAACTGGCGGTGGCCGACACGGGCGTGGGCAACGTCGAGGACAAGGTGCGCAAGAACCACCGCAAGACCTTCGGCCTGCTGCGCGACCTGCAGGGCGCGCGCTCGGTCGGCGTGATCGCCGAGGACCCGGCGCGCGGCATCGTCGAGATCGCGCGGCCGGTCGGCGTGGTGTGCGCGATCACGCCCTCGACCAACCCGGGCGCGACGCCGGCCAACAAGATCATCAACGCGCTCAAGGGCCGCAACGCGGTGATCGTCGCGCCCTCGCCCAAGGGCTGGAGCACGGCGGCGCGGCTGATCGAATTCATCCACCAGCAGTTCGACCGCATCGGCGCGCCGCGCGACCTGGTGCAGTTGCTGCCCGCGCCGGTCAACAAGCAGTCGACGGCCGAACTGATGCGGCTGTGCGACCTGGTGGTGGCCACCGGCTCGCAGGCCAACGTGCGCGCCGCCTATGCGAGCGGCACGCCGGCCTTCGGCGTGGGCGCCGGCAATGTCGCGGGCATCGTCGACGAGACGGCCGACACCGAGGCCGCGGCCGATCGCATCGTGCGCTCGAAGACCTTCGACAACGCGACCAGCTGCTCGTCGGAGAACAGCCTGGTGGTGGTCGACGCGGTGCGCGCGCGCCTGCTCGCCGCGCTCAAGGACCGCGGCGCCGTGATGCTCGGCGAGGCGCAGAAGGCCACCCTGCAGCAGCTGATGTGGCCCGGGGGCAAGCTCTCGCCCGCGGTCATCGGCCAGTCGGCGCGCGCCATCGCCGAGCGCGCGGCGGAGGTCGATGGCGCCAACCGCGCGGCCTGGCAGGCGATCGCCGAGGCCGACCCGCGCATCCTGATGGTGGCCGAGGACGGCGTGGGCCACGACCATCCGTTCTCGGGCGAGAAGCTCAGCCCGGTGCTCGCGGTCTATGCGGCGCGCGACTTCGCGCAGGCGGCCTCGATCGTCGAGCGCATCTACGGCTACGAGGGCGCGGGCCATTCGGTGGGGCTGCATTCCGCCGTGCCAGAGCGCGCGCTCGAGCTCGGCCTGTCGCTGCCGGTGTCGCGCGTGATCGTCGACCAGGCGCACTGCATCGCCACCGGCGGCAGCTTCGACAACGGCCTGCCGTTCTCGCTCTCGATGGGCTGCGGCACCTGGGGCCGCAACAACTTCTCCGACAACATGAACTACCGGCACTACCTGAACATCACGCGCGTGTCGCGGCCGATCGCCGAGCAGGTGCCGAGCGAGGAACAGATCTTCGGCGCCTTCTTCGCGCGGCATGGAGCGCACTGAGCATGGCGGCGGGCGACGGCGACACCGTCCATGGCCTGATCGAGCAGGTGGCCGCGCGCCAGCCGGGCGCCGTGTATGCGCTGTCCACCGAGGGCGAGGCGCGCATCGACTGCGCCGCGCTCGTGCAGGGCTGCCGCCGCGTGGCCGGTGCGCTGCAGGCGGCCGGCGCGCGGCCCGGCGACACGGTCTCGGTCGTGATGCCCAACGGCCTGCAGACGCTGCGGTTGCTGCTGGGCGCGATGCATGCGGGCATGGTCGTGAACCCGGTCAACCTGCTGTCGCAGCCCGAGCAGATGCGCTACGTGCTCGCGCACTCCGACTGCCGCGTGGTCTGCGTGGCGCCCGAGTGGGAAGAGCGCGTGCGCGCGATGCTGGCGGACATCGGCCGGCCGGTGTCGGTGCTGGTGGCCGATCCCGACGGGCTCGCGCTGCCGGGGGAAGGCGAAGCGAACGCGCTTCGCGCGCTTCCCGCACCTTCGCCCGACGCGGTCGCGCTGCTGATGTACACCTCGGGCACCACGGGCCAGCCCAAGGGCGTGATGCTCACGCAGCGCAACCTCGCGGCCAACGCGCAGGCGATCAGCGCCGAGCATGAACTGGGAAGCGCCGACCGCGTGCTCGCGGTGCTGCCGCTCTATCACATCAACGCCTTCTGCGTGACCATGCTGGCGCCGCTCGCGCATGGCGGCAGCCTCGCGATGCCGCCGAAGTTCTCGGCCGGCCGCTTCTGGGAGCAGGCGGCGCAGACGGGTTGCAGCTGGATCAACGTGGTGCCGACCATGATCTCGTACCTGCTCGAGGGCGAGGCGCCGGCGCGCGAACGCACGGCCGCGATCCACTTCTGCCGCTCGGCCTCGGCCGCGCTGCCGCCCGAGCACCACCGCGCCTTCGAGCGCCTGTTCGGCATCGGCATCGTCGAGACCATGGGCCTCACCGAGACCGCCGCGCCCTCGTTCTCGAACCCGCTCGATCCGGCGCGGCGCAAGCTGGGCTCGGTCGGCCGCGCCTCGGGCTGCGAGGCGCGCGTGATCGACGCGGCCCTCGCCGAAGTGCCCGACGGCAGCACCGGCGAACTCGCGATCCGCGGGCCCAACGTGATGCGCGGCTACTACAAGAACGAGGAGGCCACGCGCGCCAGCTTCACGCCCGACGGCTGGCTGCGCACCGGCGACCTCGGCCACCGCGATGCCGACGGCTTCTTCTTCGTCACCGGCCGCATCAAGGAATTGATCATCAAGGGCGGCGAGAACATCGCGCCGCGCGAGATCGACGAGGCCCTGCTGCGGCATCCCGCCGTGCTCGAGGCCGCGGCCGTCGGCGTGCCCGACCGCCACTACGGCCAGGAGGTCGGCGTGTGCATCGTGCTGCGCGAGGGCTGTGCGTGCGGCGAGGACGAGCTGCGCGCCTTCAGTGCCGAGGCGCTCGGGCGCTACAAGGCGCCGGGCCACTATCGCTTCGTGACCGACCTGCCGCGCGGGCCCTCGGGCAAGGTGCAGCGGCTCAAGCTGCTGCCGCTGTTCGCGGCATGAACCCGGCCGACCTGCTGACGCCGCCGCTGGCGCCGCTGCTGCTCGCCTACAGCCTCTGCGTGGTGTTCGCGGCCGGCGTGGTGCGCGGCTTCGCGGGCTTCGGCTTCTCGGCCATCACCGTGGCCGGCATGTC
This sequence comes from Variovorax paradoxus, assembly GCA_016806145.1. Taxonomy (NCBI): domain Bacteria; kingdom Pseudomonadati; phylum Pseudomonadota; class Betaproteobacteria; order Burkholderiales; family Comamonadaceae; genus Variovorax; species Variovorax paradoxus. Next base: position 5,037,874 of record CP063166.1, read on the forward strand.
GCTCGTGGTCTCGCCCGCGCTGGTGGTGCCCGCGATCTTCATGCTCGAGATCCTCGCGAGCCTGAGCCAGTTGCGCGGCATCGCGCGCGATGTCGACATGCCCTGGCTGGGATGGCTGATGCTCGGCAACCTGCTGTTCATTCCGCTCGGCGTGGCGCTGCTGGCCTGGCTGCCCGAGACGCCGCTGCGCCTCCTGATCGGCGCGCTGCTGATGGCCGCCGCGCTGCTGCTGCGCAGCGGCGCGCGCGCCACGCTGGTGCCCACGCGCGCGGTGCGCTTCGGCGCCGGCCTGGCCTCGGGCTTCATCAATGGCGTGGCGGCCATCGGCGGCATCGCCATCGCCGTGCTGCTGAGCACCACCGCGATGGCACCGGCCGCGCTGCGCGCCACGCTGATCGCACTGCTGCTGTTCAGCGACGTGGTGTCGCTCGCGAGCGCCGCGCTGATGCCGGCCGCGCACGCCACCGGCAAGCTGCTCGGGCCCGACACCTTCAAGTGGGCGCTGTGGCTCGCGCCCGCGATGCTGGCCGGCATCTGGTGGGGGCAGCGCTCGTTCAAGGGGGTGTCGCCCGAGCAGTTCAGGCGGCATGTGCTGAACCTGCTGATCGTGCTGGCGGCGGTCAGCGTGCTGCGCTCGGCGGTCGGGCTGATCGGGCTGGCCGGGTGACCATCGCGCCCGCGTCGTAGGCCTCGCAGTACGCTGCCCAGTCCTGCGCCACCTGCGCGGCGCACTGGTGCGCGGCGTCGAGCAGGTCCCCCCGCCACGACTTCACCGAAGCGCCGAAGTCGACCAGCGCGTCCGCGATGGCCGAGCCCTGCCGGCCTGCGCTGCGCAACTGCGCCCAGGCCATGAGCTGCCCCATGTCGGAAAGCACGGCTCGGATGTCGGCGGGCCGCGTGCGGTGCACGTCGAGGCTCACGCGATCCTCGCTGGGCTGCAGGCCGCGCAGCACATACGAGCGCTTGCGCGTCACGATCGGATGCAGGAAGGCCATCGACACGGCCTGCATGCGGCGCTGCAGCGCGACCACGCGGTGCGCCTCCGATTCCCAGGCGGGCTGCGCCGTCTTCTTCAGGTGCGGCGCGAGCGAGGACGGCAGCGCCTGCTTGAGATCGAGCAGGTAGTTGGCATCGGGCGAGCCCTTGCCCTCGACCAGCACGATGTAGCGCTCCACGCCGAGGCTGCCGGTGCCGGCGATGCGCCGCGCCACGTCGAGCACCTCGAAGAAGCCCGGGTCGGGCTGCGAGGCCGCGAAGCGGTCGACCAGCTTGACGACGCGCTCGCGCTGCGCCTCGCTCGCCGGCAGCGCATGCTTGCCGTCGCAGCGGATCAGGCGCCGGCGGCCCTTGCGCTCGGTGCGCCGGTCGAGGAAGGCGGGGCGGCTGCGCGCCTTGAGGGTGTCGAGCAGTTCGCGCACCAGGCCGGTCGCGGTGTCGCGCTCGACCCAGCGGGCCTTGCCGAGCGCGAGCGCGCCCGCGTAGGCGTCGAGGAAGACCCTGCACAGCGCGGCGAACTCGGCGGCGCCGCGGCTCGGGCCATCGCCGGCGACGAGGACGCTCGTGAGGAAGCGCACCAGTTCCCAGGTCACGGGCGCGAGCGCGGCCTCGTCGAAATCGTTGAGGTCGAAATAGACCAGCCGGTTGTCGCCCTTGTAGCTGCCGAAGTTCTCGAGGTGCGCGTCGCCGCACAGCCACGCCAGCGGCGCCTTGGCGAACAGCGCGCCCGACGGCAGGCGGTCGTGGAACAGGTGGCAGGTGCCGCGCAGGAAGACGAAGGGGCTCGAACGCAGGTTGGCGTATTTCATCGCCAGGCGTTCGGGGTCGCGGTCGGCGTTGAAGGCGCGGATGGTCTTGACGGCATTGGGCATGGTGCTTTTGCTTCCCGCTTTCTGGGTGGCGGGATTCTGCGGCTCGGCACCCAGCCGAAGCTGACCAGCGTGCTCAGGCGATGCCGGCGGCCGTGAGCGGGTCGTAGTCGGCCGCGCGCAGCAGCGCATGCAATTGCCGCCGGCGCACGCCCATGTTGCCGCCGTCGAACAGCGGCAGCGCGATCGCGTCCTGCAGCAGGCCCGCGAGCGGCAGCTCGTGGTCATAGCTCTCGATGCCCACCACGCGCATCAGCTCGGTGATGACGCGCACGGCGGCTTCGGAGCCGAAGATCTTCGACTGCAGCGCGAGTTCGAGCGCGCCGGGCAGTTGCCGATCGATCGCATCGCAGGCCTTCCAGCCGAGGTAGCGCGCGGCCTCGATGGTGGTCTTGGCGTCGGCCAGCGCATAGCCCACGGCCTGGTGCTCGATGATCGGCAGCGCGCCGCCGCGGCATTCGGTCTTCGCGAAGCGCAGCGCCACGTCGAAGGCCGCGCGCATCAGGCCCACGCCCATGATGCCGACCAGCGCCGCCGTGCCCGAGAAGCTGGCCTCGACGATGTCGCGCGCGCCGCCCACCGGGCCGACCACGTCGGCATCGGGCACGGCCACGCCCTCGAGCCGGAAGCGCGGCACGAGGTGCGCGCGGTGGCCCATGGCATCGATGTCGTGCAGCGGCACCAGGCCCGGCGCGCCGCGCCGCACCACGAGGATCGAGAGCGCGGCCTCGGGCGGTGCCTCGGGGTCGGTGCGGCAGACCACGCTGAGCAGGTCGGCGCCCTCGCCGTCCCAGCCGGTGGCGGCCGACACCCACTGCTTGGTGCCGTGGATGCGCCAGCCGCCCTCGCTTCGTTCGGCCGTGGTGCGCACGCCCTCGCCGGGCCGCGGCGCGGCGAAGTTCGCGCTGCCGCCGGGCTCGCTGTTGGCCAGCGCGGCCAGCGGCGCGCCCTCGCAGGCGAGGAAGGGCGCGAGCAGACGCCGGTGCTGCTCGGGCGTGCCCGCGATGAACAGCGGCGCCAGGCCCAGCAGGTTGGCGAACAGCGTCAGCGAGACATTGCAGTCGACCGCATGGAACTCCTCGGCCACGATCGCGAGGTCGACCATGCCCGTGCCCTCGCCGCCGAAGGGCTGCGGCATGAGCCGGCGCAGGAAGCCGCGGCGGATGATCTCCTCGTACATCGGCCGCGTGGCGCGAAAGCGCTCGCCGGGCGTGTGCAGCGCGTGCGTGGCGGCTCGCACCTGCGAGAGCACTTCGCTGGCGGCACGCCGCGCATCGAGCTGGAGGGCGTGGCGCGCGGGGTCGAGGGTGAAGTCGATGGTCATGGGAAATCCGGTCGAGTGATGGGTGGCCGCAGTCTGGCCGCGCCACCCCCGGTCGGCCTTGTCGTTTCGTGCACGGCGCCTTGCCGGATCGCGCAGCACGGGCGCGCGGCTTGCAAGGCCCGCGTGCCGTCGCGATGATGCGTATCCCAACCGCCCGCCCACAGGTGCGCACATGAAGTCCTGGTCCACCGAAGCCGTCGCCGCGCCCGAGCAGTTCGCCTACTGGCGCGAGGTGGTGTGCGAGGCCTTCGCGGCGCTCGATCCGCGCTCGGCCGAGCGCGGCGCGGGCTTCGCGAGCCGCGTCGACATGGAAGGCATTGGCGCCATCAACGTGGCGCGCATCCGTGCCGAGGCCCACACCGTGGTGCGCGACTTCTCGCAGATCCGGCGCGATCCGCAGGACCGGCTGTTCGTCAACCTGCAGGTCGCGGGCCAGGGCATCGTGCGCCAGGGCCACCGCGAGACGCGCGTGACGCCCGGCGCCTTCAGCATCGTCGACACGGCGCGGCCCTACACGCTGCATTTCGAGCAGCGCTTCGAAGTGCTGTCGCTGCGCGTGCCGCGCGAGCTGCTGCTGCCGCGCGTCAGCGAGCCACGCGCCCTGTTCGCGCGCGCGCTCGGCGGGCCGGCCGGCATCGGGCGCGCGGCCTCGGGCTTCATGCAGTCGCTGATGGAGGGCGGCGGGCTGCCCGCGGGGCCGGCGGCCGAGCGGCTGGCGGTGCTGCTGTGCGAGCTGGTGGCCGAGTCGGCGCGCGCGGCGGATGCCGGCGTGGCGCCCTCGCCGCCGATGCGCGATGCGCACCGGCAGCTGCTGGTGCGCCGGGTCAAGGCCCACGTGCTCGAGGCGCTCGATTCACCCGAACTCGACGTGCCCTCGATCGCGCGGCACTTCGGTGTCTCGGTGCGCTACCTGCACCTGGCCTTCGCGCACGAGGGCAGCACGCCGGCCGCGTGGATCCGCGCGCAGCGCATGACGCGTTGCGCGCAGGACCTCGCGAATCCCGCGGACCGGCGGCCGGTCTCGGCCATCGCGCTGCGCTGGGGCTTCCAGGACATTCCGCATTTCACGCGCGCATTCGGCGCGGCCTTCGGCTGCACGCCCTCGGCCTATCGCCTGCGGCACGGGGGCAGCGGGCCCGGCGACGAAAGCACACGCCGAAGCCGGTCTGCTTGAAGGAGATCAATAGGGCGGCGCCTTGCGCGCGCGCTGTTCGCGCGCGGCTTCGGTCCACCACGCGAGGTCGTCGGCGAAGCGGCCGAAGGCGCGGTCGAGCGAGGCGCCGGCCGTGCCGGTGGGCTGGCCCTGCGCATCGAGCGTCTGCGAGATCGGGCCGACCGACAGCGTGCTCGACACCACGATCATGCCCATCTCGGAGAGGATCGAATGCCACACCGTGCCCGAGCGCACGCCCGAGAAGCGGCCGGCCGAGTAGCTCGCGATCGCCGCGGGCCGCCAGAACCACTCCTCGAGGAAATGGTCGGTGAGGTTCTTGAGGCCGGGCTGCGGGCCCCAGTTGTATTCGCCGGTCACGAAGACGAAGGCATCGGCCGCGCGGATCTTGCGCGCCAGCGTCTCCATCGCCTCGGGCGCCGTGCCCGCCGGGTACTCCTTGTACATGCGGTCGAGCATCGGCAGGTCGACCGCCTTGGCATCGATCAGCTCCACCTCGGCGCCGCGCGCGGCCAGCCGCTCGACCAGATAGTCCGCGAGCCGCACGCCCATGCGGTCGGCACGGTAGGAACCGTAGAACACCAGGATCTTGTCTGCCATCGTCGCTCCGTTTCGCAGGGCCGCCGGGGTGCGGCCCTTGCGCGAAGGGTAACGCGCCCGCGCGGCACCCCGCTGCTTCGCCCATCCGCATGCCGGGCTATGCTTGCCCGGCATGCCGCTGCTTCGCCGCCCTTCTCCTTCGATGCGCTCCTGGCTCATGGCCGCGTGCCTTTTCATCGGCACGCCCGCCTTCGCCGCGACGTCCTGCCTGGCCACGGCCGAGGCCCCTTCGCCGCCACGCGCCCTCGCGATGGCCGCCGCCGCGCAGCGCGAGCACGAAGCCTTCGGCGCGCAGACCCTCGATGCCGAAGGCCGCATGGTCGATGCGGGCAGTTCCGAGGCCGAGGACGGACGCGTCTCGCGCTTCGCGCCCGCGCCGTGGCAGCGCGTGCTCGGCTACTGGGACGCGGTCGACCAGCCGCGCGTGAAGCTGCCTTCGCTGGTGCGCTTCGGTGCCTTGCGCCCGGCCGATCGCACGCTGCTGCTGGAGGCGCTGAACCAGGCCAGCGCTTCGCGCCTGATGGGGCTGGGCGTCGGACCCGACCAGGGCCTCGACGCGGCCGAGCTGCATGCGATGGCGACCGCGGTGAACCGCGTCGCGGTGATCGACACGCCGTGGTCGGCCGCCTTCATCAGCTGGCTCGCGCGGCAGGCGGGCCTGGGCGCGGACGAGTTCGTGTTCTCCGAGGCGCACGTGGACTACGCGGGCGCGGCCTGGAAGGCCGGCGTCGACGAAGCGGCGGGCCGTGCCACGCGCTTCGCGCTGCGGGCCTGCGATCTCGCGCTCACGCCGCCGCGCGTGGGCGACCTCGTGTGCCAGACGCGCGGCGCGCGTTCGGCGCTCGACAGCTTCGCGAAGATCGGCACGGTGCTCGCGACGCGGCCCACGGGCGGCGCGGCGCTGCCGATGCATTGCGACGTGGTGACGGCCGTCGACGCACGCGGCTTCGACGCGGTCGGCGGCAATGTGCTGCAGTCGGTCACCTTGCGCCGGCTGGACTTCGCGCCGGGCACGCGGACGCTCGACCCGAGCTACCTGCCCGAAGGCTGCGCGACGGGATGCATCGACCGGCACATGAGCCGGCAGCCCTGGTCGCTGCTGCTGCAGTGGCGTTGAAGCGGTCGCTTCAGCAGTTGTTGCGCCGCAGCCCCGCCATGTGGGCGCAGGGCCGGCGGCCCGGACCGGGGTCGTGCACATGCGGCGGCGGGGGCTGCACGCGACGCCGCGGCGGTGGCGGATAGGCGTAGGGATCGGGCCCCCAGAGATAGACCGGCTCGGGATCGGCCTGCGCCGCGCGCCCTTCGTCGGGATAGCGCGGAATGATCGACAGCCCCGGGTTCGAGGGCGGCGCCGGCGCGGCGGCAGCGGGCGGCGGCGCGTAGTCGGGCGCACGCGCGGGCGGGGCCGGCTGCAGGGCCGAAGGCGGCGGCGGCTCGGCGATCTGCACCGGGCGCGACGAACGCGTGCCGCTCGGGCAGGCGCCGTCGGTGTAGACGGTGGCGCCATTGGCATCGAGGCAGCGCACCACCTCGGCCGAGCTCACCGATGCGCCCAGCACGAAGACCGCCGAGACGATCAGCGTGCGCAACGAGGTGGCGGTGAGCAGAGGGGTTGGCATGAAGATGAGAAGAGGGCCGTGCCGGAACGACGCACGGGCAGCTTCATTCTGTGCGCTTTGTCACGACCCGCCAAGCACCGCGGGCCCGCGGCGCGCACCGTCCGTCGCTCACAGCAGCCCGCCCATGCGCAGCGCCGCGGCCTTCAACGCATCGATGCGCCGCTCGGCATCGGCCATCGACATGCGCGCGGTCGGCGCATGCACCGCGAGCGCGGCGCGCACCTCGCCGGACGCGTCGCGCACCGGCACCGCCACGGCCACCAGGCCGGCCATGAACTCCTCGCGGTCGCGCGAGAAGCCGTCCTGCGCGATCGCGTCGCACTCGGCGCGCAGCGCGGCGGGGTCGGTGAGGGTGCTGGCCGTCATGCGCGGCAGCGGCAGGCCGTCGATCATCGCGTCGCGCGCCTTCTTCGGCATTTGCGCGAGAAAGAGCTTGCCGCTCGCGGTGCAGTGCAGCGGCACGTGGGAGCCCACGTCGAGCGTGAGGCGCAACGGCCACTGGGCCTCGACGCGGTCGAGGTAGAGCACGCGCGCGCCGTCGAGCGTGGTGAGGTTGCAGGTCTCGCCGACCTCCTGCACCAGCGCCGCCAGCACCTCGTGGCGCAGGCCGCGCACGCTGCCGTGGTTCAGCGTGTCGAAGGCGAGCTGGCGCAGCGCGGGGCCGACGACGAACGAGCGCTCGTCGAGGTCGCGCGCGAGAAAACCGGTGGCCAGCAGCTGGGTGCAGATGCGGTGCGCGGTGCCCTTGGGCAGGCCCAGCTGCGCCGCGAGATCGGCCAGCGACAGCGCGCGGCCCTCGTGCGCCAGCAGCGCGAGCAGGCGCAGGCTGCGCTCGGCCGAGGAACCGGAAACGGGCTCCTCGACAGGGGCAACCACGGGTGCGGCAACAGGGGCGGCAGCGGAGCGCGCGGGACGGGGCATGCGGGTAAACCTCTAAAGTGGAACATTGCGTTCCGAAAATCAATAACCTAGGATGCAGCGGATCGAGGCCATTGTTCCATCGCCGGACCGCACGCATGCCTGACTCTCTCAGTGAAGAAGCCTTCGACTACATCGTGGTGGGCGCCGGCTCGGCCGGCTGCGTGCTGGCGGCGCGCCTGAGCGAGGACCCGGCCACGCGCGTGCTGCTGCTCGAGGCCGGGCCGCGCGACAGCTCGCCGTGGATCCACCTGCCGATCGGCTACGGCAAGACCATGTGGAGCCCGGTCTACAACTGGCGCTTCGAGACCGATCCCGACCCCAACATGAACGGCCGCCGCATCTACTGGCCGCGCGGCAAGACGCTGGGCGGCTCGAGTTCGATCAACGGTCTGATCTACATCCGCGGCCAGCGCGAGGACTACGACCACTGGGCCGCGCTCGGCAACCCCGGTTGGGGCTACGAAGAAGTGCTGCCCTACTTCGTGCGCTCCGAGGGCAACCAGCGCGGCGCGAGCCAGTTCCACGGCGGCGACGGGCCGCTCAAGGTGTCGGACATCGGCGCGCGCCACGAGCTGATCGAGGCCTTCATCGAAGGCGCGCGCCAGACCGGCGTGCCGCGCACCGAGGACTTCAACGGCGCCGTGCAGGAAGGCGCGGGCTACTACCAGCTCACCACGCACCGCGGCCTGCGCTGCAGCACCGCCAAGGCCTACCTCGCGCCGGCGCGCCATCGCCCCAACCTTCGCATCGAGACCGAGGCGCTGGCCACCGGCCTCGTGTTCGAGGGCCGGCGCGCGGCCGGCGTGCGCTATCGGCAAGGTGGCGTGGAGAAGACCGCGCGCTGCCGCGCCGAAGTGCTGCTTTCGGCCGGCTCGATCCAGTCGCCGCAGCTGCTGCAGCTCTCGGGCGTGGGCCCGCGCGCGCTGCTCGATCGCTTCGGCATCGCGCCGGTGCACGAACTGCCGGGCGTGGGCGAGAACCTGCAGGACCACCTGCAGATCCGCCTCGGCTACGAGTGCACCAAACCGATCACCACCAACGACCAGCTCAACTCCTGGGCCGGCCAGCTCGGCCTGGGCCTCGAATGGCTGCTGCATCGCAGCGGCGCGCTCGCGATCGGCATCAACCAGGGCGGCTGCTTCATGCGTGCGCTCAAGGACGACGCGGGCCGCCCCGTGGCCGCCACGCCCGACATCCAGTTCCACGTGGCCACGCTCTCGGCCGACATGGCCGGCGGCAAGGTGCATCCCTACTCGGGCTTCACCTTCTCGGTGTGCCAGCTGCGGCCCGAGTCGCGCGGCCACATCCGCATCCGCTCCACCGACGCGGCCGAGCCGCCCGAGATGCAGCCCAACTACCTCGCGACCGAACTCGACCGCGCGACCGCGGTGGCCGGCGTGAAGGCCGCGCGCGCCATCGCCGAGGCGCCCGCGATGCGGCCCTACGTCAAGCGCGAGGTGAAGCCCGGCGCGCAGGCCGCGAGCGATGCCGAGCTGCTCGAGTTCTGCCGCAACAACGGCGCCACCATCTTCCATCCCACCGGCACCTGCCGCATGGGGCACGACCCGCTCGCGGTGGTCGATGCGCGGCTGCGCGTGCACGGCATCGGCGGCCTGCGCGTGGTCGACTGCTCGGCCATGCCCACGCTGGTGTCGGGCAACACCAACGCCCCCGCGGTGATGATGGCCGAGAAGGCCGTCGACATGATCAGAGAGGACCACAGGGCGGCTTCGGCCGCGCACTAGCAGCAACGCATCCCGCACGGCCCGCCGAGAGCGAAGACCAAGAGGCCGCCACGACAACACTCATCGGAGACAACACATGAGCAGTGCACGCGACGACGAGAAAACGATTCGCAGGGTGGTGATTTCGGCGCTGGTGGGCGCCACCATCGAGTGGTACGACTTCTTCCTCTACGGGGTGGTGGCCGGCATCGTGTTCAACAAGCTCTACTTCCCGGGCAGCGACCCGGTGGTGGCGACCTTGCTGGCCTACACCACCTTCGCCGTGGGCTTCGTCACGCGGCCGCTGGGCGGCGTGATCTTCGGCCACTTCGGCGACAAGATCGGGCGCAAGAGCATGCTGATCATCACGCTGATGATCATGGGCGTGGCCACCTTCCTGATCGGCCTGGTGCCCACCTACGCGCAGATCGGCATCGCGGCACCGCTGCTGCTGCTGGTGCTGCGCGTGGCGCAGGGCATCGGCCTGGGCGGCGAATGGGGTGGCGCGGTGCTCATGGCCTACGAGTACGCGCCGAAGGAGAAGCGCGGCTTCTATGCCTCGCTGCCGCAGATCGGGCTGGCCATCGGCCTGTGCCTGGCCTCGGGCGTGGTCGCGCTGCTGTCATGGCTCCTGACGGACGAGCAGTTCATGGCCTGGGGCTGGCGCATCGCCTTCCTGATCTCGGGGCTGATGGTGGCGGTGGGCATGTACATCCGGCTGCACGTGAAGGAGACGCCCGAGTTCGCCGCGGTGAAGGCGCGCAACGCCGAGCTGCGCATCCCGTTCATGGACATGCTGCGCCGCTATCCGGGCAACGTGTTGAAGGGCATGGGCGCGCGCTACATCGACGGCGTGTTCTTCAACATCTTCGGCGTGTTCTCCATCGCCTACCTCACGGGCACGCTCAAGCTCAGCCGCACCGACGCGCTGCTGGGCGTGATGGCCGCGGCCATCGTGATGTGCTTCGCCATCCCCTTCTTCGGCCGGCTGTCGGACCGGATGGGCCGGCCCCGGGTCTACATGTGGGGCTCGCTGATCACCGCGGTGTCGGCCTTCCCGGGCTTCTGGCTGATGACGCACAGCGGCGGCAACGTGCTGCTGGTGTGGCTGTCGATCGTGATCCCGTTCGGCATCCTCTATGCCTCGGTCTACGGTCCCGAGGCCGCGCTGTTCTGCGACCTGTTCGACGCCAAGGTGCGCTACACCGGCATCTCCTTCGTCTACCAGTTCTCGGGCATCTTCGCCTCGGGCATCACGCCGATCATCGCCACCGCGCTGCTCAAGTCGGGCGGCGGCGAGCCGTGGCAGATCTGCCTGTACGTGCTGTTCGCGGGCGTGGTGTCGGCGTTGTGTGCCTGGCTGATCGGGCGCAGCCCCTCGCCGGCCGACGCGCCGGTGGTGGCACCGGCGCGCTGAGGCGGCCGCGCACGTCTCAGGGCAGCCGCTCCTCGTAGGCCTCGGCCGGCCGGTCGTTGGGCGACTGGAAGGCCGCCTTGAGCGAATCGCTCAGCGGAATGTTGATGACGGCGTTGCGCGGCGGGATCGGCGCCATGAACCAGCGCGCATAGAGCTTCTCGAGCGCGCCCGAGGCCATCGCGGTCGCGAGGTAGCCGTCGACCGCGCGCTTGAAGGCCGGGTCGTCCTTGCGGATCATGATCGCGATCGGCTCGATGCCCAGCGGCTTGCCGACGATGCGGAAGTCCGCCGGGTTGCGTGCGTTCGAGATGTTTCCTGCGAGCGTGTTGTCGTCCATCGCGAAGGCATCGGCGCGGCCGCTCTCGAGCAGCAGGAAGCTCTCGGCATGGTCCTTGGCCAGCACGATGTTCAGCGCCATGCCCTTGTTGTCCTGCTCGAGCCTGCGCAGCCGCTGCACGAGCGTGGTGCCCACGGTCGTGACCACGGTCTTGCCCTTGAGCTGCTCCGCCGACTCGATGCCGCTGGCCGCGCGCACCGCGAAGCGCGCCTCGGTGATGTAGGTGGTGCTGCCGAAGGCCACCTGCTGCTGGCGCGCGGCATTGTTGGTGGTCGAGCCGCACTCGATGTCGACGGTGCCGTTCTGCAGCAGCGGCACGCGGTTCTGCGAGGTCACGACCATCGGCCGCACCGCCACGCCGGGCAGCAGCTTCGCGAGCATCTGCTCGCACAGCTCGACGTGGTAGCCGACGTAGCCGCCGCCCACCGCGTACGACAGCGGCGGCGAGGCCTCGCGCACGCCCATCACGAGGGTGCCGGCGGCCTTGGCCTTGGCGAGCGTGCCGCCGGGTTCCTGCGCGAAAGCGGCCACAGCGACAGCCGCGAGCAGCGCGCCCGCGAGCATTCGATTCGGGGTCTTCATGGCGTCCTCCGGCGCGTCAGGCCGCGAGCGCCACCGGCGCGGGATGGGCGATCTCGTCCAGGCTCTCGCGCAGCGCGCGGTCGAGGATCTCGATGGCGCGGTCGATCTGCTCGTGCGCCACGTTGAGCGGCGGCGCGATGCGCCACACCGAGCCGCGCTCGGGCCGGCGCCGGATGTTCATGCTCAGGCCGAGCTCGAAGCACTTCTTCGTGGTGCGCGCGCCGAGCTCGTGATGAGGCAGCCGCGACTCGCGGTCCTGCACCAGCTCCACGCCCAGCAGCAGGCCCTCGCCGCGCACGTCGCCGATCGCCTCGTAACGCCGCTGCAGCTCGAGCAGTTGCCCGCGCAGGTAGGCGCCGGTGGTGCGCGCGCGCTCGATCAGGCCTTCGCTGCGGATGGTGTCGAGCACCGCGAGGCCGACGGTGGCGGGCAGCGGGTCGGAGACATGGCTGGTGTAGAAGGTGAAGCCCTTCTCGTGCACGTCCTGCTCGATGCGCGGGCTGGTCGCCACGGCCGCCAGCGGCAGGCCGCCGCCCATGGTCTTCGACACCGACATGATGTCGGGCACCACGCCGTAGAAGTCGGAAGCCGTGCGGTGGCCGATGCGGCCGAACGCGGTCTGGGCCTCGTCGAAGATCAAGAGCATGCCGCGCTCGTCGGCGGCGCGGCGCAGCGCCTGCATGTACGACCGGGGCGGCACCAGCACGCCGCCCGCGCTGATGATCGGCTCGATGATGATCGCGGCGCGCCGGCCGGTCGAGGCCATGTCGTACATCTTGAGGCCGAGCTCGAGGCAGGCCAGCGCCGATTCCTCGCCCGACATGCCGCGGATGTAGGGCCGGTAGGCGTTGGGCTCGGGCATCAGGTAGACGCCGGGCACGTGCACGCCGTAGCCCTTGCGGTCGCTCGCGAACGACACCGCGCTGGTGCCGCCGGTCACGCCGTGCCAGGAGCCGCCCACGGCCAGGATCTCGAAGCCGCCGGTGTACATCTTCGCCATGCGCAGCGCGACCTCGTTGCTCTCGGAACCGGTGTTCACGAACAGCGACTTGCTCAGCGGCGCGGGCATCCAGTCGGTGGCCATCTTCTGCGCCAGCTCGGCCACCACCTCGGGGATCATGCCGCTGAACAGGTGGAAGGCCTTCTCGCCGGCCTCGTGCACCGCGCGCACGATCGCCGGATGGTTGTGGCCGATGGTGGCGCACATCTGGCCCGAGGTGAAGTCGAGGATCTCGCGGCCCGTGTCGTCGACCACCACCGCGCCGCGGGCGCTGCGGAACAGGTTGGGGAAGGTGTCGCCGCCGTAGCGCACCATGTATTCCTTCGCGGCCGCGCGCAGTTGTTCGCTCATGTCCGAATCCTTTGCTGAAGTGGTGAGTGGATTCGCCAATGGTCGCGAGGCCCGCGCACGCGGTCCAATGTCGAGTTTGCATCCGGGCGCGATGCGCGGCACGCATCGCCCATGCACGCAAGCGATGGGCACGCGGCTTGCAGAATGCGCCGCACGCAAAGCAACAGAGGTCGCGATGGACACACGCTGGTTTCAGGATTTCGTCACCTTGGCCGAGGTGCAGAACTTCACGCGCGCGGCCGAGATGCGCAACGTCTCGCAGGCCGCGTTCAGCCGCCGCATCCAGGCGCTCGAGCAATGGCTGGGCGCCAAACTGATCGATCGCGCGGCCTATCCCACGCGGCTCACGCCCGCGGGCGAGCGCTTCCGCAAGGTGGCCGCGGGCCTGCTCGACCAGATCGCCGACGCGCGCGCCGAGATCGGCGACGCGCCCGCGCGCAACCACGTGCGCATCGCCTCGACCTATGCGCTCGCGAGCACGCGGCTGCCGGGCTGGTGGGCGCGCTGGTCGGGCGCGGGCGACCTCAGCTGCAGCCTCGAGGTCGGCAACGTGCACGACACGCTGACGGCCTTCAGCGCGGGCTCGGCCGACGTGCTGATCGGCTTCCACCAGGCCGCGCATCCGCTGCAGCTCGATGCCGCGCGCTTCGAGCGCCGCGAGCTCGGCCTCGAGCGCGTGCGGCCCTACGTCTCGCGCGCGCTCGCCGCCTCCGAACGCTTCGCGCTGCCGGGCAGCGCAACCCATCCGCTGCCCTTGCTGATGTACTCGCCCGGCGGCTACTTCGCGCGCGTGGTCGCGACCGCGATCGAGCAGTCGGCGCAGCCGCTGGCCGGCTACCGGGCCTTCGAGTCCGAGATGACCGACGTGCTTGGCGACCTCGCGCAGCAGGGCATGGGCATGGCCTGGCTGCCCGACAGCTCCTTCGTCGCGGGCCGGCTCGGCGAGCTGGTGCCGGTGGGCGACGGTGCCTGGGACGTGGAGGTCGCGATCGTGGCCTGGCGCGCGCGGCTCAATGCGCGGCCCGCGGTCGCGCGGCTGTGGGAGCGCATCGGCGCCGACGCACTGCCTGCCTAGGACTCGGCCGGCATGCGCTCGGCGATGACCTCGCGCAGCAACGACAGCGCCGGCGCCTCGCTGCGGCCGGCCAGGGTCACGAGGCCGAAGCGCGCGCGGCCCAGCGGCGGGTGCACCGGCAGCGCCACCAGGTCGGGCGCCACCGCGCGCACCGCGAGCAGGATCGCGTCGCTGTCGCGCGCGAGCTCGACCAGGTTCGACAGCTCCGAGCAGCGCAGGGTCACGCACCGGTCGGGATGCGCATCGGGGCCGTAGGCATCGACCATCGCGCGCACCACGTCGCGCCCTAGCCCGGTGGAAGCGAGCGGATAGTCCTTGAGGCTCTGGAACGTCATCGGCCCGCGCTTGCGCGTTAGGGCCTGTTAACCCTATTCAAGCGGCAACATCATTTCCGACTCGGCGCTGCTGCGCGGCACCATCCGCAGCTACAAGCCGCAGGTGCGCAAGCAGCTGATCGACGGCGTGCGCCGCACCGCGCTGGCCTCGGCCGCGATGGCGGGCGCGCCCGAACCCGCCATCGGCCTCGACCCGGCGCGCGGCAACGGCGCGGTGATCAACGACCAGGCGCTGGCGCAGCGCACCGTGGCCGCGCTCAAGGCGCAGCTCGGCGACGCGAACGTGGTGCAGGTGCCGCCGATCACCGCCAGCGAGGACTTCTCGGAGTTCGCGGTGGAGGGCGTGCCCACCTTTTTCTTCTTCATCGGCGTGAACGATCCGAAGGAGGTCGCCGACTCGCAGAAGGAAGGCGGCAAGCCCCTGCCCTTCAACCACTCGCCCTTCTTCGCGCCGGTGCCCGAGCCCTCGATCACGACCGGCGTGCAGGCGATGACGGCCGCCGTGCTGAGCGCGCTGGCCGCGAAGCCTACTTCAGCCGGTAGCTGAGCTTCTTGCCGCCGCGCACCTGGGCATCGAGGCCCAGCCATTCGCCGTCGGCCACGGCGTACCAGAGGTCGATCGGCTGCTCGGGCCCGCTGACGCGCCAGCGCCGGGCCGCCACGCCGCGGCCGCGCACCTCGACGCGGCCCTCGTCGAGCGCGGCGATGCGCACCGGCTCGAGCTTGCCGGTCTGCGCATTGAGCAGCTGCTGCTGCGCGCGCATCGCGGGGTTCCAGTAGGCGAAGCTCATCACGCAGCCCGGCATCGCGCTGCGGCCGCGTTGCGTGACGACCATCAGCGCGGGGCCGTCGCCCTCCGAGTCGCGCTCGGCGCGCACCTCGGAGCGGTCGCCGCCGTCGTTGGTGTCGGCATCGAGCCGGCGCAGGCAGTCGCCGCGCCAGTGCTCGACCGCCGAATGCCGGTAGCGGTAGACCGTGACGCCCAGCAGCTTGACCGCGAACGCGGCCTCGCTGCTCAGCCGGCGCTCGTCGCCCGCGACCGTGAGCACGAAGCGGTGCTCGCCGATCGGCGCGTCGTCGAGCAGCACGCGGAAGTTCCATTCGCCCGTGGCGGGCGAGGCCACCGGCTGCGCGCCCGCCGCGAAGGCCAGCGCGCACGCCAGCGCCGTGCCGGCATGGCGCACCCTCATTCCGGCGGCCGGCGCACCGGCCCCGGCACGAAGGCGTTGGTGCGCGCGATGTAGTCGCGATAGGCCGGCCGGCGCTCGCCGATGTCGGCCTCGAGCAGGCGCACGCCCGACACGCGCAGCAGCAGCCAGGTCATGAGCAGCGGCGAGACCACGCTCCAGGCGCCGCCGAGGCCGGCCGCGCCCAGCGCCATCAGCCACATTCCCCACCAGACGCAGGCCTCGCCGAAGTAGTTGGGATGGCGGCTGTAGCGCCACAGGCCGCGGTCCATCACCCGGCCGCGGTGCGAGGGGTCGGCCTTGAAGCGCGACATCTGGGCATCGGCGATGGCCTCGAAGCCGATGCCGAAGGCCACCAGCGCGCCGCCCGCGATGTCGAGCCAGCCCAGCGGCCGCGCGCCCGCCATGCCGACGAACAGCGGCGCCGAGACGATCCAGGCCAGCACCGCCTGCAGGCCGAACACCAGGTAGAGGCTCTTCCAGCCGAAGCCCGGCTGGTTGCGCGCGCGGATCGCCTGGTAGCGCCGGTCCTCGCCGTGGCCCCAGTTGCGCGCCGCCACATAGAGCGCCAGCCGCAGCCCCCACAGCAGCGCGAGCACGGCCATGGCCAGGCCGCGCGGGTCGTGCAGCGGCGCATTCGGCAGCAGCACCAGGTAGACCAGGCCCGCGCCCGCGATCAGCAGCGGCCAGAAGCGGTCGATCAGGCTCGCGTCGCGCCGCGCCAGGCTCTCGAGCCAGACCACCAGCGCGACCGCGGCGGTGAAGGCGAGGCCGGCGAAGGCGGCTTCGAGCGGGCTGAAGTTCATCGGGACGGCCTCAGGCGCGCCGCTCGAACAGGTAGTGGCTGACCCACCAGCGCTGCCCGTGCTCGTAGCCGAACAGCTCGGCCACCGACATGAAGAACAGGCGCCAGCGCGTCCACCAGACATGGGCATCGTCGCCGTAGGTGGCCTGGAACAGCGGGCGCAGCGCCTCGCGCCGCTGGTCCATGTTGCGCAGCCAGGCCTCGGCGGTGCGCTGGTAGTGGCGGCCTTCCCAGCGCCAGCGGCGCAGCAGCCGCAGGTCGTCCTGGCAGTGCAGCGCGAGGTCGTCGCTGGGCATCATGCCGCCCGAGAAGAAGTGCTCGCTCATCCAGTCGCTGGCGTCGCGCACCTCGAAGGGATAGGGCGCCTCGCGGTGCACGAACACGTGCATGAAGAAGCGCCCGCCGGGCCGCAGCCAGCGCGCCACGTTGGCGAAGGCCTGCGGCCAGTTGCGCAGGTGCTCGAACATCTCGACCGAGACCACGCGGTCGAAGCGCTCCTCGGTATCGAACACGTTGATGTCGCGCGTGAGCACCCGCACATTGGCCAGCCCGCGCCGCGCGGCCTCGGCCTCGATGTATTCGCGCTGCGAGCCGGAGTTCGACAGCGCCGTGATCCGGCTGCCCGGGTAGTGCGCGGCCATCCACAGCGTGAGCGAGCCCCAGCCGCAGCCCAGCTCGAGGATGTCCTGCCCGTTCTCGAGCCCGGCGCGCTCGCAGGTGCTGGCCAGCGCGGCCGATTCGGCCTCCTCGAGCGTGTGCGTGCCCTCGGGCCAGTAGCAGCTGCTGTACTTGCGGTGGTTGCCGAGCACCTGGCCGAAGAAGGCGGCCGGCACCTCGTAGTGCTGGGCATTGGCCTTCTCGGGCAGCGGCGCCAGGCTGGCCGAGCGCATGCGCCCGACGAAATCCTGCGTCAGCTCGGCCACGGCCGGGGTGTTGCCGGCATACAACTCCGACAGCCGGTCCTTGAGCAGTCGCCGGATGCCGCGGCGCACCACGGTATCGGGCACCAGGCCCTTCTCGACCCAGCGGATGGCGAACGCGATGTCCTGCGGCATGGCTTCTTCTTCCTTCTCGTGCGTGTTGGCGGGCCCCGCCGTCCGGGGCCGATCTTCCCCCTGTACGCAGCCGGCGGCCATCCGGATGCATCCGGCGCGCGCGAACCGAAGCGGCGCCATGCCCCTGCGCCGGCGCGGGCCTCTGGCCGAACTGGAACAATGCGCCCACTCTCATGGACGGACTCGACCTCATCAAGACATTTCGCGAAGTCGCGTTCCGGCGCAGCTTCTCGCGCGCGGCCCTGTCGCTGGGCATGTCGAAGGCCACCGTCAGCCGCTACGTGGCCGAGCTCGAGGAGCGCAGCGGCGTGCGGCTGCTCAACCGCTCCACCCGCTCGCTGAGCCTGACCGACGCCGGCGAGGTGCTGCTCGAGCGCAGCACCCAGCTGGTCGACATGGCCGAGAACACCCTCAACGACCTGCAGGCCCACGGCGCCCATCCGCGCGGCCGGCTGCGCATGAGCGCGCCGCACGGGCTGATCGCCGGCTGGCTCTCGGACGTGATCGCCGAGTTCATCAAGCGCTATCCCGACGTCTACGTGAGCCTGGTCTTCACCAACAGCGCGGTCGACCTGATCGGCGAGGGCATCGACATCCACCTGACGGGCGGGCGCATCGACGACATGAACCTGATCGTGCGGCGGCTGGTGCAGTTCGACATGGTGGTCTGCGCCACCCCGGCCTACTGGGCGCTGCGCGGCATGCCGCGCGTGCCGGCCGACCTGAGCCGGCACGACGTGCTCGGCTATTCGGCGGCCTCGACCACCCACCTGCCCTTCGAGACCGAAGGCGAGGCCTACGAGGTGCCGGTGCACAGCCGCATGGAGGCCAACGACGCGGTCGCGCTGATCGAGCTGGCGCTGCGCAGCGTGGGCGTGGCCTACGTGCCCGAGCCGCTGGCCCAGTCGCACCTGGAGCGCGGCGCGCTGGTGCCGGTGCTGCGCGAGCACATGCCGCACGACCACTGGCTCTATGCCGCCTATTCGCAGCGGCGCCACAACAGCGCGGCGATGCGCGCGATGCTCGATTTCCTCGAGCAGTCGATGGGGCCGGGCGGCGCCCTGCCCTCGCCCATGCCGCCGGCGGTGCCGGTCTCGCCGCCCGCCGCCCCTTCCGCTACATGCGCCCTTTCCAGGGAACCAGACGCCGCTCGAGCCAGCGCATCAGCAGGTCGAACAGGTACGCCACCACCCCGATGACCACGATCCCCATGATCACGATGTCGGTGCGCAGGAAGTTCGACGCGTTCAGCACCATCTGACCCAGCCCCATGTTGGCCGCCACCATCTCGGCGGCCACCAGCGTGGTCCAGCCGAAGCCGATCGCGATGCGCATGCCGACCAGGATGTCGGGCAGCGCCGAGGGCAGGATCACGTGGCGGATCACCTGCAGGTAGCTCGCGCCCATCGAGTAGGCCGCGTTGATCTGCTCCTGCGAGGCGCTGCGCATGCCCGAGCGCGCGGCCAGCGCCAGCGGCGCGAAGCAGCTCAGGAAGATCAGCAGCACCTTGGGCAGCTCGTCGATGCCGAACCAGATGATGATCAGCGGCAGGTAGGCCAGCGGCGGCAGCGGCCGGTAGAACTCCAGCGGCGGATCGAAGATGCCGCGCCAGAAGCGGCTCATGCCCATCGCGATGCCCACCGGGATGGCCGTGACGCAGGCCAGCAGGAAGGCCGAGAACACGCGGAACATGCTCGCGAGGAAGTGCTGCCACAGCGGCTTGTCGTTGGCCTGGCCGGTCAGGTATTCGTAGAACTGCTGGAACACCGCCTGCGGCGTCGGCAGGAACAGCGGCTTGACCCAGCCCATGTTGGTGACCAGGAACCACAGCGCGAGCAGCGTCAGCACCGTGACCACGCTGATCGTGAAGCTCGAGCCCTCGCCCGGCACCTTGAAGGCGCTGGTCTTGAGCTTGGCGCCGGGCGCGGGCGGCGGGACGGCGGTGGGCTTGGTGGGAGGCGTCATGGCGACCGATGCGATGCTGGCCTCAGGCATGAGCGGCCTCGCGGTGGTGGATGATGGAAAGCACTTCCTCGCGCATGCGGATGAATTCGGGCTCGGACTTCACCTTGCGCGAATCGCCGTGCGAGAGGTACTGGCGCGAGAACGGCACCTCGTCGTAGACGTGCGAGATGCGCCCCGGGCTCGGGCTCATCACGATCAGCCGGGTGGCGAGGAACAGCGCTTCCTCCACCGAGTGGGTGATGAAGAACACCATCTTGTTCGAGGTCGACCAGGCCTGCAGCAGGATCTCCTGCACCTGCTCGCGCGTGAAGGCGTCGAGCGCGCCCATCGGCTCGTCCATCAGCAGCACGGCCGGATCGCTGGCCAGCGCGCGCGCGATGCCCACGCGCTGCTGCATGCCGCCCGAGAGCTCGTACACCGCGCGGTCGGCGTATTTCTGCAGCCCGACCAGCGCGAGTTTCTCTTCCGCCACGCGGTCGCGCGTGGCGCGGTCGACGCCCGCGAGCCGCAAGCCCAGCGCCACGTTGTCGCGCACGTTGAGCCAGGGCATGAGCGCGTGCTTCTGGAACACCACGCCGCGGTCGGCACCGGGGCCGGCCACGGGTTGGCCGTCGAGCAGGATCTCGCCGGTGGACGGCGGCAGGAAGCCCGCGATGCAGTTCAAGAGCGTGGTCTTGCCGCAGCCCGAGGCGCCGAGCGCGACCACGAAGTCACCGTCGTGCATGCGCAGGTTGACCGGCGCCAGCGCCTGCAGGGTGCCGCCCTTGACGGCGTAGTTGACCGTGAGGTCGCGGATGTCGAGCGTGGGCATGGGCTTTTTTTGTTTACCGCGCCGCGCTCACTTGGCCGCCAGGGCCTTCTCGACGTACGTGGTGGTCACGTAGGCCGAGTAGTCGGGCTTGACTTCCTGCACCCGGCCCTGCTCCTTGAGGAAGGCCGCCGTGTTCGCCATCGCCTTGGCCGCGCCGCCGCCGAGCCAGGTCGGCGAGAGCTGCTCGGACAGGGTCGGGAAGCTGTAGAGCGCCATCGCCGCGCCGACGTCCTTCGGATCGGCCTTGGTCCACTTGGCCATCGCCTTGGTCTGCGGCGAGTCGGGCGTCCAGCTCTTGCCCGAGGCCTTGTACTCGTCGTTGGCACGGTTGAGCGCCTTCACGAACGCCACCATGAAGGCCTCGTTCTCGGCCGCCCACTTGGCGTTGACCACGATGCCCTCGAAGGTCGGCGCGCCGCGCTTGCCGATGCTGCCCGAGGTGGCGATCACCTTGCCGCTGGAGCGGATCTTGGAGAGCACCGGGTCCCAGATGAAGGTGGCGTCGATGTCGCCACGCTCCCAGGCCGCCGCGATCTCGGGCGGGCGCATGTTCATCACGTTGACCTTCTTCGCGTCGACGCCTTCCATCTTCATCGCGGCCATGAGCTGGTAGTGGGCGGTGGAGACGAAGGGCGTGGCCACCTTCTTGCCCGCGAGGTCCTTGAGGCTCGCGACGCCCGAGGCATTGCGCGCCACCAGCGCCTCGGCGTCGGCGATGTCGGCCGAGATCCAGAACAGCTTGATGTCCTGCCCCTGGCTGGCCGCGGCCGTGAGCGGGCTCGAGCCGGTCTCGCCCATCTGCACGTCGCCCGAGGCCATGGCACGGATCACGTCGCCGCCGCCCGAGAACATGCGCCAGTTGATCTTGTAGCCGGTGGCCTTCTCGACCTCGCCCGACTCCATGACCAGGCGCAGGGGGACGAGCATGTCCTGATGGGCGAAGGTGAGTTCCTTGGCCTTCTGGGCGAAGGCGGTGCCGGTGGTGGCCAGCACGAGCAGCGCTGTGGCTGCGATTGCACGGTGCAGGGATCGACGCGTGTTCATCCGGGTTCTCCTTGTCTGTTGCGGGCGGCGCTGGCCGAGGCTTCGGGGCGAGGGGTACTGTGCATGGTTGGGGGTGGGGTGCAAAGTGCCAGGGGTGGGGGGTGGGGGGTGCCAGTGGACTGGGACTTACCCTTGTTTGGTGCTTGGGGGCACGGGGGAGGTGCGTTTTTTGTTTTTTGGGTTGTGGTTTGTTTGGGAGTTGGTTTCTTTGGTGAGGCTGTTGGCCGGGTCTCGCCCCGGCGGCCGACTCACTTTTCTTGTCTCGCCAAGAAAAGTAAGCAAAAGAAGGCGACCCCACTGTCTGCGTCCCTCCGCTTCGCTACGGGCAACCTGCGGTGCTCGCGTTTCGCGGGGTCTCGCAGAACTCGCTTCGCTCAAACAGCTGCGAGCCCTGATCCGCGAAACGCTGCGCTCCTCGGCGCAGCCAGAGGGGGTGGATCGGGCCGTCGCTTCGCTCGGCCTTGGATACCCAACGGGCCATCGCTTTGCTCGGCCTCCTGTCCCCTCTCCCTCTGGGAGAGGGTTAGGGTGAGGGCACCGGGCCTCACCAAGGGTCTGACGGTATCCACCGCCCAGAGCCCTCACCCCAGCCCTCTCCCAGAGGGAGAGGGAGCAATACCGAAGCCAAGCGAAGCGATGGCCCGTTGGGTATGCCAGGCCGAGCGAAGCGACGGCCCGACCGCTCCCCTCTGGCTGTGCCGAGGAGCGCAGGCGTAGGCGGGATAAGGGCCGCAGCTGTCTGAGCGGAACGAAGTGCAGCGAGTTCTGCGGACCCCCGCCGTAGCCGAGCACCGCAGGTTGCCCGTAGCGAAGCGAAGGGACACAGACAGCGGGGTCGCCTTTTCTTTGCCTAGGCGGTTTCAAAGACCAAGTGCAACGGTCGGGACAAGGCCTGCTTTGTCCATATAAACGTTGTCGAAGAACACCTCGGCAGGACTGCGCCAGCCGAGTGTCTTGCGAGGCCTCATGTTGAGTTCCCAAGCCATGCCGTCGAGCTCCCGCTGGGAGTACACGCTCAAGTCGGTGCCCTTGGGCAGGTATTGCCGCAGCAAACCGCTGGTGTGTTCGTTGATGCCTCGCTGCCATGGACTGTGCGGGTCGCAGAAGTAGATCTTCAAGCCCGTGTTTTCGGCGAGCTTCTTGTGCAGCGCCATTTCCTTGCCTTGGTCGTAGGTCAGCGTCTGGCGTATTTCCGGGGGCAATGCCGAGAAGGCCAGCGTGAAGCCATTGAGCGCGTCCAGTGCGGTGCTGCCATCGAGTTTGACCAGCATGGCGAACAACGATCTGCGGCATACCAGCGTGCCCACGGCCGAGGCATTTGCCTTGCCCTTGATGAGGTCGCCTTCCCAATGCCCCGGCAGAAGGCGGTCGTTGGCTTCGGGCGGGCGCACGTGGATGCTCACAATGTCCTGCAACGATCCGCGCCTGTCCTCGCCCCGGGTTCTCGGTTTGCGGGCCCCTCGTCCCTGGCGCAGCAATACCACCAGTTCGCGACGCAGGTCGCCTTTGGGCATCGCATAGATGGCGGTGTAGATGGTCTCGTGAGAGGCTTGCAATTCTGGCTGTCCGGGATGGCGTTGCCTGAGTTTGGCAGCGATCTGCTCGGGCGAAAGCTTGAGCTCCAGCAGGGTCCTGACTTCGGACCACAAGACACCATCGCGGTGCAGCTTGCGTACTGGCCAGGCCGCACGACGCACCCGCCGCGCTCGCTGGCCAGCTCGGCTCGCGTCGTAGCCTCCAGCGACTCGCGGCCGGCCCATCACACACTGCTCGGACTCGTTTTGGTAACCATTGCGGCGCAGCTCTCGAGTGATGGTGCTCGGCGACCTGCCCAGCACTGCGGCAATGGATCGAGCGCTGTAGCCCTGCACTTTCATGGCCATCACCACTCCACGCTCTTCCGCACTCAACTGCTGATAGGTATTCGCCATGCAACTCCTCTGAATTTGAAGTGTTGCACTTGGTCTTTGAAACCGCCCTACTTTCTTTTGGCGAAGCAAAAGAAAGTAGGTCCGCCGCCGGGCGGAATTCCCGGCCGACAGCCTCCGAAAAAAACAAACCGCAGATTCAGACCACAAAAAACCGATGCGTCCCATCCCGCCCCAACTGCTCCACAAGCCCAAACTCCCAATCCAGATACCCCTGCATAGCCTCCACAGAAGCCGAAGTCCCTTCATAAGGCCTCCGATACCGATCCGTCCTCTCACTACCCAGACGAGTCTCACCAGCCTCAGCAGGCAACCCAGCAGCAAACCAGGCCGCATTCCCCCCACGCAGCACCAGCACTTCCACATCCGCTTGCCCACGCGAATCAAGCCACTCCCGCAGATCCGAAGCCGCATACCGAGCCAGCAAACTGCTCCCACAGGTCAGCACATAGCGCCGAGCCGGCGGAATGACGCCAGCAACCGCCTCCAAGAGCTGCGCCCGAATCGCAAACCAGGCCCCCGGCACATGCCGCTTCACGTAATTCGCACTGGCCGTCACATCGATCACCGCAGTCGACGAAGCATCCTCGTTGAGCAACCGAGCCAACCCCAGCGGCTCGATCTCTCCAACGGCCCGAGCCACCTCCGGATACACAGCGACCGGAGCACCCCATTCGCTCAATGCATCAGCTGCAGGCGCAGGCTCCACCACATAGACCTCCCACCCCATCTGCGCCAGCCAGGAGCCAGACATCGAAGCCCGCACCCCATCGTCATCCGCCAGCACGATCCGCGCATGCCGCACCGGCACCTGGTGATCCGTCTCCTGCACGAGCTGCCCACCGGGCGCTCCGGCAAACCCGGGCAGATGACCCGCCGCGTATTCCTCGGGCGTGCGCACATCGAAGCGATAGACCGTGCGCCCCGCCTCCTCGAGCGAGTCCACGGCATCGACCGCCACCCACCGCACCCCCGCCTTCTGCGCCACGCGTCGCGCATCGACACGCGCCTGCGAACGATGCGCATCGCTCACCGCCTCCGGCGCCCGCCGCACCGCCCCATGGTCGAGCACCTGTCCGGCCAGCTTCCACCCGATCGTCCCGTTGCGCAACGCAGCCACGGGATTGGGAATGCCGGCGTTCACCAGCGACTGCGTACCGATGATGCTGCGCGTGCGCCCCGCGCAATTGACGATCACGCGCGTGGCCGGATCGGGCGCGAGCTCGCGCACGCGCAGCACGAGTTCGGCACCCGGCACGCTGGTGGCGCCCGGAATGCTCATGGTCTGGTATTCGTCGAAGCGGCGCGCATCGAGCACGACCACGTTGGCGCGCTCGTCGATCAGCGCCTTCACCTCGGGGGCCGTCAGCGAGGGCGTGTGCCGCTCGTGCTCGACCAGTTCGCCGAACGACTTGCTCGGCACGTTGACGTCGCGGAACAGCTCGCCGCCGGCCGCGCGCCAGCCGTCGAGGCCGCCCTCGAGCAGGTGCACCTGTGTGTAGCCGAGGCCGACGAGCCGCTTCGCGGCCAGCGGCGCGAGGTCGGTGCCGCGGTGCTCGCCGAACAGCACGATCAAGGTGTCGCGGCGCGGGATGCGGCGCCAGGCCTCGATCTCGATGCGCGACAGCGGCAGGTTCGCGGCCCACAGCGGATGGGCCTGGGCGAAGGGGTCTTCCTCGCGCACGTCGAGCAGCGCGATCTCGGCGCCGGGCGTGAGCAGGCGTTCGCGCACGGCGGCGAACGAGAGGACGGGGAAGGCGGAGGTGGCTTGGAGCGTGGCGTCGGTCATGGCGTGGTGGCGGGCGGGACCGCCCGGAGTTCGGCGGACCGGTCCCAGAGATTGGGCAGCAGCGTGTTGGTGTAGCCCGAGACGAAGGGCTTGCGCCCGCCCTCGGCCGGGTAAGTATGCCGCCGCACCGCGCCGATGTTGGCGCCATAGACATGGATGCTGATCGACACGCGGTCCGCATGCGCGTTGTGCACGCGGTGCAGGTCGCCGACGGTGGGCGACACGGCCTCGACATCGCCTTCGTCGAGCCGCACCGCTTCGCCCACGGGCCGCGCCTGGCCGTCGTCGCCGAAGGCATGGGGCTGGCTGTACTCGGCGCCGCGCAGCATGCCGATCAGGCCCCACACGGTGTGGTCGTGCACCGGCGTGGCCTGGCCCGGTCCCCAGACGAAGCTCACGACCGAGAAGCGCTCGGTGCTGTCGGCATGCAGCAGGAACTGCTGGTAGCGCGCGGGGTCGGGCTGCGCGAAGGCCTCGGGCAGCCAGTCGTCGCGCGCCACCAGCCGGCGCAGCAGCGCGCCGCCCTCGGCGAGGATGGCGCGCTCGTCGGGCCGGCCGTCGAGCAGGCGGCCGAAGTCGACCACGAACTCGCGCAGCGGCGCGATCGATGCGGGAACGGCCGCGCTCACGCCGGGCGCTTCCAGAGCTGGGTGTCGGAGATCGCGCGCACGTCGACGCGCACCGGCAGGATGCCGTCGCGCGCGGAGCGGTCGGCCACGGCCTGCAACGCCACGATGTCGGCCTCGCTCACGGGCCGCGCGGCCACCGAGGCGCGCGCGGTGATGAGCCGGGCCGATTCGATCGGCAGCCGCGTGAGCTGGCCGTAGGCCTGCGCATAGGCCTCGGGATTGGCCAGCGCCCACTCGCCCGCGCGGCCCAGCCGGTCGAGGAACTGCACGATGGCGGCGCGCTTGGCGGGGTCGGCCAGCGAGGGCTCGCTGGCGGTGATGAAGCCCAGCGCGGTGTTGATGCCGCGGCCGTCGCGCAGGATGCGTCCGCCCTGCTGCAGCGCGATCGTGTAGTAGGGATCGAAGATGGCCCAGGCGTCGATCTGGCGCGAGGCGAAGGCGGCTGCCGCATCGGTCGGCAGCACGAACTTCACCGTGACCTCGTCGCGCCGCACGCCGGCCTCCTCGAGGGCGCCATAGAGCTGGTACTGCGAGATGCTGCCGCGCGCCGACGACACGACCACGGTCTGGCCGCGCAAGTCGGCCACGCTGCGCAGCTTCGAATCCGGCTGCACCACGATGCCGAGCGAGTCGGCCTTGCCGACGCGCGTGGCGACGATCTTCAGCGGCGTCCTGCCGACGGCCGCGGCGAGCACCGGCAGGTCGCCGGCCATCGCGGTGTCGACCGCCGCGCTGCGCTGCGCTTCGAACAGCGGCGCGGCGCCCTGGAAGTTGGCCCAGCGGTAGGCGAAGGGCGCGCCCTCGAGCGCCTTCGAGGCCTCGAACAGCGAGCGCAGTCCCCCGGCCTGGTCGCCGAGCACGAGCGAGGTCTGTGGCTGCGCCCAGCCGCGCAGCGAGGCCGTGGCCGCGATGGAGAGCGCCGCGCCCTGCTGGAGCCAGCGGCGGCGCGATGCCTTCGAGTACAGCAGGTCGGTCATGCGAGGGCTCCCGCCGACAGCAGCGCGCGCTTGCCCGCGCCGACCAGGATCGCATCGTTCTGCGGCGTGTGGATGCGGCTGCACAGCACGTCTCGGTAGTGGCGCTCGAGCGGGTTCTGGCGCGCGAGGCCATGGTTGCCCGTGAGTTGCAGCGCGAGCTCGACGGCGCGCACCGCGTTGCCGGTGACGGTGTGCTTGAGCAGCCCGCTGTCGACCGCCGACGGCGTGCGGCCGCCGTCGACCGCCTCGCTGGCCGCATCGAGCAGCACGCGGTTGGTGCGCAGCAGCGCCTCGATCTCGCCCACCGTCTCCTGCACGCGCGGCAGGCTCGCGAGCGGCGCGCCCAGGCTGCCGGGCGCGCGCTGGTTGAGGAAGCCCACGAGCCAGTCGCGTGCCGAACGCGCGACCGCGTCGTAGAGGCTGCCGAGCAGCACCACCATCCAGGCCTGCTGCGAGGCCTGGGCATCGATGTCGGTCTGGCTGCCTGCATCGGGTGCCCAGTCGGCCGGCGCGCGCAGGTCCACCGCATGGTCGAGCGGGATCGCGACGTTCTCGAACACCACCTCGTGGCTGCCCGAGGCGCGCAGGCCCAGGTGGTCCCAGCTCGCGATCACGCGCACGCCCCCGGCATGGCGCGGCACCAGGAACACGCCGGTGCGCGGCGCGGGCTCGTCGGTGCGGGCCCACACGGCGAGCCAGCCCAGGCCCTCGATGCCGGTGGTGTAGAGCTTGTGGCCGTCGATGCGCCAGCCCTCGCCGTCGCGGCGTGCCACGGTGGCGGGCAGGCCGCCGCGCGCGGGCGAACCGAGCGCGGGCTCGACGCGCAGCGCATTGATCAGCGCGCCGTGCTCGACCGCGTCGCGCAGCACGCGCTCGCGCAGATGCGGCGGCCAGCGGCTGTCGCCGCGCGCCAGTCCATGGTGCTGCAGGTAGGTCATGGTGAGGATCAGCGCCGTGGCGGGCTCGCCGCGCGCCACCGCGGCGATCACCTGCCGCGCCGCATCCAGCGTGGCGCCACCGCCGCCGAAGGCGCTCGGCGCGACCAGTCCGATGAGGCCGTGCGAATGCAGCGCCTCGAAGTTCTGCGCGGGAAAGGCGCCGCTGCGGTCGTGGTCGGCGGCGGTGCTCGCGAAGCGCGCCGTGAGGCTGGCCAGCAGCGCGGCGTCGGGCAGGCCGGAGGAATCGCGGGAATTCAGGCCGGCCGCGGGCCGGCGCAGGGGGATGGCGCTCATGGTCCCGGCACGTTAGCGAGCCACCGTGCGCGCGAAAACGACGCATCGCGCATATCCAAACTCGTTTTTCTGCGTTCGCATCGACGGCGCGGCTGGTTACGTTCGCCGTTTCGCCGGTTCCCGCCGACGGGAATCCCGCATCCGCGAACCGTGGACCGCAGCCACCGAGAGGACACACCATGAGCCAGCACAGCAACGACCACAGCGGCGTCGAATTCATCGGCATGATCCAGGGCCAGAAGGTCTCGGAGATCCATGCCGCCCAGGGCCCGGCGATCGACCGCGACTACGTGCGCGCCTTCGCCCAGGCGCACGAGCAGGCCGGCTTCGACCGCGTGCTGGTGCCGCATCACTCGACCGGCCCCGATGCCACGCTGACCGTGGCCTACGCGGCCTCGGTCACCGAGCGCATCCACTTCATGCTCGCGCACCGCCCGGGCTTCGTGGCGCCCACGCTGGCGGCACGCCAGTTCGCCTCGCTCGACCAGTTCAGCGGCGGGCGGCTCGCGGTGCACTACATCTCGGGCGGCTCCGACGACGAGCAGAAGCGCGACGGCGACTGGCTCGACCACGACCAGCGCTATGCGCGCACCGACGAATACCTCGAGGTGCTGCACAAGGTCTGGCAGGCCGACAAGCCCTTCGACCACGAGGGCGCGCACTACCGCGCGCTCAACGCCTTCTCCGAGGTCAAGCCGCTGCAGACGCGCAACGGCCGCCCGCACGTGCCGGTGTATTTCGGCGGGGCCTCGGAAGCCGCGATCCCCGTGGCCGGCAAGTACGCCGACGTCTACGCGCTGTGGGGCGAGTCGCTCGAGCAGGCACGCGAACTCACGACCCGCGTGCGCGCCGAGGCCGCGAAGCATGGGCGCAGCGTGCGCTTCTCGGTCTCGTTCCGCCCGATCCTGGCCGAGACCGAGGAGAAGGCCTGGGAGCGCGCCGACCACATCCTGGCCGAGACGAAGCGGCTGCGCGTGGTGCAGGGCTACAACCGCGGCGGCCCGCAGCAGAGCGAGGGCGCCAAGCGCCTGCTGGCCGCGGCCGGACAGGGCACGCGGCTCGACAAGCGGCTGTGGACCGCGGTCGCGCAGGAGATCGGCGGGCGCTCCAACAGCACCGCGCTGGTCGGCACGCCCGAGCAGGTCGCCGATGCGCTGCTCGACTACTACGACCTCGGCGTCACCACCTTCCTGATCCGCGGCTTCGATCCGCTGGAGGACGCGGCCGACTACGGGCGCGAACTGATCCCGCGCACGCGCGAACTGGTGGCGCAGCGCGCGGCCTCGATCCGCAAGGCGGCCTGACCATCCTGCCTTCCTCCCTCCCCCCCTGGGGGAGGGCCGGGGTGGGGGCACGCGGCGCATCCACCGCCCCACCCCGACGCCACCGCCGCGTGCCCCCATCCCGACCTTCCCCCAGAGGGGGAAGGAGCCCATACCCAAGAGGACATCCCCATGAGCGCCGTT
Organism: Variovorax paradoxus; assembly: GCA_016806145.1. Taxonomy (NCBI): domain Bacteria; kingdom Pseudomonadati; phylum Pseudomonadota; class Betaproteobacteria; order Burkholderiales; family Comamonadaceae; genus Variovorax; species Variovorax paradoxus. The sequence continues at coordinate 5,067,083 of CP063166.1, forward strand.
CTTTCCATCGACCGCAACGCCTCGGCCCTGAAGCTCAACCCGGTACCGAAGCAGAAGTACTGGTTCGACCCGATCCCGCCGCGCACCAGCGTGCAGGCCGAGCGCCGCCACCGCCAGGAGCGCCTGGCCGGCGCCTTCCGCCTGTTCGCGCGCTTCGGCTTCGCGCAGGGCCTGGCCGGCCACATCACCGCGCGCGATCCCGAATTGGCCGACCACTTCTGGGTCAACCCGCTGGGCATCCACTTCTCGCGCATCAAGGTCTCCGACCTGCTGCTGGTCAACGCCAGGGGCGAGACCGTGATCGGCGACCGTCCGCTCAACAAGGCGGCCTTCGCGATCCACGCGGCGATCCACGAGCACAACCCGAGGATCGTCGCGGCCGCCCACACCCACTCGACCTATGGCAAGGCCTGGTCGACGCTGGGCCGCAAGCTCGACACGCTGACGCAGGACAGTTGCGTGTTCCACGACGACGTGGCGCTGTTCGATGACTTCACCGGCATGGTGGTCGACACCAGCGAGGGCGAGCGCATCGCGCAGGCGCTGGGCGACAGGAAGGGCGCGATCCTCAAGAACCACGGCATCCTGACCGCCGGCCCGACGGTGGAGGCCGCGGCCTGGTGGTACATCGCGCTCGACAACGCCTGCCACACGCAGCTGCTGGCCGAGGCCGCCGGCACGCCGCAACCGATCGACGAAGCCACGGCGCGCCACACGCACGGCCAGATCGGCGGGCCCGAGGGCGCGATCCATTCCTTCGACAGCCTCTACCAGGGGCTGGTCGAGGCCGAGCCCGAGCTGCTGGACTGACACCGCGGCCGGTTGAAAAAACCGTTCACGCCGAGCTTGTCGAAGCGCCGCGCAAGGCTTCGACAGGCTCAGCCCGAACGGTTCTCGCATTGCATGACAACTCCTGGAATTCGCCGATGAACGCATCCCTCTCCCGCCGCCGCCTCCTGCGTGCCGGCGGCGCCGCCGCCGTGGTCGCCTCGGGCGGCCTGATCGCCTCGCAGGCCTTCTCGCAGTCGACGCGCAAGCTGACCTTCGCCTGGAACGCCGCGGCCTTCTGCCTCTCGCCGGTGGTGGTGGCGCAGGAGCGCGGCTACTTCGAGCGCAACGGCCTGCAGGTCGATCTGATCAACTACACCGGCTCGACCGACCAGCTGCTCGAATCGCTGGCCACGGCCAAGGCCGACGCGGCGGTGGGCATGATCCACCGCTGGCTCAAGCCGCTGGAGTCGGGCTTCGACGTGAAGATCGTCGGCAGCTCGCACGGCGGCTGCGTGCGCCTGGTGGGCGCGAAGGCCGCGGGCGCCACCAGCCTCGCGAGCCTCAAGGGCAAGATCATCGGCGTGTCGGACATCACGAGCCCGGGCAAGAACTTCTTCTCGATCCTGCTCGCCAAGAACGGCATCGACGCCGAGCGCGACGTGACCTGGCGCCAGTACCCGGCCGACCTGCTCGACCTCGCGGTGCAGAAGGGCGAGATCCACGCCATCGCCGACGGCGACCCGAACGTCTACCTGATCGAGAAGCGCAACAAGGGGGCGTTCGTCGAGATCGCGAGCAACCTCACGGGCGAGTACAAGGACAAGGTCTGCTGCATCGTCGGCGCGCGCGGCGAGCTGGTGCGCAAGGACAAGGCCACCGTGGCGGGCCTGGTGCGCGCCATCGCGCAGGCCTCCGACTACGTGGCCGAGAACCCCAACGAATCGGCCAAGCTGTTCGCCAAGTACTCGCCCAAGGTGCCGGTGGAGGACCTGCGCGCGCTGCTGGGCACGCTCACGCATGCGCACCATCCGCTGGGCCGGAGCCTGCGCGACGAGGTCGCGTTCTACGCAGCCGACTTCCGCAACGTGGGCGTGCTCAAGAAGAGCACCGACCCGGCGCGCTTCGCGGACCACGTGTCGTACGACCCGCTGGCCTGAGGCCCTGCCGCAGATGACGAACCGCATGCCGTCCGCCAGCCGCCGCCGCTTCATCGCCCAGGGCGGCGCCGCCGCGACCATTGCCGCCCTGCCCGCCTTCGCGCTGCAGGCCCGTGCCCAGGCGCGCCCGCTGCTCAAGGCCGGCGACCAGAAGGGCGGCCTGCGCGCGCTGCTCGAGGCCGCGGGCGGGCTCGAGGGCCTCTCGTACGACATCCAGTGGTCGGAATTCCCGGCCGCCGCGCCGCTGGCCGAGGCCTTGAACGCGGGCGCCGTCGATTCGGGTCCGATCGGCGATGCGCCGCTGATCTTCGCGCTCGCGGCCGGCACGCGCGTGAAGGCGATCGGCGCCAACCGCTCCGACTCCTACGGCACGGCCGTGCTGGTGCGGCCCGATTCGCCGCTCAAGAGCGCGGCCGAGCTCAAGGGCAAGAGCGTGGCCACCAACCGCGGCTCCATCGGCCACTACGTGACGCTCAAAGCCATCGTCGCGGCCGGGCTGAAGCCCGAGGACATCAACCTGCGCTTCCTCGCGCCGGCCGACGCCAAGCTCGCGCTCACGCAGGGCTCGGTCGATGCCTGGGCCACCTGGGAACCCTACACCGCGCTGGCCGAGACCAGCGGCCATGCACGCGTGCTCGCCAGCGGCCGCGGCCTGCTGCCGGGCCTGAGCTACCTCGCGGCCACCGACGCCGCGATCGCCGCCAAGCGGCCGGTGCTGCAGGACTTCCTGCAGCGCGTGGTGCGCGCGCAGCAATGGTCCTATCGCAACGTCGATGCATTCTCGGCCACGCTCGCGCGCATCATCGGCATCCCGCCCGAGGCCGCCAGGCTGCAGTTCGAGCGGCGCCAGCAGAAGTGGGTGCCGATCGACGCGCAGGTGGTCGCCGACCAGCAGGGCACGGCGGACTTCTATCGGCAGGTGGGGCTGATCAAGCAGGCGCTCGATGTGAAGACCACCTTCGATACCGGCTTCGGGATCGGCATCGCGGCCTAGCTAACCGGCATCCACCGATCGCGCCAGCTGCGCCAGCCGCTTCGCCATCGGCTCGAACAGCTCGGCCGAGGTGTTGCCGTAGCCCAGCACCAGCCCGTTGCAGTCCGGCCCGGGCCGGATCGCGGCGGCCGACAGCGGCATCGGCGCCATGCGGTGGCGCCGCGCCTCGGCGGCGATGCGGCGGTCGTCGAAGCGCGCGGGCAGGCGCACGGTGAGATGCATGCCGCAGTGGCCGCCGTCGATGGTGTGCGGCAGCCTGAAGTGGCGCTCGAGCGCGGCGCGCAGGGCCTGCTGGCGCTCGCGGTACAGGCGCCGCATGCGGCCCAGGTGGCGGCTGAACTGGCCGCTCTCGATGAAATCGGCCAGCGCGAGCTGCTCGTGGCGATGGCCGCCGCGCAGCATCTCCTCGAGCGGGGTGCGCACGGTGGCCAGCAGGTCCTCGGGCAGCACCAGGAAGCCCAGCCGCAGCGAGGGGAACATGGTCTTGCTGAAGGTGCCCACGTAGAGCACCGGCGCCTGCGGCACCAGCCCCTGCATGGCGGCGATGGGATCGCCGGTGTGGCGGAACTCGCTGTCGTAGTCGTCCTCGATGATCCAGGCGCCATGGGCGCGCGCCTGCGCGATCAGCGCGAGCCGCCGCGCGATGCCGAGCACCACGCCCGAGGGGTACTGGTGCGAGGGCGTGGCATAGACCAGCCGCGGCGGATGCAGCCGCCAGTCCTCATCGCTCGCGCGCAGGCCGCCGGCATCGACCGGCATCGGCACGATGCGCAGGTCGCCCGCGTGCATCGCGGACTTGGCGCCGCGGTAGCCGGGGTCCTCGACCCAGGCGGTATCGCCCGGGTCGGTGAGCAGGCGCACGCACAGCGCGATGGCTTCCTGCGCGCCCTCGGCGATCACCACCTGCTCGGCCGTGCAGCGCACGCCGCGCGCCAGGCCCAGGTGCTGCGCGATGGCGGCGCGCAACGCAGGCTCGCCGAAGGGATTGCCATAGCCGAGCGCGGCATGGCCGCCAGCGCGCAGCGCGCGGTCGAGCGCGCCGCGCCAGGCCGCGATCGGGAAGTGCGACAGCGCGGGCACACGCCGGGGCGCAGCGCGAGTTCGGGCTCGGCGCGGCTGCCCATGGGATGGATGCGCGCGAGCCGCCCCGCGGTGGCGGGCACGGCCGGCGCGCGCGAGCCGCGCCGCGGCGGCGTGGGCGCGGCCAGTTCCATCACGCGCGTGCCCTGGCGGTCGGGCCGCAGGTAGCCCTCGGCCGCGAGATGCTCGTAGGTGGCCGTGACGGTGTTGCGCGACACCGCGAGCGCCTCGGCCAGCGCGCGCGAACCGGGCAGCCGCGTGCCGGGCGCGAGGCGGCCGTCGAGGATGGCGCGCTTCAGGCGCTCGTGGAGCTGGCGCTGCATCGAGCCGGCCTCGCGCTCGCGCGCGAGCGGTGCCTCGAGCAGCGCGCGGCGCACGGGGTCGGACAGGGCGGCGGAAGGGTCGGCGGCATCGGTCATCGGGCGTTTCTCGTGGCACCATGAAATTCGCATCGCGTGGCGCTTTTCGTGGCGCCACGGCGGGCGTACTGTAGCGCCTGTCGTCATCGAAAGAGAGTTCCCCATGCCCGCCTCCCACCCCCCGCTCGCGCCGCGCACCAACCAGTTCGGCCAGACCATCGGCGCCGCCCTGCCCGGCTGGTCGCCGCGCCCGAAGCCGCCGCGCACGCCCATCGAAGGCCGCCTGTGCCGGCTCGAACCCTTGTCCGCCGAGCGCCACGCGGCCGACCTGCATGCCGCCCACGCGCTGGCACCCGACGGTCGCGACTGGACCTACCTCGCGGTGGAGCGCGCGCCCGACGCCGCGAGCGCGCGCGCCTACGTCGAGCTGATCGCGCAGAGCGTGGACCCGATGCACTTCGCGGTGATCGACAAGGCCACGGGCCGCGCCGTGGGCAGCCTCGCGCTGATGCGCATCGAGCCGGCTCATGGCGTGATGGAGGTCGGCCACGTCACTTTCTCGCCGCTGCTCAAGCGCACGCCGCTGTCGACCGAGGCCCAGTATCTGCTGATGCAGCTGGCCTTCGACGAGCTCGGCTACCGGCGCTACGAATGGAAGTGCGACAACTTCAACGCGCCCTCGAAGAAAGCGGCGCAGCGCCTGGGCTTCCAGTTCGAGGGCGTGTTCCGCCAGCCGCTGGTCTACAAGGGCCGCACGCGCGACACGGCCTGGTTCTCGGTCATCGACAGCGAATGGCCGGCGCTGCGCGCGGGCTTCGAGCAATGGCTCTCGCCCGCCAACTTCGATGCCGACGGCAAGCAGCGCCGGTCGCTGGAAGAGGTGCGCACGGCCGCGGCCTGAAGCGCCTCAGGCGGCGGCGGGCGCGGGCAGCTGCTCGCCGAGGAAGGCCAGGAAGGTCTTCACCACCTCGGGCAGCGTGCGGCCCGCCAGGGTCTGCAGCTCGACCGTGCGGCCGCGCATGCCGCGCTCGCGGATCTCCGCCGCGTGCAGCTCGCCGCGCCGCACGCGGTCGCGCACCGTGATCTCGCCCGCGATCGTGAGGCCGCCGCCGTGCAGCACGAAGCTGGCCAGCGACTCGAAGCGGTTGCTGACGAGCACCGGCTCGAACACCAGCCCGCGCTGGCTGCAGCCCACGTCGAACAGCTGGCGCACGGTGTTGTCGGCGCCCGAGAGCGCGATCGGGTACGGATGCATCTGCGCCAGGGTCACGGTGCGCAGCTTCGCGAGCGGATGGTCGGGCCGCATCACGGCGAACACCGAGGCCGGCTGGCGCCGCTCGACGCGGATGCCGTCGACCGCGGCGCGGCTGTAGGTCAGGCCGATGTCGGCCTCGCCGAGCAGCACCGCCTCGGTCACCTCGGCCGGCCGCGCGGCGCGCAGCTGGAACTGGATGCCCGGGTGCGCGGCGCGAAAGTCCGCGATGGCGCGCGGCAAAAACTCGTTGGCGAAACCCGAGGAGCAGGCGAGGCGCACCCGCCCACGCTTCAAGCCCTGCAGCCCGCGGATGTCGGACACCACGCGCTCGGCCTCGAGCGCGCCATGCAGCGCATGCGCGGCCAGCAGCTCGCCCGCGGGACTCGCGACCATGCCGCGCGGATGGCGCTCGAACAGCGGCACGCCGAGCAGGTCCTCGAGCATCGCCACCTGTCGGCTGATGGCCGAGGGGCTGACGCTGAGCCGCTCCGCCGCCACCGTGAGCGAGCCGCTGCGGGCCACCTCGAGGAAGTAGCGCAGCGCGGTGTCCTGCAGGCGGTGGGCGGTCATGGCGGGCTTTCGCTTTGCGTAAAACGCAAAGATATCGCCAAAAAACGGCAATTGTTCAAAAGCGGCGGCTTGCCTAAGCTGCACGGTGGCCGCCCCGGCCAGCCCCTTCCCCCTTTCCTCCCCCCCACCGAACGATCCGCGCATGCACCTCCAGCTCCTCCACCGTCCCGCGCCCCGCCCACGGACCCTGCTCGCCCTGCTGGCCGCCGCCCTGGTCGCCGGCACAGGCCTCGCCCAGGCGGCCGACCTGCCGCAGGCGGAGGCCGAACGCCACGCGCAGGCCAGCTACCGCGAGTACTTCGAGCTGCTCTCGCTGCCCAACGACGCGATCGTTCCCGAGGACATCCGCAAGAACGTGGACTGGCTCGCCAAGGCCTTCGAGAAGCGCGGCTTCTCGACGCGCCAGCTCGACAACGACGGCAAGCCGATGCTCTATGCCGAGCTGCCGGGGCACGACCCGGCGCGCAAGACCGTGCTGTTCTACATGCACCTCGACGGACAGCCGGTGATCCCCGCGCAGTGGGCGCAGAAGAGCCCGTGGACGCCGGTGCTCAAGCGCCGCGCGGCCGATGGCGGCTGGGAGGAGATCGATGCCGCGCCGCTGTTCGACGGCCCGGTCGATCCCGAATGGCGCGTGTTCGGCCGCGCCTCGGCCGACGACAAGGGCCCGATCATGATGATGCTGGCCGCGATCGACGCGCTCAAGGCGGCCGGCGGCACGCCCGCGGTCAACGTCAAGGTGATCCTCGACAGCGAGGAGGAGAAGGGCTCGCCCTCGATCGCCAAGGTGATGCAGGCACACCGCGAGCTGCTGGCCTGCGACGCCATCGTGATACACGATGGCCCGATGCACGCCACCAACCGGCCCACGCTGGTGTTCGGCAACCGCGGCGCGGCCGAGGCCCGGCTCACGGTCTATGGCGCCAAGGTACCGCTGCACAGCGGCCACTACGGCAACTACGCGCCCAACCCGGCCCAGCGCCTCGCAAGCCTGCTGGCCTCAATGAAGAACGAACAGGGCCGCGTGACGGTGGCCGGCTACTACGACCGGGTGCGCATCAGCGCGGCCGACCGCCAGGTGATGGCGGCGGTGCCCGACGACGAGACCGCGTTGCGCCGCCGGCTGGGCATCGCGCGCACCGACAAGGTGGGCGCCAACTACCAGGAGGCGATGCAGTACCCCTCGCTCAACGTGCGCGGCATGGCCTCGGCGGCGGTCGGCGACAAGGTCGCGAACATCGTGCCCGACCGCGCGGTGGCCGAGCTCGACCTGCGCACCACGCCCGATTCCGACGCGGCCTACCTGGGCGCGCAGATCGAGAAGCACATCCTCAAGCAGGGCTACCACCTGGTGAAGGGCGCGCCCAGCGACGAGGACCGCGCGCGCTACGACAAGCTCGCGACCTTCAGCTACCAGAGCGAGGGCGCCGACGCGGCCGGCGCGCCGATCGATTCGGCGATCGGGCGCTGGGCCTACAAGTCGCTGACCGACAGCTTCGGCGCCACGCCGGCGCCGGTGCGCATCCGCATGATGGGCGGCACGGTGCCGACCGCGGAGATCGTCAAGGTGCTGCAGGTGCCGTTCGCGATCATCCCGCTGGTGAATGCCGACAACAACCAGCACGCGGCCAACGAGAACCTGCGGCTGGGCAACTACGTGAGCGGCGTGCGCACCATCTACAGCCTGATGACGCACCCGCTCTGAGCGAACGGCAGGCTCAGCCTCCCTTGCCGGGCTTCTGCGCCTGCTCGCACTTCACCTGGATCCGCTCGCGCTCGTCGAGCGTGGCGCCGATGCGCACCGCGCTGAGGCAGCCGCCCCAGACGCAGCCGGTGTCGGTCGACAGCAGGTCGGGCCGCGACACCCAGCCCAGCGTGGACCAGTGGCCGAAGGCGACCGTGGCTTCGGCCGTGCGGCGGCCCGGCACGTCGAACCAGGGCATGTAGCCCGCGGGCGCGTCGGCCGCGCCGTCGGTGGTCTCGAACTCCATCGTGCCGTCGGCGGTGCACAGCCGCAGCCGCGTGAGCGCGTTGACGATCACGCGCAGCCGCTCGCTGCCCTCGAGCGTGTCGCTCCAGCGATCGGGCTGGTTGCCGTACATGGTGGCGAGGAAGGCGCCGAGGTTGGGGCCGCGCAGCACCGACTCGAGCTCGCCCGCGTGGGCGCGCACGTCGGCCACGCTCCATTGCGGCAGCACGCCCGCGTGCACCATCAGCAGGTCGCGCGCGGCCTCGCCCGAACCGATGCGCCGGTGCAGCGCCATGTGCTGGTGGCGCAGCCAGTCAAGCATGGCCTCGCGGTCGGGCGCGGCCAGCAGCTCGGCCACCGTGTCCTTGCGGCCGGACTTGCGCACGCCATGCGCCACGCCCAGCAGGTGCAGGTCGTGGTTGCCCAGCACGCTGAGCGCCGCGCCGCCCAGGCGCTGCGCGCGCCGCAGCACCTGGGCCGATTCGGGGCCGCGGTTGACCAGGTCGCCGAGCAGCACCACGGTGTCGCGGCTGGGGGAAAAATCGATCTCGTCGAGGAGCCGGCCGAGGGCGCTGTCGCAGCCCTGGATGTCGCCAATCAAGTAAAGTGCCATCTCCTCATTCTCTCCCCCCGTACATGGATGTCTTCCTGCTGGCCTTGCTGACCACGCTCAACGCGTTGTTCGCAATGTCCGAAATGGCCCTTTCCACCAGCCGCCGCGCCCGCCTCGCGGCATTGGTCGAAACCGGGGACACGGGCGCCGCCGCGGCGCTCAAGCTGATGGAGTCGCCGACCCAGTTCCTCTCGACGGTGCAGATCGGGATCACCTCGATCGGCATGTTGAGCGGCATCGTGGGCGAGGCCGCCTTCGCGGCGCCGCTGGCGGTATGGATGGAGAACGCGGGCATGGGCGCGGGCACCGCCAGCGTGGTCTCGACCGCGGTGGTCGTCACCTGCATCACCTTCTTCACGATCATCTTCGGCGAGCTGGTGCCCAAGCGCATCGGCCAGCTCTATCCCGAGCCGGTGGCGCGCTGGGTCTCGCGCCCGATGCACGGCCTGGCCAAGGCCGCCAAGCCCTTCGTCTGGCTGCTCGCGGGCGCCACCGCCACCATGCTGAAGCTGCTGCGCATCGACGCCAACGCGGCCCGCTCGGTGACCGAGGAAGAGATTTCCGCCAGCCTCGAGGAAGGCGTGGACGCCGGCGTGATCGAGCAGCACGAGCACCAGATGGTGCGCAACGTGTTCCACCTCGACGACCGGCGCCTGTCCTCGCTGATGATCCCGCGCGCCGACATCGAATGGCTCGAAGCCTCGTTCAGCGTGGCCGAGGCGCTGCAGAAGGTGGCGGCCGCGGGCGCGCTCAACCTGGTGCATTCCTGGTATCCGGTGTGCCGCAACTCGCTCGACGACGTGGTCGGCGTGATCAGCGTGGCGCACCTGCTGCGCCTGGGCCCGGACCACGTGGGCTCGCTGGGCCAGGAGGCCACGGCCGCGGTGTTCGTGCCCGAGACGCTGACCGGCATGGAACTGCTCGAGCAGTTCCGCGCGCGCGCCGGCCGGCTGGTGTTCGTGGTCGACGAGTACGGCGTGGTGCAGGGCCTGATGACCCCGCGCGACCTGCTCGAGGCCATCACCGGCGAACTGCAGCCCGGCATGCAGACCGACGCCTGGGCCCACGAACAGCCCGACGGCACCTGGGAGCTCGACGGCCTGATGCCGGTGTCGGAATTGCGCGCCCGCCTGGGCATCCGCGAGCTGCCCGACGAGGAGCGCGGCCGCTACAACACGGTGGCCGGCCTGCTGATGTCGGTGTCGGGCCACCTGCCCTCGGTGGGCGAGCACATCGATTGCGCCGGCTGGAGCTTCGAGGTGACCGCGCTCGAGGGCCGGCGCATCGACCGCGTGCGCGCCTCGCGCGATCCCTCGCTGCCGAACGGCAGCGACGACTGAGGCCGCGAGGGCGCGCCGATGTTGTCGCTGCTCGCGCTCAGTTGCCCCCAGTGCTCGGCACCGCTGCCGCGCGCCGCGCGCTGGCGTACCGTCACCTGCAGCTATTGCGGCGCGACCATCTCGCGCGGCGAGGAAACGGTCGAGCGCGCGAGCTTCCGCGCCGCGTTGCAACGCGCGAATGCACAAGGCGCCGAGGGCGCGCGCGTGCTGCGCTGGCGTGACGCGCGCTATCGCGTGCTGGCACCGCTGGCCACCGGCGAGCACGCCGAGGTGCTGCTGGCCGAGCGACTCGGCGCCCTGCCCGAGCGCGTGACCTTCAAGCTCGCGCGCGACAGCAACGGCGCCGAGGCGCTGGCGCGCGAGCATGCCGCGCTGCAGGCCCTGCAGTCGCTCGCCATGCCGGGCGCCGCCTATTTCACGCGCCGGCTGCCGCAGCCCGTGGGCCTGGGCACGACCGGTGCCGAGGACGGATCGGAAGGCGGCCGCCACGCGCTGGTGCTGCGCCATCCGACCGGCTACTGGGGCAGCCTGCTCGACGTGCAGCGCGCCAACCCGCGGGGCATCGACGCGCCCCATGCGGTCTGGCTCTGGCGCCGCATGCTCGAGGTGCTGGCCTTCGTGCACGACGCGGGCTGGACGCACGGCGATCTCTCTCCTGCGCATGCGCTGGTGCATCCGCGCGACCATGGCGTGCTGCTGATCGGCTGGTCGCGCGCGCGACACGACCTGGCACGCGCCGCGGACGATCTCGCGCAGAGCGCCTGGGCGGTGCGCGCCGTGCTGCATGGCCACGAGGGCCTCGGCGAACCCGGCACCGGTGCCGCCACGCCCGCGCCGCTGGCCGCGCTGCTGCGCCGCTGCAGCGAGGACCCCGGCGAATGCCGCCGCCTCGGCGCGCGCGGCATCGAGCAGGCGCTGTCGGCGGCCTCGCGCGAGGCCTTCGGCGCGCCCCGGTTCATTGCTTTCGATCCCGCGCCGTACGGCGGCTGACGGTCCTTTCTTCTTCTCTCTTCACGACGGGGAACATCCATGGGTTACGGAAACTATTCGCACGCCGCCCACGCGGCCCTGGTCGCGGACCGCGCCACCAAATCGGGCGCCGAGGTCTTCACCCAGACCGCCACCCATCCGCTGATGGACCCGCGCGGCCTCAAGGTGCGCGAGGCGCGCGACAACGCCGACCATCCCAACTCGCTGGGTATCGTGTTCGCGCTCGACGTCACGGGCTCCATGGGCGACATCCCGCAGACGCTGGCGCGCCGCGAGCTGCCGACTTTCATGAAGCTCTTGACCGACTGCGGCGTGGCCGATCCGCAGCTGATGTTCATGGCGATCGGCGACGCCACCTCCGACCGCGCGCCGCTGCAGGTGGGCCAATTCGAATCGACCGCCAACCTGATGGACCAGTGGCTCACCTGGAGCTACCTCGAGGGCGGCGGCGGCGGCACCGGCGAGGAGAGCTACGAGCTGGCCTTCTACGTGATCGCGCAGCACACCGACATGGACTGCTGGGTCAAGCGCAAGAAGCGCGGCTACCTGTTCGTGACCGGCGACGAGCTGCCCTATCCCGCCGTCTCGCGCCACCAGATCGAGGGCCTGGTCGGCGAGAAGCTCGACGAGGACATCCCGATCGAGGAGGCCATCGCGGCCGCGGCCGAGACCTGCCACCTGTTCTTCCTGATCCCCGACGCGCAGCGCCGGCGCCGTTGCGAGCCGCGCTGGCGCGAGCTGCTCGGCGACCACGTGATCTGCATGGACTCGCCCGACGACGCCTGCGCGGTGGCCGCGGGCATCGTCGCGCTGACCGAGAAGGCCGTGCCCAGCCTCGACGAGCTCGGTCGCGTGATGGCCGCCACCGGCAGCGTCGACAAGGCGCGCATCAACGGCGTGCTGCATGCGCTCGACGGCTATGCGGCGCTGCTCGACCCGAACAAGCCGCGCCACGCGCCGCCGAGCGCCGCCGCGTCGGCACCGCGCTCGTCGTGGTGGAAGCGCCTGTTCGGCTGACCCCGCCGCGCGCGCCGTGAGCACCGGCGCCACGCGCTATCTCTCGCTGCTGGGCCTGGGCTTCGGCGACTGCGGCAAGGGCCTCTACACCGATCACTTCTGCGCCGCGCTGCGCGCCCACACCGTGGTGCGCTTCAACGGCGGCGCGCAGGCCGGCCACAACGTGGTGCGGGCCGACGGACGCCATCACACCTTCTCGCAGTTCGGCGCCGGCAGCTTCGAGCCCGACGTCGTCACGCTGCTCGCGAGCGCGGTGGTGGTGCATCCCACGGCACTGCTCGTCGAGGCCGCCGTGCTGCGCGACAAGGGCGTGCCCGATGCGCTCGCGCGCCTGCGCATCGATGCGCGCTGCCGCGTGACCACGCCCTTCCACCAGGCCGCGGGCCGGCTGCGCGAATGGGCGCGCGGCGACGCGGCCCATGGCAGCTGCGGCGTGGGCGTGGGCGAGACCGTGCGCCAGGCACTGGCCGCGCCCGAGCTCGCGCTGCGCTACGGCGACCTGCTGCGGCCGGCGCTCGCGTTCGAGAAGCTCGAGGCGCTGCGCCTCGCGTTGCTGCGTGAGTTCGAATCGCGGCCCGATCCGGATTGGCAGCGCGAGCAGGCGCTGCTGGCCGACACCAGCCTGTCGCAACGCTGGCTCGCGGCCATCGAACCCTGTTTGCGCGCCGCGCCGCCCGCGGGCGTCGATGCCATCGCCGGGCAACTGGCGCGGCCCGGTGCCGTGGTGTTCGAGGGCGCGCAGGGCGTGCTGCTCGACGAATGGCGCGGCTTCCATCCGCACACGAGCTGGAGCACCGTCTCCACTGCTGCGGTCGAGGCCGTGCTGCGCGACGCCGGCCTGGGCACGCCGCCCGTGCGGCACCTGGGCGTGCTGCGCAGCTACCTCACGCGCCATGGCGCCGGGCCGCTGCCCACGCACGACCCAGCGCTCGCCACGCGGCTGCCCGAGCCGCACAACGCCGACGCCGGTTGGCAGGGCGCGTTCCGCCGCGGACATCCCGATGCGGTGCTGCTGCGCTATGCGATCGCCGCGGCCGGGCCGCTCGACGGACTGGTCGCGAGCCATCTCGATGCGATCGGGCATGCGGGCCTGCGCTGGTGCGAAGGCTATCGCGATACGGATGGCGAGACCGTCGCGCAGCTGGCCCTGGGGCCCGAGGCGGACCTCGACCATCAGCAGCGCCTGACGCGCCTGCTCGAGCGCGTGCGGCCGGTCTATGCGGAGGCCGGCATCGCGAACGAACGCGACTGGCTCGAGCGCGTGGAGGCCGCGAGCGGCCTGCGCGTGCAATGGGGTTCGCGCGGCCCCACGCGCCAGGACGTCGCGGACTGCGCAAGCTAGCCCTCGGCCGCGGCGAAGCGCGCGATAGGCCGGACAAATCCCTATCGCGCCCGCGCGCGCGATGCCTACCATGCGGCACCGGGCCGATGCCCCGCACCGCTGGGAGACACCATGACGATTTCGACGCCGCGGCAGCGCGCCCGCGGCTGGCTGTTGGCACTCGCTTGCGCCGCGTTCGGCGCGGGCGTGGCGCCTTCCCATGCGCAGGTGCTGCAGCTCAAGTGGGGCCATGTCTACGAGGCCTCGAGCATCTTCCACCAGCAGGCCGAGCTCGCAGCGCGCAAGATCGCCGAGCAGTCCGAGGGAAAGATCAGGATCGAGGTGGTGCCCGCCTCCAAGCTCGGCCAGGAGGGCGACTACCCGCTGATGCTGGCCAACGACTCGGTGCAGATCGCCTACGTCACGGCCGCCACGCTGGCCGAGGGCTATGCGCCGCTGCGCCTGGGCAGCTATCCCTTCGCGTTCAAGGACCTCGACCACGTGCGCAAGTACCTCGCGAGTCCGCTGCTGGGCCAGCTCATGAAGGGCTACGACGAGCGCAGCGGCAACCACCTCGTGGCCTCGGTCTACTACGGCGCGCGCCAGGTCACCTCGAACCGGCCGCTCGCGCGGCCCGAGGACTTCCGCGACCTGCGGCTGCACGTGCCCGATGCCTCGGCCTACCAGCTGTTCGCCACCGCGCTCGACGCCAAACCCGTGACCCTGCCCTACGTCGGCCTGTATGACGCGCTGAAGAAGAACGAGGTCGAGGCGCAGGAATACCCGCTGAGCACGGTGAAGGCCAAGAAGCTCTACGAGGTGCAGAAGTACGTGCAGCTCACCGCCCACGTCTACGACACGCTGGGCATCGTGATCGGCAAGGCCGCCTGGGCGAAGCTCTCGGCGCCGCAGCAGGCGATCGTCGAGAAGGTGCTGGTCGACGGCGCGAAGTGGACCAACGTGGGCGTGATCGCGGGCGAACTGGAAGACGAGCAGTTCCTGCGCGGCAAGGGCATGACGGTGTCGCAGGTCAACCGGCAGCCTTTTCTCGAGCGCATCGCGCGGCGTTCCACGCCCGAGCAGCTCGGCGCGCGGCCAGGCGACTGGGCGAAGCTGCAGGCGCTCGCCAACTGATCCTTCGTTTCCTGTTGGCGAACCGGCCGCGCTGCTGCACACTGGCGAGCGGCATGCGCCCTGATCGCATTGCCGGGAGCACACCGTGGAATTCCTCCTGGACCCCAATGTCTGGATCGCCTTCGCGATGCTGACCGCCCTCGAGATCGTCCTGGGCATCGACAACATCATCTTCATCTCGATCCTGGTCGGCCGGCTGCCGCCCGAGCAGCGCGACAAGGCGCGCCGGCTCGGGCTGGGCTTCGCGATGATCTCGCGGCTGCTGCTGCTGCTCTCGCTAAGCTGGGTGATGGGCCTCACGGCCGACCTGTTCCATGTCTTCGGCCAGGGCATCAGCGGGCGCGACATCGTGCTGCTGCTGGGCGGCCTGTTCCTGCTCTACAAGGCGTCGCACGAGATCTTCCTCGAGGTCGAGGCCGGCGAGGAACACGGCCCCGATGCCGACGAGGACGGCGGCGCGCGCAAGGCCGCGTTCTGGAGCGTGATCGGCCAGATCGGCATCATCGACATCGTGTTCTCGCTCGACTCGGTCATCACCGCCGTCGGCATGGTCGATCAGATCGCCGTGATGATGGCCGCGGTGATCGCCTCGGTCGGCGTGATGCTGGTGGCGGCCAAGCCGATCGGCGACTTCGTCGACAAGCATCCCTCGGTCAAGGTGCTGGCGCTGGCCTTCCTCGTGATGGTGGGCATGGTGCTCACGGCCGAGGCCTTCGACAAGCACGTGCCCAAGGGCTACATCTACGCGGCGATGGCCTTCTCGCTCGCGGTCGAGGCGCTGAACATCCGCGCGCGCGGCAAGCGCACCGCGGCGCGGGCGCTCAAGGCGCAGGCCAAAGCGAATGCGAAGGCGGGCGAGGCGCCCTGAGCGTCGGCCGCCACTAACGCATCACTGTGGCATTATCTGGTCGACACCAGTTCATCGACCAGCGACGAGATTCCCCATGATCCGCAAGAACCCGCGCGGCGACCTGCCGCAGATCCACCCGAGCGCCTTCGTCGACCCGACCGCGATCCTCTGCGGCCTGGTCGTGGTGGAGGAGAACGTGTTCATCGGCCCCTATGCCGTGATCCGCGCCGACGAGACCGACGCGAACGGCCACATAGCCCCGATCGTCATCGGCGCGCACTCGAACATCCAGGACGGCGTCGTGATCCATTCCAAGTCGGGCGCGCCGGTCACGATCGGCGAGCGCACCTCGATCGCCCACCGCGCCATCGTCCACGGGCCGTGCCGGGTGGGTCAGGGCGTGTTCATCGGCTTCAACAGCGTGCTGTTCAACTGCGTCGTCGGCGACGGCAGCGGGGTGCGCTACAACGCGGTGGTCGATGGCTGCGAGCTGCCGCCGAACTTCTACGTGCGCTCCACCGAACGCATCGGCCCCGAGACCGACCTTGCCGGGCGCCCGAGCGTCTCGGTCGACGCGAGCGAATTCTCGGAAGACGTGGTGCGCACCAACAACGCGCTGGTGCAGGGTTACAAGAACATCCAGAACGAGTTCTAGGCCAGGGCCTGTTCACACTATGCAAGGGGTCGCGTTGCCCCTTGCATAGTGTGAACAGGCCCTGGTGCCCTCAGCCTGCGCCATAGGCCGGCTGCGGAAACTCCAGTTCGACGCGCCGGCACGCGCGCGGGAAGATCGTGGCCACCGAACGCTGCGACGGAGCCCGCGATGCACCTCTTACCGCAACTCAACCACCGCGCCCTGCGCGCGCTCCTGCTTGCGGCCGCGTGCGCCGCGGCCGCCGGCGCCTCGGCGCGCGACACGCGCGTGGCGATCACGCCCGAGCAGCGCTTCCAGCTCGCGCTCGAGGCCCAGTCCGCGCGCGACTACCGCTCGATGATGTCGCTGCTGCGCGAGGCCGGCGCATCGGGCCACCGCGAGGCGCAGGAGATGCTCGGCGTGGTGCTGCTGGCCGGACCGCTGCTGTACGGCAACGGCGTGCCCGCCGACCGCTGCGAGGCCCGGCACTGGGCGCGCGAGGCGGCGCGCCAGGGCAGCGAGGTCGGCATGCACCAACTGCACCTGCTCAACCGCGCGCGCAATGCGCCCATGGGCAAGGAGGCCTGCGATGCGCAGCGTTCCTGAGTTCGCGCGCGCCCTGCTCGAGCGCCACGGCGCGCTGGGCCTGCTGCAGGCCTGGCGCATGCTGCTCGCGGCGGTCGCGGTGGCGGCCTTCGCGGCATCGGTCGATGCGGGCAGCGACGAGGCACCGGCCGCGGCCTGCAAGACCGGCGACTGCGTTCGGGCCACGGCCTGCGAGCATCCGTCGCGCTAGCGATCCGCGTCGAGGCACGGGGACGACAATGGGGCACGCCCCACTCGCCGCCCCCGCATGCCCTCCCCCACCACGATCCTCTCCGTCTTCGCCCATCGGCCGATCGACGGCCTGCTCGAGAACCACGCGTCCTATGCGGCGCGCTGGGGCTACGCGCACGAGGCCAGGGACAGCCTGCACGTGTTCGGCGACCGGCAGGCCGAGCTCTACAAGTACCACGCGATCTACGGCGCCTTGCTCGCGCTGGCCGAAGGCGGGCTGCTGCTGGTGCTCGACGAGTTCTCGGTGGTCTACGGCCGGCAGAAGCTCGAGGACGTGGCACAGGGCCATGACTTCGTGGTCGTGTCGCAGGAGCCCGGCGCCAGCCTGCCCACAGCGAGCGGGATGATCCTGCGCAACACCGCCGAGGTCCGCGAGCGGCTGCGGCTGCTGGTGTTCCATCTGTCGGTGAGCGTGGCCGGCGATCCAGACACGCTGGGCAAGTCCGCCGGCGAACACCTGGGCGAGGCCTTTGCCGTGCATCCGCTCGAGAACCGCCTGGCCAACGGCTACTACAGCAGCATCCAGGCCGTCTGGGACGGCGGCGGCCGCGTCGCCATCGACCAGCTGCCGAAGGTGGTGCCGCTGGTCGCGCATGCGGCGCCGCGCTGGGAACGCCAGCATGGCGTGTGGCTGCCGACCTATGGCTACGACTTCCGCTACGTCAGCGTGCTGCTCGAGCAGGCGCGCGCCTTCGAGGAGGAACGGCCGCTCGACCTGCCGGCGCAGTGGGAGCAGGCCGCGCAGGAGGCACGGGGAGGCGAGCTGCACCTGAACCCGCAGGCGAAGATCGCCTTCGTCTCGTTCTACGACGCCAAGGTGGCGGGCTACGGCCGCATTCACGAAGACAACCTCGCACGCTACTGCGAGCGCCACGGCTATGGCCATCACCTCTATCGCGAGCTGCCGGCCTTCGTGCCGGCGGGCGTGCAGGCCAACTGGGCCAAGATGCACTTGGTTCGCGAGCATCTGGCGCGGCACGAGCAGCTGTTCTGGATCGATGCCGACATCCTCGCGATCAACCAGCGCCTGGGCGTGGAAGAGGTGCTCGGCGCGCGCGACTTCGTGATCGGCATGGACCACAGCGCCTGGCCCGCGAACTCGGGGCTGATGGGCTTTAGGCCCGGGCCGCGCATGCGGCAGTTCGTCGACCATGTCTGCGCGGCGATCGAGGCCGTGCCCGACAAGTCGAACGTCTACGCGGGCGGTGGCGACCAGGCCAGCGTGCTCGCGGGCATGCGCCGGTTCGGGTTGGAGAACGCCGAGCACGTGGTCGACGCGATCTCGCTCGCGCCGGCGCCGATCTATGCGACCCGCGACAGCCGCTTCGTGCACTTTCCGTCGCAGATCAATGCCTACCGGGCCGAGGCGATGCGGGCCTGGGACCGGTGGAGCCACGAACAGTGAAGCGTCAGACGTTCTTCGCGAAGATGATGAAGCCCGTGCGATCCGCCACCTTGTCGTAGAGCCGCTGCCCCGCGAGGTTGGTCTCGTGGGTCTGCCAGTAGACGCGCTTCGCGCCGGCCTGCGCGGCACGCTCGTACACGCCCTCGATCAGCCGCCGGCCCACGCCCTGCCCGCGCAGCGAAGGCAGCGTGAACAGGTCCTGCAGATAGCAGGTCGGCTCGATGCGCGTGGTGCTGCGGTGGAACAGGTAGTGCGTGAGGCCGACCAGCCGGCCCTCGTGCTCGGCCACGAGCGCATGCACGGGCTCGTAGGCATCGAAGAAGCGCTGCCAGGTGGCCTGCGTGATCGCGTCGGGCAAGGCGGTCGGGCCCTCGCGCTCGTAGAAGGCGTTGTAGCCGTCCCAGAGCGGCTTCCAGTCGGCAAAGTCGTCGCGCGTGGGCGGGCGGATCACGAGGGTGGAGTTCATGGCGTGTGCAATGGCGCGGATGCGCGTCGGGCGAAAAGCCCGCATTGCAACATGAACCGACGCGGCCCGGCTATGGATTCGCCAAAGGCGCCGTGGCGCCGAAGAAGGCTTCGAGCGCCGGTGTCGGCAGTTGGCCGCGCAAGCCGATCGCGACCACCGCGGCGCCTTCGGCATCGAGCGGCGCGGCGGCCCGCCGCAGCATGCCGTGGCGGCCCGCGTACTGGACTTCGGACCAAGCCGCGCCGCCGCACGCGGCCTCGACCTTCAGCAGGCCCTTGAGCCGCAGCACGCCGGGCGGCATCGCGCGCATCCAGGCGCGCAAGGCCTCGGGTTCGAACACGGCCGCGGGCCGCGCGCTCCAGGTCGCGAACTGGGCACCGTGATCGACGTGGCCGGCGTGGTGCGCATGGTCGTGATCGTGATCGCAGCCCGGCACATCGCAATGCGCATGCGGCCTTGCCCGCCCCTGCAGCCCGGAGGCCAGCGCGAGCGGCAGGTCCGATTGCGTGGTCGCGATCCGCGGCGTGCCCGGCACGGTCGCGTCGAGCCAGGCCGTGGCGGCGGCCAGCGCGGCATCGTCCGCGATGTCGGTCTTGTTGAGCACCACGAGGTCGGCCGACTTCGCCTGCCGCGCCAGCGTGTCGGCCAGCAGCGGGTCGCGCGACTGCGCGGCGACCGCGCTCGCATCGACCAGCACCAGCACGGCCTGCAGGCTCAGCTCGGGCGCGGCCATGCCGATCTGCGCGATGCGCCAGGGATCGGACACGCCGCTGGCCTCGATCACCACCGCGTCGAACGGCGGCTGGGCGTCGATCGTTCCCTGCAGCGCGCGGCCGAGGTCGTCGCCGATCTGGCAGCAGACGCAGCCGTTGGTGAGCGCGACGGTGTCGCCATGGCGCGCGGCGATCAGGCCGGCATCGATGTTGAGCGCGCCGAAGTCGTTGACCAGCACCGCCATGCGCAGGCCCTCGGCCTCGGCCAGCCAGCGGTTGAGCAGCGTGGTCTTGCCGGCGCCGAGGAAGCCGCCGACGACCGTGAGCGGCAGGCGCCGCGCCGTCATCGCGCCCTCATGCCTCGAACACGCGGCCCGACAGCACCGTGCCCCACACGCGCAGGTCCTTGAGCCGCATCGGGTCGATGGCCAGCGGGTCCTCCTCGAGCACGCAGAAGTCGGCGCGCTTGCCGCATTCGATGCTGCCGATCTCGCCATCGAGCTTGAGGGTCCAGGCCGCGCCCAGCGTGATGGCGCGCAGCGCCTGTTCGACCGTGATGCGCTCGGCCGCGCCGAGCACGCGGCCCTTGGGCGTGACGCGGTTGACCGCGCACCAGGCGGTGAACAGCGGGCCCAGCGGCGTGACCGGCGCATCGGAATGAATCGCCAGCGGCACGCCCGCGGCGAGCGCGCTGCCGCAGGCATCGAGCCGGTTGGCGCGGTCGGGGCCCATGGTCATCTCGTAGTGCTGGTCGCCCCAGTACCAGATGTGGTTGGCGAACAGGTTGGCGCACAGGCCCAGCGCGGCCATGCGGCGGAACAGCGGCGCGTCGATCATCTGGCCGTGCTGCAGCGTGTGGCGGTGGTCGGGGCGCGGCGCGCGCGCGAGCACGCGGCCGATGGCGTCGATCGCGACCTCGCTGGCCTCGTCGCCGTTGGTGTGGGTGTGGATGGTGAGGCCGGCGCGGTGGTAGGTCTCGAAGTCGGCCTCGTACTGCGCGGGCGCGGTCACCCAGATGCCGTTGGGCGCGCCGTTGAAATGGCCGGGCCAGCGCAGCCGCGCGGAGAAGCCCTGGATCGAGCCGTCGAGCATCATCTTCACCAGGCCGTAGCGCAGCCGGTCCGTGTTGCGCGGCATCAGCGAGCGCACATGCTCCGCGCCCTGCGCCGCGCCGTGCGTGCCGTGGAAGGCCTGGAACGCGGGCAGGATGCGCACCGCGAAATCCTCGGCGCCGGTGGCGCGCTCGAGCACGCCGCAGTCCTCCTCGGTGAGCTTGTTGACCAGGTCGGTGGCGGTGGTCACGCCCTGCATGCAGGCCAGCCGCGCGAAGGAGCGCACGCCGGCCTCGGTCATCGGTGCCAGCAGGCCGGCATTGCCGATCCTGCGCAGCACCAGGAACATCGCGGCCGGCTCCTGCAGCTCGCCCGTGGGCTCGCCCGCGGCCGGCCCGGCGGGGAACTTGACCACGCCCTCGACCTCGTTGTCGCGCGTGATGTCGGCGATGCGCAGCATCGCGCTGTTGACGTTCATCAGGTGGCCGTTGGCATGGCCGATGACGATCGGCCGCGTGGCGCTCGCGCGGTCGACGTGTTCCACCGTCATGCGCTCGCCGCCGAAGTAGATCGGATCGAAGCCCCAGGCCACCAGCGGCTCGGACTCGGGCCGGCCCTCGGCCTGCATGCGCGCGGCGATCTCGGCCAGCCGCGCGACCACGGCCTCCATCGAGCGCAGGCCGCTCCAGACCTTGCCCTGCGGATCGCGCCGGTCGAACCAGCCGAGGTACGCCCAGTCCCACATGCTGCCTTCCTTGAGGTGGCAGTGGCCCTCGACCAGCCCCGGCATCAGCACCTTGGACGCGAAGCGCTCGTCGAGCGCGAAGTCGCCCCAGGCGCGCATGTCGTCGAGCGAGCCGACCGCGAGCACGCGTCCGTCGCGCACCGCGACATGCGTGGCCTCGGGCTGCATCGGGTTCATCGTGAGGATCTTGCGGGCGCTGTAGACGATGGGGGCGGTCATGGATTCGGGAAGGAGGATGGACGGGGCGCGACGCGATGTTCGCGCGGATTCAATCGGCCTGCAGGCGCAGGGGCGGCAGCGGCAGGCCGTCGGCCAACCCGACGCGGCGGCAGCGCACCCAGTGGCCGGGCACCACCTCGCGCAGCGGCGGCGGCTCGGCCGCGCAGGCCGGCTCGGCCACCGGGCAGCGGCCGGCGAAGCGGCAGCCATGCGGCGGATCGATCGGGCTCGGCGGATCGCCCGTGAGCTTGATGCGGCCCGCGGCGCGGCGCCGGCCGCCGCCCACGGTGGGCACGGCCGACATCAACGCCACGCTGTAGGGATGCAGCGGCTGCGCGAAGAAGGCGCGCCGCGGCGCGCGCTCCACGATCTGGCCCAGGTACATCACGGCGATGTCGTCGCAGATGTGCTCGACCACCGCCATGTCGTGCGAGATGAACAGGTAGGTCAGGCCCAGCTCGCGCTGCAGCCGCGCGAGCAGGTTGAGGATCTGGGCGCGGATCGCGATGTCGAGCGCCGACACCGGTTCGTCGCAGACCACGAGCTCGGGGTTGGTGGCGAGCGCGCGCGCGATGTTGATGCGCTGGCGCTGGCCGCCCGAAAACTGGTGCGGAAACAGCTGCTGCTGCTCGGGCCGCAGGCCCACGGCCTCGAACAGCTCGGCCACGCGGCGCGTGCGCTGCTCGGGCGTGCCCACCTGCATCAGGTCGAGCGGCGCGCGCACCGCCGCACCGGCGCGCTCGCGCGGGTTGAGCGAGGAGAACGGGTCCTGGAAGATGATCTGCATGCGCGTGCGCGAACGGCGCAGCGCCTCGCCCTCGAGCGCACCGAGGTCGGTGTCGCCGAGCCGGATGCGCCCACCCGTCAGCGGCGACAGCCGCATCACCGCGAGCGCGGTGGTGGTCTTGCCCGAACCCGATTCGCCGACCACCGCGAGCGTGCGGCCGCGGCGGATCTCGAAGGACACGCCGTCCACCGCCTTCACCACCTCGGGCTTGCGGCCCCAGCCCGCCCTGGCGCGCGGGAAGTGCACCTGCAGGTCGTCGACCGCGAGCAGCGTGTCGGTCGGTTCGATCAGGCTCATGCGACCTCCTCCGCCAGCACCTCGGCATGCAGCCAGCAGGCCGCACCGTGAGAGGCCGTGCCATCGCCGTCGTCGGCCAGCGCGAACATCGGCGGCACCTCCTGCGCGCAGCGAGGCATGGCATGCCGGCAGCGCTCGCGGAAGGCGCAGCCGCTGCCCAGTTCCCAGATCGAAGGCACGACGCCCGGGATCTCGGCCAGGTCCTCGCGCGTGTCGTCGTCGAAGGCCGCGCTGCTGCCGAGCTCGGGCAGGCAGTCGATGAGGCCGCGCGTGTAGGGATGGCCGGGCGCGGACAGCACCTGGTCGGCGCTGCCCTGCTCGATCACGCGACCCGCATACATCACCATCACGCGGTCGGCCATCTCGGCCACCGCGCCCATGTCGTGCGTGATCAGCAGGATCGCCGTGCCCTTCTCGCGCTGCAGTTCGCGCAGCAGGTCGAAGATCTGCGCCTGCACCGTCACGTCGAGCGCGGTGGTGGGTTCGTCGGCGATCAGGATGTCGGGCCGGCAGGCCAGCGCCATCGCGATCATCACGCGCTGGCGCATGCCGCCCGAGAGCTGATGCGGATACTCGTCCACGCGCCGCTCGGGCGCCGGGATGCCGACCTGGCGCAGCATCTCGATCGCGCGTTCGCGCGCGGCCTGCGCATCGAGGCCCGCATGCAGCCGCAGCGATTCGCCGATCTGGTCGCCCACGCTGAACACCGGGTTCAGCGAGGTCATCGGTTCCTGGAAGATCATCGAGATGCGGTTGCCGCGCACCTCGCGCATGCGCGCGTCGGTGGCGCGCACCAGGTCCTCGCCCTGGAACAGCACGCGTCCGTCGCGGATGCGCCCCGGCGGCGAAGGAATGAGCCGCAGCAGCGCGAGCGCGGTCATGCTCTTGCCGCAGCCCGACTCGCCGACCACGCACAGCGTCTCGCCGGCACGCAGCTCGAAGTCCACGCCGTTGAGCACCAGCGCCTGGCCGCGGCGGGTCCTGAATTCGACGTGCAGGTCCTGCACGCGCAGCAGTGCCTCGCTCATTGGGGTTGCCCGTCGTACTGGATGCCATGCGCGCCGAACGAGACGATGGCTGGGTAAGAAGAAGGGAGCGGACTTCCGGACGCAGAGGACGCGAAGGTTCCGCGAAGGTCGCGAAAAGATTTCATCAAAACTTTTGGTTTTCTTTTTTGCGTCCTTCGCGAGTCCTTCGCGTCCTCTGCGTCCGGCTGTTGGTTGTTCATCTCAACGTTCCCTCAGCTTCGGATTGAGCGCATCGTTGAGCCCGTCGCCGATCAGGCTGACCGCGAGCACGGTGACGAAGATCGCGGCGCCCGGGAAGGCCACGGCCCACCAGCACGACAGCACGTACTGGCGGCTCGAGCCGATCATCAGGCCCCAGCTCATCTGGTTGGGGTCGCCCAGGCCGAGGAAGGACAGGCCGGCCTCGAACAGGATCGCCGCGCCGATCGCCAGGGTGGCCGACACCACCAGCGGCGGCAGCGCATTGGGCAGGATCACCTTCCAGATGATGCGCGCGTCGCGCGCGCCGATGGCACGCTCGGCGCGCACGAACTCCAGCCCGCGGTACTTGAGGAACTCGGCGCGCGTGAGCCGCGCGGTGCCGGTCCAGCTCACGACGCCGATGGCCAGCGTGACCGTCACCAGCGTGGGCGAGAACAGCGTCACCACCACCATCGCGAACAGCAGCGCGGGCAGCACCTGGAAGAACTCGGTGATCTTCATCAGCACCGCGTCGACCTTGCCGCCGTAGTAGCCGGCGAAGGCGCCGAGCGTGATGCCGATCAGCACCGACAGCAGCGCCGCCACCGCACCGACCAGCAAGGTGGCGCGGCCGCCGTAGATCAGCGCGGTGAGCACGTCGCGCCCGAGGTAATCGCTGCCGAGCCAGGCCTCCTCGCTGAACGGCGGCGTGAGCGGCGCGGCCTTGATCTCGAAGGGATCGGCCGGATAGAGCCAGGGGCCGGCGATCGCGACCGCGAGCACGATCAGCAGCAGCACCATGCCGGCGATGGCCGCGGGGTTGCGCAGGAACATGCGCGCGGCCTCGATGCCGGGGTGTTCGGCGCGCGGGCCGGCGGTGGCGCTCGTGCGCGCGGGCGCCGCCGGCTTCGCGGCCGGTGCCGGGTCTGGGTCGAGAGTCATCGTGGAGGTCGCATTCATCGGGGAGGCGTCACGCGGTCTTGATGCGCGGATCGATCAGGCGGTAGCAGAGGTCCGTGAGCTGGTTCATCACCACCACCACGATGGAGGAGAACAGCAGCACGCCGAGGATGGTCGGGTAGTCGCGCCGCAGCACCGAGTCGAAGGCCAGGCGGCCGAGCCCCGGCCAGTTGAAGACGGTCTCGACCAGGATCGCGCCCGCGAGCACGTTGCCGAACTGCAGCCCCAGCACCGTCACCACCGGCAGCAGCGCGTTGCGCAGCGCATGCTTGTAGAGCACCACGCGCTCGGCCAGGCCCTTGGCGCGCGCGGTGCGGATGAAGTCGGAGCCGAGCACGTCGAGCATCGACGAACGCGCGAGCCGGCTGTACTGCGCGAGATAGACCAGGCTCAGCGTGATCGTGGGCAGCACCAGGTGGTGCGCGACGTCGAGCACGTCGGCCAGGCCGCCGCCGGTGGAGTCGATGGAGCGCATGCCGGCCACCGGCAGGATCGGGAACACCGAGGCCAGCAGGATCACCAGCATGATGCCGATCCAGAACACCGGCGCCGCGAAACCCACCAGCGACAGCACGGTGATGAACTGCGACAGCAGCCCGTTGGGCCGGCGCGAGGACAGCACGCCGAGCGCCGTGCCGACGATGAAGGCCAGCAGCACCGAACTCAGCACCAGCAGCAAGGTCGCGGGCACGCGCTCGGCGATCATCTGCGTGACCGGCAGGTTGAAGAAGTACGAATAGCCGAGGTCGCCGCGCAGCACCTTGCCGAGGTAGACGCCGAGTTGCACCGGCAGCGGCCGGTCGAGGCCGTACTGCGTGCGCAGCTCGGCCATGAGTTCGCTCGACATGCCGCCGCTGGCGCCCGCGATGGTCTCGACCGGATCGCCGGGCGCCGCGTGCACCAGCACGAAGTTCAGCACCACCACCGCGAGCACCAGGGCGAGGCCCTGCAGCAGGCGCGAGGCGGCGTAGCGAAGCATGCTCATGTGCGGCCTTACTTGATGTAGACCTCGTCGAGCGGCGACAGCGGCCCCCAGATCGTGGTCGGCACGTTGCCGACCTTCTTGCTGGTGATCGTGTGATAGGGCACCTGGTTGATGAACTCGATCGGCAGCTCGTCGGTCACGATCTTCTGGAAGGTGGCGTAGTAGGCCTTGCGCTGCGTCGGGTCGGTCAGCCCCCCCGCGGTGTTGAGCAGTTCGTCGACCTTCGGGTTGGCATAGGACTGGGTGTTGGTCCAGACGATGGGCTTGATGTTGGTCGACAGGTAGGTGCGGTGCACGCCGATGATCGGATCGCCCCAGTTGAAGACCGCATCCATCGACATGTCGAAGTCGTGCGTGGCCAGGCGCTTGGCCCAGGCCGGGAAGTCGGCCGAGGCGCGCACCTCCACCGTGATGCCCACCTTCTTGAGCTGGCCGCGCACGTACTCGGCCACGTTCTTCTGCTGGTCGTCGCCGCCGGGCAGGTAGTCGATGGTGAGCTTGAAGCGCTCGCCGTTGGCGCCGGCCTTGTAGCCCGCGGCATCGAGCATCTCGCCGGCCTTCTTGAGGTCGAGCGGATTGCGCACCAGGTCGTTGACCGCGAACGGGCTGCTGGCCACCAGCGGGCCGTCGGACACCGTGGCGAAGCCGCCCATCAGCGCCTTGGTGATGAAGTTCTTGTCGATCGAGTGCGCGATGGCCTTGCGCACCTGCAGGTCGGACAGCGGCTTCTTCGCGGTGTTGAAGGCCAGCCAGTTGAGCGGGCCGATGCCGTCGTAGCCCTTGGGCGTGAGCGACACGCGCGGGTCGTTGGCGAAGCGCTTGAGGTCGGTAGGCAGGGTCGCGAAGGGCAGCATCTGGATGTCGCCGCGCTCCACGCCGAGCACCAGGCTCGCCATGTCGGGCGTGATGCTCACGATGACCTTGTCGAGATAGGGCTTGTTGGGCAGGAAGAACTTGTCGAAGCGCTCCATCACGATGCGCTGCGAGGGCTTGAACTCGGTGACGCGGAACGGGCCCGAGCCGACCACGTCGGTGCTGTTGCGCGGATGGTTCTTGAGGTCGGTGCCGTCGCCGTAGATGTGCTTGGGCAGGATCGGGCACAGCGCGGGCGACATCGCGAGCACGATCGCCGGATGCGGCGCGCTCATGCGGATGATGGCGGTGTAGGGATCGGGCGTGTCGACCTTCTCGACCGGCCCCAGCATGGTGGTGAAGGGATGGTTGGCCTTGATGGCCATGATCGAGAACGCGACGTCGGCCGAGGTGATGGGCTTGCCGTCGTGGAACACGGCGTTCTTGCGCAGGTTGAGCGTGAGCGACTTCGCGTCGTCGGCGAGCTTCCACGATTCGGCCAGGTAGGGCTGCGGGTTCCACTTGTCGTCGAAGCGCAGCGGGCTCGCGAAGATCTGCGCCGAGGGCAATGCGGTGGCGATGCCCGACTGCACGGCGCCGTTGAGGTGGCGCGGCGTCTGCGTGCTGCCGATCACCAGCGTGCCGCCACGCTTGGGTTCTTGCGCCGCGGCGGGCAGGGAGCACAGCGCGAGCGCGGCCAGCGAGGCCGCCGACAACAGGGTGACACGGCGCGTGAAGCGGGAAAGCGGAAACGGCATGCGGGACCTCTGGATGGCTACTCGAAGAAGAAGCGGCGCGCGGTGCGGCGCCGACGAGATCGACGATAGGCCCCCGAGCAGGTGCCACGAAGAGCCACGTGGCACCGATCCGCAGGGCCAGACGCTGCGGGTTTGCCCCGTTGTGCGGCGTGGGATGCGCCGTTTGCGGGAAGGCGCACCGGATGCGGGAGCGCGATGGTGCCGGCGCGCGCTACTTCTCGTCCTTGAGCCAGTACCACTTGTAGAGCATGCGCTGGCCCATGCGGCGGAACGGCGCGAAGGCCTGCGACTCGACCAGGCCCATCACGTTCGGGAAGGGCAGCGGCGAGTCGTAGATCGGCAGCTCGAACACCTCGCGGCCCGCATCGCGGCCCGCGATGCGCTCGGCCAGGCGCTTGCCGGCCCAGGTCGAGAACGAGACGCCGTTGCCGCCATAGCCCACGGCGTACCAGATCTTCTTCGCGGCATCGGGCTGCGTGATGCGCGGCATCATGTCGTGGCTCATGTCGACCCAGCCCCACCACGAGTGGTCGATGCGGATGTTGGCGAGCGGCGGGAACTTGCGCGCGATCGCGTCGGTGAGCAGCTTCAGGTGCACCGGTGCCTCGGCATCGGCGCCGCTGACCGAGCTGCGGCTGCCGATCTGCAGCCGGTTGCCCTCGAGCAGCCGGTAGTAGAAGCGCAGCGTGCGCGTGTCGGTGAGGAAGGTCTTGGAGCGGAAGTTGGTGGCCTTGAGCTCGGCCTCGGTGAGCTCGCGCGTGACCACCGAGTTCGAGAGGATTGGCATCACGCGGTTCTTCAGCAGCGGGCTCAGCGCCTGGCCCGTGTAGCCGCCGGTGCACACCGCCACGCGGCGCGCGCGCACCGTGCCGCCGGGCGTGCGCAGGTGGTGCACGCCGTCGATGGTCTGCCAGCCCTGCACCGGGCTCGAGGTGTGGACCTTCACGCCGAGCGCGCGTGCGCGCCGCAGCAGCCCGAAGGTGAACTTCAGCGGATGGATGCCCACGCCCTCGGCCTCGAACATCGCGCCCACGGTCTCGCGCTCGTCGCAGTAGTCGCTGCGCACCTCCTCGGCGCTCATCATGCGCGTGGCATAGCCGAAGGTGTCGCGCATCAGCGCGGCCTCGGCGGCGAGCACCGGCAGCTTCTCGCGGCGGTGCGCGAGGTAGAGATGGCCGCCGTCGAAGGCATCGCAGTCGATCTGCTTGGTGAGCCCCTTGAAGTTCTCGAAGCCCGCGCGGATCTCGGCGTCGAGCTTCTTCGCGGTATCGAGGCCCCAGCGCGCGATCCACTGCGAGCGCTTGAGGCGGCCGCTGGCGTTCTGGCCCTGGCCGCCGCTGCGGCTCGAGCAGCCCCAGGCGGCCTGGTTGGCCTCGAGCACGGTGGCGCGGATGCCATGCTCCTGCGCGAGATAGAGCGCGGTCGACATGCCGGTGGCGCCCGAGCCCACGATCGCCACGTCGACGTCGATGTCCTGCACCAGCGGGCCGTCGTCCTCGGGCGGCGTGCCCGCGCTCGCGACCCACCAGGTGGGCGCGTAGGCGCGGCCGGCACCGGGGTCGGGCGCGAGCAGCGGGTCGTAGCGCGGGTCGTAGGGCCGCGAGGGCGTGGCGGGCACGGGCTCGGCGGACGCGAAGTGCGTGGCGGTACCGGTCGTCATGGCCTTGTCTACTTGGCCGCGGGCAGGTTCGGGCGTGCCTTGCGGAACACGTTCTTGAGCTGGATCTTCCCGTCCTTGAAGGTGAAGACGTCGATGCCGTCGGTCTCGATGCGGCTGCCGTCGGCGGCGGTGCCGGTGAAGGTCCACTGCGAGGTGCCGAAGTCGCCGTGCACGAAATGCACGCCGTCGATCCACTGCGCGTCGGGCACGGCCTGCCAGGCGGCCGCGAAGGCCTTGCGCACGGCCTCGGTGCCCGTGTGGCGGGTGCCGCAGGCATCGGGGCCGGCGGCGGTCTGGAACACGCAGTCGTCGCTCATGAAGCTCATCAGCGCATCGATGTCGTGGCGGTTCCAGGCCGCGCTGAAGGCGGCGAGGGTGTCGGTGGTCACGGGCGGGAAGGAAGAGGACATGGCGCTCGGATGAAGTCTTTGGGGAATGGATGGAGCCGAGGGTAGGCAGCGGGCCAGGCGCGCGATAGGGCCAGATGCCGGGTTTCGACCGAGCCAGAGCGCACCGGCCTGCGCGCTCGCGAAAGGCCTGCCCTAAACTGCGGCGACCATGGCAAGCCATCCCCGAGCCACCCAGTGGGCGCAGCTCTTCGCGCTGCCCGACCAACCCGCGCTGCCGCTGCAGGCACGGCTGCGCGCCGCGGTGGTGCAGGCCATCCTCGAGGACCACCTGAGCCCGGGCGCGTCGCTGCCCTCCTCGCGCGAGCTCGCGGTGCTGCTGGGCCTGAGCCGCAACACCGTGACCTCGGCCTACCTGCAGCTGATCGACGAGGGCTTTCTCGAGGCGCGTCCGCGCAGCGGCGTGTTCGTGGCGCGCAATGCGCGCCCGCCCGCGGCGGCGCCGGCCCAACCGCTGGTGGGGCGCAGCGGGCAATCGGGCCAGCCGCCCGACTGGTCGCAGCGCGTGCTGCGCTCGCTGGTGGACCAGCCCACGCTGTCCAAGCCCGAGCGCTGGCGCGACTATCCCTATCCCTTCGTCTACGGCCAGCACGACCCGCTGCTGTTTCCGACCGAGGACTTCCGCGAGTGCTGCGCGCGCAGCCTGGCGCGCTCGCAGCTGCAGCACTGGACGCCCGACTTCGAGACCGACGACGTGCCCGACCTGATCGAGCAGATCCGCACGCGCCTGCTGCCCAAGCGCGGCGTGTTCGCGCTCAAGGAGGAGATCATCGTCACGCTCGGCGCGCAGCACGCCTACTACCTGCTGGCCGACACGCTGTTCGACACCCACACGCGCGTCGGCCTCGAGGAGCCCGGCCATCCGCATGCGCGCAACAGCTTCTCGCTGCGCCAGCCCAAGTGGGTGGAGGTGGCGGTCGATGAAGACGGCCTGGTGGTCGATGCCTTGCCCGCGGCCGACTACCTGTTCGTCACGCCCTCGCACCAGAGCCCGACCACCGCCACGCTGAGCCTGGAGCGCCGCCAGTGGCTGCTGCGCAAGGCCGAGCTGCAGGACTTCGTGATCATCGAGGACGACTACGAAGCCGAGAACCTCTACGAGGGCACGCCGATGCCGGCGCTCAAGAGCCTGGACAAGACCGGGCGCGTGATCTACGTGGGCTCGGTATCGAAGAGCCTGTCGCCCGCGCTGCGGCTGGGCTTCATCGTGGCGCCGCGCGCGCTGATCAAGGAGCTGCGCGCCATCCGCCATGCGATGGTGCGGCATCCGAGCGCCTTCCTGCAGCATGCCTATGCGCTGTTCCTCTCGCTGGGCCACCACGAGTCGCATGCGCGGCGCGTGAACCACGCGATGCAGGAACGGCTCGCGCTGGCGGCGCAGGCGCTGCGCGATCACCTGCCCGATTTCGAGTTCAGGCTGCCGCAGGGCGGCGCGTCGCTGTGGGTGCGCGCGCCGGCCTGGGTCGACGCGGGCGAGCTGTCGCTGATGGCGCGCAGCCACGGCGTGCTGATCGAGGCCGGCGACGTGTTCTTCGCGAAGCCGCCCTATCCGTGTCCGTTCTTCAGGCTGCGGCTGTCGTCGATCCCGGCGGCGCAGATCTCGGCCGGCATCCGCGCGCTGGGGCTGGCGGTGGAAGAGCTCGCGGCCGCGCGCGGCGAGCGGCGCCCCGCGGGCGGGCGCACGCACTGACGCAGAGCCCATGAAAAAGGCCGCGACATGCGCGGCCTCGTTGCTCGGCGATCGGCGAACCGATCAGCTCGGCTCGGGCGTCTTGAACAGCGCCGCGATCTTGCGCTTGCTCTTGATGTTGCTCGACACGCCGGTGCGCGCGGGCGCCTTGGCAGCAGCTTCCCAGGCCGGTGCGGCCTCGGTGTTGCTGTTGCCGGGCTCGTAGGGCTTGTCGAAGAAGGGATCCCGCGGCGCCGAGGGCGCGCGGTGCGGGCGTCCACCGCCGCGACGCGCATCGCTGCCGTAGCCGCGTTCGCGCGGCTGGTCGAGCACGTCGCGCGCGTCGCCGGCCTCGCCCTCTTCGCGCCAGTGGCGGCGGCCGTCGTTGATGCGGCCGCGCGGGCGGTCTTCCTCGAACTCGACCGGCTCGAGCTCGATCTTCTTCTTGATCAGCTTCTCGATGTCGGCCACCAGGCGCGCGTCGTTGCCGCCGCTCGCGAAGCTCACGGCCAGACCCGAGGCGCCGGCACGGCCCGTGCGGCCGATGCGGTGCACGTAGTCCTCGGCGTTGAACGGGATGTCGAAGTTGAAGACCGCGGGCACGTCCTTGATGTCGAGGCCGCGGGCCGCGACGTCGGTGCACACCAGCAGGTCGACCTCGCCGGCCTTGAAGGCGGCGAGCGCCTTCAGGCGTTCGTCCTGGCTCTTGTCGCCATGCAGCGCCGAGGTGCGCAGGCCGTCGCGCTCGAGCGTGCGCGCGAGCCGGGCACAGCCCAGCTTGCTGTTGACGAACACGAAGGCTTGGGTGATGCCGCGCTGGCGCACGATCTGTTTGAGCGCGCGGCGCTTGTCGTCGTCGGACACGCTGTAGAAGTGCTGCTCGACGGTGGAGGCGGTCTCGTTGGGACGCGCCACCTCGATGGTCACCGGGTTCTGCAGGTAGCTGCCGGCCAGGCGCTTGATCTCGGGCGAGAAGGTGGCCGAGAACAGCAGCGTGGTGCGCTGCTTGGGCAGGTAGCTGAGGATGCGCTGCAGGTCGGGCAGGAAGCCGATGTCGAGCATGCGGTCGGCCTCGTCGAGCACCACGTACTCGACCTGGTTGAGCACCGCGTTCTTGGCCTCGATGTGATCGAGCAGCCGGCCCGGCGTGGCCACCAGCACCTCGACGCCCTTCTTCAACTCCAGCGTCTGCGGCTTCATGTCGATGCCGCCGAACACCACCGTGCTGCGCAGGTTGGTGTACTTGGCATAGAGCTTGATCTGCTGCGCCACCTGGTCGGCGAGTTCGCGCGTGGGCAGCAGCACGAGGGCCCGCACCGGGTGCCGCGCGGGCGAGGTGGAGGCGTTCTCGTGCTTGAGCATGCGCTGCAGCAGGGGCAGCGAGAACGCCGCGGTCTTGCCGGTGCCGGTCTGCGCTGCGCCCATCACGTCCTGGCCCGAAAGCACGACCGGAATGGCCTGCTCCTGGATCGGCGTCATGGTCTCGTAGCCCATTTCGGCCACGGCACGCGCCAGCGGAGCCGCCAGCGATAGGTTGGAGAAGGAACTTGTCATTGAGCCCGCTATTGTCGCACTGCCGCAAAAAACGGCAGTGACCGCGCGATGACAACGCCCGCTTTCGCGGCATTGCTATTTATTCAATAGCAAACAATGAAGCACTGGCGCGCGATCCAAGACCTCGCGCTGTCAGGCAATAGTGTGCAACCGTCAGAGGTTGCGCGCGTTGAAGGTGTCGCAGGCCTGCACGCTGCCCGTTTGATAGCCGGTTCCGAACCAGCGCTGGCGCTGCGCGCTGGTGCCGTGGGTGAAGCTGTCGGGCACCACCGCGCGCCCCGCGGAGCGCTGCAAGGCGTCGTCGCCGATCTTCTGCGCGGCATTCATCGCGGCCTCGATGTCGCCCGGGTCGAGCCACTTCTTCGACTCCTGCGAGTGGTGCGCCCAGATGCCCGCGAAGCAGTCGGCCTGCAGCTCGACGCGCACGCTCATCGCGTTGTTCTGGCTCTGGCTCAGACGGCGGCGCATGCCGTCGACCTTGGCCGTGATGCCGAGCTCGTCCTGCACGTGGTGGCCGACCTCGTGCGCGATCACGTAGGCCTGCGCGAACTCGCCCGGCGCGCCGAGCTGGTTCTTGAGCGTGTCGTAGAAGCCGAGGTCGATGTAGACCTTCTTGTCGCCCGGGCAGTAGAACGGCCCCATGGCCGATTCGCCGGTGCCGCAGGCCGTGGGCGTGGCGCCGCGGAACAGCACGAGGCGCGGCGCATGGTAGGTGCCGCCGTTCTTCTGGAAGATGTCGCTCCAGACCACCTCGGTGTTGCGCAGCACGGTGCTGACGAAGGCGGCCTCGCGGTCGTTGGCCGGCGGCTTGGGCGCCGGGCCCTGTTGCTGCTGCACCGGTGCCGGGCCGCCGCCACCGCTGAGCAGGCTCAACACGGTGAGCGGATTGATGCCGAAGACCCAGCCCGCGATCAGCGCGACGGCGATGGTGCCGATGCCGATCCCGCGGCCGCCGATGAAGCCGCCGCCACCACCGCCACCGCCCTCGCCGCGGCGGTCTTCCACGTTGTCGGATTGCTCGTTGCCTTCCCATCTCATCGCATGCTCCTTGCCGGCCTCTTGCTGGGGTTTTGGCCGGTGATCGCCGGATGGTAGCGGCCCCGAAGCGCGCCGGGGTAACCGGGCGTCAGCGCAGGCCGCGCGCGTTCGAGGGAGACGCGCTCGACAACGCGATCAGGTCTTGGGCAGCGTCACGCCGCGCTGGCCCTGGTACTTGCCGCCGCGGTCCTTGTAGCTGGTCTCGCAGACCTCGTCGCTCTCGAAGAACAGCACCTGGGCGCAGCCCTCGCCCGCGTAGATCTTGGCCGGCAGCGGCGTGGTGTTGCTGAACTCCAGCGTCACGTAGCCTTCCCATTCGGGCTCGAAGGGCGTGACGTTGACGATGATGCCGCAGCGCGCATAGGTGCTCTTGCCCAGGCAGATGGTCAGCACGTTGCGCGGGATGCGGAAGTACTCGACGGTGCGCGCCAGCGCGAAGCTGTTGGGCGGGATGATGCAGTAGTCGCCGTGCATGTCGACGAAGCTCTTCTCGTCGAAGTTCTTCGGGTCGACCACCGTGCTGTGGATGTTGGTGAAGACCTTGAATTCGGGCGCGCAGCGGATGTCGTAGCCGTAGCTCGAGGTGCCGTAGCTGATGATCTTGTGGCCGTCGGACTCGCGCACCTGGCCGGGCTCGAAGGGCTCGATCATGCCGTGCTGCTCGGCCATGCGCCGGATCCATTTGTCGCTCTTGATGCTCATATGCGGTCGCTGCTGCGGGGGGAACGGGCGCGAATTGTGGCATGGCCGCCGGTGCGGCCCGCCCGTCCCGCCCTACCCCGCCTGCGAGATCACCGTGCGCTCGACCAGCCGGTCGTCGCCCAGCACGATCAGCGCGAACAGCAGCTCCTCGAGGCCGTTCGCGCGCGCGGTCTTGCGTTCCAGCAGCGGCGTGGCCTTGGGGTTCAGCACCAGGAAGTCGGCCTCGCAGCCCGGCTGCAGGTTGCCGACCACGCCGTCGAGCCCCAGCGCGCGCGCCGCGCCGCCGGTGTGGCGCCACCAGAGCTCCGAAGGCGCGATGCTCAGGCCGGCCTTGGTCTGGCCCTCGCGGCCCACGTAGTAGGCGGCCATCATGGTGTGGAAGGGGCTGAAGCTGGTGCCGCCGCCGACGTCGCTGGCCAGGCCATAGGGGTGGCCGACCTGGTCGGCCTTGCCGAAGTCGAAGAAGCCGCTGCCCAGGAACAGGTTGCTGGTCGGGCTCACGGCCGCGGCGGTCTTCGTCTCGCGCAGCAGCGCGCGGTCGGTGTCGTCGAGGTAGATGCAGTGCGCGTAGACGGCGCGCTCGCGCATCAGGCCGAAGCCGGCGTAGACGTCGAGGTAGGAACGCGCCTGCGGATACAGCTCGCGCACCCAGGCCACCTCGTCGCGGTTCTCGGCCACGTGCGACTGGATCCAGGTGTCGGCGTACTTCGCGGCCAGCTCGCCGGCGCCGCGCATCTGCGCATCGGTGCTCGCGGGCGCGAAGCGCGGCGTGATCGCATAGCCGAGCCGGTCGACGCCGTGCCACTTGCGGATCAGCGCCTCGGAATCGATCAGGCTCTGCTCGGTCCGGTCGCGCACGCCGTCAGGCGAGTTGCGGTCCTGCAGCACCTTGCCGGTGATCATGCGCAGGCCGCGGCGCCGGGCGTCCTCGAAGAAGGCATCGACCGAGGCCACGTGCGAGGTCGCGAAGGTCAGCGAGGTGGTGACGCCGTTGCGCAGCAGCTCGTCGAGGAAGAAGCCGGCCACTTCCTTCGAATGGGCCGGGTCGGCGAAGCGGCTCTCGGCCGGGAAGGTGTAGTTCTCGAGCCAGGGCAAGAGGCCCGGCGAGGGCGAACCGATGATGTCGGTCTGCGGGAAATGGATGTGCATGTCCACGAAGCCCGGCGCGAGGATGCGCCCCGGCAGGTGCGTGGTGTGGACCTCGGGATGGCGCGGTGCCACGGCGGCATGGCTGCCCGCATCGAGCACGCGCTGGCGGCCGGCGGCATCGGGGCCGACGACCAGCAGGCCGTCTTCGTCGAACTGGGGGAGACCGGCGGCGTCGAAGCGCAGCAGGGAGGCGCGGTAGGCTTTTTTCATCGTGGAGGCGGAGCGTAATGCAGCCTCGCGCTGCCGCAATTTCCATGCGCGTATGAGCGCTATATGGCGCGCGGCCTGCGGGTTATCCCGAGGGCAGGGCCGGAAACGGCAACGCCGGACCGTCGCGGCCCGGCGGGAATCTCAGACGCTCGAGACCTCGGAAGCTCAGGGCTTCGCGAGCATCTTGCCCAGCGCGAACACCGAGTTCGGCACGTTCGTCGGGCGGGCCACGCTGGGCGCGGCCTGGCGCGAGGTGGCGTGGCGGACCACCGCCGGCGCCTTGGCCTGGGTCGCGTTGCGCGCGATCTGCTCGTCCATCAGGTGCTGCAGCGTGACCGAGTCGAGGAACTCCACCATGCGGCTGTTGAGCGATGCCCAGAGCTCGTGCGCGGTGCAGCGCACGCCTTCTTCCTCGCTCGCGGAGGCCGAGGACGGCGCCGCTTCGGCGGCATCGACCGCGAACACGATGTCGGCCACCGTGATGCGCGCGGCCTTGCGGCCCAGCGAGTAGCCGCCGCCCGGGCCGCGCGTGGAGGCGACCAGTTCGTGCCGGCGCAGCTTGCTGAACATCTGCTCCAGATAGGACATCGAAATCTTCTGCCGCAGGCTGATGGCAGCCAGCGTGACCGGACCGGTGGTCTGGTGCAGGGCCAGATCGATCATGGCGGTGACCGCAAAGCGGCCCTTGGTGGTGAGACGCATCTCATCTCTCCTTCGTGCTTCTTGTAGACGTGAGGCCATTGCGGCCCCGTGGCGAAGCTTCCTTTGTTGTTATACGTTCTTCCAGAAACTCGACGCCGGAGTATCGGACCTCGCGGACCGACTGCCGGCAGATCCCGCCATTGTCGGCGAAAGATCTGCCTTTTTGGCACCGGAAAAGCACTGAAGCCTTCCCGAAAACCGGCATAGACCTATCCGACACGAAAAACCGCATTCGGTTCCCGAACCGTCGTCGGGCGTCCCGCTCAGCGCGCGATCCGCCCCTGCACGCCCTCGGCCAGCCAGTTCATCCGCAGGATCTGCTCGTCGGACAGCTGGCTGCCCTTGGCGATCGCGACATGGCCCTCGTTGTCGCGCACCTCGGCCGCCACGGCGCGGAACGGCTGCAGCCGGCCGGCCGCGATGTCCTGCTGGCGCGCCAGCACCTCCTGCTGCACGGCCTGCGGCACCCTGGTGCCGAAATCGCCGACCCGGATCATTCCTTCCTTCACGCCGCCCCAGAGGTTGGCGCTCTTCCAGCTGCCGTCGAGCACCGCGCGGGCGCGCTGCGTGTAGTAGCCGCCCCACTGGTGCGTGACCGCGACCACCTGGGCGTCGGGCGCGATCCTGCGCATGTCCGAGTGGTAGGCGATCGCCAGCTTGCCGCGCTCCTGCGCCGCCGCCATCACCGCGGTCGAGCCGGTGTGGAAGGCGATCACGTCCACCGACTGGTTGAACAGGGTCATGGCCGCGTCGCGCTCCTTCGGCGGATCGAACCACTCGTTGAGCCAGACCACGCGCACGGTCGCCTTCGGGTTCACCGAGCGCATGCCCAGCGTGAAGGCGTTGATGCCCTGCAGCACCTCGGGGATCGGGAAGCCCGCCACGTAGCCCGCGACGTTGCTCTTCGTCATGCGCCCGGCCGCCACGCCGGCCAGGTAGCGGCCCTCGTAGTAGCGCGCGTTGGCGGTCGCCACGTTGGGCGCGGTCTTGTAGCCGGTGATCGACTCGAACTTCACCTCGGGAAAGTCGCGCGCCACCTTGAGCGTGGGCTCCATGTAGCCGAAGCTCGGCGTGAAGATCAGCCGGTGGCCCTGCTGCGCGAGGTCGCGGATCACGCGTTCGGCATCCGCACCCTCGGCCACGTTCTCGACATAGGTGGTCTTGACGCGGGCGCCGAGCGCCGCTTCCACGGCCTTGCGGCCCTCGTCGTGCTGGCGCACCCAGCCGGCCTCGGTCAGCGGCGTGACGTAGACGAAGCCGATCTTCAGCGGCGGCGCGGGTTGGGGCTGGGCGTGGGCCCGGGAGTGGGCGGACAACAGAAAACAGGCGGTCAGCCACGCCACCAAGGCGCGGCCCGCGAGGTTTTTGTACATGGTGTTCCTCTACATGGCCCCGGTCAAAAGAAATCCCTGCACCGGCCGGGACGCCCGGTGCAGGGGCGGGCATTTTACTTGTCGAAGGCCGGGTCGACCGGCACCCGGTAGCCGTTGACCAGCCGGTTGGTCTCGTTGGCCATGCCGACCACGGCCATCAGCTCGGCGAACATCGCCGGCGTCATGCCGGCCTTCTCGGCACCCGCGTGGTGGCTCGCGATGCAGTAGTTGCAGCCGTTGCTGACGCTCACGGCCAGGTAGACCATCTCCTTGACCACCGGGTCGAGCGCGCCGGGCGCCATCACCTCCTTGAGGCTGGACCAGGTGCGCCGCAAGGTGGCGGGATCGTTCGCGAGGTACTTCCAGAAGTTGTTGACGTCGGGCACGTTGCGCGTGGCCTTGATGTCGTCGAACACGGCGCGGACCTCGTCCGGGGCGTTCGCGTACTCGATGGGCTGGGGTTTCATGCTTTGGTTCTCCTGGGTGTCTGTGTGTCTATGGCCGGACGCCCATTAGAGCGAAAGCCGCGCGGCCGCGCCGCCACCCGTGCACAGCCGCGATGGCCGCCGCCGCCAATCGGCAGGCGCCGGCGCGCGCGGGCGGCGGGACAATCCCCGCACCCCATGACGACCGACGCCCAGCCCTCCTCCACCGCCGCGTTCACGCATTCCACCCACTGGCGACGCAACCTGGTCGTCTGCATGTTCGGCTCCTTCACCACCATCGTGGCGATGACGCTGCTGCTGCCCTTCCTG
Organism: Variovorax paradoxus; assembly: GCA_016806145.1. Classification (NCBI taxonomy): domain Bacteria; kingdom Pseudomonadati; phylum Pseudomonadota; class Betaproteobacteria; order Burkholderiales; family Comamonadaceae; genus Variovorax; species Variovorax paradoxus. The sequence goes on from CP063166.1 coordinate 5,105,640, forward strand.
CCGCTGTACGTGGAGCAGCTCGGCGTGAAGGACCATGCGGCGATCGTGCAGTGGTCGGGCGCGGCCTATGGCGCGACCTTCCTCAGCGCGGCGCTGGTGGCGCCGCTGTGGGGCTGGCTGGCCGACCGCTACGGGCGCAAGCCGATGCTGATCCGCGCCAGCCTCGGCATGGCGGTGGCGATGGCGCTGATCGGCGTGGCCGGCAACGTCTGGCAGCTGGTCGGGCTGCGGCTGCTCGCGGGCCTGCTCGGCGGCTATGCCTCGGGCTCGATGGTGCTGGTCGCCACGCAGACGCCCAAGGACCGCACCGGCTGGGCGTTGGGCACGATGTCCTCGGCGATCATGGCCGGCAACCTCGTGGGGCCGCTGGTCGGCGGCGCGCTGCCGCCGCTGATCGGCATCCGCGCCACCTTCTTCGCGGCCGGCGCGATCATCTTCGTGGCCTTCCTCGCCACGGCCTTCCTGATCCGCGAGGAGAAGAAGCCGCGCACCGCCGCGGCCAGGGGCGGCGATGCCGGCGCCGGCTGGGCCGCCGTGCCCGACAAGGGGCCGCTGATCGCGATGCTGTTCACCGGCATGCTGCTGATGCTCGCCAACATGTCGATCGAGCCGATCATCACGGTCTACGTGGCGACGCTGGTCGAGGACCCGGCGCGCGTGACCATGATGGCCGGCTTCGTGATGTCGGCCGCCGCGCTCGGCAGCATCCTGTCGGCCTCGCGGCTGGGCAAGCTGGCCGACCGCGTGGGCCACTGGAACGTGATCGTGGGCTGCCTCGCGGTGTCGGCGCTGCTGCTGATCCCGCAGGCCTTCGTGACCTCGGGCTGGCAGCTCGTGGTGCTGCGCTTCCTGATGGGACTGTCGCTCGGCGGGCTCCTGCCGTGCATCGCGAGCGTGATCCGCCACAACGTGCCCGAGCGCGTGGCCGGCAACATGCTCGGCTATTCGACCTCGGCGCAGTACACGGGCCAGGTCGCGGGGCCGCTGCTCGGCGGCTTCGTGGGCGGCCACATCGGCATGCGCGCGGTGTTCCTCGGCACCTGCGTGCTGATGGCGGCCGGCGCGGCCTGGAACTGGGCGGCCAAGCGGCGCTGAGCGGGGACGGTCGAGCGCCCATAAAAAAACCGAGGCGGGGCTTTGGAGCCCGCACCTCGGCAACGCAGTGAACGATGGGAGCGGGCCCGTGCGACGAAGTTCAACCTTTCTTGGCTGTTCCGACGAACGGCGCTCCGCGCCTCACTCGCTCATTCGCTCATTCGCTGATCGAACTGGTCTTCAGCGCCGCATCGCCCTGGATCTCGGCTTCGGAGAACGGCACCTTGAGCCACTGCCCGGCGCTGTAGGCGCGGGTGTAGTCGGCGTTGTGCGCCGAGGCCGGGTCGTCCGACAGCGAGAAGGTCAGGAAGGTATGGGCCTCCACGCCGCCGGCCGGGAAACGCACGATCTGCATGTAGCTGTTGCCGTTCGGGTCGTTGTCCATGGTGTAGCCGCCCTTGTCGAGCCGGTTGTCCGAGCAGGCAATGGTGAAGTAGCCCGGGCCGCCGCAGCCGCCGTACAGCGGGATCTTCTCGCCGCTGCGCGTTGCGAACAGCACCTCGCCGCGCGTTGCGTCGACCGCGAAGCCGCTGGCCTGCACCTTCGCGACGGCGGCGCCGAAGGCCGTCGACAGCGCCGCGGCGGCACCGGGCTTGAGGTCGCGCGGCGTGTGGATGGGGTCGGCCGGGTCGAAGGGCACGGCGTAGAGCGAGGCCGCAGGCAGGCGCTCGGCGCGATCCCAGAACTCGTCCCACACGTGGGCGCCGCGCGCATCGCGCGTGCCGGCGTTGTTCCAGGCGCGCAGCGTGGCGCAGGCGCCGCTCACGTCGATGTCGCGCCCGATGGTCGCGTTGTCCAGCGGGTCGGCCGCGACGTTGATGGTTGCCTTCGCGCACACCATCGCCAGCGCCTGGTCCTTGAACAGCTCGGCCGTCAGCGCGCGGCTGTTGAGCACCATGCGCTTGACCGTGTCGGCGGTCGCGCCCTTGGCGCCGTAGCTGTCGCTGCCGTCGATGCGCCCCTGCGCCAGCAGGTTGCCCATGCGGGTGCGGAAACTCACCTCCTGCGTGCCGGCCGGGCCCATGATGGGCGGGTAGCCCGTCATCGGCGCCTTCGGGTTGGCGAGCCAGTAGCTGTCGTTCATGTTGGCCACGTAGTCGTCTCGCTGCAGGCTGGGCAGGCGAGAGGCGCCGATGATGCCCTTCTGCGGCGAGTCGGCATCGCTTTGCCAGTCGCAGGCGCTGCGCGAACCGTCGAACACGGGCACGCCCGGCAGCGCGTCCGCGAGCGCCAGGCCGACCGGCGTGGTGCACTGCGCCGTCTGCTCGGCCGACACGTTGGGAATCGCGCCGATGTCGGCATACCAGGCCTTCGCGGCACCTCGGCCCACGGCCACGGTGTTGACCCACGGGATCGCGACCTCCTCCTTCTGGATCGCGATGAACTCGTCGAGCGACTTGGCCTGGTTCCAGCGCTGCCAGTTGCGGAACAGGCGGAAGTTGTCGGCGTTGACGTCGCGGATCGCGAAGGCGCTGGTCTGGCTCCAGCCCAGCGCCGCGCTCATGCTCGCGAGGTTCGCGATCGGGCCGTACTCCGACTTGTACAGCGTGCGCGTCACCGGCACCACGCCGCCGCCCGACTGCTTGACCTGCACCGTGATGCTCGCGGCCTGCATCTTCACCGCCGCGCCGTCGCGCATGTAGCTGGTCGGGTCGCCCGAGGCGAGCGTGAGCTGGTAGAGGCCGAAGCGGTTCGCGGTCGACACCGTGTGGCTCCAGGCGATGTTGTCGTTGAAGCCGATCAGGATCACCGGGATGCCGAGGAACGAGGTGCCGCTGATGTTGAGCTGGCCCGGGATGGTGAGCTGCGCCTGGTAGAAGCGGTCCGGGCCGCGCCAGTACCAGTGCGGGTTGCCGAACAGCAGCGGGCTCGCATCGCCGGTGGCGCTGGTGCCGAAGCCGATCATGTTGCTGCCCACGCCCTCGTGGCCGCCGACCTGGAAGTCGGGTCGGCGCAGCTCCGCCGCGGCCAGTTGCGTGATGCCGCCGCTGGCGCTGCCGCGCCCGCCGGCCTTCGCCATCTTCGCTGCGGCCGGCGCGGTGGCGTTCGCGATCGCCGGCAGGAAGTTGCTGAGGCCGGCCGCGAGGTTGGCCGAGTACATGCGGCGGAAGATGTCCTCGCGCGTCACGCTCTGCACCCAGGGCTCGTTGCGGCAGGCCGCGTTGGCACCCGCGCTGCCACCGCCCTTGATCTCGCGCACGTAGCGGTTGTAGCCCGCGGCGAAGCCGTCCACCAGCTTGAGCAGCGTGTCGGGCTGCTGCTTGAGCATGGCCGCCACCACGTCGTCCGAGATCACGTGCTTGTGGAAGAAGTCGGAGTCGATGTTCTTCGGCCGGCCGATGGTGCTGCTGAACGGGATCTGCGCGTCGGCGCCGAAGTAGCGCGAGCGCTCGCCGCGGTAGGTGAGGAAGGAGTTGGCCATGGTGCACAGGTCGTCCTGTGCCTGCGCATAGCCGTAGCCGTAGCCCGCGCCGGCCCAGTTGTCGGCCTTGATGTGCGGCACGCCCATGGCGGTGCGGCGGATCTCGGCCTTGTAGGTGGCGTTCTCGGCCGGCGGCGGGTTGATTGGTCCGATCGGGAAGAAGCCGCTGCCTCCTCCTCCACCGCCGCCACAGGCGACCAGCAGCGTGGCTGCCGCGGCCAGCGAGGTGGCCGTGAATGCGAGGGCGAGCGGCCGCCTCCGGCCGCGCGGATTGTCTTGTCTCATGTCGGATGTCTCCTGTGAATGCTCGGTCATGCTCTCTTGATGGAGCCTCGCCAGCTTAGGCAGCGCGCGGGGGGCTGGCTTGAACGAAGCCGCTGTATTGCGACCGCGCGACCACGCGCGCTCGCCGCTTCAGCAGGCGCTCAGGAATGAATCGGGGCCGCGCCGTGGCCCCAGGCCTGCGAGGCCTGCGCGTCGGCCCTGACCTCGACCTTGCCCGCGAGGAACGAGGGCGCGAGGCCGAAGTAGCTCTTGAAGGTGCGGCTCATGTGGGCCGCGTCGGTGAAGCCGCTGGTCAGCGCGACGTCGGTCAGCGGGCGCTGGCCGGTGAACTGCTGCACCGTGCGCCGCACCTTGGTCCACAGCGCATAGCGCTTGATCGACACGCCCACCTGCTGCGCGAACAGGTGCGTGAGCCGGTCGGGCGAGAGGCAGGCCACGGCCGACAGCTCGCGCAGCGACACCGCGCCCGCGCGATGGCGGATCGCGTCGAGCACGCGCTCGATGCGCGGATCGTTGGGCATGCGGCGCTCGGGGCTGCCGGTGATGGTCTCCACCAGGCCGCGGCTCAGCGCCTGCAGCGCGGCATCGTCGAGCGCGCCGGCCTGCGCGGGCTCGAAGCCCTCGCGCAGGCGGCCGAAGCGGCGCGCGTCGAGCACCTGGATGCCGTGCCCGCCGAGCTGGCGCGAGAGCATGCGGTAGGCGACCGAGGCCGGATCGATGTTGAGCGACAGCAGCCCGCAGCCCTCGACCGCGAGCCGGCGCGCCACGTGCGGCGCCACCACGGCGGCGGTGCAATACGTGCGCGTACCGTCGGCCGCCTCGAGCATGAACGGATGCCCGCTCACCGAGGCCAGCACCGTGGCCGAGGAGCGCGCGGTCAGGCCCGACTGGATCGCCGGCGTGATGTAGAGGAACCTGTCGTCCCACAGGTGCAGGAAGTTCTTCGGGGTGGCCATGGACGCTTGTCGTGTCTGCAGCGCCCCATTTTGGGGCGATCTGGAACATGACGGTATGAGGCATTGCCCTCACTGCGCCGAAGAACCGCGGGCCGGGACCGGGCTCAGTGCATCACGCTCCCCTCCCCCTGCACATGCTCGCGCACCGCCTCCAGCAGCAAGGTGCCCAGCCGCGCGGCCGGCGCTTCCGCCTGCGCCTGCGCGCGGTAGAGCGACAGCGACATCTGCGGCAGCGCGGGCAGGCCGAGCAAGGTGCGGTCGATGGCCCGCACCTGGCGCGGCAGGCGGAAGGGCGTGCGCACCGAGAGGCCCAGGCCGGCCGAGCTCGCGGCCCACAGCGCGGCCAGGCTGCTGCTCGCGAAGGCATGGCGCCAGGGCACGCCCGCGCGGTCGAGGGCGTCGGTGACGATGGCGCGCAGCGGACAGGGCGCGTCGAGCAGCACCAGCGGCAGCGGCTCCTGCGTCTTGCGCGCGCCCGCCGCGCCGCGCTCGCGCTCCTTCCACCAGGGGGCATCGCACATCGCCGGATCGACCGGGCCGATCCACTGCAGCGGCAGCCGTGCCACGCGCTGCGCATGCGCGGAGATCGGCTGCTCGCCCGCGTCCCAGGCCAGCGCGAGGTCGAGCTTGCCGAGCTCGAGCCGCTCGCGCAGGTCGCCGCTGCGCGCCACGCAGGCCTCGATGCGCACCTTGGGATGGGCGCGCGCGAAGCGGCCCAACACCGCGGGCAGCAGCGTCTCGCCGAAGTCCTCCTGCAGCCCGAGCCGCACCCAGCCCTCGAGGTCGACGCCGCGCATCGCGGCGCCCGCCTCCTCGTTGAGCGCCAGCAGCCGGTGCGCGTAGGCCAGCAGGGTCTCGCCCGCGTCGGTCAGCTCCAGCCCGCGGCCGGCCTTGCGGAACAGCACCGTGCCGGCCTGGGACTCGAGCTTCTTGAGCTGGGCGCTGACCGCCGAGGTCGAGCGGCCGAGCCGGTCGGCCGCGCGCGCATAGCTGCCGAGCGCCACGCCGGTCGAGAAGCTGCGCAGCACGTCGAGATCGAACATCACCTGGGACATCTCAACCATCCTGTTTTTTCGAACGATACGACGATTATTTTCTGATTTTCAAAACCTTCGCAAGCGCGGAGACTGGGTCGCCTATGACCCATCCCGCCCCTTCCCCCACCCCGCTCCCGCCGCGCCACCGCTGGAAAGTGCTGAGCGCGGGTGTCGCGGCCAACGCCGCCTTCTCGGTCGCCTTCAGCGGCATCCCGATGACCGCCGTGCTGATGCGCTCGGGCTACCAGCTCGACAACGCCACGCTCGGCCTGGTGCTCGGCCTCATGGGCCTGGGCATCGCGGTCAGCGAGCTGCCCTGGGGCCTGCTGACCGACCGCTGGGGCGACCGCCCGGTGCTGCTGCTGGGCCTGGGCGCCACCGCGCTGGCCCTGGGGGCGATGGCGCTGTGGGCCGCGCCCGCGGCCGGCCACGTCCCGGGCCTGGGCCTGCTCGGCGGCGGGCTGCTGCTGGTCGGGCTGCTCGGCGGCAGCGTCAACGGCGCCAGCGGCCGCGCGGTGATGACCTGGTTCGCCGCCGGCGAGCGCGGCCTCGCGATGAGCATCCGCCAGACCGCCGTGCCGCTGGGCGGCGCCGTCGGCGCGCTGGTGCTGCCGTGGCTGGCGCTGCACCTCGGCTTCGCGGCGCTCTACGGCGTGCTCGCGCTGCTGTGCGCGCTCAGCGCCTGGATGGCCTGGGCCTGGGTGCACGAGCCGCCGCCCGAGCGCGCCGCACGGCCCTCGGCCGCGCCGGCCGCTCCAGGAACCGGCCCGCTGCGCGATGCGCGCGTGTGGCGCATCGTCGCGGGCATCGGCATCCTCTGCGCGCCGCAGTTCGCGGTGCTGTCCTTCGGCACGGTGTTCCTGCACGACTTCGGCCATGCGGGCCTGGCGACCATCACCACCGCCATGGTCACGCTGCAGGCCGGCGCGATGGCGATGCGCGTGTGGAGCGGGCGCTGGACCGACCGGCGCGGCAACCGGCCGGCCTACCTGCGCGCCTGCGCCAGCCTCAGCGTGGCGCTGTTCGCGCTGCTCGCGCTGCTGGTGTTCTGCACCGGCGCGCAGGTGGCGGCCGAATCGCAGGCGCTGCGCATCGCGCTGGTGGTGCTGCTGGGCGTGAGCGGCATCTGCGTCTCGGCCTGGCACGGCGTGGCCTACACCGAGCTCGCCACGCTGGCCGGCGCCGCGCGCGCCGGCACGGCGCTGGGCATGGCGAACACCAGCGTGTTCCTGGTCTGCTTCGTCACGCCGTTCTCGATCCCGCACCTGATGGCGGCGCAGGGCTGGCCGCTGGTGTGGCTGGCGGCGGCGGGCTGCGCGCTGGTCGCGGTGCCGCTGCTGGCGCCGCGCGCGCCTTCGACCTCGGCCGGTGCCTGTCAGGCGCCGAAGTCGGCGAAGACGGCGTTGAGCCGCTCCACGTAGGCGCGCTTGGCGGCCTCGTCGATGAAGCTGCCCTCGAAGCTGTTGGCCGCGAGCTGCCAGGCGTGGCGCGCGCCCAGGCCGGTGGCCTCGAAGGTCTGCGTGAAGTTCTGGTTCATGTAGCCGCCGAAGTAGGCCGGGTCGTCGGAGTTCACCGTGGCGACCAGGCCCGCGTCGAGCAGGGTGCCGAGGTTGTGCTGCGCGAGGTCGGGGAACACGCACAGCTTGAGGTTCGACAGCGGGCACACGGTCAGCGGGATGCGGTCCTGCGCCAGCCGCTGCATCAGCGCCGGGTCCTTCGCGCTCTGCACGCCATGGTCGACGCGCTCCACCTTCAGCACGTCGAGCGCGCTCCACACGTATTCGGGCGGGCCTTCCTCGCCCGCATGGGCCACGAGGTGCAGGCCCAGCTCGCGGCAGCGCGCGAACACGCGCGCGAACTTCTCGGGCGGATGGCCGACCTCGCTCGAGTCGAGCCCCACGCCGATGAACTTGTCGCGATGGGGCAGCGCCTGCTCCAGGGTCTCGAAGGCCTCCTCCTCGCTCAGGTGGCGCAGGAAGCACAGGATCAGCGAGGCGCTCACGCCCAGCTTGTCCTTCGCCTCTACGCAGGCGCGGTGCAGGCCGTCGACCACGGTCTGCATCGCCACGCCGCGCGCGGTGTGGGTCTGCGGGTCGAAGAACATCTCGGTGTGGACCACGTGGTCGGCCGCGGCGCGCTCGAGGTAGGCCCAGGCCATGTCGAAGAAGTCCTGCTCCTTCAGCAGCACGCTCGCGCCCGCGTAGTAGATGTCGAGGAAGCTCTGCAGGTTGGTGAAGGCGTAGGCCTGGCGCAGTTCCTCGACGCTGGCGTAGGGAATGGCCACGCCGTTGCGCTGCGCGAGCGCGAAGATCAGCTCGGGCTCGAGCGAGCCCTCGATGTGCATGTGCAGCTCGGCCTTGGGCATGGCGCGCAGCAGCTCGGGCAGGCGCTCGGCGGGAATGGCGTCGAAGCGCAGGTGGTCGGCGGCGGGGCGGAAGTCGGTCATGGTGGGGTCTGGCGCATGGGGGGCGCCGTGGGGCGTTGCGTTCGCGCGAGCATAAAGGCTGCCCGCGGCCGCGCAATGCGCGAAACCGTATGGCCTCAATCGAGGCTGCGCGCCGAGCTCGTGAGCGAGCGCGCGCACAGCAGCAGGGTGGGCGCCAGCTTGCGCACCGCCTCCTCCAGCGTCCAGCGGCTGGTGGGCGCGACCACGTGCACCGAGGCCACGGGCCGGCCCTGGCTGCCGAGCACCGGCGCGGCGATGGTCATGTCGCCGAGGAACAGCTCCTCGGCATTGGTCGCGAAGCCCTGCAGCCGCGCCTGGCGCAAGGTGGCCAGGATCGCCTCGACCTCGGTCAGCGTGTGGGTGGTGTGGGCCACCCGGTCCGAGGCCTCGATCAGCGCGCGCGCCTCGTCCTCGGGCAGCGCACTCAGGAAGGCACGGCCCGAGGCGGTGCAGTACATCGGGATGCGGCTGCCGATCGGCATGTGCACCGGCACGAACTGCGCGCTCACGAAGCGCGCCACGTAGACCATGTCCAGCCCGTCGGGCTCGGTGAGGCAGGAGGTCTCGGTCGTCACCTTGGTGAGCTCCGACAGGTAGGGATTCGCCACGTCGATCAGCGCATTGGCCGCGAGGTAGTTGAAGCCGATCTCCATCACGCGCGGCGTGAGCTGGTAGCGCCGCGTCTTCGGATGCTTGCGCAGGTAGCCGAGCTTCTCGAGCGTGAAGACCATGCGCTGGGCCGAGCTCTTGGTGATGTCGGTGGCCACGGCCACGTCGGCCAGCGTCATGGTGCGCCGCCGCGCGCTGAAGGCGCGCAGCACGGCCAGGCCCTTCTCGAGCGACTGGTTGAAGAGAAGGCTCTGGCTGTCCTCGGGCGCCGCGTCGTCGGCGGTCCCGGTGGGGGCGGTCGTGGGGTCCATGGCGTCAAAGTATAGCGAGCGTCCGATGAAATATCGAATATCGATACGATCAATTCGACTAGTGGTTTTCATTTATTGATTAAAGAGTCGATCGAATCGATTATTGGCACGCATGTTGCGTTGACCCCGCTTCCTTCCTTTCCCTGTCTCTTGTCCTGAGGAGTGCTTCCATGAATCGCATCGTTCGCCACCTCCGCCCGCTGCGCCGCCTCGCGCTCGGCCTCTGCATCGCCGGCGCCGCCTCGCTCGCGGCGGCCCAGGGCGCGGCCCCGGCCAGCTTCAACGTGGGCGCCACCGCCACCGGCGTGCCCTTCACCTTCCTCGACGTGAAGAGCAACAGCATCCAGGGAATGATGGTCGACACCGTCACCGCGGTCGGCAAGGCGGGCGGCTTCACGGTCAACGTGCAGCAGACCGTGTTCTCGGCGCTGATCCCCTCGCTCACGGCGCGCAAGATCGACATCGTCTCGGCCGCCATGCTCAAGACGCCCGCGCGCCAGGAGGTGGTCGACTTCAGCGACCCGGTCTATTCGTACGGCGAGGGCCTGATCGTCAAGGCCGACGACACCCGTGCCTACGCCACGCTCGACGAGCTCAAGGGCGAGGTGGTGGGCGCGCAGGTCGGCACCGTGTTCCTCGACATGCTCACCAAGAAGGGCATCTTCAAGGAGGTGCGCAGCTACGACTCGGTGGCCGACATGACGCGCGACCTCTCGCTGGGCCGCATCAAGGCCGGCCTCGGCGACCAGCCCATCATGGCCTACCAGATCCGGCAGAACACCTTCCCGGGCGTGAAGCTGGTCGACAGCTACAAGCCGGTGAACGTGGGCGACGTCTGCCTGGTGGTGCGCAAGGGCGACACCGAGACGCTGGCGCGGCTGAACAAGGCCATCGCCGCGATCAAGGCCGACGGCACGCTGGCGAAGATCGTCCAGAAATGGGGCATCTGAGCGCGCGCTGAGCCATGGCCTCCTCGTTCCTCCAACACGCGCAGGACTTCCTGCCGATCCTGCTGCAGGGCGCGGTGGTCACGGTGCAGGTCACCGTGCTGTCGTTCCTGCTGAGCAGCGTGCTCGGCCTCGCGCTGGCGCTGATGAAGCTCTCGCCGGTGCGCGCCGTCTCGTGGACCGGCGCGGTGATCGTCAACGTGATCCGCGGGCTGCCGATCATCGTGCAGCTGTTCTACATCTACTTCGTGCTGCCCGAGTTCGGCGTGCAGCTCACGGCCTTCCAGGCCGGCGTGATCGGCCTGGGCATCGCCTACTCGGCCTACCAGGCCGAGAACTTCCGCGCCGGCATCGAGGCCGTCGATCCGGGCCAGCGCGAGGCCGCGCAGGCCATGGGCATGCGCTCGGCGCTGATCATGCGGCGCGTGATCCTGCCGCAGGCCTTCCGCATCGCGCTGCCGCCCTACGGCAACACGCTGGTGATGATGCTCAAGGACTCCTCGCTGGTCTCGACCATCACGGTGGCCGAGATGACGCGCGCCGGCCAGCTGATCGCCTCCTCCACCTTCCAGAACATGACGGTCTACACGCTGGTCGCGCTGCTCTACCTGTTGATGAGCCTGCCGCTGGTCTGGGGCCTGCGCCGGCTCGAGGCGCGCTTTGGCGCCGGAAGGAGAAAGCCATGATCCACGTCGAAGGCCTGGAGAAGCGCTTCGGCGCGCACCGCGTGCTGCAGGGCGTGAGCCTGCGCGTGGACAAGGGCGAGGTGGTGTGCCTGATCGGCCCCTCGGGCTCGGGCAAGTCGACGGTGCTGCGCTGCATCAACGGCCTCGAGTCTTACGAGGGCGGCGAGGTGCGCGCCTTCGGCGAGCGCGTGGACCGCAACGCGCCCGCCATCCACCGGCTGCGCAGCCGCATGGGCATGGTGTTCCAGCGCTTCAACCTGTTCCCGCACCGCACCGTGATCGAGAACGTGATGGAGGGCCCGGTGCACGTGCTGCGCCAGAACCCGGCGCAGGCGCGCGAAGAGGCGCTCGCGTTGCTCGCCAAGGTCGGGCTGGCCGAGAAGGCGCAGGCCTGGCCGGCGCAGCTCTCGGGCGGCCAGCAGCAGCGCGTGGCGATCGCGCGCGCGCTCGCGATGAAGCCCGAGGCCATGCTGTTCGACGAACCCACCTCGGCGCTCGACCCCGAGCTGGTCGGCGACGTGCTCGGCGTGATGCGCGCGCTGGCCGACGAGGGCATGACCATGATCGTGGTCACGCACGAGATGGGCTTCGCGCGCGAGGTGGCCGACCGCGTGTGCTTCCTGCACAGCGGCAGCATCGTCGAGGAAGGCCCGGCCGCGCAGGTGCTGGGCGCGCCGCGCCAGGCGCGCACACAGGACTTCCTGCGCCGCGTGCTGCATCCGTCGGCGGAGGTGCGCGCGTGAGCATCGCGACATCGACACTGCCTCCTTCGCTGTGGGCCGCCACCGCGCCAGCGGCACCGCCGACGCCGCCGCTGGCGGGTTCGCAGCGCGCCGACGTGCTGATCGTGGGCGCCGGCTTCACGGGCCTGTCGGCCGCGCTGCACCTGGCCGAGGCCGGCACCAAGGTCTGCGTGCTCGAGGCGCACGAGCCGGGCTGGGGCGCCTCGGGGCGCAACGGCGGCCAGGTCAATCCCACGCTCAAGCAGGACCCCGACGAACTGGTGCGGACCTACGGCGCCGCGCGCGCCGAGCCGCTGATCGACGCGGTTTCGCGCTCGGCCGACCTGGTGTTCAAGCTGATCGAGCGCCACGGCATCGACTGCCAGCCGGTGCGCAAGGGCTGGCTGCAGGTGGCCTATTCGCCCAGGCACCTCGCCGCCATGCATGCGCGCGCCGAGCAATGGGCGCGGCGCGGCGCCGCCACGCAGATGCTCGACCGCGCCGATGTGGCGGCGCGCCTGGGCACCCAAGCCTTCGCGGGCGGCTGGCTCGACGGCCGCGCCGGCGGCATCCAGCCGCTGGCCTACACGCGCGGGCTGGTGCGCGCCGCGCAGGCGGCGGGCGCATCGGTGCACGGCGGCAGCGCGGTCAGCTCGCTCGAGCGCCGCGGTACGCAGTGGCACGCGACCACGGCCAGCGGCGCGAGCGTGGTCGCCGACCAGGTGCTGATCGCCACCAACGGCTACACCGGCGGCCTGTGGCCCGGCCTCTCGCGCACCGTGCTCGCGGCCAACAGCTTCATCGTGGCCACCGAGCCGCTGCAGGGCGCGGCCGCGCACGCCATCCTGCCGGGCGGCGAGACCGCGTCGACCTCGCAGCGCCTGCTGCTGTACTTCCGCAAGGACGCGCAGGGCCGGCTGCTGATGGGCGGGCGCGGCCACTTCGCCGATCCGGCGGGACCGGCCGACTTCGCGCACCTCGAGCGCTCGCTCGCCCTGCTGTATCCGCAACTCGGGCCGCTGCGCTACCAGTACCGCTGGGCCGGCCGCATCGCCGTCACGCGCGACTTCATGCCGCATGTGCACACGCCCGCGCCGGGCCTCACGATCGCGCTGGGCTACAACGGGCGCGGCATCGCGCTGGCCACCAGCATGGGCCGGCACGTGGCGGCGCGGCTGATGCAGCCCGGGGCGGATTTCCCGTACCCGGTGACGCCGCTCCAGCCGATTCCGCTGCATCGACTGCAGCGCTTCTACATCGCGGCCGGCGTGGCCTGGTACAGCCTGCTCGATCGATTCGCTTGATAAGCTGGGCCGCATGCACACCCTGATCGGCATCGCGGCGTATCTCCTGATCGGCATCGCCGTGGCGCCGCTGCTGCTGCTCGGGCTCTACGTGCTGGCCGACCGGCTCGGACTGAAGGTGGCCGATCGCATGCTGTCGCTGACGGCGCGGCTGCTCCAGGTGCAGTGGCTCGGCGGCGGCGTGGTGAACATCGTCGGCGGCCTGCTGATCGCCGCGCTCGGGATCTGGGCCGCGCTGTCGCTGGCGCCGCCGCTGCATCGGCTGGCCGGCGCGCTGCTGCTGGTGCCCTTCGGGCTCTGGCGGACCTTCAGGGGCGTGGCCGTGCTCAAGGCGCTTTCGCGCATCGACGAATAGCACGCCCGGGGCCGCCAGCCGATACCATGGCGCGCCCCCTCTACCCACTGCATCGGAGACACGACATGGCGATCGACACGCTTTCCACCTGGCACCAGCTCGTGCAGACGCGCGACGCGGCAGGGCTCGACATCCTGCTCGACGAGGGCGCCGTCTTCCATTCGCCGGTGGTGCACAAGCCGCAGATCGGCAAGGAGATCACGCGCCGCTACCTGGCCGCGGCCTTCGAGGTCTTCTTCAACCCGAGCTTCCGCTACGTGCGCGAAGTGAAGGCCGAGCGCGACGCGGTGCTCGAGTTCGAGGTGGAGCTCGACGGCATCGTGGTCAACGGCGTCGACATGATCCGCTGGAACGACGCGGGCAAGATCACCGAGTTCAAGGTGATGCTGCGCCCGCTGAAGGCCGTGAACCTGATCCACCAGAAGATGGCGGCGCAGCTGCAGGCCGCGCAGCCACCTCAGGCCTGACGGATCAGAGCGGCTCGAAGCCCGGCGCCTGCGTCATCTCGGTGGGCTTGTAGATCTTGTGCGCGGCCGTGGGGGTCGCCACGTCGGACACCACCAGCAGGCGCCACAGCGGCTCGCCGACCGAGCTCAGCTGCTCCTCGCGCGTGAGGCGGAAGGTCGGGAAGCCCGAGGCCGTGCCCTTGACCGTGACCTTGAGCAGGGTCGCGCCCTTCGAGTTCGACACCACGATGTCGTAGCCGGTCTTCTGGCTGCGCACGTCCTCGGCGTTGTAGCCGTAGCCCTTGAAGTGGCGCATCACGTAGTCCATGGCGGCCTCCTGCACGGCCTCGGCCGAGCCCAGCTTCGCCGCGCCGTCGGCACCGACCGCGACCTCGTCGGGCACGTTGCCCTTGGCGCGCGCGGCCTGGATCGCGGCCTCGTCGGGCACCCAGCCGCGCGGGCCGCGCACCAGCACCGCGAACTTGCGCTCGGGCTCCCAGCTCGCGACATGCCATTCGGCGTCGTCGCGCACGCGCGTCGAGACCTTGGCGCTGCGGTTGGTCTCGATCTCGCCGATGGCGATGCGGTTGGTCTGCACCACGGCGCGGAAATCCTGGCCGGCGTCGAAGGTGCGCTTGAGCAGCGCGAGGCGGTCGGCGGCGCGCTGCGACTGGAACGCGGAGCGCGGGCCGCCGCCGGGGCGGAACTGCACGTCGAGCGACTCGAGGCAGAACCAGCGCCCGCCCTCGCCGAGGTTGACGTACTCGCCCCAGATGGTGGCGATCACGTTGTCGCCGGTGGCGAGCCAGGCGTGGTCCGAGGCCTTCTCGCGCGCGTCGAACACACCCATCTTGGCGACGATGTCGACCGGCGTGAGCCGGGGGCCGGAGAGGCGCATCTCATCGATGACGGCGAGTACTTTGGGGTCGACTTCCTTGTCCATGCGGGGGTCTTGTGCGAGAGGCAGATTGGAGATTGCGGGGGGTGGCGAGTATGCCGCAACCGGAAACCGGCCGCCCTCGCGCGCGCCCTCACCAGGCCGTGGCGTCGCCCTCGAGCGCACGCCGCGCCAGCACGAAGGTGGCGGCATTCCAGCTCTGGCCCGCCATGCCCATCGGCGCCAGCGTGCGGCCATGGAACCACTCGGTGAAGCGCCAGCCGTCGAGCTCGTTGGCGCGCGCCAGCTTCGCGAGCTCGGCCCAGCCCTCGGCCTCGAGCCCCAGCTTCGCGAGCGCCATCGCCCAGAAGCCGCCCACGAAGGGCCAGATGCCGCCGTTGTGGTACTGGTGCACCAGGTTCTGCCGGTGCCGGCCCATGTAGGCGCGCCACAGCTCGTGCTGCGGCGACAGCGGATGCAGCACCACGCGCACCGGGTAGGGATCGCTCGCGCGCGCGCCCTCGATGGTGTTGACGATGCTGTGCGCCATCGCCTCGTCGGCCAGCCCGGCCTGAATCGCCAGCACGTTGCCGAACACGTCGCCCTCGTCGCCCACCACCGCGAGGTTGACGAAGCTCAGGTACAGGCCCGGATCGCGCCGGCCGCGCCGCGCGTAGTGCTGCAGCAGCCGCGCGCGGTGGTATTCGGGCAGGTCGCGCTGGAACGGGTTGAACAGGTGGTTGAAGTGGTGCCGGGTCTCGTCGGCCTGCGCGATCGCGAAGCGGCGCTTGACGTCGAACCACAGCGCGTTGGTGTAGAGCACGTAGCCCGAGCGCGGCATGATGTCGGCCCAGTCGCTGGCCTCGTTCTGCTGCAGCAGCCGGAAGTGCTGGTGCTCCTGCGCCAGCAGCCAGCCGATCGCGCGCTGCACGCCGTCGGCCCAGTGCGTGGCGCCCACCTGGCCATGGCGGCGCACATGGTCCACCGCGATCAGCCACCAGAGCGTGGCGTCGATGCAGCCCAGATACCAGAAGTCGGCGTCCTGGCCCTCGGGGTCGACGTACTTCGGGATCTGCCCATTGGCCGCCTGCTGCGCCGCGAGCGCGTCGAGGCTCGCGACCGCGCCCTGCTCGAGCGCCGGCACGCCGCTGCCGCACATCGCCATCACGCAGATCGCGGCGTCGCGCCCGAAGATGCGCGTGTAGCGCCGCGCCACCGCGGCCTCGGTGCGGCTCGCGGCCAGGATGCCGTGCGGCGTGAGGTTGGCTTCGAGCAGCGCGAGCGAGGCCTGGCTGCAGGCATCGACGAGCGCGAGCGAAGGGGCGTCGAGGGAATCGTGGGTCATGGGCGTCGGCGCGGTGAGCGAATCAGGGGATCCTCGTTCATTCATCGTCTTCGTCGGCGAATTCCTCGTAGCGCAGGAAGGCTTCCATGAACGCGGCGAACGAAGGCGCGAGCACGCGCACCGAGGCCGGCGACGCGGCATGCGCGTAATAGACGACCGGGTACTCGCCATCGACCAGCCCCTGGCTCACGTCGAACAGCACCTGGTCGCCGTCGGCCTCCATGAAGAACTCCGCGAAGCACAGCATGCCGTTCGACGGCGGCGGCCAGTTGCCGCCGCGGCGCTGGACCACGGCGCGTTGCGCCTCGCCGAGCCGATCGAGCGGCTCGAACTCGTGGAAGAAAGGATGCTGGTCGCCGAACTGCACGACACCGCCCATCAGCATGAAGCCGCGGCTGCAGCGCAGCAGTTGCTTGTAGGACTCCGGCAACGGCACGCCCAGCGATTGCTCGAGTGCGGCGATCTCGGCGTCGGAGGCCGGCGGCTGCACGTCCTCGAGATCGAAGTCGGGTGCGAGGCGGGAGAACTGGGGGAAGTGGGCTGCGCTGCGTTCGAGCATGGGAATGACTGTGGACGTGGGAGGTGTCTGTTCGATGGCGGCGCGCTTCAGGGATCGGTCTCGCGCGGCAGGCCGAGCGACGCGGGCAGCGCTTCGGCCTCGGACGCGCCATGGTGCAGGCCCACGCCGGCTCCGAGGCCCGCGCCCATGCCGGCGCCCATGCCACCGCCGCCCATGCCGCCGCCTCCGCCCTTGCCACCGGCACCACCGCCGGCATTGCCACCGCCACCGCCCGCGCGCTCGCCGCGCGTGGCCGTGCCCTTGAGCCGCAGCGGCCCCTGCTTCGGAATGCCGAGCGTCGGCGGCACCGGATCGAGGTCGAGCACCGCGCGGATGAAGGTGCGCAGCGAGACCACGAGCTCGGCCGTCTCCACGCTGCGGCCCGCGACCATGTCGGCCGCGGCCTTCGCGGCCAGCCGCACCTGCTCCTCGGTGCCGAGCAGGATCACGTCGGACAGCGCGGTCTCGACCGCGTCGCGGATGCGGCGGCGCCGGTCCGAGGCGGGCAGGCCGGCATCGGCGCCGCCTTCGGCCTCGGCCTGCAGGCCGCGCGTGCGCAGTTCGCGCAGATGGCTGGGGTCGACCGCGAGCTCGCCGGTGAACGAGCCGCCGAGCACCTTGTAGGCCGCGATCAGGGTCTTGAGCCGTTCGTTGATCTGCCGGTTCTGCCGCTCGCGCCGCTGCTGCACGCTGAGCATCACGACGATGCGGATGCCGACCGCGACCAGCGACACGAGCACCAGGCCGAGCAGGGTCGAGAGCAGGCCTTGCCAGGATGTGAAGTCGAGTGAGTTGCGCATCAGAGGGCTCTGAGGTCAGGCCGAGCAGCTCCTCTGCGGAGCCACCTCGTCTGCAAGAGTATCCACGTGCACCAGCTCCGTGGTTGTAGGCCTTGGCGCAGGATGCGGCACCCGATCGATCGTGCGGCGATGGGACGCCTCGCCCTCTCAGTCGTCGAGACGCGTCTTCTTCTCTTCCCGGCCGATCGCGTTCAAAGCCTCATGCAGTTGGTGCGTGGCGCCATCGGCCGCATCGATGCGGCGCCGCAGTTCCGAATTGGCCAGGCGCAGCATCGAGCTCAACTCGCTTCGCATGGGAACGAGCTCTTCGGTGTCGCCTGGATTCAAAGGCGCGATGAGCTTTTCGAGCCCGATATAGAAGCGCAGGACTTCGCGCAGGTTGTCGACGTCATCGCAGGCTTGAAGGGCAAGCATGTCGAAGCTCGCCGTGGAGGTGTCAGTCGCGGACGACTGCGAAAAGGAGCCGGGAGGCAGAGTCATGTGAGGACCCCAGGAGGTGCGGTTTCAAAAACCACCGCACCTGCTTCCAAACAAGGCGGCAGCTCGAACGGGTTGGAAGACCGGGCACCTCTCTCGAGAACCGGCAGGACTCGCGCCCTCCCATCCGAGCCGCCAAAAAGCGGACGAACGAAAAGGCCGCAGACCATGTGCGGTAGCTGCGGCTTTCGTCGCAGAGGTGCAGCGGGCTTCCAAACCCGATCGCGCTTTTTTTGCGCGATGCCGAAGTATATCGACGCTATTGCAGGGTGAATCGAGCACTAGAACAGGTTCGTAACCGATGGCCGACTCTGAGAACGTGGCGGCGGTCTCGAGAAGGCACCACATCCAACAACTAGATCTCGAGCATGTTTCGGTAGGTATGAAGAAAAGAGGGGCCGCGGTACAAGTTATCTACAAGCTCATAAAGCAACTCGTCTATGAGATCGACATGATGCTCGTTGAACTCCGCAAAGCCGTCATGTGCCGCAGCATTTCCGATTTTTCGAACCACTTCTGCCGCCTCCGAAAGCCACGGAGATAACTTTCCCGTCAATGCCAACTGATTAAGCGCTTCGGCCAAGTTACTGACCGAACATCCCTGATCCTTGGCAATCTCCTCAACCACTCGCCGCCCCATAAGCGAAAAGGCAATCTTCGACACACGCTTGACTTTCAGCGCCTCCTTGTACGCTTGGGCAACCCTACGGGGCAGGCCCTCATAGATTTCGCGATTCTTCGGATAGACCAGTTCTCCGTATTTGGAATCGGCTCCAACGACATGGAGGCTTGAGTGAATATAGATCGCAAGATCCGTGCAGGTGGTACACGAAAGCCCGGAATAGACCGCCGGCTCCCACATTACAAAACCTTCTGCATCCAGATATCGAAAAGCAAAATCATGGGAGAACACAAATTGGTGATTTGTGTTCTCCTCGCACCGATAGCAGTACAGCAAACTGGAGGTTTCTGACATCGCTGCTCCCACGCTTGTGATCTGAGGAGACTTGACACGCGGCATCGTCACATGCAGCTGCACTTGTATTCAAGTCAAAGCAAATACGGCTGTCAGGGTCAAGGAACACTGAAGACTGCGTCTTATCTCAGGGACACACCAGCTCCGTCTTCGCCACCGCGCACAGCCGCGCCTTCTCGGCCTCGGTCAGCGCCGGCCCCTTGACCATTCCGTCGAGCATCAGCACCGCGGGATAGAGCCGCCGGTCGCGCGGGTTCCTGCGGTAGGCCTGCATCACGCGCTGCTGGCTCTCGTCCTTGCAGACCTTGGCCATCTCCCGCTTCACCTCGCGGTCGCGCGCCGAGCCATCGCCGCCGAATTCACCGGCGAAGTGGAAGCACATCGCGGCATCCTCGACGGCCTGGCGCAGCGGCTGTTCGTCCTTCGAGAAACGCGGCGGCGCCTCGCCGGCCGCGGCGGCGGGCAGCGCGACCAGCGCCGCGAGGGCCGCGGCAACGAAGGGGCGAAAACAGCACTTCATCGAACGGATCCTCCAAGAAAAAAGGCCGCCCCGAAGGCGGCCTTGCCTGCATCGCGACGCGAAGCAGCCTGCTTGTTTACTTCTTGTCGCCGCCCGGCACCTTGCCTTCGACGCCCTTGACGTAGAAGTTGATGCCGGTCAGGAACTTGTCGTCGGCGACCGCGTCCTTGGCGACCACTTCCTTGCCGTCCTGGCCGAGGATCGGGCCCTTCCAGATCGAGAAGCTGCCGTCCTTCAGGCCCTTCTTGACCTCGTCGACCTTGGCCTTGGCTTCGGCCGGCACGTCCTCGGCGATCGACACGAGGTCGATGGCGCCTTCCTTGACGCCCCACCAGGCCTGGCCGGTGGCCCACTTGCCGTCGAGCGCGTCCTGCGTGGCCTTGATGTAGTACGGCGCCCAGTTGATGGTGGCCGAGCCCAGGTGGGCCTTGGGACCGTAGGCGGTCATGTCGGAGTCCCAGCCGAAGGCGCGCTTGCCCTTTTCCTGCGCGGTCTTGAGCACGGCCGGCGAGTCGGTGTTCTGGAACAGGATGTCGGCGCCGCCGTTGATGAGGGCGGTAGCGGCCTCGGTTTCCTTCGGCGGGCTGAACCACTCGTTGACCCACACGACCTTGGTCGTGATCTTCGGGTTGACCGACTGGGCGCCTAGCGTGAAGCTGTTGATGTTGCGCAGCACCTCGGGGATCGGCACCGAGCCGACGACGCCGAGCGTGTTCGACTTGGTCATGGCGCCCGCGATGATGCCGGCCATGTACGCGCCTTCGTAGGTGCGGCTGTCGTAGGTGCGCATGTTCTCGGCGGTCTTGTAGCCGGTGGCATGCTCGAACTTGACGTCCTTGCTGTCGTTGGCCACCTTGAGCATAGGCTCCATGTAGCCGAAGGTGGTGCCGAAGATCAGCTTGTTGCCCTGGCCGACCATGTCGCGGAACACGCGCTCGGCGTCGGCGCCCTCGGGCACGCTTTCCACGAAGGTGGTCTTGATCTTGTCGCCGAACTCCTTCTCGAGCGCCTTGCGGCCGTTGTCGTGCGCGAAGGTCCAGCCGCCGTCGCCCACGGGTCCGATGTATGCGAATGCGATGTTGAGCGGCGCTGCCGGGGCCGGCGCGGCGGCGGCGGGTGCCGGAGCCGGTGCGGGCGCGGCGGCCGGTGCTGCCGCTTCTTCTTTCTTGCCGCAGCCGATCAAGGCTGCCGAAGCGACCGCCGTGAGGGCGGCGAGCTTGAGCAGGGAGCGCTTGTTCAGATCATTCATTGTCGGAAATCCTCAAAAAGGACGGGTTGGCGGAAAAACGAAAACCGCGATTATGAGCCGGGGTAGAACGGTTTCCCGATCGAAGCCGGCATGTTGACGCGAATGAATGCGGGGTTGCGCGAGATCAGGGCCAGCACCACGATGGGCGCGATGTACTGCAGCATGCTGAGGAACTGCGAGGGCACGTCGACGCCGCTGCTCTGCAGGTGGAAGCCCAGCATCGAGACGCCACCGAACAGGTAGGCGCCGAGCAGCACGCGCATCGGCCGCCAGGTGGCGAAGGTGGTGAGCGCGAGCGCGATCCAGCCGCGGCCCGCGACCATGCCCTCGACCCACAGCGGGGTGTAGACGGTGGAAAGGTACGCGCCCGAGAGGCCGCACAGCGCCCCGCCCGCGATCACGGCCATGAGGCGGATGCGCCGCACCGGATAGCCCAGCGCATGCGCCGACTCGGGCGACTCGCCGACCGAGCGCAGCACGAGGCCGGCGCGCGTGCGGTAGAGAAACCAGATCAGGCCTACCGTCAGCAGCACGGCGACGTAGACCATCGGGTGATGGCGGAACAGCGCGGGGCCGAGCAGCGGAATGTCGGCCAGCACGGGGATCGCATAGCTGGCGCTCTCGGGCAGCTTGGCCTGCACGAAGTTGATGCCCGCGAAGGCCGAGAAGCCGACGCCGAACAAACTCAGCGCGAGGCCGGTGGCGTACTGGTTGGTGTTGAGCCAGATGACGAGCACGCCGAAGAAGGCGGCCAGCAAGGCGCCGGCGGCCATGCCGGCGAGCAGGCCGAGCCAGGGGTTGTGGGTGGTCACCACGGTCGCGAAACCGGCGATGGCGGCGCACAGCATCATGCCCTCGGCGCCCAGGTTGACGATGCCGGCCTTCTCGTTGATGAGAAGGCCTAGCGCGGCGATGGCGAGGACGGTGCCGGCGCTCAGGGTGGAGCCGAGCAGGAGTGCGTAGCTGTCCATTTTTTAGTGGCTCTCGGTGCTTGGGTTGCTCGGGGTGCAGAGGGGACGGTCGGGGTGCGTGCACAGGACAGTGGGTACTTCCCTCCGCGAATGTCCCCCGCCCTTCGGGCTCCTCCTTGATTTCGCTGCGGGAAGCACCCACTGCCCTGTGCACGTGGGCGCAGTCGTTGTGCAGCCGGTTCTACGGCCGCGTCCAGGCTCACGCCGATGGGGTACTCCCCGCAGCGAGATAAAGGAGGAGGCCGCAGGCCGGGGGACATTCGCGGAGGGGAGTACCCCGTCGGCGTGAGCCCACCCCGATCGGTCGATCTGCACAAACAACGAACAGGAGGTCATCACAGCGCCCCCTCGGTCGTGCGCGCAACAGGCGCAGTCAACGGCGTACTCGCCTGCAGAGAACTCGTCGTGAGCACAGCGGCCTTCGCAGCCGCCTTGCGACGAACCCGATAGGCAATCAAGGTATCGCAAGCCAGCAGCGTGAACAGCAGCAGCCCCTGGAACACGCCCGTCAGCGACTTCGGCAACCCGAGCCGCGACTGCGCGAGTTCGCCGCCGATGTAGAACATGCTCATCAGGATGGCCGAGAACACCATCCCCACCGGATGCAGGCGGCCGACGAAGGCCACGATGATGGCCGCGAAGCCGTAGCCGGCCGGCACGTAGGGCGTGAGCTGGCCGAGCGGGCCCGCCACCTCGAGCGCACCGGCCAGGCCGGCCGCGCCGCCCGAGGTCAGCAGCGCGATCCACACCGCGCGGCGCGCCGAAAAGCCCGCATAGCGCGCCGCCGCGGGCGCCAGGCCGCCGACCTGCTGCGCGAAACCCGCGCGCGTGCGGAACAGGAACACCCACAGCGCCCCCACCCCCACCAGCGCGATGATCACCCCGATCGTCACGCGCGAGCCCTTGAACAGGCGCGGGATCTGCGTCACCGCCTCGAAGGTCTTCGACTGCGGGAAGTTGTAGCCGTTGGGGTCCTTCCAGGGGCCGAACACCATGTAGCTCAGCAGCAGCGTCGCCACGTACACCAGCATCAGGCTCACCAGGATCTCGTTCGCGTTGAAGCGGTCGCGCAGCCAGGCCACGATGCCGGCCCAGACCATGCCGCCCAGCGTGCCCGCCACCAGGATCGCCAGCACGATCCAGCCGCCCGTGGTCTTGTCGGCCATCAGCGCCACGCCGCCCGCGGCGATCGCGCCGAACACGAACTGGCCCTCGGCGCCGATGTTCCACACGTTGGAGCGGAAGCACACCGCCAGGCCCAGCGCGATGATCAGCAGCGGCGTGGCCTTCACCGTCAGCTCGCCCAGCGCATAGCCGTTCTTGATCGGCTCGTAGAAGAACACCAGCAGGCCCTTGACCGGGTCCTTGCCGAGCGCGGCGAACAGCGCCACGCCGATCAACACCGTGATCAGCAGCGCCAGGATCGGCGAGGCGAAGGTCCAGAAGCGCGAGAGCTCCGGACGGGGTTCGAGCTTAAGCATGGGCGGCCTCCTGGTTCTTGTTGCTCTTGCCGGATGGGCCCGGCCACAGCCCGCTCATCCATTCGCCGATCTGCGCCAGCGTGGCGGCCGCGCGGTCGATCGAGGGCGACAGCCGCCCCTTGGCAATCACATGCAGCCGGTCGCTGATGTTGAAGAGCTCGTCGAGCTCCTCGCTGATCACCAGCACCGCGCAGCCCGCGTCGCGCAGCGCGAGGATCTCGGCATGGATCAGCGCGGCCGCGCCCACGTCCACGCCCCAGGTCGGCTGCGAGACGATGAAGAGCTTCGGGTTGGCGTCGATCTCGCGGCCGACGATGAACTTCTGCAGGTTGCCGCCCGACAGCGAGCGCGCCGCCGCCTTCGGGCCGCCGGCCTTGACCTTGAAACGCTCGATGATGGACCTGGCCTGGCGCTCGAGCGCGCCGGTGCGGATCCAGCCGCCGCGGCCCACCGCGTCGCCGCGCGTCAGCAGCAGGTTGTGCGCGAGCCCCAGCGTGGGCACCGCGCCGCGGCCCAGCCGCTCCTCGGGCACGAAGTGCAGGCCCAGCGCACGGCGCGCGCGCGGGCGCAGCCGGCCGGCCGGCTGGTCGAAGACCCGCACCATCGCCGCCTCGGCGCGAACGTCCTCGCCCGACAGCGTGTAGAGCAGTTCCTTCTGGCCATTGCCCGACACGCCCGCAATGCCCACCACCTCGCCCGCGCGCACCTCGAAGGACACGCCCTCGAGGTCCACGCCGAACTGGTCCTCGCGCGCCAGCGTCAGGCCCTGCACGCGCAGCGCCACCGCGCCCGCATGCACCGGCCGGTGCTCGAGCGGCGGCGGCTCGCTGCCGATCATCAGCCGCGACAGCGACTCGTTGCTCTCGTTCTTCGGGTTGCACACCCCCGTGACCTTGCCGCCGCGCAGCACCGTGCAGGCGGTGCACAGCTCGCGGATCTCGTGTAGCTTGTGGCTGATGTAGAGGATGCTGCAGCCCTCGGAGGCCAGCTTGTTGAGCACCCCGAACAGCTTGACCACCGCCTGCGGCGTGAGCACCGAGGTCGGCTCGTCGAGGATCAGCAGCTTGGGGTCGGTCAGCAGCGCGCGGATGATCTCCACCCGCTGCATCTCGCCCACCGACAGCGTGTGGACCGGCCGCGCGGGATCGATGTCGAGGCCGTACTCGCTCGCCTTGGCCGTGATGCTGCGCGCCACGTCGGCCAGCGCCAGCGACTTGTCGAGGCCGAGCCAGACGTTCTCGGCCACCGTCAGGGTGTCGAACAGGCTGAAGTGCTGGAACACCATGCTGATGCCCAGCGCGCGCGCCTGCTGCGGGTTGCGCAGGTTCACCGGCTGGCCGTCGAAGGCGACGCTGCCCTCGTCGGGCTTGACCGAGCCGTAGATGATCTTCATCAGCGTCGACTTGCCGGCGCCGTTCTCGCCGAGCACGGCGTGGATCTCGCCCGGTTGCACCGCCAGCGAGATGTCGCTGTTGGCGACCACCGCCGGGTAGCGCTTCGTGATGTGCGCGAGCTGGAGTCTGGGTGTTGTCATGCCGGTTCCGTGGGTTGTCTCGTTCGGTACAGGAATGGGCCTCGTCTCGCGGGTTCCGATGTACGTCGATAGCTATAAGTTTAATAGCGTCACTACGGAATCCGGACGATGGAAGACCCCGACTCCGGGGCTTGCGTTCGGTTTCCGGCTCAGTGGCCGGTCACATAGACGAACTTGAACAGGAAGATGGCGGCGATGACCCACACCATGGCATGCACTTCCCGTGCCCGGCCGGTGAACAGCTTGAGCACGGCATAGGTGATGAAGCCGAAGGCCAGGCCGTTGGCGATCGAGTAGGTGAAGGGCATGGCCAGCGCGGTCACGGCCGCGGGGATGACCTCGGTGGTGTCCTCCCAGTCGAGCTCGACCAGGTCGCGCAGCATCAGGCAGCCCACGAACAGCAGCGCCGGCGCGGTGGCATAGGCCGGCACCGAGCCCGCGAGCGGCGAGATCATCAGGCAGGCCAGGAACAGCACCGCCACCACCACGGCCGTGAGGCCGGTGCGCCCGCCGGCCTGCACGCCGGCCGCGCTCTCCACGTAGGCCGTGGTGCTCGAGGTGCCGAGCAGCGAGCCCGCGAAGATCGCGCCGCTGTCGGCCAAGAGCGCCTTGTTCATGCGCTCCATCTTGCCGGGCACCAGCAGGCCGGCGCGCTTGGCCACGCCCATCAGCGTGCCGGTGGCGTCGAACATCTCGACCAGGAAGAACACCAGCACCACGTTGAGGATGCCGCCCTTGAGCGCGCTCAGGATGTCGAGCTGCATGAAGGTGGGCGCGATCGACGGTGGCGGCGCGAACACGCCGTGGAACTTGTTGCCGCCGAAGAAGAAGGACAGCACCGTGACCGTGACGATGCCGATCAGGATCGCGCCGCGCACCTTGAGCTTGTCGAGCACCACGATGATCAAAAAGCCCAGCGTGGCCAGCACCACCGGCGCCGAGTGCAGGTCGCCCAGCGTCACGAAGGTGGCCGGCGAGGCCGCGACCACGCCCGCGCTCTTGAGCGCGATCAGCGCGAGGAACATGCCGATGCCCACCGTGATCGCCGTCCGCAGCGACTGCGGTATGCCCTGGATGAACAGCTCGCGCAGCCCCGTGACCGTGACGATCAGGAACAGGCAGCCCGAGATGAAGACCGCGCCCAGCGCGGTCTGCCACGTGTAGCCCATGCCGAGCACCACCACGTAGGCGAAGTAGGCGTTCAGGCCCATGCCCGGCGCCATCGCGATCGGGTAGTTGGCGTACAGGCCCATGATCAGCGTGCCCAGCGCCGCGATCAGGCAGGTGGCGACGAAGACCGCGCCCTTGGGCATGCCGGCGTCGCCGAGGATCGATGGGTTGACGAAGATGATGTAGGCCATCGTCAGGAAGGTGGTGAGCCCCGCGATGACCTCGGTGCGCACGGTGGTGTTGTGTTCGTTGAGCTTGAACACCTTGTCGATCCAGTTCATGGGTTTCTTGTCTCCGGGATGTGTTGTCTCGTGTCGCGTCGTGCGGCGTTGTTCTGAAGAAAAAGCGGGCCGAGCCCGTCCCTGGCGCGAGCTCGCTCGCGCCTCGAGGTCCTTGGGGTTCTGGTGGGGAAGCCGGCGCCGTCAGGCGCCCAGGGGCGGCGGATCGCGCGCATCGCGCGCGGGCGGGGTGAGCGGGCGCAGCGAGGCCGCCACGTCCTTGATGCATTCGCGCAGCCAGCGCGCCGAACTCGACGAGTGGGTGCGCTCGTGCCAGAGCTGGTAGTACATGAGCCGCGGCAGCGCCACCGGGCAGTCGAGGATCTTCAGCGGCAGCCGCGCGGCGAAGCGCTCGCAGTACTGGCGGCCGGTGGTCAGCACCAGCAGGCTCGAGGCCACCATGTCGGGGATCAGCCCGAAGTGCGCGCAGCGTGCCGTGATGTTGCGCTGGCGCCCGAGCTCGTCGAGCATCTGGTCGATGATGCCGCGCCCGCCCGGGTGCATGGGCGTGGGCGCGATGTGCTCGGCCTGCAGCCAGGTCTCGAGGTCCCAGCCGCGGCGCACCGCGGGATGGTCCTGGTTCACCAGCGACACCACCTCGTCACCGAACAGGCGTGCCATGTGCAGGTCCTCGGGGGGCTTGAGCCAGTTGCCGATCACCACGTCGACCTGCCCCAGCGACAGGTGGCCGTGGTAGTCGGAGTCGGGCGACAGCGGATGGATCTCGATGTGGCACAGCGGCGCCTCGCGCTTGACCTGCGCCACCAGCATGGGCAGGAAGATCGGGTCCATGTAGTCGCTGGCCGCGATGCGGAAGGTGGTGCTGGCCGATTGCGGGTCGAAGCCGCGCGCATCGGAGAACAGCATCTCGGCCGCGCGCAGGATGCTCGCGGCCGGCTCGATCATGCGCAGCCCCGCATCGGTGGGCACCATGCCCGAGCCCGAGCGCACCAGCAGCGGATCGCCCGAGAGCTCGCGCAGCCGCTTGAGCGCGGCCGACACCGCCGGCTGGTACATCCCGAGCCGGATCGCGGCGCGCGAGACGCTGCGATCGGTCAGCACGGTGTGCAGCACCCGGATCAGGTGAAGGTCGATCTTGTCGAAAAGCGCCTGGTCTCTCATGGCCGCCCGCAAGGAAGTGGTCGATGCGAGGCGTTATACAGCCGGGGAGCGGGATCGGACAGCCGGACGCAGAGGACGCGAAGGATCCGCGAAGGACGCAAAAGGAAGACATGGCAATGTTCAATCTGGCTTCTTCTGCGTTCTTTGCGAAATCTTCGCGTCCTCTGCGTCCGGAAATCCGTGTTCTCGGCGCTCATTCCACCTGCGATGGCATCACGGCCGTCACGGCGCGCAGGATCGACTCGCTCGTGGCGGGCGCGCGCAGCGGCGGATCGACGCGGTGGCCGCCCGCGGCCGACACGGCGTCGCGGATCGCGAAGAAGACCGAGAACGGCAGCAGCAGCGGCGGCTCGCCCACGGCCTTGCTGCGGTGGATCGAGTCCTCGAAGTTCTGGCCCTCGAACAGCCGCACGTTGAACACCGGCGGGCAGTCGTTGGCGGTCGGGATCTTGTAGGTGCTGGGCGCGTGGGTCGTGAGCTTGCCGCTCTGCGGATGCCACACCAGCTCCTCGGTCGTGAGCCAGCCCATGCCCTGGATGAAGGCGCCCTCGACCTGGCCGATGTCGACCGCCGGGTTCAGCGACTTGCCCGCATCGTGCAGGATGTCGGCGCGCAGCAGCTTCCATTCGCCGGTCAGCGTGTCGACGATCACCTCGCTGACCGCCGCGCCGTAGGCGTAGTAGTAGAACGGGCGGCCCTGCATCTTGTCCTTGTCCCAGCTCAGGCCGGGCGTGGCGTAGAAGCCGTCGGACCACAGCTGCTTGCGGTCGAGGTAGGCCTCGCCCACCACCGTGCTGAAGGCCAGCGTGCGGCCGTTGACCTCGACCTTGTCGTTGGCGAAGCGCACCGCGCCGGGCTCGCCGCCATGGCGCTCGGCCGCGCTCTGCGCCAGCCGCTCGCGGATCTGGCGCGCGGCGTCCTGCGCGGCCTTGCCGTTGAGGTCGGCGCCGGTCGAGGCCGCCGTGGCCGAGGTGTTCGCGACCTTGGTCGTGTCGGTGGCCGTGACGCGCACGCGCTCGAAGCTCACGCCGAGCTCGTGCGCCACCACCTGCGCCACCTTGGTGTTCAGGCCCTGGCCCATCTCGGTGCCGCCGTGGTTCACGAGGATCGAGCCGTCGGTGTAGACGTGCACCAGCGCGCCGGCCTGGTTGAAGTGCTTGACGTTGAACGAGATGCCGAACTTCAGCGGCGCCAGCGCCAGCCCGCGCTTGAGCACCGGGCTCGCGGCATTGAAGCCGGCGATCTCCTCGCGCCGCGCGCGGTAGTCGCTCGTGGCCTCGAGCTCGGCCACCAGCTCGTGCACGATGTTGTCGGTCACGGTCTGGCGGTAGGGCGTCACGTTGTTCTCGCCCTTGCCGTAGAAGTTGACGCGCCGCACGTCGAGCGGATCGCGGCCCAGCGCGCGCGCCACCGAGTCCATGATGTTCTCGATCGCGATCGCGCCCTGCGGGCCGCCGAAGCCGCGGAAGGCCGTGTTGCTCTGCGTGTTGGTCTTGCCCGAGTAGCCGTGCATGCTGACGTTGGGCAGCCAGTAGGCGTTGTCGAAGTGGCACAGCGCGCGCGTCATCACCGGGCCCGACAGGTCGGCCGAATGGCCGGCGCGCGAGACCATGGTGATCTCGGCGCCGAGCAGGCGGCCCTCGTCGTCGTAGCCCACCTCGTACTCGTACCAGAAGCAGTGGCGCCGGCCCGTGACCATGAAGTCGTCGTCGCGGTCCAGCCGCAGCTTGACCGGGCGGCGCAGCTTGCTCGCGGCCACCGCGGCCACGCAGGCGAACAGCGCCGACTGCGATTCCTTGCCGCCGAAGCCGCCGCCCATGCGCCGGCACTCGACGTGCACCTCGTTCGACTGCAGGTGCATCGCGTGCGCGACCAGGTGCTGCATCTCGCTCGGGTGCTGGGTCGAGCAGTGGATGTGCAGCGCGCCGCCCTCCTTCGGGATCGCGTAGCTGATCTGGCCCTCGAGGTAGAACTGCTCCTGCCCGCCGACGTCGAGCGTTGCCTTGTGGCGGTGCGGCGCGGCCGCGATGGCGGCGCGCACCGCGGCCTCGTCGCCGCCGTTGGCGGCACCGCCGCTGCGCACGATGTGCATCGGCGGCACCACGTACTGGCCGCGCGCATGCGCGTCCTGCGGCGTGAGCACCGGCGGCTGCGCCTCGATGGTCAGCGCGTCCTTGGCGCGCGCGGCGGCGCGGCGCGCGGCGTCGCGGGTGCGCGCGATCACGGCGAACACCGGCTGGCCCAGGTAGCGGATCTCGCCGCCGTCCTTGAGCGACAGCAGGATCGGGTCGTCGTGGATGATCGAGCCGCAGTCGTTGGTGCCGGGGATGTCGTCGGCCGTGAGCACCGACACCACGCCCGGCATGGCGCGGATGGCGTCGAGCGACAGCGCCGTGACGCGCCCGTTGGCCGCGGGCGACAGGCCCAGCGCGCAGTGCAGGGTGCCGGCGATCTCGGGGATGTCGTCGATGTAGGTGGCCTCGCCGGCCACGTGCAGGTGCGCCGATTCGTGCGGGCGGCTGATGCCCACGCGCGCGCCCTGGTCGTGGGCGAGCGCCTCGGCACCCTGGTCGATGCGGGCGGCGGTGTTCTTCAGGTAGTCGGCAAAGGCCTCTGCGGGTTGCAGCAGGCGGGCATCGAGGGGCTTGTTCATGGTCTCAGACTCCTTGGAACGTGTTCATGATCTTTTCATGGCGCCCGCGAGGCAGCAAAGCGTCGCAATCTAGGCGCGCGCCGCCGTCCAGGCTGATGCCTGGACAAGGTGCGCAACGACGAGTGCGGCGCTTTGCTGCCTCGCCCGAAGGGTTGCCCCGCAAAGCTGGCATCTGCGGCGTTGCAAATGCTCGCCGGGCCACCAGCCCGGCTGCGCTTTGCGCCTTGCACCTGCCAGCTTTGCGGGGCAACGGGCGCCATGAAAAGATCATGAACACGTTCTTACGCGGCCGGCTTGGCGATGGCGGCGTGCGGCATCACGCTCCAGACGCTGGTGGCGCTGCCGGGCAGCGCATCCTCGGCCCGGGTCTCGAGCCACAGGCGCTGGATCAGGTTCTGCGCCACCTGCATCCGGTAGTCGGCCGAGGCACGCATGTCGGACAGCGGCTTGAAGTCCTGCGCCAGCGCCAGCTTGGCGGCGTTCACGCTGGACTGGGTCCAGGGCTTGCCGACCAGCGCGGCCTCGGCCTGCGCCGCGCGCTTCACGGTGGCGGCCATGCCGCCGAAGGCCAGGCGCACGGCCTTCACCTTGTTGCCGCCGGGCTCGAGCTCGAGCGCGAAGCCCGCGCACAGCGCCGAGATGTCGCAGTCGAAGCGCTTGCTGATCTTGTAGGCGCGCACCTGGCGGCGCATCGCGGCCAGCGGCAGCCACAGGCCCTGCACGAATTCGCCGGGTTGCAGCTGGTTCTTCATGTAGTCGACGTAGAAGTCGGGCAGCGGCATGCGGCGCACCTCGGCGCCGCGGCGCAGCTCGATCTCGGCGTCGAGCGACATCAGCACCGGCGGCGAGTCGCCGATCGGCGAACCGTTGGCCACGTTGCCGCCCATGGTGCCCGCATGGCGGATCGGCGGCGAGGCGAAGCGCAGCCAGACGTCGGACAGGCTGGGCACGCGCTCGACCAGCGCCGCGAAGGCCGACTCGAGCGAGGCACCCGCGCCGATGTAGAGGTGCTCGCCGCGGACCTCGACGGTCTTGAGCTCGGGCACGTCGCCCAGGTAGATGATGTCGCCGAGGTCGCGGAACTGCTTGTTGACCCACAGGCCCACGTCGGTCGAGCCCGACAGCAATTGCGCGCGCGGCTTCTGCTCGCGCAGCGCGGCCAGCTGCTCGAGCGAGCGCGGCGCATGGAAGCGGTCGATGCGCGCGCCCAGCGGGGCCGCGTACTCGAAACCCGCGGCGCCGGCGGGCGGATTCAGCGCGGTGAGCGCGGCCACCACCGCGCGGCTGTCGAGCCGCACCGGCGGCAGGTCGAACATGCGCTGGCCCGCGTCGAGGATCGGGCGGTAGCCGGTGCAGCGGCACAGGTTGCCCGAGAGGTCGTCGGCCAGCTGCTGGCGCGAGGGCTGCGTGCCGCGCGCCTGGTGGTGCTCGTAGGCGGACCACAGCGACATCACGAAGCCCGGCGTGCAGAAGCCGCATTGCGAGCCGTGGCAGTCGACCAGCGCCTGCTGCACCGGGTGCAGGCAGTGCACGGGGTGCGGGCGCTTGTCGCCCTCCTGCAGCGCGGGGGCCGGGGCTGCCTGCGCAGCCTGGGACGACAGGCACTGGTCCTTGAGGTCCTCGACCGTGAACAGCGCCTTGCCGTTGAGCGTGGGCAGGAACTGGATGCAGGCATTGACCGTCTGCAGCCGCAGGCCGCCGACCGCGTCGGGCGCGCCGGCCTCGGCCAGTTCGCCGATCACCACGGTGCACGCACCGCAGTCGCCCTCGTTGCAACCCTCCTTGGTGCCGGTGCAGCGCGCGTCCTCGCGCAGCCAGTCGAGCACCGAGCGGGTCGGATGGACACCGCTGACGTCGACGACCTGTCCGCGATGGAAGAATCGGATGGGCTGGCTGGGGCTGTGGCTGCTGCTCTCGGTACTCATGCTGTCGTGCTCGTGGGGTGGCGCGTGGTGGCCAGGCCTGGACGTTAGCGGCTTGCGCCGCCGCACGCATACCGTGGTGCCCATATTGCGTATGCAGGGCCCGGTATGCGACGTACGGGGAAACCCTGGATTCGCGGCAATTCTCGTGCCATGGGGGCCCGGGCGCCATGGCCGCGCCGAAAAACGAGCCTTGCGCCCGCTCAACCGCCGGTGCCGTGCACCAGCCGTTCGAACACGTCCTGCGACCCCATCTGCCCGCCCTTGAGCATGATCTCGACCCCGTCGAGCCCCGGCGCCTCGCTGTGCAGCCGGCACAGCGCGGTGCCGGGCGCGAGTTGCGCGAGGTAGGACAGCCCCCAGGCGTCGAGCGCGCCCACGGCGAGGCTGGAGGTGTCGCCGCCGGCCACGCCCACGCGCGACAGCGGCACGGCCGCGAGCACGCGCGCCAGCAGTTCGCCGCCGGCCTCGGCCAGCGCGCGCGCGGGCACGCGGGTGTGGCCGGCGCGCGCGGCCTCGGTGGCGGTGCAGGCCAGCACATGGGCGCCGGTCGAGAGCCGGTCGGCCAACTCGCGCGCGGACTGCGCCAGGTGATCGGAATGGGGGTCGACCAGCCGCGCCGCGTCGAGCCAGACGACCTCGAAGGACCGCGCGGCCGCCACCTGCCGTGCCGTGACCGGCGAGAGGCTGCCGGCCAGCACGAACACCGGGCCGCGCGCGGGCGCCACGGCGGCCGGCGCCGCGGGCGCCTGCGCCAGCCGCGGCGCGAAGGCCTGCACCACGCTGCTCGGGCCGACGGCCAAAAGCGGCGCTTCGGCGGTGGCGAGCGGCCACAGCGCCGCGCCGATGGCCTCGAGGTCCTCGGGCCGCGCGACGTCGAACAGCACGGCCTCGGGCCGCTGGTCCAGCACGGCGGCCAGCGCCTCGCCCGTCGCGGCATGGCGCGGATACGGCAGCAGCGCGGTCTCGCCCAGGCCCTGCGCCTGAAGGTGCAGCCGCAGGTCCGATTCGCGCATCGGCGTGACCGGATGGCGGCTCATGGTCGGATGGCGGTCGATGCGGTGCACCGTGCCGCCGCTGCCGGCCGCGGCGAACAGGTGGCCGAACAGGCAGTAGCGCTCGAGGTTCGGCTGGCCGCCGACGATCGCGGTCCAGGGCTGGCCCGCGGCGGGGCGCAGCGCCTCGATGGCGACGGCGATGTTGCCGACACCGGGCGCGCTGTCGAAGGTGGAGCAGGTCTTGTAGTGCAGCACGCGCGCGCCGAGTCCGGCCATCAGCCGCGCGACCGGCGCGAGCTCGGCACGCATCGCGTCCGGCGCCATCGAGCGCGCCGCGCCCGCGATGCCGAGGCAGTCGAGCGGGCCGGCGCGCGCGAGCAGCGCCTCGTCGGGCACGCGCAGGAACAGCAAGGTGCGCAGCCCGGCACGCGCCGCGGTGGCGAGCGTGTCGGTGGCGCCGGTGAAGTCGTCGCCGTAGTAGGCGAGCGGCACGGGCGTGCTCGCTGCCACGCTCATTTGGCGCCGAAGAAGGCCAGCGCCTGCGCCAGCTCCGGCGCCTCGCGCGCGGCCTCGGCCACCGGCACGCCCGCGCGCGCCGCGGCCCAGGCCTGGCGAATGCTCGCCACGCCCGCGGCCGCGCCGCCCGGATGGGCCAGGATGCCGCCGCCCGACATGAACAGCAGGTCGTCGCTGCCGACCGCGGCCCAGGTCGGCGCCACGGTGCCGGCCCACTGGCCCGAGGAGAAGGCGGGCATCACGCGATCATCGAAAGCCCCCTCGCCCGCCACCAGCGGCGCCAGGCAATCGCGCGCCGACTCGATCACTTCCTCGTCGGGCTGCGAGAACTTGCCCTGCAGCCCGTGCACGTGCATGTGGTCGACGCCGGCCAGCCGCCACAACGCCTGGTAGGCCTGGAACGAGATGCCCAGCAGCGGATGGCGCGACAGCGCGCCGTAGCCGTTGCGGTGGCCGTGCAGTGCCAGCGGCGTGTGGCGCCGCAGCGTCTGGATGCCCGAATGGCCGCACCAGTTGAGGCTGGCCATCACGCAGCTGCCGCCCTCGCGCTCGACCAGGTCGGCATGGCGCTTCATGGCGTCGGTCTCGTCGGTGATGTTGAAGGCCACCATCACCTGCTTGCCGGTGCGCTGCGCATGGTCGCGCACCACCGCCATCACGGCCGGCACGCGCTCGGCCAGCGGTGCATGCAGCGGATCGGCCGAGACCTCGTCGTCCTTGATGAAGTCCACGCCGGCGGCGCACAGCCGCGCCACCAGCTCGGCGGTCTGCGCGGCCGAGAAGCCGACGTTGGGCTTGATGATGGTGCCCACCAGCGCGCCCGTTTCCACGCCGGTGGCGCGGCGGGTGCCGGCCACGCCGTGGCTCGGCCGCTCGAACTGCGCGCGGTAGGCCGCGGGCAGCTGCAGCGATTCGAGCCGCAGCCCCGTGACCTCGCCGAGGTCGTAGAGGTTGCCCGCGACCGTGGCCGCCAGCGTCGGCAGGTTGGCGCCGATGTTGGCGACGGGAAAGGAGATGTCGACCAGCGCGCGCCGCCACGGCCCGCGCCGGCCCTGGCGCTCGAGCAGCGCATTGGGCAGGCTGGGCGCCGCGGCCGGCTCGAGTTCGGCGATGGCCTCGACGGTGGCGCGCGCCCGCGCGCGCAGGTCGTCGGTCTCGCCCTCGACGCGCGTGAAGGTGCCGCACGACTGCTCGCCCGCCATCACCTCGGCCACCGCGGCCGGCTCGAGCGGCGTCTCGATGCGGTAGCGCGCGCGGATGCGCTGTTCTGCCTGCGCCATCGTCATCAGAGCTTCGACAGGTCGGGGAAGGGCCGCACCGGCTCGCTGCCGTCCCAGCCTTCGGAGGCCGCGCGGATCAGGTCGAACATCTTTCCCTTCGGCCCGGCCACTTCCGACAGCTCGATCACGGTGCCCGGGTGGTATTCGGTGTCGAAGTAGATGAAGCGGCCGCGCTCGCCCACCTCGCCGCTCATCACCGGCTTGAAGCCCTGCGCCGTGAGGCGCGCGAGGTCGGCGTCGTAGTCGGCGGTCCAGTAGGCCACGTGCTGCAGGCCGGTGCGGCCCGCGCGCAGGAAGTCGCGGTACATCGAGGGCACGTCGTTGCGGGTCTGGATCAGCTCGACCTGCACATAGCCCGAGTTGGCCAGCGCCACCGAGTTGTGCGGCTCGTGCGCCTCGCCGTTGTAGCGGTAGTTGCGGATCGGCACCTTGGGGTTGTAGAACCAGGGACCGACGCCGAGCTCGCGGCTCCAGTAGTCCATGGCGGCCTCGATGTCGGGCACCACGTAGCCCAGTTGGCGGATCTCGCCGAGGAATCGACTCATTTTCTTGCGCGCTCCGTTGTGCGTGTTGTTGTCAGACTTTGAGAAAACCGGTGGAGAACCACGGGATCGCGGCGACCAGCACCAGCCCCGCGAGCAGCGCGGCCATGTAGCCCCAGATGTGGCGGATGCCCTCGTCGGGATCGACCTTGCTGACGGCGCAGGCGCCGTAGTAGCCGACGCCGAAGGGCGGCGCGAACAGGCCGATGCCCATCGCGAAGATCACGACCATGGCGTAGTGCACCTCGTGCACGCCGGCCGCCTTGGCGATCGGGAACAGGAGCGGGCCGAACAGCACGATGGCCGGAATGCCCTCGAGCACGCTGCCCAGCACGATGAAGGCCACGATCGAGACCGCGAGGAAGCCATAGGCGCCGCCCGGTATGCCGGCCATGAGCTTCGCGAGGTCCTGCGAGAAGCCCGACTGCGTGAGTCCCCAGGCCATGGCGGTGGCGCAGCCGACGATGAAGATGATCGCGCCCGAGAGCGACGCGGTCTCGACCAGCATCGGGCGCAGCCGGCGCCAGTCGAACTGGCGGTAGATCAAGAGGCCGACCAGCGCCGAATAGACGATGCCGATGGTCGAGACCTCGGTGGCCGTGGCCACGCCCTCGACCACCGCGGCGCGGATCACGAAGGGCAGCAGCACCGCGGGCAGCGCGACCCCCAGCAGCTTGCCGATCTCGCGCGCGCCGTGGCGCTTCACCTGGCTCAGGTCCTCGCGGCGGTAGCGCCACCAGACCACCACGCAGAGCATGGCGCCGAGCACCACCGCGGGCATCAGGCCGCCGGTGAACAGCGCCGCGATCGAGATGCCGGTGACCGAGCCGATGGTGATCAGCACGATCGAAGGCGGGATGGTCTCCGTCTGCGCGCCCGTGGCCGACAGCAGCGCCACCAGGTCGCCGGGCTTGGCGCCGCGCTTGGTCATCTCGGGGAACAGCACCGGCGCGATGGCCGCCATGTCGGCGATCTTCGAGCCCGAGATGCCCGAGATCAGGTACATGGCGCCGATCAGCACGTACGACAGGCCGCCGCGCACATGGCCCAGCAGGCTTGCCAGGAACTGGATCATGGCGCGCGCCATGCCGGTCATCTCGATCAGCGCGCCGAGGAAGATGAACAGCGGCACCGCCAGCAGGATCAGGTGCGACATGCCCTCGTCGAGCCGCCCCACCATCACCAGCATCGGCGTGCGCGTGGTCAGCGCCAGGTAGCCGAAGGTGGCGAGCGCGAACGAGAACGCGATCGGCACGCCGGCGAACACGGTGAAGGCCACCACGCCGACGAAGAAGATCAGCAGGTTGAGCTTGCCCAGCGGCGCCAGCACCGGCCCCGCGAGCCAGAAGGCGGCCACCAGCGCCACGGTGCCGAGCGCGGCCACGGCGATCTGCCGCACGGTGCACACGCGCAGCAGGCGCAGCAGCGCCACCACCCCCATCAGCGCGATGCCCGCGGGGATGGCCGAGGCGCGCCAGGCATTGCTGATCTCGAGCGCGGGCGTGACGACGAAGGACTCCTCGTGCGCGTAGTCGATGGCCGGCCAGGCCACCAGCGCCAGGAAGGCCACCGAGGCCGTGATGGCGAAGGTGTCGAACAGCGCGCGCGTGTCGGGCCGCAGCCGCGCCACGAAGGCGGTCATGCGCATGTGCTCGCCGCGGCGCAGCGCCACCACGGCGCCGAGCATCGACAGCCACAGGAACAGGATCGAGGCCAGCTCGTCGGACCACACCAGCGGCGCATGGAAGGCATAGCGCGCCGTGACGCCCGCGAACAGCACCACGATCTCGGCCAGCACCAGCAGCGCGGCCAGCGATTCCACCGTGCCGCCGAGCCAGCGGTCGAGGCGGCCGGCCAGCGGCGCCAGCGCGTTCGGATGGGCCGCGGCGGCGCCACCGGGGGCGAGCGCGTCGGCGGGAAGCACGTGCGAGGACATGGGTGACGCTCAGGCCAGCTTGCCCACGGCCTCTTCGAGCAGCGCCCAGGCCTCGGGGCCGAAGCGGCCCTTCCACTCGCCGTAGAAGCCCGAGTCGCGCAGCTTGGCGCGGAAGCTGTCGGCCGCCGGGCGGTTGATGGTCAGGCCCTTGGCCTGCAGGTCGCCCACCACCGACTCGTTGAGCTTGCGGATGTCCTCGCGCTGCTGCAGGCCGGCCTCGTTGATGGCGCGCGCGACGACGGTCTTGAGGTCGGCGGGCAGCGCGTCCCAGGCGCGGCCGTTGGCGATGAACCAGTAGCCGTCCCAGATGTGGTTGGTGAGCGAGCAGAACTTCTGCACCTCGAACAGCTTGGCGACCTGGATGATCGGCAGCGGGTTCTCCTGCGCGTCGACGATCTTCGTCTGCAGCGCCGAGTAGACCTCGCTGAACTGCAGGCTCGCGGGCGCGGCGCCCAGGCCCTTGAACATCGAGATCGACAGCGGGCTCACAGGCACGCGGATCTTCAGGCCGTCCATGTCCTTGGCGGTGGCGACCGCGGCCTTGCTGCTCGTGGTCTGGCGAAAGCCGTTGTCCCACATCTTCTCGAACGCATAGAGGCGCGACTTGGCGATCGCGCCGCGCACGTGGGCGCCGAGCTTGCCGTCCATCGCGGCCCAGACCTGCTTGTAGTCGGCGAAGGCGAAGCCCACCGCATTGATCGCGGCCACCGGCACCAGGGTGGCGATCACCAGCGCCGAGGGCGTGAAGAACTCGATGCCGCCCGAGCGCACCTGGGCCAGCATGTCGGTGTCGCCGCCGAGCTGGTTGTTCGGGAAGATCTTGATCTCGACCCGGCCGTTGGTTTCCTTGGCGATGCGGTCGGCCGCCTCCTGCGCGCGAATGTTCAGCGGATGGCTCAGCGGCAGGTTGTTGCCGTACTTGTACGAGAACTCCGCCGCGCGGGCCGTGCGCGGCAGGGCCGAGAACACGCCGGCGGCCGGAACGGCCGCGATGGCGGGAAGGGCGGACAGGGTGCGAATCGCGCTGCGGCGGGTGACCGGTGCCATGCTGTGTCTCCGTTGTTTGGATGATGCGAATTGATGCATCATTGATTGAATTTCCTCGAAGATATAGGCCTCACCCTGTACCGTCAAACTACGGCTTGATGGTTTTTGATGTATGCGGGTTAACCCTTCAAACAAATCCTCCGAGCCGGCCGATGGCACCGCGGCACGCGCCACCGTGGCCGACATCGCGCGCACCGCGCAGGTCTCGACCGCCACCGTCGACCGCGTGCTCAACAAGCGCCCCGGCGTGCGCGACGCCACCGTGCAGCGCGTGCTCAAGGCCGCCGCCGAGCTCGGCTACCTGCCCGAGCGCGACCTCTACGCGGCACTGGCGCCGCGGCCGCTTCGGCTGGTGTTCCTCTTGCCCAGCGGCACCAACCGCTTCATCCGCATGCTCGGCGACATGGTCGGCTACGCGCAGGAGCACTGGGCGCCGTTCAACGTGGTGTGCCGCACCGAGCTCACCGAGAGCTTCAACCCCGAGGCGCTGGCCGCCGCGCTGCTGCGCCTGGGCGGGCGCTGCGACGGCATCGCGATGATGGCGCTCGAGCATCCGGCCGTGCGCGAGGCCGTGGCCGCGCTGGCCGCGCGCGGCGTGCCGGTGGTGACGCTGATCTCGGACCTCGCGAACTCGCAGCGCGCGGCCTACATCGGGCTGGACAACCGCGCCGCCGGCCGCACCGCGGGCTACCTCATCGGCCGCTTCATCGGAGCGCGCGCCGCCAAGGTCGCGCTCATCGCCGGCAGCCTGCGCTACAGCGCGCACCAGGAGCGCGAGGCCGGCTTCCTGCAGGTGATCGACGAGATGTTCGAGCCGCTGCAGGTGGTGGGCCTGCGCGAGGGCCAGGACGATGCCGACAAGAACTACCGCCAGACCCGCGCGCTGCTCGAGCAGCATCCCGAGCTCGCGGGCATCTACAACATCGGCGGCGCCTCCGACGGCGTGGCGCGCGCGCTCAAGGAAGCGCAGCGCGACCAGAAGGTGGCCTTCATCGGCCACGGCCTCACGCCCGACACGCGCGCGCTGCTGATCGACGGCAGCATGGACGCGGTGATCACGCAGAGCCCGCATGCGACCTTGATGAGCTGCGTGCGCATCTTCACCAACCTGCGCGAGGGGCGTGACGTGCTCAGCGGGGTGGAGACGACGCGCAGCGTGGTGATCTTTCGCGAGAACCTGCCCTGAGCCTCAGCGCTCGGCGCGGCCCGCGCGCTCGGCGAACAGCTCCGCGATCACCTGCCGCAGCCAGCGGTTCGCGGGGTCGGCCTCGAAGCGCTTGCTCCAGTGCAGCGACACCGTGAAGTCGCGCAGCGGAAACGCCGGCTCGACGATCGCGTAGCCGCCCTCCTGCGCGAAGCCGCGCGCGATGTTGCGCGGCATCACCACCGCGAGGTCGGTGGCGCGCACGATCGCCGGCAGCACCATGAAGTGCTCGGTGGTCAGGCGAACGCGGTCCTCGAGGTTCAGCAGCTGCAGGATGCGCAGGGTCTCGGCATGGGTGCGCACCGCCACGTACTCGAGCGTCTGCAGCGCCTCGATCAGCGCCTGGCTGGTGCGCCGGCCGCGCGCGAACGGATGGCCCTTGCGCAGCAGCACGATGTAGCGGTCCTTGAGCAGGTACAGGCGCTGCGTGTCGCGCACCTTGGGCAGGAAGCCGAAGGCGAAGTCGACGCGGCCGCTGTCGAGCGCGGGCGCGATCTCGCCGGGCGCGAGCGGCAGCGTCTCCACGCGCACGCCGGGCGCGAGCTCGCCGAGCCGTGCCATCAGCGCGGGCAGGAAGCGGCCCTCGCCGATGTCGCTCATGTGGATGCGGAACACCTTGCGCGAAGCCTTCGGCTCGAAACGCGCGGGCTCGTGCAGCGCCTCCTCGAGCAGCGCGAGCGCGGCCTGCACGGCGGCCGCGAGGCGCTCGGCGCGCGGCGTGGGCGCCACGCCGCCGGGGGCGCGCGTGAACAGCGCGTCCTTCAGCAGCAGCCGCAGCCGGCCCAGGCCATGGCTGGCCGCGGGCTGGGTCAGCCCCAGCGACTCGGCGGCACGGCTCACGCTGCGCGCGCGGTAGACGGCATCGAAGAGACGCAGCAGGTTGAGGTCTATGGTTTCAATATGCATGCCGTTCATATCGCTTAGCTCGCTTATTTTATTGAAGCCGGGCCGCAAGCTCCGCACACTGGCGCCCGGCGTGAATTCGCCGCCCCCGACGAAAGCGCCACCACAACGAGAAGGAGACACGACATGGCCAGACTGCGTCCGCATTCGATGTCAGCGGTGCTCGCGACCCTTGCAACCTCCCTGCTCCTCGCGGCCGGCGCCGCCTGGGCCCAGCAGCCGCCCACCGAGGAGCCCGGCTGGGCCAAGGGCCGGCCGAAGAACGACGCGGCCACGCGGCTGGCGCCCGTGCCTTCGTTTCCCATCCCCACCGCGGCCGACCAGCTGCCCACCGCCAGGTTCAAGCTGCCGCCGGGCTTCAAGGTCGAGACCTGGGCCTCGGGCGTGCTCGATGCGCGCTCGCTGCGCCAGGGCGCCAAGGGCACGGTGTTCGTGAGCACGCTGTTCGTCGGCAACAAGGTCTATGCCATTGCCGAGAAGGGCGACCGCAAGCCGAAGACCATCGTCGACAAGACCGAGTTCGCCACCGGCATCGAATTCCACAAGGGCGCGCTCTACCTCGCCACGCACAAGCAGATCCAGCGCTACGACGGCATCGAGGACAAGCTCGACAACCCGGGCCAGCCGGCGGTGATCTACGACAAGCTGCCCGGCGGCCAGGACCACAGCTGGCGCTACCTGCGCATCCGCGACGAGAAGCTCTACTACGCGGTCGGCGCGCCCTGCAACCTCTGCGAGCCCGACGACGCGCATGCGCGCATCTTCCGCATGAACCTAGACGGCAGCGGCATCGAGACCATCGCGCGCGGCGTGCGCAACACGGTGGGCTTCGACTTCGATCCGAAGACCGGCAACCTCTGGTTCACCGACAACGGGCGCGACTGGCTCTCCGAGGACCTGCCCAACGACGAGCTCAACGTGGTGACCAAGGCCGACCAGCACTTCGGCTATCCGTACTGCCACCAGGGCAACATCCTCGATTCGGAATTCGGCTGGGGCAAGAGCTGCGCCGACTACGTCAAGCCCGCCGCGCTGCTGGGCCCGCACGCCGCGGCGCTGGGCATGACCTTCTATCAGGGAAAGATGTTCCCGGCGAAATACCGCGGCGCGATGTTCATCGCACGCCACGGCCCCTGGAACCGCACCACCCGGTACGCCGACATCGCGGTGGCCTGGCCCGACGGCAAGGGCGGCGCGAAGGTCGAGCCCTTCATGACCGGCTTCGTCGAGAACAACACCTACCTGGGCCGGCCGGTGGACTTCCTGGTGCTCAAGGACGGCTCGATGCTGGTGAGCGACGACCACGCGGGTGCGATCTACCGCATCAGCTACGGCGGCAAGTGAGGCGCGCCGGATGACGAGGCACACGGCGATGGCGGCGATGGCGGCGACGGTGGCGATGCTGTGGGCACTGGCCCTGCCCGCGTTCGCGCAGGCGACCAAGGGCGCGCAGCCCAAGGCCGCGCCGGCGGCGGCATCGGGCGCCAAGGTCTATGCCGAGCGCTACGCCGCGCTGTGCGCCGCCTGCCATGGCGCCGACGGCCGCAGCGAGATGCAGGGCGTGCCCTCGCTCGCGGGCCAGCATTCGTTCTACGCGATCACGCAGCTGTTCCTGTTCCGCGAGGGCCGGCGCGCCAACGAGGCCATGACCGCGGTCGCCAAGACGATGAAGGACGAGGACCTGCGCGGCTTCTCCGACTTCATCGCGACGCTGCCCGCGCTGGCGCCGGCCGCCGCCTCTGCCCCGCCCGACGCGGCACGCATGGCGCGCGGCCAGGCGCTCGCGCAGGAGAACCGCTGCGTGATCTGCCACGGCGCCGACCTGAGCGGCGGCCAGCAGGTGCCTCGCATCGCGCACCAGCGCGAGGAGTACCTCGCGCTCACGCTGCAGGAGTTCCGCAGCGGCAAGCGCCCGGGCTACACACAGGCGATGGGCGAGGCCGTGGGCCGCATGGCGCCAGAAGACCTCGACACCCTCGCTTACTACGTGGCGCGTTTTCCCACCGCACCGCCCAGGCCCGGCGGCAAATAGCGCCGCCTCCAGCAAAAAACAACGCCGGCCCGCACCCGGCGCGGGGACGCCTGCGTCCGCCCATGCCTTCATCCACTCACGCATCAACCCATCGGAGCGAATTCTTTTGGAAGTCTCATTCAGCAAGGAAGTCGAGGCGCTGCGCCTCGGCGAGGGCGACACCTTCCACGGCGAGGGCATCCTCGCGATCACCAAGGGCCTGCTGCAGTCGGGCGTGGCCTATGTCGGCGGCTACCAGGGCGCGCCGGTCTCGCATCTGCTCGACGTGATGGTGCAGGCCAAGGGCTACATGGACGAGCTCGGCGTGCACGTGGAGGCCTGCTCGAACGAGGCCTCGGCCGCGGCCATGCTCGGTGCCTCGATCCACTATCCGCTGCGCGGCGCCGTGACCTGGAAGTCCATCGTCGGCACCAACGTGGCGGCCGATGCGCTGTCGAACCTGTCCTCGCCCGGCGTGACCGGCGGCGTGCTGATCGTGGTCGGCGAGGACTACGGCGAAGGCGCCAGCGTGATCCAGGAGCGCACCCATGCCTATGCGCTCAAGTCGAGCATGTGCCTGCTCGACCCGCGGCCCGACCTGGCCGTGATGGTGCGCATGGTCGAGCAGGGATTCCAGCTCTCGGAGAGCTCGAACATGCCCTGCCTGATGGAACTGCGCATCCGCACCTGCCACGTGCGCGGCAGCTTCGCGTGCAAGGACAACCGCGCGCCCGCCGTGTCGACGCGCGCGCTCATGACCGACCCCGCGGGCTTCGACTACATGCGGCTCGCCCATCCGCCCGTGACCTTCCGCCACGAGAAGCTCAAGGGCGACGAGCGCATTCCGGCCGCGCGCCGCCACATCGTGGCCCAGGGGCTCAACGAGCTGATGCCGGGCGGGCGCCATGCCGAGCTCGGCATCGTGGTGCAGGGCGGCCTGTACAACGCGCTGATCCGCGGCCTGCAGCAGCAGGGGCTGGCCGATGCCTTCGGCGAGAGCGAGATCCCGATCCTGGTGCTCAACGTCACCTATCCGCTGGTGCCCGAGCAGCTGGCCGACTTCTGCCTCGGCAAACGCGCGGTGCTGGTGGTGGAGGAAGGCCAGCCCGAGTACATCGAGCAGGACATCGCGACCCTGCTGCGCCGGCGCGACATCCAGACGCCGCTGCACGGCAAGGACCTGCTGCCCTCGGCCGGCGAGTACGGCGTGGAGGTGCTCTCGGGCGGGCTCGCCGCCTTCGTCGCGAAGTACGTCGGCGAGGGCGAGACGGCCGCATCGGCGCTGTCGGCCCAGGCCTGGTTGGCCGGCAACCGCGAGCGCCGCGAGGCGGTGGCGCGCCGGCTCGACGTGCCGCTGCCGAACCGGCCGCCGAGCTTCTGCGTGGGCTGTCCCGAGCGGCCGGTGTTCTCGGCCCTCAAGCTCGCGCAGCAGACCACGGGGCCGGTGCACATCGCGGCCGACATCGGCTGCCATGCCTTCGGCACCTTCGAGCCGTTCTCGATGGGCCACTCGATCCTCGGCTACGGCATGAGCCTCGCGAGCCGCGCAGGCGTGTCGCCGATGATGAACCGGCGCACGCTGTCGATCATGGGCGACGGCGGCTTCTGGCACAACGGCCTGTTGACCGGCGTGCAGAGCGCGCTGTTCAACGGCGACGACGCGGTGCTGCTGATCTTCAAGAACGGCTACACCTCGGCCACCGGCACGCAGGACATCATCTCCACGCCCGACGACGAGGTGAAGGAGCGCGCCGTCGACAAGCAGCAGAGCCTGGTCGACAAGAACCAGACCATCGAATCGACCTTGAAGGGCCTGGGCGTGCAATGGATGCGCACCGTGACCACCTACGACGTGGAGCGCATGCGCCGAACCCTGACCGAGGCGCTGACCAGCGACTTCGACGGCCTCAAGGTGGTGATCGCCGAGGGCGAATGCCAGCTCGAGCGGCAGCGCCGCATCAAGCCCTGGATCGCGGGCCTGCTGCAGCGCGGCGAGCGCGTGGTGCGCGTGAAGTACGGCGTGGACGAGGACGTGTGCAACGGCGACCATGCCTGCATCCGGCTTTCGGGCTGCCCCACGCTCACGCTGAAGGACAACCCCGATCCGCTCAAGCTCGACCCGGTGGCGACCGTGATCGACGGCTGCGTGGGCTGCGGCCTGTGC
Source organism: Variovorax paradoxus (assembly GCA_016806145.1). Lineage (NCBI taxonomy): Bacteria > Pseudomonadati > Pseudomonadota > Betaproteobacteria > Burkholderiales > Comamonadaceae > Variovorax > Variovorax paradoxus. The sequence goes on from CP063166.1 coordinate 5,149,796, forward strand.
GGCGCCAACGCGCACGCGGCCACGCTGTGCCCGAGCTTCTACCGCGCCGAGGTGGTGCAGAACCCGAAGTGGCACGAGCGGCTGCTGCATGGCCTGCGCGGCGCGGTGGTGCGCGCGCTGCGCCCGGCCTGAGGAGACGCAAACAATGGAACGACATTCCTCCCCGGCGTCCACGCAGCGCCCGATCACGCTGCTCGTCTGCGCCCTCGGCGGCGAAGGCGGCGGCGTGCTCACCGAATGGCTGGTGGAGACCGCGCGCCACGCGGGCTTCGCCGCGCAGAGCACCTCGATCCCCGGCGTGGCGCAGCGCACCGGTGCCACCACCTACTACATCGAGGTGTTCCCGGTGCCGCTGGCCGAGCTCGGCGGGCGTCGGCCCGTCTTCAGCCTGAGCCCCGTGCCGGGCGCGCTCGATGCGATCGTGTCGTCGGAGCTGCTCGAGACCACGCGCCAGATCGGCAACGGCATGAGCGCGCCGCCGCGCACGCTGGTCATCAGCTCGTCGGCGCGCGTGCTCACCACCGCCGAGCGCATGGTGCCCGGCGACGGCCGTGCCGATGCGCAGCGGCTGATCGACGTGGTCAAGGCCTTCAGCCGCGAGCACCACGTGCTCGACATGGGAGCGATGGCGCGCGAGGCCGGCACCGTGGTCAGCGCCGTGATGCTCGGCGCGATCGCGGGCAGCGGGCTGTTCCCGTTCGAGCGCGCGGCCTACGAACATGCGGTGCGCGGCGGCGTCGCGCACGACAAGGTCGGCAAGGCGGCCGCGGCCAGCCTGCGCGGCTTCGCGGCCGCCTTCGAGGCCGTGAGCGCGCCGCGCGCCCAGGCCGCGTTCGTGCGCGGCGTGCTGGCCGAGGAAGGCCGCGATGCGCCGCCGCCCGCGCGCGCGCTGCCCGCCGAGCTGGCGCAGCGCTTTCCGCCGGCCGTGCACGACCTGCTGGCGCTCGGCCATGCGCGCGTGCTCGACTACCAGGACGAGGCCTATGCCGCGCTCTATGCGCAGCGGCTGGCGCGCGTGCTCGATGCCGAGCGCACGGCCGATCCGGCCGGCGCGCGCGGCTTCGCCATCGTGCGCGAGACCGCGCGCTGGCTCGCGCTGTGGATGGCCTTCGACGACATCGTGCGCGTGGCCGCGCTCAAGGGCCGCGCCAGCCGCGCGCAGCGCGTGCGCCGCGAAGTGCGCGCGGGCGAGGCCGACATCGTGAAGGTCTACGACCACTTCAAGCCCGGCGCGGCCGAGTTCGCGGCGCTGCTGCCGAGCGCGCTCGCGCGCCGCGTGACGGCCTGGGACCGCGCGCGCCAGGCACGCGGCCGCGAGCCCTGGGCGCTGCCGCTGCAGGTGGGCAGCCATGCCGTCTGGGGCATGGCCTCGCTGCGCCTGCTGGCCTCGCTGCGCTGGCTGCGCCGCCGCGGCAGCCGCTTCGCGGAGGAACAGGCGCTGATCGAGCGCTGGCTCGCGGCCGTGGAGGCCGGCGCGCGCGAGAACTGGGTGCTGGGCCGCGAGCTCGCGCTGTGCGGCCGGCTCATCAAGGGCTACGGCAGCACCAACGAGCGCGGCAAGCACACGCTGCTGCACCTAATCGGCGAACTCGCGGGCCGCACGGCGATGCCCGCGCCGGCACGCGCCGAGGCCATCGCCGCCGCGCGCGAGGCCGCGCTGGCCGACGAAGGCGGCAAGGCGCTCGATGCCGCGCTCGCGCAGCACGGCGCGGCGCCGCGGCCGGTGCAGGCGCAGCCCATCCGCTGGATGAAGCGGCCGCCGGCCGCCACGCCCTCGCGCCCCGCCTGAACCCCATCGCATCCCCAAGAAGAAACCGGAGACACGCCATGACCCTCGACGCTTTCCCCTGGCGACGCCGGCTGCTGCTGGCCGCCGCCCTCGCCTCCCTCGCCGGCGCCCCGGCATGGGCCAACACCGCCACCGCCTGGCCCGCCAAGCCGGTCAAGGTGATCGTCAACTTCCCGCCCGGCGGCGCGGCCGACCAGATCGCGCGTGCCATCGCGCAGCCGCTGCAGGAGGCGCTCAAGCAGCCGGTGGTGGTCGAGAACCGCGGCGGCGCCAACGGCAACCTCGGCGGCGAGGCCGTGGCGCGCGCGCCGGCCGATGGCTACACGCTGCTGATGAGCTCGGGCGGCATGGTGTCGGTGAACCCGCACCTCTATGCGCGCATGAGCTTCGACCCGGCCAAGGACCTGGTGCCGGTGGCGGCCGCGGCGCGCGTGCTGGTGTTCCTGGTCGCCAAGCCCTCGCTGCCGCCGGCCAACGTGCGCGACTTCATCGCCTATGCCAGGGCCAACCCCGGCAAGCTCTCGTATGCCTCGCCGGGCAGCGGCAGCTCGCCGCACCTCGCGGGCGAGATGTTCAAGAGCCAGGCCGGCCTGTTCGCGCTGCACGTGCCCTACCGCGGCGCCGCGCCCGCGCTGCAGGACCTGCTGGCGGGCCAGGTCGACTACGCCTTCGATCCCGGCATCGGCCTGCAGCAGGTGCGCGCGGGCAAGCTGCGCCTCTTGGCCGTGGGCAGCCCGCAGCGCTCGCCGCTGTTCCCCGACGTGCCCACGCTCGACGAGGCCGGCCTGCGCGGCTTCGATGCCGACACCGTGTTCGGCTTCTATGCGCCGGCCGGCACGCCGCCCGAGGTGGTGACGCAGCTCAATGCGCAGATCAACCGCGCGCTCGCGCTGCCCGCGGTGAAGGAACGCATCGCGTCCCTGGGCGGCGAGGCCGTGCCCGGCACGCCGGCCGAGTTCCAGCAGCGCGCCGCGGCCGATTCGCAGCGCTTCGGCGCGCTGATCCGCGAACGCCGCATCGCGGCGGATTGAACCCAGGAGCGCGCACCCGGACCTCCAGACCTTGCCCGACCCCTTGCTCACTGAATCCACAACACGCACAACGAAAGAGAGACAAGCCATGCAGACTTCCTTCCATCGCCGCCCCGGCGCCTTCACCCTCGCGCTCACGCTGGCACTCGCCGCATCGGCCATGGCCCCCGCGCTCGCGCAGGACAAGCCGGTGCAGATCAAGCTGTCGAGCTGGGTGCCCGCGCAGCATCCGCTGAACCCGGCCCTGCAGGCCTGGGCCGACGACATCAAGAAGGCCTCGAACGGCTCGATCACCGCGATCCTCTTTCCCTCGGAACAACTGGGCAAGGCCTTCGACCACTACGACATGGCGCGCGACGGCATCGCCGACTTCTCGTACGTGAACCCCGGCTACCAGCCGGGCCGCTTCCCGGTGATGGCCGGTGCCTCGCTGCCCTTCCTGTTCGCCAACGGCAAGGAGGGCTCGGCCGCCATCGACGACTGGTACCGCGCCTACGCCGCCAAGGAAATGAAGGACGTGAAGTACTGCTTCGCCTTCGTGCACGACCCCGGCACCTTCCATTCGCGCAAGAAGATCGTGCTGCCCGCCGACGTGAAGGGCATGAAGGTGCGGCCCGCGACCAGCACCGTGGGCCAGCTCATCACCTCGCTGGGCGGCACCAACGTGCAGGCCTCGGCGCCCGAGTCGCGCGACATGCTCGAGCGCGGCGTGGCCGATGCCATCACCTTCCCCTGGGGATCGATCGGCCTGTTCGGCATCGACAAGGTGGTCAAGTACCACATGGACGTGCCGCTGTACGTCACGCCCTTCGTCTGGGTCATGAACAAGGGCAAGTACGACGCGATGTCCGCTGGCCAGAAGAAGGTGATCGACGACCACTGCACCAGCGAATGGGCGCAGAAGGTGGCCGCGCCCTGGGCCGACTTCGAGTTCGCGGGCCGCGCCAAGATCGCGGGCCAGTCGGGCCACGAGGTCTACAAGCTCACGGCCGAGCAGCTCGATGCCTGGCGCAAGGCGGTCGCGCCGTCGGAGGCGCAGTGGTCCGAGAGCGTGAAGAAGACGGGCGAGGATCCGAAGGCCGTGATGGACGCGCTGAAGGCGAGCCTGGCGAAGCACAAGTCGGCGCTGTAGAAGCCCCCACCCGTTCACGCCGAGCCTGTCGAAGCGCTGCGCGAGGCTTCGACAAGCTCAGCCCGAACGGTCTCGGTTGCCCATTCGCGAACTCCGAACCACTCCTCCTCCATGTCCACCCGCTCCATCTCCTTCATGGACCGCGTGATCAACACGATCGAATGGCTGGCCGCCATCTTCGTGGGGATCGTCGCGCTCAACATCTTCGTGGCCGTGGTGCTGCGCAAGTTCTTCGACACCTCGATCCCCGACGCCTACGACTTCGGCCGCATGCTGCTCGGGATCCTGATCTTCTGGGGCATCGCGGCCACCAGCTACCGCGGCGGCCACATCACGGTCGACCTGGTCTGGACCGCGGCGGGCCCGCGCATGCGCCGCGCGATCGACATCTTCGCCACCCTGGTGCTGCTGCTGGTGGTGGCGGTGCAGACCGCGATGCTGTTCGACAAGGTGCGGCTCACCTACACCGACAACGTGCTGACCTACGACATGAACATCCCCACCTGGCCGTTCTATGCCGTGGCCTGGGCCGGCGACGTGTCGGCCGTGATCCTGATCGCCGTGCGCACCTGGCGGCTGATCTTCCATCCCGAACTGCTGCATGACGAGCACGTCGAAGAGAAGGGGAGCGAATGAGCACCGATGCAGTCGCCCTGCTGGGCTTCGTCGCCCTGTTCGTGCTGATGCTGCTGCGCGTGCCCGTGGGCATGGCGATGGGGCTGGTCGGCGTCACCGGCTACAGCTACCTCGTGGGGCCCGGCCCCGCGCTCAAGCTGGTGGGCCAGACCTCGATGCGCACCGTGACCGACTACACCTTCGGCGTGATCCCCATGTTCATGCTGATGGGCGCGCTGGTCTCGGTGTCGGGCGTGAGCCGCGAGCTGTTCCGCGCCGCCAACTCCATGATCGGCCACCTGCGCGGCGGCCTCGGCGTGGCCACGGTGGTGGCCTGCGGCGGCTTCGCGGCGATCTGCGGCTCCTCGGTCGCCACGGCCGCCACCTTCTCGTCGGTGGCCTATCCCGAGATGCGGCGCTTCGGCTATCCGCAGTCCTTCGCCACCGGCGTGATCGCCGCGGGCGGCACGCTGGGCGCGATGCTGCCGCCGTCGACCGTGCTCGCGGTCTACGCCATCCTCACGCAGCAGGACATCGGCAAGCTGTTCATGGCCGGCATCGTGCCGGGCCTGCTCGCGATGCTGATGTACGTGCTGACCATCGTGGTCATCGTGCGCGTCAAGCCCGGCTGGCTGCCGCGCGGCGAGGCGCGGGCCTGGAGCGAGCGCGCGGCCGAGCTCAAGAACGTGTGGGCGCCGATCGTGCTGTTCCTGTTCGTGATCGGCGGGCTGTACGGCGGCTTCTTCACGCCCACCGAGGCCGGCGGCGTGGGCGCGAGCGGCGCCTTCATCCTCGGCGTGCTGCGCGGCCGGCTCGACCGCGCGACGATCCGCGAGGCCCTGCTGTCGGCCACGCGGACGGCGGCGGCGGTGTTCACCGTGCTGATCGGCGCGCTCTTGTTCGGCTACTTCCTCACCATCACGCAGAGCCCGCAGAAGCTCACCGAGTTCCTCACCGGCCTGGGCGTGGGCCGCTACGGCGTGCTCGCGCTGATCATGGTGATGTACCTGGTGCTCGGCTGCCTGATGGACGCGATGGCGATGATCATCCTCACGGTGCCGATCATCTATCCGGTGATCGTGCACCTGGGCTTCGATCCGATCTGGTTCGGCATCATCATCGTGATGACGGTGGAGCTCGGGCTGATCCATCCGCCCGTGGGCATGAACGTGTTCGTCATCAAGAGCGTGGTGAAGGACGTGAGCTTCACCACCATCTTCAAGGGCGTGCTGCCCTTCGTGGCGACCGACATCCTGCGGCTGGTGATCCTGATCGCGTTCCCGGCCATCGCACTGTGGCTGCCCGGGCGCATGGGATGAAGGCAGCAAGCAGAATCGAGACCATGAGCACCAAGGAAATCGTCTACACCGTCCGCGTCGAATTCGGCGACTGCGATCCCGCCGGCATCGTCTGGTTCCCGAACTTCTTCCGCTGGATCGACGCGGCCTCGCGCCACTTCTTCCACCAGTGCGGCGTGCCGCGCTGGGAGGAGACCACGAAGACGCTCGGCGTGATCGGCACGCCGCTGGTCGACACCCACACGCGCTTCGTCAAGACCGCGAGCTACGGCGACACGCTCGAGATCGCGACGCGCATCGCCGAGTGGCGCGAGAAGAGCTTCGTGCAGGCCTACCGCGTGACGCGCGGCGCGGACCCGATCCTCGAATGCGAGGAGGTGCGCATCTTCGGCGGCAAGCGCGAGGACGGCAGCCTGCGCGCGCTGCCGGTGCCGCCGTCGATCCGCGCGCTCTGCGAATAGCGCGGCGCGAATACGCACAGCCGAACACAGAAGAAACACAAGAGCGCGCAGAAGTCGCGGAAGAGACGGCCGATCTCCGGATGTCCTGCCGCGACTTCTGCGAGACCTTCGCGCCCTTTGCGTTCGGCTGCCCGTTTTTCTCTCAGCCTCAGGCCCTCGCGACCATCAGCTTCGCAAGCAGGCCGTCGACGCCGCGCTCGATCAGGTCGAAGGCCTCGACGAAGGCCTGCCGGTCGCCGTACCAGGGATCGGGCACGTCGCCCGAGAGCCCCTCGGCGAAGTCGGTCAGCAGGTGGATCCTGTGCGCCGTGCCCGCGGGCGCGAGGCGGCGCAATGCCGCGCAGTGGTGACCGGTCATGCCGACGATGGTGTCGAAGCGCTCGAAGTCCGAGGCCCGCACCTGCCGCGCGCGATGCGCGGGCATCTCGATGCCGCGCCGCCGCGCCTCGGCCACCGAGCGCGGATCGGGCGGATTGCCGCGCTCCTCGTCGGAGATCGCGGCACTGTCGACGTCGAGCGCGAGGTGCGCGGTGCGTGCCTTGTGCAGGAGCAGGGCGTGGGCGGTGGGGGAGCGGCAGATGTTGCCGGTGCAGACGAACAAGATGGCTGGCTTCTTCAACGGACGCCCCTGCGGGGGTGGCTCTGGAGGATGGATCATTTGCCGATCATCTCCGAGATGCACCTTGTCGCACCGGATGCCGAATTACGCCGGCCTCGCCGCTTGACGAGGCCCTGTTCAACCTCATCTGCTACGCAGGAAGACACCATGACGCGCCAAGTTCCCTACCCGCACCCCGGCGAAATCCTCGCCGCGGAGTTCCTGGAGCCGATGGGCATCACCGCCTACCGTCTCGCCAAGACGATCCATGTGCCGCAGACGCGCGTGGCCGCCATCCTCGCCGGCACCCGCGGCATCACGGCCGATACCGGACTGCGCCTGGCACGTGCGTTCGGCGTGAGCGACGAGTTCTGGATGAACCTGCAGCGCGACTACGACGCCGCGCAGGCGCGCGATGCACTCGGAGACGAGCTGGACGAGATCGAGCCGCTGACCGCTTGAATGAGCGCATCGGCTTAACGCCACCTGACTGCCCGGGCCCCCGCGCCGCATCGAGGCGCCATCGCAACACCGTGGCCATAAAACCCTGCGCCAGGCCCCGAAACACGCATTTCATATTGCCCTCGCGATGACGCAGTGCAACAATCCTGCATCTTCACTTCGGAGCCTCGTGCGTGGACAGTGCCAGTTGGATCAGTGACCAGACGCGTGCCGTGGCATGCGCGGCACACCAGGCTCCGTAGCGCAGGCTTCTTGCGCGCCGCGGCCGACGTGCCCGCGGCGTGATGCCTGCCCTCCCCGGCAGGCTCTCCCTCCCCCGACATCCGTTTCGTCACTGGCGTCTCTTTGCCAGCCAGCGTGGTCCATGCCACGAGGTCCTCTCGCCCGTCACGGGTCGAAGGAGCCTTGTCATGCGTCAACTCGTTCTTCATCGCCAGCCCCCGCATCGCGGCCACGCCGCCGCGCCTGACACCGACGCGCGCGCCGCGTCGGCGCGCCGGTCCGCGGCCGACGTGCTGCAGCCCGAGGCCGACCAGGAGCTCGACAAGTCCGCGTCGTTCTGGAGCACGCGGCGCATCCGCTGCTTCCTGCTGCTGGTGCCGGACCAGCGCAAGCCGCGGCGTTCGTAGCGCCTGTCCACCGGCACGTCGCACCGACCGTTGCATTCGAGCGAAGCATCGCGCTTTCATCCACCCATCTTCACGGAGGCCTCATGGACCCAGACCCTCGCTGGCGCCGCTGCGCGCCTCCCCCGCCTGATCGCGCCACGCGCCGGTCGGCCTGCATCGCCATGAACCATCCGCGGCACACCGAGCCGCGAAGGACCGTCACCTCCGGCTGATCCGCGGGAGGTTCTCCTTCGCGCGCCCCGTTGCGCGCCTCGCCAGGAGAACCTCGAATGAACCGCCAATGCCTGCGGCCCGCCACCAGGGCCGTCCTCCTCGTCCTCCGCCCCGCACGCGACCCGCGTCGTGCCGCCGCGCCGCGTCCTCCACGCCGCGAAGGAGAAGGCGCATGAAGAACGTCTTCAAGTCCTTCTTCGAAAGCTTCCTGCGCAGCCGCCGCATGCTGCATCACTTCGAGCGCTGGCAGACGCTGCTGGGCTCGAAGCCCGTGGGCACCGCCTCGGCCGCGATGCCGCCCGAGATCGCGAACGCGCTGAGCGCCGCCTCGCTGGCCGATGCGAGCGACATGCTCGCGCAGCTCGGCAGCTCGCCCCAGGGCCTGAGCGAGGACGAGGCCACCGCCCTGCGCAAGCGCCTGGGCGGCAACGAGGTGAACCACGAGAAGCCGCTGCCGTGGTGGACCCACCTGTGGCAGTGCTACCGCAATCCCTTCAACCTGCTGCTGACCGTGCTCGCGCTGGTCTCCTACGTCACCGAGGACATGAAGGCCGCGGTGGTGATCGGCAGCATGGTGGTGCTGTCGACGGTGCTGCGCTTCCTGCAGGAGTCGCGCTCGAACAAGGCGGCCGACGAGCTCAAGGCGATGGTCAGCAACACCTCGACCGTGCTGCGGCCCGAGGAAGGCTCGGCCGGCGCGCTGCGCATCGAGGTGCCGATGCGCGACCTGGTGCCCGGCGACCTGATCGCGCTGTCGGCCGGCGACATGATCCCGGCCGACTGCCGGCTGCTCTCGGCCAAGGACCTGTTCATCAGCCAGTCGGCGCTGACCGGCGAGGCGATGCCGGTCGAGAAGTTCGCCACCGTGCCCGCGGCCGGCAGCGCGAGCGGCGTGCTCGAGCGCGACAACCTGCTGTTCATGGGCACCAACGTGATCAGCGGCACCGCGACCGCGCTGATCGTGCACACCGGCGCGCGCACCTTCTTCGGCGCGCTGGCGCAGCGCGTGAGCGCCACCGACCGCGGCACCTCCGCCTTCCAGGCCGGCATCAACCGCGTGAGCTGGGTGCTGATCCGCTTCATGCTGGTGATGGCGCCGCTGGTGCTGGTGATCAACGGCGTGACCAAGGGCGACTGGTGGGAGGCGGCGCTGTTCGCGCTGTCGATCGCGGTCGGCCTCACGCCCGAGATGCTGCCGATGATCGTGACCGCGACGCTCGCCAAGGGCGCGGTCGTGATGTCGCGCCAGAAGGTGATCGTCAAGCGCCTCGAGGCGATCCACAACTTCGGCGCCATGGACGTGCTGTGCACCGACAAGACCGGCACGCTGACGCAGGACCGCATCGTGCTAGAGCGCCACACCAACGCCTGGGGCGAGGGCTCCGACCACGTGCTGCAGCTGGCCTACCTCAACAGCTTCCACCAGACCGGCCTGAAGAACCTGCTCGACAAGGCGGTGCTGAGCCATGCGCAGATGCAGCTCGACACCCGGCTGCAGACCGACTGGCGCAAGCTCGACGAGGTGCCCTTCGACTTCTCGCGCCGCCGCATGTCGGTGGTGGTGGCCGGCAGCGACGCGGCCGAGGAACACCTGCTGATCTGCAAGGGCGCGCTCGAGGAAGTGCTGGCCGTGTGCAACGCGGTCGAACGCGGCGCCGAGGTGCTGGCGCTCGACGCGGAGGTGCTCGCGCGCATCCACGCCGTGGCCTCGGAGCTCAATGCCCAGGGCCTGCGCGTGGTGGCCGTGGCCAGCCGCGTTCTGCGCTGCGATGCGCGCGGCGACGCGCGCCGTGCCGCCTACGGTGTGGCCGACGAGGCCGAGCTCACGCTGCTGGGCTACGTGGCCTTCCTCGATCCGCCGAAGGAATCGACCGCGCCCGCGCTGCGTGCGCTGGCCGAGCACGGCGTGGCGGTGAAGGTGCTGACCGGCGACAACGAGCTGGTGACGCGCAAGGTCTGCGCCGACGTCGGCATCGAGGCCGGCCGCATGGTGCTGGGCCACGAGGTCGAGCGCATGAACGAGGCCGAGCTGCGCCGGATCGTCGAGAAGCGCCAGGTCTTCGCCAAGCTCACGCCCGCGCACAAGGAGCGGATCGTGCATGCGCTGCATGCCAACGGCCACGTGGTGGGCTTCATGGGCGACGGCATCAACGACGCGCCCGCGCTGCGCGCGGCCGACATCGGCATCTCGGTCGACGGCGCGGTGGACGTGGCCAAGGAATCGGCCGACATCATCCTGCTCGAGAAGAGCCTGATGGTGCTCGAGCAGGGCGTGGTGGAGGGCCGCCGCACCTTCGCGAACATGCTCAAGTACATCAAGCTCACTGCGAGCTCGAACTTCGGCAACGTGTTCTCGGTGCTGGTGGCGAGCGCCTTCCTGCCCTTCCTGCCGATGCTGCCGCTGCACCTGCTGGTGCAGAACCTGCTGTACGACGTGTCGCAGATCGCGATCCCCTTCGACAACGTCGACGAAGAATTCCTGCGCAAGCCGCAGAGCTGGAACCCGGGCGACCTGGGCCGCTTCATGGTGTTCTTCGGGCCGCTGAGCTCGGTGTTCGACATCCTGACCTATGCCGTGATGTGGTTCGTGTTCGCCGCCAACTCGCCCGAGCACCAGACCCTGTTCCAGTCGGGCTGGTTCGTCGAAGGCCTGCTGTCGCAGACGCTGATCGTGCACCTGATCCGCACGCGCCGCATCCCGTTCCTGCAAAGCCGGGCGGCCTGGCCGCTGCTGATCATGGGCGCGGCGATCGCGGCCGTGGGCATCTGGCTGCCGATGGGCCCGGTGGCGCACTACTTCAAGCTCGAGGCGCTGCCGCTGGGCTACTTCCCGTGGCTCTTGCTGATGCTCGGCGGCTACGCGGCGCTGGTGCAGACGGTCAAGGGCTGGTACGCGCGGCGCTACGGCTGGCAATGAGCCGATGACGACACCAGGGAGCGGCGGCTGTCACATGCCGCCGCTACCCTGGTTCGCGAACGACGAGGAGGAGATCCGCATGGAAGCGATACAGAACTTCAACCTGCCTTCGCTGCTCGACACCCTGCTGAGCGTGTCCACGGCCTTCGTGCTGGGCTCGCTGATCGGCTTCGAGCGCCAGGTGCGCCAGCGCACCGCCGGGCTGCGCACCAACACGCTGGTGGCCGTGGGCGCGGCCGTGTTCGTCGACATGGCCAACCGCCTGCACGGCCACGACGGCGCGGTGCACGTGGCGGCCTACGTGGTCTCGGGCATCGGCTTTCTCGGCGCGGGCGCGATCATGAAGGAAGGCGCCAACATCACGGGCCTCAACACCGCGGCCACCCTGTGGGGATCGGCCGCCGTGGGCGCCTGCGCGGGCGCCGACCTGATCGGCGAGGCCGTGATCGCCGCGCTGTTCGTGCTCGCGAGCAACACCCTGCTGCGGCCCGTGGTCAACCGCATCAACCGGCAGCCGGTGAAGGAGGAGTCGGGCGAGGCCAGCTACACCGTGCGCGTGATCTGCACGCGCGCCTCGCGGCCCGAGGTGATGGACCAGGTGCTGCTGCTGCTCGAGGAAGCCAACTACCCCGTGCGCGACGTCGACCAGCATGCCTTCGGCGCCACCGACACCGAGATCGAGGCCACGCTCTATGCCACCGCGGTCGAGGCCGAGGAGCTCGACCGGGTGGTCGCGGAGCTCGAGGCGCTGGAGGGGGTGCAGCAGGCGTTCTGGAACGCGAGCGCGGAGGACTGAACGAATCCTCGCGCCATGAAAAAAGCGGCATCGCCTTCCAGCGATGCCGCCCTCTTCGAGACAGCGAGTCGAAGCGTTCCGCTCAGACGCCGAGGATCGACACCGCCTTGGTGTTGAGGTAGGCCTCGAGCGCCTCAGGGCCGCCTTCCGAGCCGTAGCCCGAATCCTTCACGCCGCCGAACGGCATCTCGGGCGACGGGGTCGCGGGCTGGTTGACCCACAGCATGCCGAGTTCGAGCTTCTGGCTCAGCAGGTGCGCGTTCTTGATCGACTTGGTGAACGCGTAGCCGGCCAGGCCGAAGGGCAGGCGGTTCGATTCGGCGATGGCCTCGTCCAGCGTGTCGAAGCCGCGGATGGCGGCGATCGGGCCGAAGGGCTCGTTGTTGAAGACGTCGGCGTCCAGCGGCACGTCGGTCAGCACGGTCGGGGCGAAGAAGTTGCCGGCATCGCCGACGCGCTCGCCGCCGGTGGCGATGGTCGCGCCCTTCTTGCGGGCGTCGTCGAGCACATGCGCCATGGCCGTGAGGCGGCGCGCATTGGCCAGCGGGCCCAGGGTGGTGCCTTCGGTCAGGCCGTCGCCGAGCTTCAGGCCTTCGGCGTGCTTGACCATGGCCTTGGCGAATTCCTCGCGGATGCTGTTGTGCACCAGGAAGCGGGTCGGCGAGATGCAGACCTGGCCCGCGTTGCGGAACTTGGCGGCACCGGCGGCCTTGGCGGCCAGCGCGACGTCGGCGTCCTCGGCCACGATCACCGGGGCGTGGCCGCCCAGTTCCATGGTCACGCGCTTCATGTGCTGGCCGGCCAGGCCGGCGAGCTGCTTGCCGACGGGGGTCGAGCCGGTGAAGGTGACCTTGCGGATGATCGGGTGCGGGATCAGGTAGGCCGAGATCTCGGCCGGGTTGCCGAACACCAGGCCGACGGTGCCGGCGGGGATGCCGGCGTCGACGAAGGCCTGCAGCAGGGCGGCGGGCGACGCGGGGGTCTCCTCGGGTGCCTTCACGAGGAAGGAGCAGCCGGTGGCCAGCGCGGCGCCGAGCTTGCGCACGACCTGGTTGATCGGGAAGTTCCAGGGCGTGAAGGCGGCCACGGGGCCGACGGGCTCCTTGATGACCAGCTGCTGCGCCGCGAGGTTGCGCGAGGGCACGATGCGGCCGTAGACGCGGCGGCCTTCGTCGGCGAACCATTCGATGATGTCGGCGGCGGCCAGGGTCTCGCCCTTGGCTTCGGCCAGCGGCTTGCCCTGTTCCTGCGTCAGCAGCTTGGCGATGTCGCCGGCGCGTTCGCGGATCAGGCCGGCGGCGCGGCGCATGACGGCGGCACGCTCATGGGCCGGGGTGTTGCGCCAGGCGTCGAAACCGCGCTGGGCCGCGGCCAGGGCGCGGTCGAGGTCGGGGATGCCGGCATGCGCCACCTTGCCGATGACCTGGCCCGTGGCCGGGTTCACCACGTCGAGGGTCTTGCGGCTGGCGGCGTCCACCCATTCGTTGTCGATCAGCAGGCGGGTGTCGGTATAGGAGGAGGCGGTCATGGCGAGCTTTTCCTTCGGCAGGGGATGGGAGTGGAAACGGGGAGTTCGGAGGGCGGCACGGCGCCCGAGAAGGCGCGTGCGGCTGGGCGGCAGCGGGCTGCCGGGGCGCATAGGTTAACCCGAGTCGGGGATGCGCGCAGGACGGTGCCGCTCCTTCCCCCGCTGGGGGAAGGAGAAGCCTCAGAGCACCAGCAGCGCCCGGAAGTCGTTGACGTTGGTGTGCGTCGGCCCGGTCACGAACAGGTCGCCGATGGCGTCGAAGTAGCCGTAGGCGTCGTTGCGGTCGAGGTGGTCGGACAGCTTGCGGCCCACGTTGGCGGCGCGCGCCAGGGTGTCGGGCGTGACGTGGGCGCCGGCGTTGTCCTCCACGCCGTCGATGCCGTCGGTGTCGGCCGCCAGCGCCCACACGTCGGCCTGGCCCAGCAGCGCGCCCGCGAGGCCCATGCAGAACTCGCCCGCGCGTCCGCCCCGGCCCTTGGCCTGGCCGGGCTGGCGCGGCCGGATGGTGACGGTGGTCTCGCCGCCCGAGAGGATCACGCAGGGTTTGGCGAACGGCGCGCCGCGCTGGGCCACGGCGCGCGCGAGCGCGGCATGCACCTTGCCGACCTCGCGCGATTCGCCTTCCATCTCGTCGCTGAGGACGTGGGCCTCGATGCCGGCGGCGCGCGCGGCCGCGGCGGCCGCCTCGAGCGACTGTTGCGGCGCCGCGATCATGTGGGTCTCGTGGCCCTGGAACACGGCGTCGCCGGGCTTGGGGGTTTCGAGCGCGCCGCTCTCGAGCTGCGCGCGCACCGGCGCCGGCACCTCGATGCGGTAGCGGTCGAGGATGGCCAGCGCGTCGGCGCAGGTGGTGGCGTCGGGCACGGTGGGGCCGCTCGCGATCACGGCCGGGTCGTCGCCGGGCACGTCGCTGATGGTGAGCGTGACCACGCGCGCCGGCGCGCAGGCCGCCGCGAGCCGGCCGCCCTTGATGCGCGAGAGGTGCTTGCGCACGCAGTTCATCTCGCCGATGTGGGCGCCGCTGTCGAGCAGCTGCTTGTTGATGCGCTGCTTGTCGGCCAGCGTCAGGCCCTCGGCCGGCAGCACCAGCAGCGAGGAGCCGCCGCCCGAGATCAGGCACAGCACGAGGTCGTCGGCGGTCAGGCCTTCGGTCAGCGCGAGGATGCGCTCGGCCGCCTGCTGGCCGGCCGCGTCGGGCACGGGATGCGCGGCCTCGACGATCTCGATGAGGCTGGGCAGCCCCTCGGGCCGCGGCGGGATGTGGTCGTAGCGCGTGACCACCAGGCCCGACAGCGGCGCGTCGGCCGGCCACAGCGCCTCGAGCGCCTGCACCATCGAACCGCCGGCCTTGCCGGCACCGAGCACCAGCGTGCGGCCCTTGGGCGGCTTGGGCAGGTGCGCGCCCAGGGTCGACAGCGGCAGCGCGCGGTCGACCGCGACGCGGTAGAGGTGTTCGAGGAAGGCGCGCGGCGCCTGGCGGGGATCGGGAGCGGTCGCGTCTTGCAGCGAGGGGGGCGTCGAGGTCTTGGCGGTCATGGGTGGCGTTGTCTCCGGGGCCTGCATTTTGCGGCGAACCCGAGTCCGCCCTCTTGACCGCGGTCTAGTTCGTCTTGGCTCCGCCCTGGAACCAGCGGCCGATCAGGGCACGCTCCTCGTCGGTGATCGAGGTGGCGTTGTTCATCGGCATGATCTTCGTGACCACCACCTGCTGGTAGATGGCTTGGGCGTGGGCGCTCACCTGCTCGGGCGAGTCGACGCGCACGTTCTTCATCTGCACGCTGGCGCCGTGGCACATGTAGCAGCGCTGCTCGAGGACCTTCTGCACGTCCTGGTAGGCCACGGCCGGCGCGCTCTGCGCGGTGGCGGCCACGGGAGCGGCGGGCTCGGGCTTCATCCAGACGATGGTGAGGCCGAGCACGGCCACGCCGACCATCGCGTAGGGCAACGGGTTGCGCGCGTTGCCGAGCTTGAAGCGGTGGCGCACCACGAAGAACTGCCGGATCGCCGCGCCGCCGAGCATGATCAGCAGCAGCACGATCCAGTTGTACTTGTGGGTGTAGGTGAAGCTGTAGTGGTTGCTCAGCATCGCGAACAACACCGGCAGCGTGAAGTAGGTGTTGTGCACGCTGCGCTGCTTGCCGCGCTGGCCGTGCACCGGGTCGACCGGGCGGCCTTCGCGCAGCGCCTGCACGTTCTTGCGCTGGCCCGGGATGATCCAGAAGAACACGTTGCCGCTCATGGTCGTGGCCATCATCGCGCCGACCAGCAGGAAGGCCGCGCGGCCCGCGAACCACTGGCAGGCCAGCCAGGCCGCGAAGGCCACGAAGATCGCGACCAGCACGCCGACGATGGTGTCGCCGTTCTTGCGCCGGCCGAACAGCTGGCAGATGCTGTCGTAGACCATCCAGAACACGACCAGGAAGGCCAGCGCCACGGCGATCGCCGCGCCCGGCTGCCAGTCCATCTTCGACTTGTCGATCAGGTAGGTGCTGGCGTTCCAGAGGTACGACATGGTGAAGAGCGCGAAGCCCGTGAGCCATGTGGAGTAGCTCTCCCAGTACGACCAGTGCAGGTGGTCCGGCAGCTTCTTGGGCGCCAGCAGGTACTTCTGCATGTTGTAGAAGCCGCCGCCGTGCACGGCCCACTGCTCGCCGCCCACGCCCTTGTCGAGCGATTCGGGGTCCTGCGGCTTCTCGAGGCTGTTGTCCAGCATCACGAAGTAGAAGGAGGCGCCGATCCAGGCGATGGCGGTGATGACGTGGACCCAGCGCAGCAGCAGGTTGGCCCAGTCGAGGTAGTAGCTTTCCATGAGGTGCTCTCTCAATCCGCTCGGCGCGGGGGAACGCCGGGCGCGGATGTCTTCGTCCTGCTCACCACTGCGGGCGCTGTAAGCAGAGAAAGTGCCGCGAACGCAGGCTCCGGGTGGGCCTCGCTCCGCTGCGGCAGATACTTGTGGACTGAAAGTGTATACAGTTTTGGCGAGTGGCGGCGTGGTTTTTTGCGGAGCCGGTGCCGGGAAAACCCTGTTGGTGCGCCGGCACGACGGCTCAGCCCAGCGATTGCAACAACTGTGCCGCCACCGCGACCGCGATCACCTCGGGCTCCTTGCCCGTGATGCCCGGCACGCCGATCGGGCAGGTGATGCGCGCCAGCTCGGCCGCCGTGAAGCCGCGCGCCTCGAGCCGGTGGCTGAAGGTGGCCCACTTGGTCTTGCTGCCGATCAGGCCGATGTAGGGCAGGTCGTCGCGCTCGCGCAGGCGGCGCAGGCAGGCGATCACGATGTCGAGGTCTTCGGCATGGCTGAAGCTCATGATCAGCACGCGGCTGCCGGGCGCGAGCGAGGCCACCGCGTCCTGCACCGGCTCGGAATGCTCGGTCTCGACCTGGGCCGGCAGTTCTTCGGGGAACACGCCGTCGCGGCTGTCGATCCAGCGCACCGAGAACGGCAGGCCCGCGAGCAGCCGCGCGAGCGCCGCACCCACGTGGCCGCCGCCGAACAGCGCCACCGGCCGCAGGTGCTCGACCAGCGCGCGCCGCAGCTCGGGGATGTCGCTGGCCGAGACGCGCCGGAACGACAGGAACACCACGCCGCCGCAGCACTGGCCCAGGCTCGGGCCCAGCGGATAGCGCTGGATGCCGTCGATGGCGCGGCTGCCGGCCAGCAGTTCGCGCGCTTCCTGCGTGGCCTGGAACTCGAGCTGGCCGCCGCCGATGGTGGCCGTGAGGCCCTCGGCCCAGACCGCCATCCAGGTGCCGGCCTCGCGCGGCGCCGAACCCTGCGTGGATTCGACGCGCACCAGCACCGCGTCTTCGTCGCGAAGACGGGCCAGCAGTTGGTCGACCGCGCCGTTCATGAGGGATACCTTCGGTTGCCGAGGAGTGAGGGAGTCACGGTATAACCCCGGCGATGAATTTTCAGCCCACGACGCGCCGCCTCGCCCTGGCGGTGTCTTTCCTCGCCGCGCTCTGGCTTGCCGGATGCGGCACCACCGGTTCGGTGCCCGGTCAACTGAGCAAGGCCACGGCCGAACCCGGCGCCAGCGGCCGGCCGGCGCCGCGCGCATCGAACGCCACCAGCGCGCGCGACTACCGGCGCGACGCCGCGCGCCATGTCTACGACCTCAACAACCGCCGCATCTACGGCGGCCAGCTGCCGCCGGTGCTCTACGCGGTCGGCACGTTGCAGGTCAACCTCGACGGCAGCGGCCGCGTGGTCGCGCTGCACTGGCTGCGCGCGCCGCAGCATGCGCCCGAGGTCATCGCCGAGATCGAGCGCACCGTGCTGCAGGCCGCGCCCTTCCCGGCCGCGTCGCGGCTCGGGCCGGTGGTGTGGACCGACACCTGGCTCTGGGACAAGAGCGGGCGCTTCCAGCTCGACACGCTGACCGAAGGGCAGCTGCAGCAGTAGCGCCCCCGCCCCCCGGACGGGGAGCGGCGAAAAGCCTCCGACAGTCACGCTGTCGGCGTTCACGACCCCCGGTAGGTCGAATAGCTCCACGGGCTCACCAGCAGCGGCACGTGGTAGTGCTGGTCGGCATGCGCCACGCCGAAGTCCAGCGACACCTTGTTGAGGAAGTTCGGCTCGGGCAGCGCCACGCCGCGCGCCTTGAAGTACCCCGCCACGTCGAACACCAGCCGGTAGGTGCCGGTCTTCAGCGTGCTGTTGTCGTAGAGCGGGCCGTCGCTGCGGCCGTCCGCGTTCAGCGTGAAGCGCTTGACCAGCGTGGCGGCATCGCCCTCGGTGGTGAAGAGCGCGACCTCCATGCCGGCCGCGGGGCCGCCATGCATCGTGTCCAGTACGTGGGTGCTCAGGCCCATGGGAGTTTCCTTCGGTCGGTCAGGTGAAAGTGCGGGATATTCCGGTGGACAAAAGTGTATACAGTTGTCGGCTTTCGGTCTATCATGAAAAACATGGAGTCCTCCACCACCCGTTCGATCGTCGATGCGCTCACCCGCGCGATCGTCGACCACCGGCTTCAGCCCGGCACCAAGCTGGCCGAGCAGAAGCTGGCGGACCATTTCGGCGTGTCGCGCACGCTGGTACGCCAGGCGCTGTTCCAGCTCGCGCAGAACAAGCTGATCCGGCTCGAGCCCGCGCGCGGCGCCTTCGTGGCGGCGCCCGCGGTCGACGAGGCCAAGCAGGTGTTCGCGGTGCGCCGCATGCTCGAGGCCGAGATGACGCGCGAGTTCGTGCGCACCGTCACGCCGGCCAAGATCAAGGCGCTCAAGGAACACGTGGCGCTCGAGAAATCGGCCGTGTCGGGCGAGGACGTCTCGGGCCGCACCGAGCTGCTCGGCGACTTCCACGTGCGCATGGCCGAGCTCATGGGCAACCAGGTGCTGGCGCAGATCCTCGGCGAGCTGATCTCGCGCTGCGCCCTCATCACGCTCATGTACCAGAGCACCAGCGCCGCCGAGCATTCGAACGACGAGCACGCCGACATCGTCAAGGCGCTGGCCGCGCGCGACGAGGAGCGCGCCGTGCGCCTGATGACCGAGCACCTGCAGCACGTCGAGGCCAACCTGGTGTTCGACCGCAAGGTGCCCACCAGCGACATCTCCCTCGCATTGTCCTGACCCCTTCCACCATGACCGTCTACGACACCACCCTGCCCTACCCGCGCGACCTCGTCGGCTACGGCCGCAACCCGCCCCATGCGCAGTGGCCCGGCAACGCGCGCATCGCGGTGCAGTTCGTCCTCAACTACGAGGAAGGCGGCGAGAACGCCACGCTGCACGGCGACGCCGGCTCGGAACAATTCCTCTCGGAGATGTTCAATCCCGCGAGCTACCCGGACCGCCACATCAGCATGGAAGGCATCTACGAGTACGGCTCGCGCGTGGGCGTGTGGCGCCTCTTGCGCGAATTCGAGCAGCGCGGCCTGCCGCTCACCGTGTTCGGCGTCGGCATGGCGCTCGAGCGCCATCCCGAGCTCACGGCCGCCTTCAAGGAACTGGGCCACGAGATCGCCTGCCACGGCTGGCGCTGGATCCACTACCAGAACATCGACGAGGCCACCGAGCGCGAACACATGCGCCTGGGCATGGAGGCGATCGAGAAGCTCACGGGCGAGCGCGCCCTCGGCTGGTACACCGGCCGCGACAGCCCGCGCACGCGCCGCCTGGTGGCCGACTACGGCGGCTTCGAATACGACAGCGACTACTACGGCGACGACCTGCCGTTCTGGATGAAGGTGCGCAAGACCGACGGCGCCACCGTGCCGCAGCTCATCGTGCCCTACACGCTCGACTGCAACGACATGCGCTTCGCGCTGCCGCAGGGCTACTCGCACGCCGACCCCTTCTTCCAGTACATGAAGGACAGCTTCGACGCGCTCTACGCCGAGGGCGACGAGGCGCCGAAGATGATGAGCATCGGCATGCACTGCCGCCTGCTCGGACGCCCGGGCCGCATCGTGGCGCTGCAGCGTTTTCTCGATCACATCGCCAGCCACGAGCGGGTGTGGGTCTGCCGCCGCATCGACATCGCGCGGCACTGGAAGAAGACCCATCCGTTCGAAGCCTCTTCCCAAGCCTCGCAAGCTTGATCCGTACGGAGGACACACACGCCATGAGCCTGACCATCGAACAACTGAACGCCGCGGGCGCCGACGAAGCCGTCGCGCTGCTCGACGGCACCTACGAGCACTCGCCGTGGATCGCGCGCCGGGCGCTGGCCGCGCGTCCGTTCCGTTCGCTGCAGCACCTGAAGTACGCGCTCGCGCAGGCCGTGAACACGGCCACCAGGGAGGAGCGCCTGGCCCTGATCCGCGCCCACCCCGAGCTCGCGGGCAAGGCGATGGTCAGCAAGACGCTGACGGCCGAATCGACCAACGAGCAGGGCAAGGCCGGGCTCACCGACTGCACGCCCGAGGAGTTCGCGAAGATCCAGCGCCTCAACGCCGACTACAACGCGAAGTTCGGCTTCCCCTTCATCCTCGCGGTGCGCGGCCCGCGCGGCACGGGCCTGTCCAAGCGCGAGATCATCGACACCTTCGAGCGCCGCGCCTACAACCACCCCGACTTCGAGCTCGCCGAGGCGCTGCGCAACATCCACCGCATCGCCGAGATCCGCCTGAACGACAAGTTCGGCACCGAGCCGGCGCTCGGCAACCACGTGTGGGACTGGCAGGAGGCGCTCGCGGTGCACAGCGACCCGGGCTTCGCCGAGAAGGGCCAGCTCACCGTGACCTACCTGACCGACGCGCACCGTGCCTGCGCCGCGCAGATCGCGCGCGAGATGCGCGAGGCCGGCTTCGACTCGGTGGAGATCGACGCGGTCGGCAACGTGGTGGGCCGCTACGAGGGCGCGACGCCCGATGCGAAGACGCTGCTCACGGGCTCGCACTACGACACCGTGCGCAACGGCGGCAAGTACGACGGCCGGCTTGGCATCTTCGTGCCCATGGCCTGCGTGCGCGAGCTCAAGCGCCAGAACCGCCGCCTGCCCTTCGCCTTCGAGGTGGTGGGCTTCGCCGAGGAGGAAGGCCAGCGCTACAAGGCCACCTTCCTCGGTTCGGGCGCGCTCATCGGCCACTTCAACCCGGCCTGGCTCGACCAGAAGGACGCCGACGGCATCACCATGCGCGAGGCGCGCGCCCATGCGGGCCTGCGCGAGGAAGACATCGCCAGGGCGCAGCGCGATCCCTCGAAATACCTGGGCTTCGTCGAGGTGCACATCGAGCAGGGCCCGGTGCTCAACGAGCTCGACATCCCGCTGGGCATCGTGACCTCGATCAACGGCAGCGTGCGCTACGTGGGCGAGGTGATCGGCATGGCCAGCCATGCGGGCACCACGCCGATGGACCGCCGCCGCGACGCGGCCGCGGCCGTGGCCGAGCTGATCCTCTACACCGAGCAGCGCGCCGCGAAGGATGGCGACTCGGTCGGCACCGTCGGCATGCTCGAGGTGCCGAGCGGCTCGATCAACGTGGTGCCCGGGCGCTGCAAGTTCAGCCTCGACCTGCGCGCGCCCAACGACGCGCAGCGCGATGCGCTCGCCAACGACGTGGTGAAGGCGCTGCAGGACATCTGCGAACGCCGCGGCGTGCGCCACACGCTCGAGGAGACCATGCGGGCCTCGGCCGCGCCGAGCGCGCCCGAATGGCAGCAGCGCTGGGAACGCGCGGTCGATTCGCTCGGCGTGCCGCTGTTCCGCATGCCCAGCGGCGCCGGCCACGACGCGATGAAGCTGCACGAGGTGATGCCGCAGGCCATGCTGTTCGTGCGCGGCATCAACTCCGGCATCAGCCACAACCCGCTCGAATCGAGCACCAACGACGACATGGAGCTGGCGGTGCAAGCCTTCCAGCATCTGCTCGACAACCTGAACGGCGCACCGAGCGCCGCCTGAACCCCATGACCGACTACGCAAAGCTCGACGCCTGGATCGACGCCCACTTCGACGAGGAAGTGAAGTTCCTGCAGCAACTGGTGCAGGTGCCCACCGACACCCCGCCCGGCAACAACGCGCCGCATGCCGAGCGCACCGCCGAACTGCTCGAGGGCTTCAACCTCGTGGCCGAGAAGCACGCCGTGCCCGCGCAGGACGTGAAGGACTACGGCCTCGAATCGATCACCAACCTGATCGTGCGCCGCCGGTACGGCAAGGACGGCGACGGCGGCCGCACCGTGGCGCTCAACGCGCACGGCGACGTGGTGCCGCCCGGCGAGGGCTGGACCCATGACCCCTACGGCGGCGAGATCGCCGACGGCTCGCTCTACGGCCGCGCGGCCGCCGTGAGCAAGAGCGACTTCGCGAGCTTCACCTTCGCGCTGCGCGCGCTCGAAGCGGTCGCGAAGCCGACCAGGGGCGGCGTCGAACTGCACTTCACCTACGACGAGGAATTCGGCGGCATCCTCGGCCCGGGCTGGCTGCTGAAGAACGGCCTCACCAAGCCCGACCTGATGATCGCCGCGGGCTTCAGCTACGAGGTGGTCACGGCCCACAACGGCTGCCTGCAGATGGAAGTGACGGTGCACGGCAAGATGGCGCATGCCGCCATTCCCTCCACCGGCATCGACGCGCTGCAGGGCGCGGTGAAGATCCTCGAGGCGCTCTATGCGCAGAACACGCTCTACCAGCAGGTCAGCTCGAAGGTCGAGGGCATCACGCACCCCTACCTCAACGTCGGTCGCATCGAGGGCGGCACCAACACCAACGTGGTGCCCGGCAAGGTGGTGTTCAAGCTCGACCGCCGCATGATCCCCGAGGAGAACCCGGTCGAGGTCGAGGCCTCGATCCGCCAGGTCATCGCCGACGCGGCGGCCTCGTTCCCGGGCATCACGGTCGATATCAAGCGCCTGCTGCTGGCCAATTCGATGAAGCCGCTGGCGGGCAACAAGCCGCTGGTCGAGGCGATCCAGAAGCATGGCGGCGAGCTGTTCGGCGAGCCGATCAAGGCCATGGGCACGCCGCTGTACACCGACGTTCGCCTCTATGGCGAAGCCGGCATTCCCGGCGTGATCTACGGCGCCGGCCCGCGCACCGTGCTCGAGTCGCATGCCAAGCGCAGCGACGAGCGCGTGGTGCTCGAGGACCTGCGGCGCGCGACCAAGGTGATCGCGCGCACGCTGAGCGACCTGCTGGCCTGAGCCCCACCCCTACCCGTTCGGGCTGAGCCTGGCCTGTCCCGAGCCTGTCGAAGGGCGAAGCCCTGCGCAAGGCTTCGACAAGCTCAGCCCGAACGGTTTTTTCAGACCGAAGCTTTCTTCAACCCAAACGGTTTTCTACTCACCGATCCGATACCGCCCCGGCGCCACCCCGAAGCAGCGCCGGAACCAGCGCGAGAAATGCGCCTGGTCGGCGAAGCCGCATTCGGCCGCCACGTCCTTCGGCGCCACGCCCTCGCGCAGCAGCGCCTTGGCGCGGCCGATGCGCGCATGCCGCGCGTAGTGCGCAGGCGTCATGCCCACGGCCTCGCGGAAGGCGCGCTGGAAGTGCTCGCGCGACACGCCCATGCGGCGCGCGAGCGCGGCCGGATCGATGCGGCAGGCATCCTCCCCAGCGAGCAGCGCGCAGATCTCCGCCACGCGCGCATCGGGCGCGGGCGGCTGCAGCGGCATCAGTTCGGGACCGGTCTGGGCACGCAGGATGCGTTCGACCAGGTGGGCGATGCCCGCGCCGTCTGCCGCCGTCGCGGCGGCAGCCAGGGCCTCGGCAAGCTCCGCATCGGGCAGCACCTTGCGCTGCAAGGCACCACGCGAATCCGCCGGCCAACCCAGCCGCGCCGCGACCCAGCCATGCGGCACATAGAGCATCACCATGCGGAAGCTGCGCCGGCTCACGCCCGCGGTGTGCAGCATGTAGGGCGCCATCAGCACCAGCTCGCCCGCATGGGCCACGAGCGCCTCGCCGTCGCAGGTGAACTCGCAGTGGCCCTCGAGGATGGCGCCCACGCTCCATTCGGGATGCCAGTGCGGCGCGAAGCGGGCGCGCGGCTCGGCCGCGAACAGCGCCTCCACGCGCAGGCCCTCGCCCGAGGGCAGCACGACCAGGCGGGAGGACGGCGGCGGCGCGGCGACGGCGGTCATCGCGCGAGGGTAGCGCAGCAGCGCCCTCGACACGATCGCTGCGGGCATCGGCTTCGACTTAGGCGGCGAAGGCTCCGCGCACCGTGAGCCCCATCCAGCCGGCCGTGGCCTGCGTGGCGCGCACCTCGCCGAGCAGCGAAAGCTCCTCCACCGGATGGTCGTGGAAGCGCAGTGTGGCGCTGCCCGCGGTCCAGCCCGACTCCACGCGGTCGACGATGTCGGCGCGCAGATGGCGCGGCACCGGCACCTCCCGCGGCCGCGTCAGGTCGGGCCAGCCGATCGCGCCGATGGTCGGCGCGCGCAGGAAGCCCAGCCGTTCGCCGGGCTCGCCATTCAGGGTGACGCTGGCATCGACCAGCCGGCGTTCCTTCACGCTGAGGCTGGCGCCGAGCCGGCTGCCATGGCCCAGCGAGGCGGCCGCCGGATGGGCGATCGGCAGGCTGCGCGTGACCCAGGTCTGGCCGATCTTCTTGGGCCAGCCCTGCAGCCAGCCGCGCAGCAGCGAGATGTCCTGGTCGACGTAGATGAAAGGGCAGCAGAAGCGCTGTTCGCCCGGCGGGCCTTCGATCTCGAGCACCACGATGGTCTCGCGGTACTGCGCATAGACGGGATCGAGCAGCTCCGCGCCATCGGCGCCGCAGAACTGCCAGTCGGCGAAATGCACGCAGCCCTGGCCGGTGGCCCGGCCGAGCCCGGCGGGCAGCAGCGCGGCGGCGCGTTCGGCCTCGAAGGCGAAGGCCACGTTGACCAGCCAGCCGGCGTAGTGCCAGGGCGGCGCCTGCACGAGCGCGCTGCGGCCGGAGGCAGTGAAGGGGGGCGAGAACGGGGTGGGCATCGGGAGGCGGTTCACGAAAGTGGAAGACCGCCTCACGATAGGACGCCCGCGCGCGGGCGTCTTGTACGCCAGTGATCCCGCCGCGGTGCCCCTTGCTTCAGTCCGCCGTCGCGAACGCGCGCGCGATCTCCTGCGTCACCTGAAGGAAGCGCGCCATTTCCGCCATCGAGTTGCAGTGCAGCGGCGACACGCGCACCGTGCCCTCGAGCCCGAAGGAATCGAGCATGCGCCGCGAGTAGATGCTCGCGGCCGTGCGCTCGTAGACCGTGACGCCGCGCAGCCCGTACTCGTGCACGGCGCGCGTGCAGTCCAGGCCGTCGAAGCCGATGCCCAGGATCAGGTCGCGCCGGCTCAGGTCCGGGTGGTCGAGGAACACGCGCACGCCCGGCATGGCGCGCAGGCCCGGCTGGCCGTCCACGCCCTCGAGCAGCGCCGCGAGCAGCGCGCGTTCGTGCAGCTCGATGTGCGCGATGCCGGCCGCGAACAGCTCGCGCCGTCCGCTGGCATCGCTGAAGTGGCCGCCGAGCCAGCAGACGTAGTCGACGATCTCGCTGACCACCGCGAACTGCCAGGGCGCCACGCTGCCGAGGTCCCAGTGGCCGGCCTTCTTGCCCGCGAGCTTGTGGTGCGGCAGGGCCGCGGCGCGCTCCGACATCCAGGCAATGCCCGAGCCGCGGCAGCCGAAGAACTTGTAGGGCGCGAGGTTGATGCCGTCCACCGGCGTCTTCTGCAGGTCGATCAGTCCGTGCGGCGCATGCTGCACCGCGTCCACGACGATGTAGAGATCGGGCTTGACCTCGCGCGCGCGCCGCACGATGGCCTCGATGTCGAGCTTCGCGCCCGAGATGTTCGAGGCGTAGATCACGTTGAGCAGGCAGGTGTCGGCATCGACCAGCCGCACGATCTCGTCGACGTCGATACCACCGGTCTCGGGGTTGCTGCGCGCCACGCGCAGCTCGCGGCCGGTGCGCTCGGCGTAGAGCGCCATCGCGTCGTAGGCCGAGGGATGCTCGAGCACGGTGGTCACCATGTTCGTGCCGCTCACGTTCTCGGCCACCGCGCGCACCATGTCGAACATGGCGCCCGAGGCGGTGAGCGCCGCGAAGATGCTGCCGCCCTCGGCGTTGAGGATGGTGCGCACGTCGTCCCAGCCGCGCGCCTGCACGGCCTGCAGCTCGAGCGCGGTCTCGTGGATGCGCTCGGTGTTGTCGGGCACCGCGTCGATGGCCGCGAAGCGCTCGATGGCGGCCTTGAGCCGGAACGAGCCGCCCGCGTTGTCGAAGTACAGGCGCTCGCGCCCGTGGTGGTCGCGCTCCACGAGCAGGAAGCGCTCGCGCACCTCGCGCATCAGCGCGTCGGAGAAGGCCAGGCCGCGCGGATGCTGCGCGCCGTTCGGAGAAGAAGAACTCACGCTCACACGCCCTTGTTGTTCGGGTTCTTGTAGGTCTCGCGCACCGCGTCCGACATCGGGAAGTCGAGGCTCACGTTGCGCGGCGGAATCGGTTGCGTGAACCAGCGCGCGTAGAGCTTGTCGATCTCGCCCGACTTCATGAGGCCGGCCACGGTCTGGTCGACGATCGCCTTGAACTCGGGGTCGTCCTTGCGCAGCATGATCCCGTAGGGCTCCTGGCGCAGCGATTCCTTCAGCAGCTTGTAGTCGCTGGCGTTGGGCTGGTTGGCGATCAGGCCGGCGAGCTGCACGTCGTCGAGCACGTAGGCCGCGGCACGGTCGCTCGCGAGCAGCAGGAAGGCATCGGCCGTGTCCTTGCCGGCGATCTCCTGCACGTCGATGCCGTTCTTGCGCGCGCCGCGCAGCAGCTGGATCGAGGTGCTGCCGGCCACGGTGGCCACGGTCTTGCCCTGCAGGTCGGCGAAGCTGTTGATGCCCGAACTCTTCTTGACCGCCGCCGTGATGTTGGTGACGAAATGGCTGGGCGCGAAGTCCACCTGCTGCTGGCGCTGCGTGGTGTTGGTGGTGGTCGCGCAGTCGAGGTCCACGGTGCCGTTCTGCAGCAGCGGGATGCGGTTGGTGGAGTTCAGCAGCGTGTAGCGCACGTCGAGCTTCGGCAGGTTCAGCCTGACCTTCACCGCCTCGACGATCTTCAGGCAGATCTCGTTGGTGAAGCCGATCGGCGCCGCGTCGGCGCTGGTCTTGTACGAGAACGGGATCTGGGTGTCGCGGCTGCCGATCTGGATCGTGCCGCTGTCCTTGATCTTGCGCAGCGTGCCGCTGTCCTGGGCGGCGGCGACGCCGCAGGCCACTGCGAGGGCGATGCCGAGTGCGGCGGGGCGTGCGAAGGCGCGTGGGAAGTGCATGGTGAAGTCCTTGGCCGTGTGGTTTGAATACGAAAGTGGTGGGCGCAACCGGTTCGGAGCGCATCTTCGGCGCGGCTTCAAGTTTCCAAAAGCGATTTTTATTCATCGAAAAAGATCGCTTAAAGTGTTCTGTCGCCCAAGGAACGCACCGCCATGATGACCTTCAAGCAGCTCGAGGCCCTCTACTGGATCGCCCGCCTGGGCGGCTTCGCGCAGGCCGCCAACCAGCTCCACACCTCGCAGTCGGCGGTGTCGAAGCGGGTGCAAGAGCTCGAGGCGCTGTTCGACACCGAGCTGTTCGACCGCAGCCAGCGCAGCGCGCGACTCACCGAGAAGGGCGAGGAGATGTACGTGCTCGCGCAGAAGCTGCTGGCGCAGCGCGACGCGGCGGTCGAGCAGTTCGGCAAGCCCGGCGTGGTGGAGCGCCGGCTGCGCATCGGCGTGACCGAGCTCACGGCCATGACCTGGCTGCCGCGGCTGGTGCGGCTGATCCAGCAGCACTACCCGAAGGTGATCCTCGAGCCCGACGTCGACGACAGCCTGCAGCTGCGCGACAAGCTGCTGGCCGACGAGCTCGACCTGGTGTTCCTGCCCGACAGCTTCGCCGACGCGCGCATGGCGAGCAAGGCGATCGGCGAGGTGAGGAGCGCCTGGATGTGCAAGCCCGGCGTGGTGCCCGCCGACGCGCCGCTGCGGCTGCACGAGCTGGCGCGCCAGCGCATGCTGGTGCAGGGCGGCAACTCGGGCACCGGCCGCGCCTACGACGCCTGGATGAAGGAACAGGGCGTGCAGCCGGCCGACACCATCGTGGTGAGCAACCTGATCGCGCTGGTCGGCCTCACGGTGTCGGGCCTGGGCGTGAGCTACCTGCCGCGCGAATGCCTGCAGCCGATGGTGGCGGCCGGCATGCTGGCCGAGATCGAGGTGGCGCCGGCGCTGCCGGTGGTGCGCTACGTGGCGATGCACAAGGGCGAGCACCGCAGCGCGCTGACCTCGTCGATCGTGATGCTCGCGCAGTCCTGTTGCGACTTCACGCGCATGTTCCAGGCGCAGGCCGACGACGCGATGACGGGCTGATGTCGCGGGTCGCGCGGCGAGCGTGACAGCGGCGTGACTTTCATTCGGCTTTCACGCACGCGTCACGACCGACACCGAGACTCCAGCGCGTTCCTGGCGCGTCCGCGCCTCGTTCGCCCCCGAGCGCCGCGGCCTTGCAGCGGCGGCCTCGTGTCCCTTCCGCGTTCCTGTTCCCGTCTTCATGAAATCCCTGCCTTCCCTCTCCGGCGTGCCGCTGTCGCGCCTCGCCTTCTCGCTCGTGCTCGGCACGGCCATGCTCGCCGGCTGCGGCGGCGGTTCCGACAGCCGCGTGGTGTTCGGCGGCCTGCCCGCCGCGCCCGCCCCGGCACCCGCGCCCCCGGCCCCGCCGCCCGCGCCGGCCGCCGAAGCCGGCCGCTGGACCGTCGGCGACCTGCACGTCCACACCTGGCAGTCGGACGACACGCAGCAGATCTCCACGCTCGACCAGGTGCTGGCCAAGGCCTTCGACCGCTTCGGCCTCGACTGGGTCGCGATCTCGGACCACCTGCGTCTCTCGTCCTACGACAACGACGGCCGCACCCTGCCCGCGCAGATCCCGTTCTCCGAAGGCATGGCCAAGTACCAGGTGCCGCGCATCAAGGCGCTGCAGGCCAGCGACAAGTACGCCGACAAGACCATCTTCGCCTCGGCCGAGTGGGACATGCCCGCGCACGACCACGGCAACGTCGGCATCCTGACCGACAGCCCGATGTCGGATGCCGCGCTCAAGGCCGTGAGCCAGTTCGAGTACCTGTTCACCAACCGCGACGCCGCGCTGTTCCCGGCCGCCGACGTGGCCGCCTGGGGACCGAAGGCCGGCACCGGCTACAACACCCACGCCGAGACGATGCAGGCCGTGGCCTGGCTCAAGAAGAACTACCCGACCACCAGCTACCTGCAGATCAACCATCCCTCGCGCAACCCCGGCAAGTACACGATCGCGCAGCTGCGCGAGATGAACGACCTCGCGCCCGACATCGTGTTCTCGCTCGAGGGCATGGTCGGCAACCAGATGGAGCCCGACCGCGGCGGCTACAACAGCGCCTACATCGACGCCAACCTGCCCTCGCGCACCTACGGCGGCGTCGACCACCTCGTGGCCAAGCTCGGCGGCACCTGGGACGCGCTGCTGTCGGAAGGCCGCCGGATCTGGAACGTGGCCGATTCCGACTACCACTTCACCACCTCGCGCGGCCTCTACAGCAGCGGCTACGCGCCCGGCGAATACGCGAAGAACCACCTGTTCGGCGACATCAAGGATCCGAAGTCGCTGCTCGCGGCAATGCGCGCGGGCCGGCAGTTCGCGGTCAACGGCGACCTGATCGACGCGCTCGACTTCCAGGTCAAGAGCAGCAAGGGCGCCGGCCGCATGGGCACCGAGCTCGCGGCCGCCGCGGGCGAGGAGCTGCAGATCACGGTGCGCTTCAAAAGCCCCGAGCGCAACAACTTCGAATACCAGCTCGGCAGCGGCCTCTATGCCAACGTGAAGCCCGTGGTCGACCACATCGACCTGATCGCGGGCGACGTGACCGGCCGCGAGCAGCCCGGCACGCCCGGCTACGACCGCGCGACCAGCCCGTCGACGCGCGTCGTCAAGCGCTTCACGCGCGCCGACTGGAAGCTCGATGCCGAGGGCTACTACGCCGCCAGCTTCACCGTGAAGGCCGGCGCCAACCAGTACTTCCGGCTGCGTGGCACCAACCTGGGCACCGACGTGCCCGGCGAGACCGCCAACGGCGAGCCGCTGCCCGACGCGCGCACCGAGGGCAACGACAACGTGGCGCGCTTCAACGCGATCAATGCGCGCAACTACGCCGACCTCTGGTTCTATTCGAACCCGGTGTTCGTGAAGGTGGCGGCGAAGTAGGCCCGACCGGCCTTCCCCCTCCTTTTCCGCGCGAGAGCGCCGTGGCCCCTGGGCCCGGCGCTCTTTTTCTTGCAGCAGCGGCCGACGCGCCCCCACCCGCGCCTCAGGGAATCTACGGATATATGAATATCTGGATGATCTTGATTGTGCTCAGTTTTTGTATACAAATAACGAACTCAAAAACGGGCGCACAAATTGCGTCGCAAGCCGGTCCTCCAACGCAACCCAAATCGAAGAGACGAGGTAAAGACCATGAGCACAGCCGTCAGCCAGACGCCCGCCGGGGGCAGCGCAGCCAGCGCCCCGGCGCATGCCGAATCGAATGCCCTCATCAAGCCCGGCTACGACCCGCGCCTGACCAACGAGGACCTCGCGCCGCTCAGGAAGCAGACCTGGGGGCAGTACAACATCTTCGCGTTCTGGATGTCCGACGTGCACAGCGTGGGCGGCTACATCACGGCCGGCAGCCTGTTCGCGCTCGGCCTGTCGAGCTGGCAGGTGCTGGTGTCGCTGTTGGTGGGCATCGTGATCGTGCAGATCTTCTGCAACCTGGTCGCCAAGCCCAGCCAGGTGACCGGCACGCCCTACCCCGTGATGTGCCGCGCCTCCTTCGGCGTGCTCGGCGCCAACATCCCGGCCATCATCCGCGGTCTGATCGCGGTGGCCTGGTACGGCGTGCAGACCTACCTTGCCTCGGCCGCCTTCATGGTGCTGGCGCTGCACATGTTCCCGAACCTCGCGCCCTACGCCGACCTGGCGCAGCACGGCTTCGTGGGGCTGTCGACGCTGGGCTGGGTCGCCTTCATGGTGATGTGGGTGCTGCAAGCCTTCGTGTTCTGGCACGGCATGGACGCGATCCGCAAGTTCATCGACTGGGCCGGTCCCGCGGTCTACGTGGTGATGGCCATCCTGTGCGGCTGGCTGGTGTGGAAGGCCGGCTGGAAGAACATCGACCTGAACCTCGGCGGCATCAAGTTCCAGGGCTGGGACGCGCTGCCGGTGATGCTGTCGGCCATCGCGCTGGTGGTCAGCTACTTCAGCGGCCCGATGCTCAACTTCGGCGACTTCTCGCGCTACGGCAAGAGCTTCGACGCGGTGAAGAAGGGCAACTTCTGGGGCCTGCCGATCAACTTCGTGTTCTTCTCGCTGCTGACCGTGATCACCACCGCCGCCACGCTGCCGGTGTTCGGCGAACTCATCACCGACCCGGTGCACACCGTGGGCAAGATCGACAGCACCACCGCCGTGGTGCTGGGCGCGCTGACCTTCATGATCGCCACCATCGGCATCAACATCGTCGCCAACTTCGTCTCGCCGGCCTTCGACTTCTCGAACGTGGCGCCGCAGCACATCAGCTGGCGCACCGGCGGCATGATCGCCGCCGTGGGCTCGGTGTTCCTCACGCCGTGGAACCTCTACAACAGTCCCGAGGTCATCCACTACACGCTCGACGTGCTGGGTTCGTTCATCGGCCCGCTGTTCGGCATCCTCATCGCCGACTACTACCTGGTGCGCAAGCAGCAGATCGACGTGGATGCGCTCTACAGCATGAGCAAGCAGGGCAAGTACTGGTACAGCGGCGGCTACAACCCGAAGGCGATCCAGGCGCTGATCCCCTCGGCGCTGGTGCCGATCCTGTGCGTGATGGTGCCGACCCTGCGCGGCGCGGCCAACTACGCCTGGTTCATCGGCATGGCGCTGGGCTTCGTGATCTACGCGCTGCTGAACCGCAACAACAAGACCTGACCACACCGCAAGAGAAAGGGAGCGCACCGTGCGCATCAAGATCATCAACCCCAACACCACCTGGAGCATGACCGAGAAGATCGGTGCCTGCGCCCGCGCGGTGGCGCACGCCGGCACCGAGATCGTGGCCGTGAGCCCGGCCATGGGCCCGGTCTCCATCGAGAGCCACTACGACGAGGCGCTGGCCGTGCCCGGCCTGCTGCAGGAGATCGCGGCCGGCGAGCGCGACGGCATCGACGGCTACGTGATCGCCTGCTTCGGCGACCCGGGCCTGAAGGCCGCGCGCGAGCTCGCGCGCGGGCCGGTGGTGGGCATCGCCGAGGCCGCGATGCACCTGGCCAGCATGGTCGGCAGCCGCTTCAGCGTGGTCACCACGCTGGGGCGCACCATCGGCCAGGCCTGGCACCTGGCGGAGATCTACGGCATGGAGCGCTTCTGCGCCAACGTGCGCGCCTGCGAGCTGCCGGTGCTCGAGCTTGAGGAGCCGGGCTCGCGCGCGCGCGAACGCATCGTCGAGGAATGCCGGCGCGCGCTCGAGGAGGACGGCTCCGACTGCATCGTGCTCGGCTGCGCCGGCATGACCGACCTGTGCGAGCACATCGGCGAGCTGCTCGGCGTGCCGGTGATCGACGGCGTGGCCGCGGGCACGCAGCTGATCGAATCGCTGGTGCGGCTCAAGCTGCGCACCAGCAAGCGCGGCGAGCTCGCGCGGCCGCTGCCCAAGACCATGGTCGGCGCGCTCGAAGGCTTCACCCTCGCGAGGCCATAGCGGCATGTGCGCCGGGCACCGGCTTGCGCCAAGCGACAATCCACCGATGCCCCGCGCACGTTCCACCCCCGCTCCTTCCCCCGCCGCGCCGGCCGCCACCGACGCCGGCCCGGCCGCCGCCAGCGAGAAGGCGGACAAGGCCAGCTCCATCGAGAGCATCGCCCAGGACATCGCCACCGCCATCGTCGAGAAGCGCCTGCCGCCCGGCACCTGGCTGCGCGAGGAGGCGCTGGGCCGCGTCTACTCGGTGAGCCGCACCAAGGTACGCGCGGCGCTGCTGATGCTGTCGAAGGACAAGCTGATCGAGATCATTCCCGACAAGGGCGCCTTCGTCTGCCAGCCCACGGTGGAGGAGGCGCGCGAGGTGTTCGCGGTGCGCCGCATCCTCGAGCGCGAGGTGGTGCGGCTGTTCATCGCCAACGCGCGGCCGCGCGACTACCAGGCGCTCGACCAGCACATCCGCTTCGAGCGCAACGCGCTGCGCCAGACCACCACCATGGGCACGGTGCGCGAGAAGCTGCTGGGCGACTTCCACGTCGCGCTGGCCGAGGCCACGGGCAACCACACGCTGGCCGAGCTGGTGCGCGAACTGGTCGCGCGCAGCTCGCTGATCGCGATGCTCTACCACTCGTCGAACGATCCGCACTGCTCGTCCGACGAGCATGCCGACTTCCTGCGTATCTGCCGCACCGGCGACGTGGAAGCCGCCGTGAACTGCATGATCGAACACCTCGACCGCATCGAGGCCAGCCTCGAGCTCGGCACCGGCAAGCCCGACCGCCAGCTCGACCTGGTGAAGGCGCTGCTGGCCTGAGGAGCGCGCATGGTGGCGAGCGACACCGGTCTCGCGCTCGGGCGCCTGCGGTGGCTGCGCGGCTTCAAGCAGAGCCATTTCGCGCAGCGCATGGGCGTGCACCAGGCCACCGTGTCGCGCTGGCCGACGGCAGCGCGGGGCGGCTGGTCATCACCGTCGCCCGAGAGCGGACCGCCCCACGCATGACTTGTGCATGGACGGCGCGCGCGACCTCGCGTTAGCCTCGCGGTTTCGAACATCCCCATCGCAGGAAGGACACCGTTCCCATGACCACACTGGTCACCGGCAGCGCCGGCCATCTCGGCGAAGCACTGATGCGCCATCTGCGCGCGCACCCCGACGCCTGGGGCGAGGCCCGCGGCATCGACCTGCTCGCCTCGCCCTTCACCGACCGCACCGGCTCCATCGCCGACCGTGCCTTCGTGCGCGAGTGCATGCGCGGCGTGCGCACGGTGCTGCACACCGCCACCCTGCACAAGCCGCACGTGGCCACGCATGCGAAACAGGACTTCGTCGAGACCAACATCGCGGGCACGCTCGCGCTGCTCGAGGAGGCGGTGGCGGCCGGCGTGCAGGCCTTCGTGTTCACGAGCACCACCAGCAGCTTCGGCTCGGCGCTCACGCCGGCCGCGGGCGAGCCCGCCGCCTGGATCACGGAAGACGTGACGCCGATCCCGAAGAACATCTACGGCGCGACCAAGACCGCGGCCGAGGACCTGTGCCAGCTGTTCCATCGCGAGCACGGCCTCCACGCAATCGTGCTGCGCACCTCGCGCTTCTTCCCCGAGGACGACGACGATCCGCGCGCACGCGAGCGCCACTCGCTCGAGAACGCTCAGGCCAACGAGCTGCTGCATCGCCGCGCCGACATCGCGGACATCGTCGAGGCGCACCTGTGCGCGGCACGGCGCGCACCGGCACTGGGCTTCGGCCGCTACATCGTCTCGGCCACCACGCCTTTCGCGCGCGACGAACTCGCGCTGCTGCGCAGCGATGCGCCGGCCGTGCTGCGCCGGCACTTCCCCGACTGCGAGGCGCTCTACGAACGGCGCGGCTGGACCCTGCCCGCGCAGCTCGACCGCGTGTACGTGAACGCGCGCGCGCGGCGCGACCTGGGCTGGGCGCCGAAGCACGACTTCGCGCAGGTGCTGCAAAGCCTGCGCGAGGGCCGCGACTTCCGCAGCGAACTGGCGCATGCCGTGGGCAGCAAGGGCTACCACGCGCAGCGCTTCGAGGACGGCCCCTACCCAGTGGCCTGAACCAGCCGCCGGCACGGCATCCGGCCCGCCCGGGCCCCCCCGGGTTTTCCTCAGTCCGGATTGCCGCATAAATTGTATACAGTTTCGCGTACACCAGATGCGGTGGACGCGCCCGACGACTGCGCGCCGCACCTCTTTCTGTCTTTTTCTCATTGCCGCAGCAGGAGATTCACGATGACGGCCGACTCCCTTTCCACAGTCCATCCGGTGGACCAGCGCCTGCCCACCGGCAAGCTCACCGCCCTGGGCCTGCAGCACGTGCTGGTCATGTACGCGGGCGCGGTCGCGGTCCCGCTGATCGTGGGCCGTGCGCTCAAGCTCTCGCCCGACGAGGTCGCGCTGCTGATCTCGGCGGACCTGTTCTGCTGCGGCATCGCCACGCTGATCCAGGCGCTCGGCGCCACGCAGTGGTTCGGCATCAAGCTGCCCGTGATGATGGGCGTGACCTTCGCCTCGGTGGCGCCCATGGTGGCCATCGCCAATGCCAACCCGGGCCAGAACGGCGCACAGCTGCTGTTCGGCGCCATCATCGGCGCGGGCATCGTCTCGATACTGATCGCGCCCTTCGTGAGCCGCATGCTGCGCTTCTTCCCGCCGGTGGTCACGGGCACCATCATCGCGGTGATCGGCATCAGCCTGATGCGCGTGGGCATCAACTGGATCTTCGGCAATCCCGTGGGCCCGACGGCGCCCGCGCTGGTCGATCCGGTCTACGCCAAGTGGCTGGCCGAGGTCACCTCGCCCGGCAGCTCCATCCCCGCCGTGCCCAAGGGCTTCGCGATCATGCCCACCGTGCCCAACCCCAAGTACGCCGACCTCTCGGGCCTGGGCGTGGCCGCGCTGGTGCTGGTGTCGATCCTGCTGATCGTGAAGTACGCCAAGGGCTTCGTCGCCAACATCTCGGTGCTGCTGGGCATCGTCATCGGCGCGGTCGTGGCCTCGCTCACCGGCCTCATGACCTACGAGAAGGTCGGCAAGGCCGCGTGGTTCGACATCGTGCTGCCGTTCCACTTCGGCATGCCGCAGTTCGACCCGATCCTGATCCTCACGATGACGCTGATCATGGTGGTGGTGATGATCGAATCGACCGGCATGTTCCTCGCGCTCGGCGAGATGACCGAGCGCAAGATCTCGCAGCAGGACCTCGCCAAGGGCCTGCGCACCGACGGCCTGGGCACGCTGATCGGCGGCATCTTCAACACCTTCCCCTACACCAGCTTCTCGCAGAACGTGGGCCTGGTCGCCGTCACCGGCATCAAGAGCCGCTATGTCTGCGTGGCCGGCGGCGTGATCCTGATCGTGCTGGGCCTGCTGCCGAAGATGGCGGCGCTGGTGGAGTCGCTGCCCACCGTGGTGCTCGGCGGCGCGGGCCTCGTGATGTTCGGCATGGTGGCCGCCACCGGCATCCGCATCCTCTCGGGCGTCGACTTCAAGCACAACCGCCACAACGCGATGATCGTGGCGGTCTCGATCGGCGTCGGCATGATTCCGCTGATCGCGCCCAACTTCAAGCAGTGGATGCCGCATGCGATCCACTCGCTGATCGAGTCGGGCATCCTGCTGGCGTCGATCGCGGCGGTGCTGCTGAACCTGTTCCTCAACGGCGCGAAGCACGACGAGCAGGCGGTGATCGCGGCGGCGAAGCATGCGGATGCGCACTGAGCCGCTGCACGCCACAACGAACGAAGGGGCCGACGGCCCCTTTTTTCATGCAGCGCGCACGGCCTCTGCTAGACCGCGTGCGCCGGCACGCCGCGCTGCGAGGCATGCCAGCCGAGCAGCCGCTCCTCGGCCAGCTCGATCCCCTTGAACAGCACCACGCCGAGCACGCACAGCAGCGCGAGCGCGACGAACACGGTGGAGGTGTCGAAGCTGCCCTGCGCCACCAGGATCACGTGGCCCAGCCCCGATTCGCCGGCCACGAACTCGCCGACGATGGTGCCCACCAGCGCGAAGGACACGCCGACCTTCATGCCCGCGAACAGGCTCGGCAGCGCATTGGGAAAGCGGATCTTCCAGAGGATGCGCCCGCGCGTGGCCTTGTTGACCCGCGCCATGTCGAGCATGTCGGGGTCGGTGGAACGCAGCCCCAGCACGCAGTCGATCAGGATCGGGAAGATCGCGATCAGCATCGCGATCGCCACCTTGGGCAGCGCGCCGGTGCCCATCCAGATCACGAACAGCGGCGCGAGCGCCACCTTGGGCACGGCATTGAGCGCCACCAGCAGCGAGTAGAGCGTGCGGTCGAGGAAGCGCGAATAGACGATGCCGATGGCCGCGGCCACGCCGAGCACCACGGCCAGCACGAAGCCGTACATCGTGGTGAGCAAGGTGTCGAGCGTTTCGCGCAGCAGGTAGCCAGGCTGCGCGAGGAACTGCCCGATGATCTTCGAGGGCGCGGGCAGCAGGAAGTCGCGGATGCCGAGCAGGCGCACGCACGCCTCCCAGGCCACGAGCAGCACGGCGAGCGTGAGCAGCGCCTGGCGGCTGCGCTCGGTGTGGTTCCAGAGTGTCTTCATGGTCAGTAAGCGCCCAGTTCGCGGAAGGTTTCCTTGATGCGCGACACGTAGGCCGCGAACTCGCGCGTCTCGCGCACGTCGAGGCCGCGCGGCCGCTCGAGCTCGATCGGCAGGATGTCGGCGATACGGCCGGGACCGCGCGCCATCATCACCACGCGCCCGCCGAGGTAGACGGCCTCGGTGATCGAATGGGTGATGAAGATCACCGTCTTGCCGGTCGCCATCCAGGTGCGCTGCAGCTCCGCGTTGAGCGCATCGCGCGTGAAGGGGTCGAGCGCGCCGAAGGGCTCGTCCATCAGCAGCAACTGCGGATCGAGCAGCAGCGCGCGGCAGATCGAGACGCGCTGGCGCATGCCGCCCGAGAGCTCGCGCGGATAGCGGTCCATGAAGTCGGCCAGGCCGAACAGGGCCAGCAGTTCGCGCGCGCGCGGTGCATGCCGCGCACGCTCGAGGCCATGGAATTCGGCGGCCGCCAGCACGTTGTCGAGGATGCTGCGCCATTCCAGCAGCAGGTCGCGCTGGAACACCACGCCCATGTTGTCGGGCGGCTCGGTGATCGGCACGCCGTCGAGCGCGAGCCGCCCGCTGGTGATGGGCTCGAGCCCGGCGATGCAGCGCATCAGCGTGCTCTTGCCGCAGCCGCTCGGGCCCACGATCGAGACGAACTCGCCGCGCGCCACGCCGAGGCGCACGTCCTGCAGCGCGGTGATCGGCTTGCGGCCAGACTGGTAGACCTTGTGGAGGCCGTCGATCGACAGGAAATCGGCCACGTGATGTGCTCCGCGCGCGGGCGCTTCAGACGGAAAGGAGCGCATTGGTGTAGTAGTCGGAGGGTTTGCGGCCCGGCTTGATCTGGCCGGTCTGTTCCATCGAGCGGATCGCCGCGGCCCAGTCGGCGTCGGACTGCTGGCCGATCGGCAGGCTCTTGTCGCCCGGGCTCTGGAAGAAGGGGCGGTAGGCCACGAGCTGTCCCTTGAGCACCTCGGGGTCCAGCCGCGCAGTCGGCCGCTGCGCCACGATGGCGGCCACCGCCTCGTCGATGTGGTTGTCGTGGATGTACTGCCAGGCGCGCAGCTGCACGCGCGTGAACTTCGCGATCGCGGCCTGCTTCGACTCGATTGCCTTCGGCGTCGTGGCCAGCCCGTAGCTCGGGAAGCTGATGCCACTGTCGGCCAGCAGCAGCGCGCTGGCCTTGCGGGTCTTCAGCACCATCGGCTGGCCGAACGGGGCCTGCGACATGAAGCCGTCGCTGTTGCCCGAGGCATAGGTCGAGATCATCGCGCTGGGCGTGACCATCACCAGCTCGATGCTGCTCTTGCTCATGCCGTTGGCCTTGAGGAAGGGCTCGATGAACGGCGCCCACGGGCTGGTCGTGAAGCACACGATCTTCTTGCCCGCGAGCTCCTTCGGCGACTTCACGCCCTGCGCCGCATCGGTCATGACAGCGAGGTCGCCGGTGCGCGCGAAGCCGGCGATCGAGACCAGCTCGAGCCCGTTCTCCTTCGCCACCGCCATGGTGCCGAGCGCCACCTGGCCCACGTCGACCTGCCCTGCCGCGAGCAGCTGCAGCGTCGAGATGGTGCCGGTGCCGTCCTGCACCTCGACCTCGAGGCCCTCGTCCTTGAACCAGCCCTTCTGCTGGGCCAGGTGAACCGCGCCGTGCATGCCCCAGGGCGAGAAGTCCATGCGCACGCGCAGCTTGGTGGCGCCTTGCGCCTGCGCCGTTCGCAGGCCGAGGGACAGCGCCGGGAGCGCGGCCATCGCCGCGAGGCCTTGGGTCAACGTACGTCTTTTCATCGCTTACCTCTGCTTCTTCGTCATGGGGTGGTGGGGGAATCGCGGGAACGGCGCGGTGCTTCAGTCCGCCGTGCCGGCGCGCAGTGCCTGGGTTTGCGCGGCGTCGAGGCGGCCGCTGGCCGGATCGACCACCGCACGGTAGTGCTGGCGCACGAAGTCGGCCGACAGCTTGTGGTCCCAGACGTCGCGTTCGATCTCTTGCGCGGGGCGCAGCAGCGGATCGCCGAAGCCACCGCCACCGGGTTGCGTGTGCGTCACCACGGTGCCTCTTGCAATGCGCATGCCAACCTTGCTCGCGAGCTCGATGGTCTCGCCTGCGTGCTGCAGCCGGTTCGAGGCCGACCTCGCGGGCAGGCCGCCCTGCAGGCCGTAGGGCTGGAACTTCATGCGGTCGGCGCGCAGTTGCAGCAGCACGTCGTCGGCCAGCACGCGGTAGCTGCGCCGGATGCCGAGGCCGCCGCGGTAGCGTCCTGCGCCGCAGGAGTCGGGCTCGAGCTCGTAGGCCTCGACGCGCACCGGATGCTGCGCCTCCAGCGTTTCCACCGGCGTGTTCGAGAGGTTCTGCGAGGCGTTGGTGATCGCCTCGATGCCGTCGGAACCGGGGCGGCCGCCCCAGGCGCCGCAGATCATGTCGACGATGATGTAGCTGCTGCCGTCGTCCTTCTTGCCCGAGAGGCAGACCACGGTGTTGCCGCCCTCGCCCGCGGCGGGAATGCGGTCGGGCACCACCTGGGCCAGCGCGCCGAGCATCGCGTCGAACACGCGGTAGCCGGTGAGCGCGCGCGCCGCGACCGCGGCCGGCTCGATCGGGTTGAGCACGGTGCCTTCGGGCACGTGCACCTCGATGCAGCGGAACACGCCGGCGTTGTTCGGCACATCGCCCTTCAGGGCGCAGCGCACGCTGAGGTAGGTGCAGGACTTGGTGTACGACAGCGTCGAGTTGATCGCCGCGCGCACCTGCGGCGAGGAGCCGGTGTAGTCCACGCTAACACGGTCCTCGTGCACCGTGAGCGCGACGCGGATCGGGATCGGCTCGGGCGAGAGGCCGTCGTCGTCGATGAAGTCCTCGAAGTGGAAGGTGCCCTTGGGCCAGCGGCGGATCTCCTCGCGCGTGAGCCGCTCGGCATAGTCGAGCAGTTCGGCGAAGTAGCGCCGCGCGTCGTCGCGGCCATAGCGGTCGAACAGCGCCGTGAGCTCGCGCACGCCCACCTGCGAGGCCGCGTACTGCGCGCGCAGGTCGCCGAGCACGCGGTCGGGCACGCGCACGTTCTGCGCGATCACGCGCTCCATGATGTCGTTGACCACGCCGCGCTCGTAGAGCTTGACCACCGGGATGCGCAGGCCTTCCTGGTAGACCTCGGTCGAGTCGCTGGCGTTCGATCCGGGCACGCGGCCGCCCACGTCGGTGTGGTGGCAGATGACGACGCAGAAGCCCTCGAGTTCCTCGCGGTAGAAGAAGGGCACGAACATGAAGATGTCCGGCAGGTGCATGCCGCCCTGGTAGGGGTCGTTGACGATCACCGCGTCGCCCGGCGCGAGCGCGTCGCCGTAGCGCTTGCGCACCTCGGCCATGGCTTCGGGGATGGCGCCCAGGTGCAGCGCGATGGTCTTGGCCTGCGCGATCATCTGGCCGTGGCGGTCGCAGATCGCGGCCGAGTAGTCCATCACGTCCTTGACGATCTCCGAGCGCGCGGTGCGCAGCACGGTGTAGGCCACTTCGTCGACGATGGAATCCATCGCGTTCTTGACCACCGCGAAGGTGATCGGGTCGATGGCGCGGTTCATGCCGGGATCTCCTGGAGGTCGATGACGATGTTGCCGATGGCATCGGCGCGCGCGCTGCAGTGCGGCGGCACGACGATGGTGGTGTCGTAGGACTCGACGATCAGCGGCCCCTGCACCGGCTCGGCACCGAGGCTGGCGCGCGGGACCACGGGCGTCGAAGCGGACGCCTCGCCGGGCGCGAAACTCACGAGGCGTTCGCCCTGCGTGCCCTGCAGTGCGGTCGCGTCGACGCGGCACTTGGCGAAGTCGAGCCGGAAGTCGCTGCGGCCATGGGCGCTGACGCGCAGGTTGACCAGCTCGAGTGGCTCATCGCTGCTGTAGCCGAAGGTCTGTTGGTAGAGCGCATGGAAGTCGCTCGCCAGTTGCTCGAGCACGGCCGTGTCGAGCGTGCCTGCGGGCAGCGCCACGGTGAGTTCCGAACTCTGGCCGAGGTAGCGCAGGTCGGCGAAGCGCTCCACGCGCACCGCATCGGCCGCGTAGCCTTCGGAGGCCAGCACCGTGAAGCCCTGGTCGGCGAGCACCGCGGTGGCGCGTGCCAGCGCGGCCGGTTCGCAATCCGCCAGCGGACGCAGCACCGCTTTCACGAAGTTGTGCTCGGCGTCGGCCGAGAGCATGCCGGCCGAGCAGAAGACGCCGGCCATGATCGGCGCGATCACGC
The DNA here is from genome assembly GCA_016806145.1 of Variovorax paradoxus. Classification (NCBI taxonomy): domain Bacteria; kingdom Pseudomonadati; phylum Pseudomonadota; class Betaproteobacteria; order Burkholderiales; family Comamonadaceae; genus Variovorax; species Variovorax paradoxus. The sequence goes on from CP063166.1 coordinate 5,191,240, forward strand.
GGCGGATGCCGAGCAGCCGCGCCACCGCCACCGCATGCAGCGGGCCGCCGCCACCGAAGGCGATCATCGACATGTCGCGCGGATCGCGGCCGCGCTCCACCGTCACCGCGCGGATCGCGCGCGCCATGTTCACGTTGGCGACCTGGCGGATGCCGTGCGCCGCGGCGAGGCGGTCGAGCTTCAGCGGCCCGGCCACGTGAGTATCGATCGCCCGCCCCGAAAGCTCGAGCGAGACCGGCAGGCTGCCGCCCGCGAGCGCTTGGGGATTGAGGTAGCCGAGCACCATGTTGGCGTCGGTCACGGTCGGGCGCTCGTTGCCGTTGCCATAGCAGGCCGGGCCCGGCGAAGCGCCGGCCGACTCGGGCCCGACGCACAGCAGGCCGCCACCGTCGATCCAGGCGATCGAGCCGCCACCCGCACCCACCTCGGCGATGTCGATCGCGGGCACCTTGAGCACGTAGCCACCGCCCTTGACGAAGCGGCTCGGCGCGCTGATGCCGTCGCGGAACTCGTATTCGTTGGTCAGCGAGGGCTGGCCGCCGACGATGACCGAGGCCTTGGCGGTGGTACCGCCCATGTCGAAGACGATCAGGTCGTCGTCGCCGCCCATCGCGCCGATGCGCGCGGCGCCGGCCACGCCGCCCGCCGGGCCCGAGGCCACGGCGAACACCGGCTTTTCGGTCGCGGAGGCGATGCCCATCATGCCGCCGTTGGAGGCCATCACCTGCAGCGAGGCATCGACGCCCATGTCGCGCAGGTCCTTCTTCAGGCGCGCGAGGTAGGTCTTCATCGCGGGCAGGATGTAAGCGTTGACCACCGTCGTGCTGGTGCGCTCGTACTCCTTGATCTCGGGCAGCACCTCGCACGACACGCTCAGCAGCAGTTCGGGAAAGTGCGCCTGCAGCGCGGCCTTGGCCTGGAGCTCGTGCGCCGGGTTGATGTAGCTGTTGAGGAAGCACAGCGCGACCGCGTTCACGCCGTCGGCCACCAGTTCGCCCGCCTGTTCGAGCAGGTGCTCGACGTCGAGCGGCACGACCACCTCGCCGCGCGAACCCATGCGCTCGCGCACGCCGCGGCGCCAGCGGCGCGTGGCCAGCGGCTGCGGCTTCTGCCAGCCGAGGTCGAACATCGTGGGCGTGCGGATGCGGCCGATCTCCAGCACGTCGCGGAAGCCATCGGTGGTGAGCACGCCGGTGTTGGCGCCGACCTTCTGCAGGATCGTGTTCGACGCGGTGGTGGTGCCGTGCACGATCTCGGCAATGTCTCCGGGCGCGATGCCGGCCTGGTCGATCAGTACGCGCAAGCCGTTGACGATGGCCTTGCCGAGGTCCTCCGGCGTGGTGGACGTCTTGTTGACGAAGAGCCGGCCGTCGGGCATCGCGAGCACGATATCGGTGAAGGTTCCTCCGATATCGCATCCGACGCGCACGCCTTTGCTTCGCTGTGGTGCAGAACCCATTGTGATGCTCCGTTCTAGCGGGGTTGGACGATAATGGGACCGGCCTTAACTAACTAACTGGCTAGTACCATTGAGGGCGAAATATATGAGCCGTGACCGCACGATGTCAACCTTTGTTTTGCATCTTTTTCGCGGCCGCGCCGGAAGTAGACTCGCGACCTCGGTGGTGCCTCGCCGACATCAGGACCCATGACACACGACACAAAGACGCCCAAGCCGCGGCAGCGCAATGCCGTGGCAACGCGAGACCGGATCTTGAAGATCGCGAGCAAGGAGTTCGCCGCGCACGGCTACGACGGCGCGCGCATCGACGCGATCGTGGCCCGCTGCAAGATCAGCAAGAACCTCGTCTATCACTACTTCGACAGCAAGGAGGCGCTGTTCATCGAGGTGATGGAGCGCGCCTACGGCGCGATGCGCGAGCGCCAGAACGAGCTCGCGCTCACGGGCGAGGACCCGGTGCGCGACATGCGCGAGCTGGTCGAGAAGACGGTGCAGCACTTCATCGACCAGCCCGAGTTCCACCAGCTGCTGTCGACCGAGAACCTGCACAAGGCGGTGCACATCCGCAAGTCGAAGGTGATCTCGGAGATGTTCAACCCGCTGCGCACCGCGCTGTCGACCATCCTCGAGTCGGGCAAGCAGAAGGGCGTGTTCCGCCGCGATGCCGACTGGGTCGACCTCTACGTCTCGATCTCGGGCCTGGGCTCGTACTTCATCACCAACCGCTACACGCTCTCGTACGTGCTCGACGTCGACCTCGGCGCCTCGGACCGCCAGCAGTCGCGGCTCAGGCACGCCTCGGACATGGTGATCAGCTACCTCTGCGACCGCAGCGGCGACGCGGCCTAGCCGCTTCGGCCGCTTCGGTCAGATCATCGCCAGCGCCGTCTTGCGCTTCGGCGGCGGATGCAGCCGGTCGAGCTTCGCGAGCACGCCGGCATCGAGCGTCAACGAGGCCGCCGCGAAGTTCTGCTTCAGATGCGCGCTGCCCACCGCCTTCGGAATCGCCGCCACGCCCGGCCGCGCGATGACCGCCGCCAGCGCGAGCTGGGCCGCGCTCACGCCGAGGTCCGCCGCGAGTTCGCCGAGGCCCTCGTCGTCGGCCAGCGCGCCCTGGTCGATCGGGCTGTAGGCCATCAGCGGGATGCCGCGCTCGCGCTGCCAGGGCAGCAGGCTGAACTCGGGACCGCGCTCGCCGAGCGACAGGTAGACCTGGTTCGCCGCGCACGAGGGACCGCCCTGCCCCAGCGGCGCCAGCTCCTCCATGTCGTCGGTGTCGAAGTTGCTCACGCCCCAGCGCGCGATGCGCCCGCGCGCCACCAGCGCCTGCAGGGCATCGACGGTCTCGGCCAGCGGATGGCTGCCGCGCCAGTGCAGCAGGTAGAGGTCGATGGCATCGAGGCCCAGGCGCTTCAGGCTGCGCTCGCAGGCCTCGGGCGTGCCGCGCCGGCTCGCGTTGTGCGGATAGACCTTGCTGACGATGAAGAGCTCGTCGCGCCGCAGCTCGTTGGCGCGCAGCGCCTCGGCCACGGCCTGGCCGACCACGGTCTCGGCGCCGCCCTCGCCGTACATCTCGGCGGCGTCGATCAGGCGGTAGCCGAGTGCGATGGCCTCGCGCACCGCGGCCACCTCGGCCTGGCGGCGGCCCGCGGCCTCGCCCATGCGCCAGGTGCCCAGCCCGAGCACGGGCATCTCGTTGCCGTTGCCGGCGCCTTGGGGAAAGGAGAGTGTTCGCATCGGGCCATGCTAGCGCCGCCCGAATGCCTGCACGCGAGCTACTTGAATTCCTCGGCCGCGATGCCGAGCTTGCGCAGCTTGTCGAACAGGGTCTGGCGCGCGATGCCCAGCGCGCTCGCGGTGGCCGGCTGGTCGCCCTGGTGCTGGCGCAGCGCCTCGACGATGACGGCGCGCTCGAAGGCCTCCACCTGCTGCGGCAGGGCCTGCGGCAGCACCTCCTCGTCGCTCGCGCGCAGCAAGGTGAGCCGCTCGCCGAGCAGGCCCAGCACGAAGCGGTCGGCCACGTTGCGCAGTTCGCGCACGTTGCCGGGCCAGGCATAGGCCATCAGGTCGGCGAGCTGCGCATGGCTGGGCACCGGCGCGGGCCGGTCGTATTTCTTCGCGGCCTGCAGCGTGAAATGCTCGAACAAGAGCGGGATGTCCTCGCGCCGCTCGCGCAGCGGCGGCAGCTCGATGAACGCAACGCCGATGCGGTAGTAGAGGTCGGCGCGGAACTTCTGCCGGTCGCTCAGCGCCTTCAGGTCCTCCTTGCTCGCGGCCACCACGCGGCAGTCGAAGGGGATCGGCTTGTTCGAGCCGATGCGCTCGATGCTTCGCTCCTGCAGCGCGCGCAGCAGCTTGATCTGCACCGCCATCGGCATGCTCTCGATCTCGTCGAGGAACAGGGTGCCGCCGCTCGCGTATTCGAACTTGCCCACGCGCGTGCGGTTGGCGCTGGTGAAGGCGCCGGCCTCGTGGCCGAACAGCTCGCTCTCGGCCAGCGCCTCGGGCAGGCCGCCGCAGTTCAGCGGCACGAAGTGCTCGCGCCGCCTTTCGCTGTGGTCGTGCAGGCAGCGCGCCACCATCTCCTTGCCGGTGCCGGTCTCGCCGTAGATCAGCACGTCGGCCGAGGTGCCGGCCAGCGTCATCACGTTGCGCCGCACCCGCTGCATCTGGGCCGAGCGGCCGATCAGCACCGACTGGATGCCGTTCCAGTTGTCGAGCGCCTCGCGCAGGCTGCGCACCTGCAGCGCCAGCTGCCGCCGCTCGATCGCATGCCGCACGATGGCCACCAGCCGCTCGGTGGTGAAGGGCTTCTCGATGAAGTCGTAGGCGCCGTCGCGCATCGCCGCCACCGCCATCGCGATGTGGCCATGGCCCGTGACCAGGATCACCGGCAGCTCGGGATCGATGCCGCGCACCTCCACCAGCCACTCGGTGCCGCTCATGCGCGGCAGCCGCACGTCGCACACCACCACCGCGGGCACGCCGAAGGCGATGTGCGGCCGCACCCGCTCCACGCTCGCGAAGGCCTCGACCTTGAAGCCCGCCAGGCCCAGCATCTGCGCGGTGCTCAGGCGCACGTCGTCGTCGTCTTCGACGAGCAGCACGCGGATAGCGGAGGCTTCGTTGGCGGGCGGTGGTGTCATGGGTGGGCGTGGGGGCTGGCGGCCGGCAGGTCGACGACGAAGTATGCCCCGCCGCCCTCCCGGTTGTCCGCCCGCAGGCCGCCGTTCATGGCGCGCACGAGTTGCGCGCACAGCACGAGGCCCAGCCCCAGCCCCGAACCCGCGGGCTTGGTGGTGACGAAGGGCTCGAACAGCTTCGGCACCACGTCGTCGCGGATGCCGGGGCCGGTGTCGCTCACGGTCAGCACCGCGCGGCCGTCCTCGTTCAGCCGCCCCTGCAGGCGCAGCACGCGCTGCGGCATGTGCTCCATGGCCTCGATCGCGTTGCGCATCAGGTTCACCAGCACGCTGCCGAGCGCGGCCTCGTCGGCCATCACGGCGAGCTGCGGCGGCTCGATGTCGACCTCGACCTGCACGCCGTGCTTCTGCTCGGCGCCGGCGACGATCACGCGCGCATCGTCGATCGCGGCGGCCAGCGCCACGGGCGAGGGCCCGAGCTGGTTCTTGTGCGAGAAGGTCTTGAGCTGCGCGGTCAGCCGCGCGAGCCGGTCGACCATGTCGCGGATGCGCTGGAGGTTGCCGCGCACCTCGTCGTGGCGTTCGTGGTCGAGCAGGATGGCCGCGCTCTCCGACAGCGTGCGCATCGCGGTCAGCGGCTGGTTGAGCTCGTGCGCGAGGCCGGCCGACATCTGGCCCAGCGCGGCCATCTTGCCGGCCTGCACCAGCTCGTCCTGCGCGGCGCGCAGCTGCGCGGTGCGCGCCGCCACCATCGACTCGAGGCCGTCGTGCGCGGCCTGCAGCGCGGCCTGGTTGGCGAGCTTCTGGCGCTCGGCGCGGCGGCGCTGCCACAGGGTCACGCCCAAGAGCAGCAGCGCGACCATGCCGAGCCCGGCGGTCACCGCGGCATTGCGCGCGGCCACGCGCAGCGGCGCCATGTCGTCGAGCGTGAGCAATTGCCACGGCGCATTGCGCAGGGTGCGGCTGGCGACGAGCCGGTCGGCGCCCTCCACGCGAATCAGTTGCACGCCCGGTGCCAGCGCCTCCAGCCGCTGCCAGCGCAGCGGCGCGAGCGCGGCCTCGCCATAGGGCCGCGAGCGCAGCACCTCGGCGCGCTGCAGCGCGTCGAGCGGCAGCAGCGGCCGGAACTTGAGGTCGTCGCGCGTGGCGAGGATCACCACGCCGCGCTGGTCGACCACCACCACGTCGCCCGGCAGCTTGCGCCACGCGGCCTCGTTGTCCTCGAGGTTGATCTTCACCGTGACCACGCCGGGCACGGCCGGCTCGCGGCGCAGCGCGTACGAGAGGTAGTAGCCGGGCCGGCGGCTCGTGATGCCCACGCCGTAGAAACGGCCGCGCCCCTGGGCCAGCGCGTCGATCATGTAGGGCCGGAACTCGTAGTGCTGGCCCAGCGTGGTGCCGGGCCGGTCCCAGTCGGAGGCCGCGAGCGAGGTGCCGCCGGCGTCGAGCACGTAGAGCATCTCGGCGCGCGCGGTGGCGTTGACGCCCGCCAGATAGCGGTTGGCGGCGTCGCGCAGCGAGGCGTCGGCCGGCGCGTTCAGCAGCGCGGGCACCACCGGCGTCATCTCGAGCAGCGCGGGCAGGTAGTCGAAGCGCGTGAGCTCGGCGTCGAGCCCGGTGGCGACCATGTCGAGCCGGTGCTCGGCGGCCTCGCGCAGGCGCGCCAGGCCGGCCTGCGTGGAAAGGTGGTGGCCGACCAGGGCGGACAGCGCCACCAGCACGAGCGCGGCGCACCAGCGCACCACCGCGCGCCGGGTGCGGGGACGGAAGGTCACGGTGGAAGTCTCCATGGAAGGGCGCGCCGCTCGGTTCGGTTCTCGGGGCGCAGGTTAATGCAGATCGCGGTCCGCAAGGCAGGACGCCCGCGCGAGGCGGGCGTCCGGGGAAAGACCGGCACGAACGCCGGCCCCGATCAGCGCCCGCTGCCCGCGGGCATGCGCGCTTCCTTGGCGTCGAGCACCAGCTCGGGCTCGTCGGCCTCGGCGCCGCTGCCCTGGTTCAGCTGGTTGGTCAGGCGCTCGGTGTCGAGGTCGCCGGTCCACTTCGCGACCACCATGGTGGCCACGCCGTTGCCGATCAGGTTGGTCAGCGCGCGCGCTTCCGACATGAAGCGGTCGATGCCCAGGATCAGCGCCAGGCCCGCCACCGGCACGTGGCCCACGGCCGAGAGCGTGGCCGCCAGCACGATGAAGCCGCTGCCGGTCACGCCGGCCGCGCCCTTCGAGGTCAGCAGCAGCACCAGCAGCAGCGTGATCTGCTGGGTGATCGACATCGGCGTGTTGGTGGCCTGGGCGATGAACACCGCGGCCATGGTCAGGTAGATCGAGGTGCCGTCGAGGTTGAACGAGTAGCCGGTGGGAATCACCAGGCCGACCACCGACTTCTTGGCGCCGAGGTTCTCCATCTTGGCCATCATGCGCGGCAGCGCCGCCTCGCTCGAGGAGGTGCCCAGCACGATCAGCAGCTCTTCCTTGATGTACTTGATGAACTTCCAGATGCTGAAGCCGTGCGCGCGCGCGATCGCGCCGAGCACCACGAAGATGAAGAACAGGCAGGTGGCGTAGAAGGTCGCCATCAGCGCGCCGAGCTGCACCAGCGAGCCCACGCCGTACTTGCCGATGGTGAAGGCCATCGCGCCGAAGGCACCGATCGGGGCCACCTTCATGATGTAGCCGACGATGGTGAACAGCACGTGCGAGAACTTCTCGATGAAGTCGAACACCAGCGTGCCGCGGCCGCCGAAGCGGTGCAGCGCGAAGCCGAACATCACGGCGAACAGCAGCACCTGCAGGATCTCGCCCTTGGCGAAGGCATCGACCACGGTGGTCGGGATCACGTTGAGCAGGAACTCGGTGGTCGAGGCCATCTTGCCCGGGCCGGTGTAGGCAGCGATCGACTTGGCGTCGAGCTGGCTCGGGTCCACGTTCATGCCGTGGCCGGGCTGCACGATGTTGATGATGACCAGGCCGACGATCAGCGCGATGGTGCTGACGATCTCGAAGTACAAGAGCGCGAGGCCGCCGGTCTTGCCGACCTTCTTCATGTCCTCCATGCCGGCGATGCCGACCACCACCGTGCAGAAGATGATCGGCGCGATGATCATCTTGATCAGCTTGATGAAGCCGTCGCCCAGCGGCTTCATCGCGGCGCCGGTGTCGGGATAGAAGTGGCCGAGCAGCACGCCGATGACGATGGCGGTGATGACCTGGAAGTACAGCGATCTGTAGAAGGGCTTGGGGGCGGATGCGGATACGTGGTCCACGGGAAATCTCCTTGAGGCCGGGGGCCGGCCGGGGCTGAACACTGGGATGGAAAAGGGGTGCGCCCGACGGGCGCGGTCGGACGGGGTCAGCGCGCCGGCGCGCCGCCGCGCGGGGCGGGGCATGCTGGCGAAGGGGGTCGCAAGGCCGGTCGGCTGAAGGTCATGGTTGTCTCCTGGGCTCGTTGTCGCCGGCTGCGCCTTCGGAAAAGGCGGCGCCGGCAGTGGAGAACACAGAGCAACGCACATGCCAGTCAAAATGGCACGTGAACCCGACTCAAGTCGTTGATTTCATTAAAGAAAATCGGGGGCCAACAAGGCCCCGCGCCGCGCTTCCGGACGCGGCCCGCGCAGGCCGTCCGGCGTTTCGGACGCACCCTTCAGGGAAAACCCTAGGCCGATGCGGAGGCGTGGAATTCCGCGCGCAGCCCGCGCACCACCTGCTCGACCGTGGCCAGCCCGGCCACCCCGCCGACCGAATGCCCGGCGCTCCACAGGTCGGCCCAGCGCTGGATCACGGCGCCCTCGGAGCCGCCGCCGAAGCGCTGGCGCGCCTGCTGCACCGACACCGTCTCGTCGAGCGCCGCCGGATCGAGCCCCGCGTTCAGCACCGAGGGCCGCAGGAAGTTGGCCGGCAGGCCGGTGAAGGCGCGCGTGGTCATCACGTCGTCGAGCGAGCTCGCGGCCAGCATCTTCTTGTAGGGCGCCGAGGCCAGGCTCTCCTCGGTGGCGATGAAGCGCGTGCCCATCGAGCCCAGGTCGCAGCCCAGCACGGTGGCCGCGCGCAGCGCCACGCCGTCGGGCAGGCCGCCGGCCAGCACCAGCGGGCCGTCGAAGAAGGCGCGCACCGCACGCACGAAGGCGAAGGGATTGGCCCAGCCGGTGTGGCCGCCCGCGCCCGCGGTCAGCAGCACCAGGCCGTCGGCGCCGGCCTCGATGGCGCGCTCGGCGTGGTGCACCGAGGCCACGTCGGCCAGCACCAGGCAGCCGCCGTCGTGCAGCGCGGGAATCACCGCCGCGGGCGAGCCCACGCTGGTGATCACGAGTTCGGCGCGATGCCGCACGATCAGCTCGACCTCGGCGCGCACGCGTGCCGGGTCGCGCCGCATGATCAGGTTGGGGCACCAGGGCGCATGCGCGGTGCCGGCATCGCGCGCCGCGCCCGCCTCGTCGTTGAGCCGCGCCATCCAGCCCGCGAAGGCCTCGAGCGACTCCGCATTGGCGGTCGGAAAGGCACCGACCACGCCGGCGCGGCAGGCGGCCGACACCAGTTCGATGCCCGACACGCGCAGCATCGGCGCGGCGATCGCGGGCACCGCCAGGCGGTCGAGGAAGGGCAGGCGCTGCGTCATGACGGCTCCGGTGCGGGGGAAACGAGGGAAGGCAGGCGCGCGAGCGAGGCCCGCGCCTGCGCCAGCAGCTCGGCCACGATGGCCGCCAGCGGCTCGATGCGCCGCGCGAAGGCGATCGATGGCCCCAGCGACACCATGCCGCGCTGCCAGTCGCCCTGCGCATAGCAGTGGTCGCGCGTCGCGCGGCCGTCGATCAGCGTGCCGAAGGCCGCATGGTCGGCCGCGCCCGCGCGCTCGATCGCCTCGACCTCGCGCGCGGTCTCATTGCGCAGCACGCGCCAGGTGTTGCCCAGCGTGTGCAGCAGCCGCACGGTGGACTGCTCGTCGCAGTCGAGCAGGTGCCGCTTGTAGGCCGGATGGGTGGCGATCTCCTCGGCCACCAGGAAGCGGCTGCCGATCAGCACGCCGTCGAGCCCCTGCGCGAGCACGGCCGCGAGCTGGCGCCCATGGCCGATGCCGCCGGCCAGCACCACGGGCACGCGCAGTTGCTCGGCCGCGAGCGCGCCCAGCAGCATGGTCGGCAGCTCGTTGGCGCCCGGATGGCCGCCCTCCTCCATGCCGACCAGCGCCACCGCATCGGCGCCCGCGCGCTCGGCCGCGAGCGCATGGCGCAGGCCCGGCGCCTTGTGGAGCACCACCGCGCCGGCCGCGTGCAGCGTGCCGATCAGCTCACCGGGCGCATAGCCCGCGGTCTCGAAATGGCGCACGCCGTGCGCGAGCGCGATCTCCATCCAGCGCCGCACCGCGGTGTTGGCCTCGGGCCGCTTCGAGAGCGTGAGGTTCACGCCGAAGGGCCGCCCACGCGTGAGCTCGCGGCATTGCACGAGCGCGGCCGCGAAGGCCGCGTCGTCGGCGAAGGAGCGCGGCGTGACGAAGCCCATGCAGCCGGCATTGACCAGCGCGGCCACGTAGCGTGCGTCCGACAGCCACATCAGCCCGCCGCCGAGGATCGGATGGTCGATGCCGAACAGCTCGGTGATGCGGGTACGGAAGAGCGGTACCGTCATGGCCGCTCAGCCGCGCGCGCGCTGTCGAGCCGCGGCGCGCCGCCGAGCCCGCCAGGCGTGACGCCCGCCATCGGCACCGGATAGCGCGCGAGCGCGAGCGCCGCATCGCCTTCGAACTTGCCGCGCTGCGCGAACTGCGGCAGCGTCGCGAGCGCGGCCGGTTCCACCACCGGCGCCACCGGCACGTCGTGCCGCTGCAGCAGCGCGAAGGCATCGTCGGCATCGAGCGCGGCCAGCGCCTCGGCCAGCCGCGCATTGATCGCCGGCGCCACTTTCTTGCGCGCACCATGCGAGCGAAAGGCCGCGTCGCCATAGGGCGAGAGATCGAGCGCCTCGCACAGGCGGGCCCAGAAGTGGTCCTCGAGCGCGGCCACCGACAGGTGCTTGCCGTCGCGGCACAGGAAGGCGCCGTAGGCCGCCTTCACCAGCGTGGCCTCGCGCTGCGCTTCCAGGTCCGCATCGCCCGACGAGCGCCAGGCGCCAAGGCGCGGATTCATCCAGTGCAGCGCGCAGTCGGCCAGCGCCACGTCGAGGTGCTGGCCCTGGCCCGTGTGCTGGCGCTGCAGCAGCGCGGCCAGGGTGGACGACAGCGCATACATCGCGCCGCAGAGGTCGGCCACCGGCAGGCCGAAGCTCTGCGCCGGACCGCCGCCGGGCACGCCCGAGACCGCGAGCACGCCGGCCGCGCCCAGGTAGTTGATGTCGTGCCCCGGCAGATCGGCCCACGGCCCCTGCTGGCCATAGCCGCTGAGCGACACGTAGACCAGCCGCGGAAACGCCGCGCGCAGGCCGTCTGCATCGAGCCCCAGCCGCGCCATCACGCCGGGCCGGTACGACTCCACCACCACGTCGGCCGTGGCGATCAGCGCGCGCACCTCGGCGCGCTGCGCCTCGTCCTTGAGATCGACCAGCAGGCTCTGCTTGCCGCGGTTCACGGCCTCGAACACGCCCGGGCCCATGCGCCGCACGTTGTCGCCATGCGGCGGGCGCTCGATCTTGATCACGCGCGCGCCGAGCTCGGCGAGGTTCTGCGTGAAGAAGGGGCCGGGCAGCAGCTCGCTGAAGTCGACCACCACGATGCCGGCCAGCGGCGGCGTTGCGACGTCCCGCGTCATGCCGGCACGCGCTCGATGATCACGGCGTCGAGCGGCAGCGCACCCTCGCCCGCCGCGCCCACCCAGACCGGGTTGAGGTCCATCTCCTCGATGCGGTCGGCATTCGCCACCACGAACTCCGACACGCGCAGCAGCAGCGCCTCGAGCGCCGCGAGGTCGGCCTTGGGCCGGCCGCGCGCGCCGTCGAGCAGCGCGAAGCTGCGGATCTCGCGCACCATCGCCGCCGCGTCGCGCGGACCGATCGGCAGCATGCGCCGCGTCACGTCGCGCAGTACCTCGACGTAGATGCCGCCGAGGCCGAAGGTCATGACATGGCCGAACACCGGGTCGCGCGTGACGCCCACCATGAGTTCGGTGCCGCCGCGCGGCGCCATCTTCTCGACCAGCAGGCCGTCGACCGCAGCCTCGGGATGGTGCTTCGCGGCCGCGGCCATGATCTCGCGCCAGGCCTCGGCGACCTGGGCCGCGTCCTGCAGGCCCACCTTCACGCCGCCGATGTCGGACTTGTGGACGATCTGCGCGCTCGCGATCTTCGCGACCACGGGGTAGCCCATGCCTTCCGCCAGCGTGCACGCCTGCTCGGCCGAGCTTGCGAGCCCTTGCGGCAGCAGCGCGATGCCCGCTTGCTTCAACTGCGCCTTGGCCTGCGATTCCGACAGGCTGCGCGTGGCGAACTCGCCCTCGGGCGCGCGCGTCGGCAGCACCAAATGCGCCTCGGGGTTCGACGGGTTCGCGCGCTTCCAGCGCCCGTACTCGACCCAGCGCGCGATCGCCGCGATCGACTTGTTGACCGAGCGCGGCGGCGCGAAGCCGGCCGCCACCAGCTTGCGATAGCCCTCGCCGAGCCGGTCGCTCATCCAGATCGGCACGATCGGCGAGGCGCTGTCCTTCTGCGCATTGATGATGTTGTCGGCCATGCGCGTGGTGGTCTCGCCGTAGTCGAGCGCGATCGGCACGATGGTCAGTCCCGTGTGCGGATCGTTCGCCACGCAGCCCAGCGTGGTCTCGACCACGGTCTTGTCGCTGAGCACCATCGCCGTGGTGTCGACCGGGTTGCCGATGGCCGCGTAGTCGGGCAGCTTGGCGCGCAGCACCGCGGTGGTCTCGGGCGCGAAGGTGGCCAAGGTGAGGCCGGCGGCGCCCACCGCGTCGGCGGTGAGCGCGGCCGTGCCGCCCGAGGAGCAGTAGATGCCCAGCGCCTCCTGCGCCCCCGGCATGGCGCGCGCGAACAGCCAGGCGGTATCGACCAGCTCGTCGATGTCGTCGACCTCGATCACGCCGAACTGGCGGAACACCGCGCTGTTGACCTCAGCCGAGCCCGTGAGCGAGGCGGTGTGCGACTGCGCGGCCTTGCGCCCGTATTCGGAGCGGCCCACCTTGAGCCCGATCACGGGCTTGCCGTTGGCCGCGCAGCGCTGCACCGCGGCCGCGAACTTCGCGCCGTCCTTGATGCCTTCGAGCAGCGTAACGACGACCTGGATGTCGGGCGCGTCGGCCATGTAGTGGATGAAGTCGGCCACCTGCAAGTCGACCTCGTTGCCGGTCGAGGCCCACAGGCCGATGCCGATGCCGCGCTCCATCGCCTGCATCACGTTGCGGCCCAGGCCGCCGCCCTGCGTGGCCAGGCCGATCGGGCCCTTGGTGAGGTCGTGCGGGAACGAGGGCGAGAAGGTCAGGCCCAGCCGGTGGTTGACGTTGGTCAGCCCCGGGCAGTTGGGGCCGTAGAGCCGCAGGCCGCCGCGCGCGGCGATCTCCTTCATGCGCTGCTGCTCGCGCTCGCCTTCCTCGCCGGCCTCGCCGAAGCCCGAACTCAGGATCACGGCGAAGCCCACGCCGCGAGCGGTGCACTCCTCGATCACGGCCAGCACGCCGCTCGCGGGCACCGCGACCACGGCCACGTCGGGCGTGGCGGGCAGCGCGGCCACGCTGGGCCAGCACTGGCGGCCGCGGAGCTCGGCCTTGGTGGGATTGACGAGATAGACCTCGCCATCGAATTCGGAGTGCTCGATCAGGTTGGTCAGCGTGCGCTCGCCGATGCTGCCTTCGCGCTCGGAGGCGCCGACCAGCGCGATGGAGCGCGGGCGGATCAGCCGTGCGATGTCGACCGGGCGCGTGTCCTGGGTGCCTTGCATTGCCGTGCTCCCCTCAGGCGATCGCCGACATGCCGAGGATCTCGCGCCCGACGATCAGCGTCTGGACCTCGGTCGTGCCCTCGGGAATGGTGCCGCCGCGGGTGTCGCGGAAGATGCGCTCGATCGGGTAGTCGGTGGAATAGCCGAGCCCGCCATGCACCTGCAGCGCCATGCTCGCGACCTCGTGCGCCGCCTCGGTGGCATAGAGCTTGGCGATCGAGCAGGCCATGCGCGCGTCGTCGGCATTGGCGTCGAGCGCCGCCGCCGCGCGCAGCGCCAGCGCGCGCGCCGCCTCCACGCGCACCGTCATGTCGACGATGAGCTTCTGCACCAGCTGGAAGCTGCCGATCGGCTTGCCGAACTGGGTGCGCGTGCGTGCATAGTCGATCGACAGCTCGAGCGCCGCGCGCGCGGCGCCGACCGCGCCCATCGCGATGTTCACGCGCGCGCCGTCCAGCCCCACCAGCATGCGCTTGAGCGCGCTGCCCTCCTCGCCCAGCAGGTTCTCGCGCGGCACCTTCACGTTGTCGAAGCTCAGCTCGGCGGTGCCGGTGCTGCGCAGCACCATGGTGTCGACGCGGCGCGCCTCGAAGGGCGAGACCTCGCGCTCCACGAGGAAGGTCGACAGCTGCCCCTGGCAGTCGGGGCTGAAGGTGCGCGCCACCACGATGCCGAAGTCGGCGAAGGCGCCGTTGGTGATCCACAGCTTGCGGCCGTTGAGCACGTAGTGGTCGCCCTGCAGGTCGGCGCGGGTCTGGATCTGCGCGATGTTCGAGCCGGTGCCGGGCTCGCTGATGGCGGTGAAGACGCGGCGCTCGCTCGCCAGCAGCGGCTCGAGGAACCGCTTCTTCTGCGCCGCCGTGCCCTCGCTCGCGATCTTGTGGATCGGCCCGTTCGTGATGTTGAGCATGGTGCGCAGCGACAGCCAGGTGTGGCCCGCCTCCTCCATCAGCATGGCCCAGGTCATCTGGTCCAGGCCCATGCCGCCATCGGACTCGGGCAGGCGGCCGCCGATGTAGCCGAACTGCGCGAGCTGCTTCAGGATCTCGAACGGGAAGGTCTTCTCCACGTCGTGCTTCGCCACCAGGGGCGCCACCTCGCTCTTCATGAAGCGCCGGATGCTGTCGCGCAGCAGTTCCTGGTCGGCGTCGGGGGTGAAATTCATCGAGATGTCTCCTGTGGCGTTGGATGGAAAGGGACGCACGCCGGGCGCCCGGCCCTCGGTCTACGAGGCGCCGGGCTCCCGGGCGTTGCGGGGACGGAAGACCAGCGCCTGCACTTCCTGCAGGGCGGCCAGGAAAGGTTCGCGCTGCTGGCGCAGGCGGTCGGTGGGGCCGGCGACCGAGAGCGCGATCGGCTCGCCGCCCACGTAGCCGGCGACGGCCAGGGCCGAGAGCCCGTCGCCGCCTTCGTTCTCGACCCAGATCCAACCCTGCTCGCGCGCGCGCGCCACCTGCGCCTCGAGCGCGGCGAGGTCGGTGATGGTTCCCTCGGCGAGCTGGCGCAGCGGCTTCAGGCGCAGCTGGCGCGCCGCCTCCTCGGGCGTGCCGAGCGCCAGCGCCGCCTTGCCGAGCGCCGAGACGTGCAGGCTCAGCTTGTCGCCGGGGTTCTGCATGTAGCGCAGCGGATGGCGGCCCTCGAAGAAGGCCAGCACCTTGACCACGCCGCCCTCGACGCGGCCGACCAGGCCGGTCTCGCCGGTCTTGTCGCGCAGCAGCTCGGCGGCTTCCGAAGCCACGGCATAGAGCGGGTCGCTGGCCGAGATCTCCCGGGCCACGGCCAGCAGCCGGGCCGTCGGATAGAAGCGCCGGCTGCGCGCGGTGCGCAGCAGGTAGCCGAGCTCGTGCAGCGTGTGCAGCAGATCCGAGCAGCTGCTCTCGGGCAGGTCCATGAGCCGCGCCAGGTCGGAATTGGAGAGCTCGCGCTTTTCGCGCGCGAACAGCTCGAGCAGCGCCATCGTGCGGGCGGCGGCAGGGACGAGTGTGGGCATATTTCCTCCGATATTTCGTAGAGACCCACGAATATTAACGAAGGGACGGTCTAGAACTTCCATTGGTGACGGGCAGTTTCTTCAGATACGGGTTTTCCGGCATCGGCGGATTTCCTCTTGTTTTTCTACGAATGGTCGAAGTATATTGCGATTACTCGTAGACAAACGAGACCCAAAACAAACCCGGAGACAAGGCATGCAGAAGTTCTGGAAGACAGCATTCGTGGGGCTGGCGGCCGTGTCCGCCCTGCTCGGCGGCACCGCCCGGGCGGCCGGCGAGGCCTGGCCCACCAAGCCCATCACCTTCGTGGTGCCGTTCACGCCCGGCGGCATCACCGACAACACCTCGCGCGTGCTCGCGAAGATCGTGGGCGACAAGCTGGGGCAGCCGGTGGTGGTCGACAACCGGCCCGGCGCGGGCGGCTCGATCGGCGTGGAGGCGGCTTCGCGCCAGGCGCCCGACGGCTACACCATGATCTACGGCACCCAGGGCACGCAGGCCGCCAACCTCGCGCTCTACAAGAACATCCGCTACGACCCGGTGAAGGACTTCGTGCCGGTGCACGCCATGTCCGAGACGCCGCTGATCCTGGTGATCAACCCGAACCGGCCGTTCAAGACCGTGCCCGAGCTGATCGCCTATGCCAAGGCCAACCCCGGCAAGCTCAACTTCGGCTCGGCCGGCCCGGGCACCGGCACGCACCTGACGGCCGAGCTGTTCCAGGTCGCCACCGGCATCAAGATGACCCACGTGCCCTACAAGGGCAGCAGCCCGGCGCTGACCGACCTGATGGCCGGCAACCTCGACCTGATGTTCGACTACCCGGTGGTGGTCATGCCCTTCGTGCAGGCCGGCAAGCTCAAGCCGCTCGCGATGACCGGCCGCGCGCGGCTGTCGGTCATGCCCGAGGTGCCCACCGTGGGCGAGCTCGGCTTCCCGCGCGCCGAGTCCACGGCCTGGAGCGCGGTCTTCGTGCCCGCGAAGACGCCGCCCGAGGTCGTGAAGAAGCTCGGCGACGCGATCGCGCTGGCCATCGTCGACCCCGAGATGCTGCAGGTCACCGAGAAGTTCGGCAGCGTGCCGCTCAAGGACCTGCGCGACGCCAGGCTCGGCGAGTTCGTCAAGACCGAGATGGTGCGCTGGCGCGAGGTGGTGCAGCAATCGGGTGCCCGCATCGACTGACCTCCGCCCTCTTCCTTCCCTCCGCGATCCCTTCCTCCATGACCCCAGACCTGACCACGCTCCAGCCCCTGCGGCCCACGCTCTACCGGCTCGCGGCCGACGGCCGCTCGCTCGACTTCCTGTTCGCGCAATGCCCGCAGTGCCGGCAATTGAGCTTTCCGGCCAACGCGCCGGGCTGCATGCATTGCGGCCACGCCATCGACGCCTCGGCGCAGGTGGCGCGGCCCGGCGGCGGCACCCTGCTCGAATACGTGACCCTGCACGTGGCGATGGTGCCGGGCCTGAGCGCGCCCAGCATCGCGGGCGACATCCGCATCGCCGAGCAGGTGGTGGAGGAAGGCGTGATCGGCGTGGCCGACGAAAGCCTGCTCGCGCCGGGCATGGCGCTGCGCGCGATCGCGGTGCCGCTGCCCTCGGGCGAGCACTACGGCTGCCACTTCGTACCCGCGGGCGCCCAAGGAGCCACGGCATGAGCGGCGGCAACTGGCTGGCCGGCAACGGCGGCGTCTACGTGGTCGGCATCGGCCTGCATCCCTACCAGTTCCCGAGCGACACGCCCTACACCCAACTGGGCCTGACGGCCGTGCGCGCCGCGCTGGCCGATGCCGGCCTGGCCTGGAAGCAGGTGCAGGCCGCGTACGTGGGCACCACCTCGATCGGCATGGCCGCGGGCCGCGTGATGCTGCGCCACCTGGGCTCGACCGGTCTCGCCGTGACGCAGGTCGAGAACGCCTCGGCCTCGGGCTCCTTCGCCTTCCGCCAGGCCTGCATGGAAGTGGCGCACGGCATCAGCGACGTGGTGCTCGCGATGGGCGTGGACAAGCACGGCGACGGCCGCCGCGCGGCCAACAAGGACGGGCTCGAACGCCTGAGCGACACCGCCACCATCCCGGCCGTGAAGTTCGCGCTGATGGCGCGCAGCTACCTGCGCGAGCACGGCGGCGGCATGGAATCGATGGCGAAGGTGGCGGTCAAGAACCACGGCAACGCCGCGCTCAACCCCTATGCGCAGTTCCGCAAGCCGCGCACGCTCGAGCAGGTGCTGGCCTCGCCCAGGGTGGCGGGCGACCTCACGGTGCAGCAGTGCTGCCCGCGCGGCGAAGGCGCCGCCGCGGTGCTGCTGGTGTCGGGCCAGGCGCTGGCGCGGCTCGGGCTGGATCCGGCGCGCTGCGTGCGCGTGCACGCATCGGCCGCCAGCAGCGAGCGCGACGAGACCCGCTACGGCGAGGGCCCGATCGATCTGGTGCGCGACAGCGCGCGCGCCGCGCTCGAGCAGGCCGGCATCGGCGCCACCGAGCTCGACCTGCTCGAGCTGCACGACGCCTTCTCGGTCGAGGAGCTGCTCTACAGCGAGGCCGTGGGCGTGTGCCAGCCGGGCGAAGGCGCGGCCTACCTCGAGCGCGGCGACTCGCGCATCGGCGGGCGCTGCGCCATCAATGCCTCGGGCGGGCTGATCGGCATGGGCCATCCGCTCGGGCCCACGGGCATCGGCCAGGTCGCCGAGATCGTGCGCCAGATCCGCGGCGAGGCCGAGGGCCGCCAGCACCCGGCCGCGCGCTGGGGCATGGCCCACATGATCGGCCTCGGGTCGGTGGCGATCGCGCACGTGCTCGGCGGCACGGCGCGCTGCTGAAGAACAGACGACACAGGAAGAAGCTCCCCATGAACCCGAACACCCCTGCCCTCGAAACCCTGCTGTACGAAGTGCGCGGCAACGTCGCCGTGGTCACGCTGAACCGGCCCGATCGCATGAACACGCTCGGCGGCTCGATGAAGCCCGACCTAGCGCGCGCCTTCTTCGAGTACGCGCGCGCCGACGAGCGCGTGCGCGCCGTGCTCGTCACCGGCAGCGGCGAGCGCGCCTTCTGCGCCGGCGCCGACATCAAGGAGCGCGCCGGCAACGCCACCATTGGCACCGACTACTTCGTGGCGCAGAAGGCCACGCACGACCTGTTCCGCAACATCGAGGAGTTCGAGAAGCCGGTGATCGCCGCCATCAACGGCGTGGCGCTCGGCGGCGGGCTCGAGATCGCGCTGTGCGCCGACATCCGCCTGGCCTCGCAGGCCGCGCGCTTCGGCCTGCCCGAGATCAAGCTCGGCGTGATCCCCGCGGCCGGCGGCACGCAGCGGCTGCCGCGGCTGATCGGCGAGGCGCGCGCCAAGGAGCTGATCCTCACGGCCGACCTGGTCGACGCCGACACCGCGCTGCGCTACGGCATCGTGAGCCGCGTGCTGCCGCAAGCCGAGCTGATGCCCGCCGCGCTCGCACTGGCCCAGCGCATCGCCGAGCATCCGCCGCTGGCGGTGCGCTTCGCCAAGCGCGCCATCAACCGCGGCATGCAGACCGACCTCGACTCGGGCCTCGAGTACGAGCGCTACGCGGCCGCCATGATCATCGACAGCGAGGACCGCAAGGAAGGCATGCGCGCCTTCGTCGAGAAGCGCAAGCCGGTGTTCACCGGGCACTGAGCCCCTCCCCCATTCCCCATCCACACAAGCCAAGGAACACATCCCATGAAACTCGGATTGGAAGGCCAGGTCGCGCTGGTCACCGGCGGCGGCCAGGGCGTCGGCCGCCAGATCTGCATCGAGCTCGCGGCCGAGGGCGCGCGCGTCATCGTCAACGACCTGTTCGCCGAGCGCGCCGAAGCGGTGGCGGCCGAGATCGCGGCCGCCGGCGGCCAGGCCATCGCGGCGCCGGCCGACATCACGCGCGCCGACCAGGTCGAGGCCATGGTCGCCAAGGGCACCGCGCACTTCGACGCGCCGGTCAGCGTGCTGGTCAACAACGCCGGCATCATTCCCGAGCGGCGCGAGAAGGGCGGGCGCACGCCGCCCTTCCTCGACATGCCCATCGAGGACTGGGCCAAGATCGTCAACCTCAACGTCTACGGCACCATGCACTGTTGCCGCACCGTGCTGCCGGGCATGGTGGCGCGCAAGGGCGGGCGCATCGTCAACATCATCTCGGAGGCCGGGCGCATCGGCGAGGCCAACATGGCGGTGTACTCGGGCGCCAAGGCCGCGATCGCCGGCTTCGGCAAGGCGCTGGCGCGCGAGCACGGCCGGCACGCGATCACCGTCAACTCGATCGCGCTGGGCGCGGTCTCGCACGCCGGCATCAAGGACGGCCCGCTGCGCGTGGACGCCACGGTCGAGAACGACGAGCGGCTGCCGAAGATGCTCAACGTGTATCCGATCGCCAAGGGCGTGGGCCGGCTCTCGCGGCCCGAGGACGTCTCGGGCGTGGTGGCCTTCCTGGCCTCGGACCGGGCGCTGTTCGTCACCGGCCAGACGCTGGGCGCCTCGGGCGGATTCGCGATGCTCTGAGCGCGCGTTCCTGAAGATCGGGCGGCGCCCAGGGTTCTCCCGCAGACCCCGGGCGGCACGGCCTTCGCGCGGCAATGCAGAATCCGGTCCCATGGCTGCGCTGCCCTCCGTCCTCGATCCCCGCTCCGTCATCATGCTGGCGGGGCTGATGGGCGTCGTGATGTCGGTGGTCGTGTTCTTCATGCGCCGCAGCTATCCGGCCACCATCCAGGGCCTGCGCGAGTGGGCCTGGGCGCCGCTGGTGGCCTTCGTCAGCACCCTGCTGTTCGCCGCGCGCGACGTGCTGCCGGACTTCATCACGATCGTGGTCGCGAACGTGGTGCTGTTCGAGGCCTGCCTCCTCTACTACGCCGGCAGCCAGCGCTTCCTGTACGGACGCAGCGACACCGCCGGCTGGCACGGCCTGACCGTGGTGATGGCCTGCGCGCTGTTCTGGTTCAGCGAATTCAGGCCCGACTACGAGGTCCGGCTGGTGATCGTCACGGCGGTGGTGGCCGCCCTGTTCCTGAGCCACGCCCTGCTCTACATCCGTCATCGCGGCAGCGTGGTCTTCGGCATGCGGCTGATGATCGGCCTGCTGCTGCTGCAGTCGCTGGTGGCCTTCGCGCGGCTGGTGTCGGCGCTGCTGGGCATGGCCGGCGTCGGCCTGCTCGACGCCACCGTGCTGCAGTCGATCTACATCTCGATGTATTCCTTCACCGTGCTGCTGCTGTCGATCGCCGCCATCCTGATGGCGACCGACCGCATGCACTCCGAGTTCCAGTTCCTCGCCACCCATGACCCGCTGACCGGCGTGCTCAACCGGCGCGCGCTGCTCGACGCCTGCCAGGCCCAGTTGGCCGCGGCCGGGCGCGACGGCGGCTCGAGGACGCGGCGCATGGCGCTGCTGATGATCGACGTCGACCACTTCAAGTCGATCAACGACCGCTTCGGCCACCAGACCGGCGACGCCGTGCTGCGCGAGGCCGTCGGCCGCATGCAGCGCGCCATCGGCGACAACGGCCTGCTCGGACGCTACGGCGGCGAGGAGTTCGTCGTGATGCTGCCCGAGGCCTCGCCCGCCGAGGCCACCGAACTGGCCGCGCGGGTCAAGGCCAGCGCCGGCGAGGCCTTCCCCGCCGACTCGCCGCTGGCCGCCGTGGGCGCCTTCACCGTGAGCATCGGCGTGGCGCCGCAGCAGCCGGGCGCCGACATCGACGACATGCTCGGCCAGGCCGACGAGGCGCTGTACCGCGCCAAGTCGCTGGGGCGCGACCGCGTGGTGCTGGCCGGCTGAGCGCGGCCGCATCGGCTGCGCCCTCCTTCCGACGCCCTCCTTCCGACGTCATCAGCCGCCGGCTTCCTACGCCCGGCCGATGCGCGCCTGGGCATCGTGTCGCCATGTCCCGGCCCCCGCTTCGCCGTCTGGCGGTGTTCGTCGAGGCGCCCGATGACGGCCGCTTCGAATGGGTGCTGGGCGAGCTCGACGAAGACGACCGCATGCAAACGATCGCCCGCGCGCGCCGCGGCGTCGACAGCTACCAGCGCGCGATGGCGGCCGGCCTGTTGAGGCTGCAGCAAGAGGTCGAGGACCTCGACGCGGGGCCGAGGGACGAGAACCGGGCCGACGACGAAGACGACGACAGCGCCGAGACCTCGCCCCGGCCGGCGCCCCGCGGCACGGCCTTCGGATTCGGCCGGCCCTCCTGAGCCTTCACTCCACACCACCACGAGGACCCCCACCATGGCCACCGGCACCCGAACCATCTGGAAAGGCGCGATCACCTTCGGCCTGGTCCACATCCCCGTCGGCCTGCACACCGCGAGCACCGAGCAGGGCGTGGACTTCGACTGGCTCGACAAGCGCAGCATGGACCCGGTGGGCTACAAGCGCATCAACAAGCGCACCGGCCGCGAGATCGACCGCGACAACATCGTCAAGGGCATCGAGTACGAGGACGGCAAGTACGTGATCGTCTCGCCGGCCGAGATCGAGGCCGCCTTTCCGCGCACCACGCAGACCATCGAGATCGAGCGTTTCATCGACGCCAACGACATTCCCTTCGTCTACCTCGAACGGCCCTACTACGTGGCGCCGATCAACAAGGGCCAGAAGGTCTACGCGCTGCTGCGCGAGGTGCTCGTGAAGACCGGCAAGGTCGGGCTCGCGAAGGTGGTGATCTCGACCAAGCAGCACCTGGCCGTGCTCGTGCCCTCGGGCAAGGCGCTGGTGCTGAACCTGATGCGCTGGGGCGACGAGGTGAAGTCGCTCGAGGGTCTGGAGCTGCCGCCCGAGGGCGTGAAGAGCGCGAAGATCACGCCGGCCGAGATGAAGATGGCCGAGCAGCTGGTCAAGGACATGTCGGGCGCCTGGGACCCCGAGGACTTCCAGGACGAGTTCAAGCACGCGGTGATGAAGATCGTGCAGAAGAAGGTCAAGGCCGGCGACACCGAGACCGTGATCGAGCCCGAGGAGGAAGCACCGCGCGAGGGTGCGAAGGTGATCGACCTGACCGAGCTGCTGACGCGCAGCCTCAAGGGCGCGAAGGCGGGGGCCGCCGCGAAGAAGGGCTCGCGCGCGGCGCCCAAGGCGGGGAAGACCGCGGCGAAGAAGACCACGCGCGCCAAGGCCGCGCCGACGAGAAAGTCGGACGAGCGCAAGGCGGCCTGAGGGCCGCGAGGGGGGGACAATCGGGCCCTCGTCCGAAAAGACCCCTCCATGCCGCCCACCCCCTACCTGTTCCTTTCCCTCTCGACCTCGCCAGCCTCGGACCGGCCGGACACGCACGCGCGCTGCCTCAATGCCGCGGGCCGCTGGGCGGTGCACGGCACGGCGGACGCGCCGCTGCTGGCCTGGCACGCGGACCAGGCCGACGAAGCGCGCGCCGCCGCCGAGCGCGCGGCCCAGGCCCAGGGCCGGCGGGTCGAGGTGCTGTCGCGCGGCGACGCCGCCTGGGAGGAAGGGCGCGAGATCCGCCTGTTCAGCGAAGCCGCGGCATCGGCGCTGCTCGGTGCGGCGGCCCCGAGCGCAGCCAGGGCCCGCCGCCTGCGCGTGGAGACCGACAAGCTCGAGGCCTTCTGCCTGGTGGTGCGCCAAGCCTCGGCCGCGACCGACCATGAGGCGTTCATGCGCGTCAGCCGCGCCGCGGGCAAGGCGCTGCAGGTGCGCTTCGGCGGCGGATCGGTCTCGTCGGCCTCCACCTGGCTGGCCGGCCCCAAGGGCCAGGAGGCGCTGCAACACGTGCTGGCCGGCGAAGCCGAACTGGCCGGGCGGCTCACGCTGCGCGGGATCGCCGAGACCGTCGCGCTGGCGCAGCAGACCGAACGCCTGCGCCTGGAAGCCGAGCACCCGGGCACGCTGCACTGAACCTCGCGCCGCTCAGCGCGCCGGCTCCGACGCCGAAGACAGCCGCCGTATCTGCGCCTTCGCGATCGCCCGCCGCGCGAGCGAGCGCGAATTGCCGATGAACCATTCGTAGGTCGCGATCGCCGCCTGGGTCTCGCCGCGTTCCTCGAGCTCGATGGCTTCCGCCATGCAGCGCGCGAACAGCAGGATGGCATCGCGCTCGCGCGGCGGCGCGGCCAGCGTCCGGAGCCGGAGCTCGGGCTGCAGGAGCTGGATCTGCCGCTGCACCTCCATCGCCTCGATCAGCGCGCGGCCTATTCTTTCGATGTTGTCGGACAGGGGTTGGAGCCGGGTCTTGTGGACGTCGTCCGCCGCCTGGTCCAGCAGGTGCGAAGCCACTCGCAGCAATTGATGAAGGCGCTTGAGCGTCATCGGACGACGATAGTTTTTCCGCCCCCGCCGCACATCCCCTCATGCGAGGGGCCAACGCACCGCCAGCCCCTCGATGGTGTAAAAACGCGGCCGCGCGGCCAGCACCGGCCCTGCGCAGGGAGAGGCACAAGATGAAGATTCTTGTCGTGGACGACCACGCGCTGTTCCGTGCGGGACTGCGCCTGCTGCTCGCCGGCATGGAGAGCCGCGCGGCCGTCTACGAGGCCGCCACCCTCGGCGAGGCGACCGCGCTCGCCGCCGAACATCCCGACCTCTCCGTCTGCCTGCTCGACCTCACGCTCGCGCGCGAACGCGGCCTCGATGCGCTCACGGCCTTCAAGGCGGCCGCGCCCGATGTCGCCGTGGTGATCGTCTCGGCCACCAGCGACCTCGCGACCGTGCATGCCTGCATCGATGCCGGCGCCATGAGCTTCGTGCCCAAGAGCATGCCGCCCGCGACCCTGACGCAGGCGCTGCAACGGGTGCTGGCGGGCCAGATCCATCTTCCCGATGAAGTGCTGAGCACCGTCGCGGTGGCCCCCCGGCGCCCGGCGCTGAGCCCGCGCGAGCTCGACGTGCTGCGCGGCCTGGCCCGGGCCCTGCCGACCAAGTCGATCGCGCGCGAGCTGCGGCTGTCCGAGTACACGGTCAAGGAATACATACGCGGGCTGTTCGAGGCGCTCGACGTCCACAACCGGACCGAGGCCGTGATCACCGCGGGGCGGCTCGGCCTGCTGGACCTGCCGCGTCCGTCCTGAGCCGCCGCGGGGTCCCGTGCCAGCGACACCCGCCCCTGCCGCCGAGGCCTCGTTCGAGCACGAGCTGCGGCGGGAGTTCGTCGAACTGCATGCGCGTGTTCTTCTGCGCATGCCGCTCGTGCAAGCGCTGATGGTCGTCGGATCTGCATTCGTGCTTCTGCCTCAGGTCCCCGTGATCGAGTTCGCGCTCTGGGCGGGAGCGGTCATGTGCATGGAGGCGGCAAGGGCGGCCCACTCATGGCACCTGCTGCGGCGTCTCTCGCGCATCGATCCGCGCAAAGCGTTGCGCCAGCAGTTCTTCTTGGCGTTCCTGGCGGGTGCCGAGGCAGGCGTGATGCTGCCTCTTTTCAAGCTTGACCTGAGCGCGTTGAATCAGACATTCCTGATGTTCATCCTGGTCGCGATGCCCGCCATCGGGGCCGCGGTCTCGATTTCCTCGCGCCTGGTCGCGGGCGCCTATGTGAGCGCCATCCTCGTTCCCACGTCCATCTCGTGGGTACTGATGCATCCGGAGCACCTGCTTGCGACCACGTTCATGACCATTGCCTACATCCTGGTGCTTCTGTTCGCATCCCACGAGAACGAGAAACTGCTCACGCGCTCGGTGGCGATCCGGCGCGAACGCGACGAGATGGTGCGCCACCTCGAGCGCAGCAACGAGGAGGTCAAGGCCGCGGTCACGCGCGCGGAGGCCGCGGCGCTGGCGCGCACGCGCGTGCTCGCGGCCGCGAGTCACGACCTGCGCCAGCCGCTGCACGCGCTGTCGGTCTACAGCGCGATCCTGGCCGCGAGCCCCACGCCGGCCACGCTGGACGAGGTGGCCACGCACATCGACCAGCTGGTACGTTCGCTCGGCGCGCTGCTGCACGGGCTGCTCGACCTGTCGCAGCTCTCCTCGGGCCACTACGTGCCGGTGCGGCAGCGTTTCGCGCTCGACGCGCTGATCGCGAGCGTCTGCGCCGAGTTCGAGGCGGCCGCCGCGGCCAAGGGCCTGTACTTCACGCGCGAGCTGCGGCCCGTCACGCTCGAGAGCGATCCCACCGCGGTGCTGCGCATCGCGCGCAACCTGATCGACAACGCCATCAAGTACACCGAGCGCGGCGGCCTGCGCGTGCGGCTGCGGCACGACGGCCTGTGCGCCATCCTGGTGGTGGAGGACAGCGGCCGGGGCATCGCCCCTGCGGAGCACGACCGCGTCTTCGAGGAGTTCTACCAGCTCGGCAACGCGGGGCGCGACCGCAGCCAGGGCGTGGGCCTGGGGCTGGCGATCGTCGAGCGGCTGGTGACGCTGATCGGCGCGCGCATCTCGCTGCGCTCGCGGCTCGGTGCCGGCAGCCGCTTCGAGGTGCGCATGCCCGGCGTGCGCGAGACAGCGCCGCCCGTGGCCGTGGCCACGCCACCGCCGCCGCCAGCCGCCGCGCTCGAGGCCGCGACCGGCGCCCGACCGACGATCTACCTGGTCGACGACGAACCCGACATCGTGCGCGGCATGACGACCCTGCTGCGGGCCTGGCAGCTCGAGGTGCGCACCGCCCTCGATGCCGCCGGCACGGCGGCGCTGTTCGACGCCGGCGGCTGCCCCGACCTGCTGATCGCGGACCTGCGGCTGCGGGGCAACGAGCACGGGCCGGCGCTGGTCGCGCGGCTGCGCGCGCTGCATGGCGAGTTCCCGGTGGTCTTCATCACGGGCGAGACCTCGTCCGAGGCCTTGCGCGAGGCACGCGCCACGCGCTGGCCGCTGCTGCACAAGCCTGTCGATGCGCAGACCTTGCGCGCGACGATCGCGTCGCTGCTGGCGCCGGCGGCGCGGCTTTGAACTTTATTTATCTTATGAAGAAATTAGACTGAATATTTTTCACGTCGATGTAACGAACAAACACCATCCTTTGGTTTTCATTTCGACGGAATCCTTCCGGCCGCGCAGCCCTGCATGGCGGAAGCCGTCTTCTTTTCCAGAGGTTCATGGTGTTCACGACGCCCCCGTCTTTTTCCAAGTGCTTCCTCGCGGTGGCCTGCGCTGTCTTTCTCGCCTCGTGCGGGGGCGGCTCGGGCGGCAGCGGATTCGCTTTCCTTCCCCCACCCGCCGGCCAGGGTTCGGGCGGCGCCGATGGCACCGGCACGCCCGGCACGCCCGACACCTCGAACGCGCGCCAAGCAGCGGCCGTGAGCGTGCAGGGCAACGGCAGCGGCGACGTGGAGTCGCTCGACACCGCGCTCGCCTGCGACACTCAGTGCAGCGCCGACTACGCCCAGGGCGCGAGCGTCAAGCTCATCGCCACCGCCGCGCGCGGCTCGGTCTTCGACGGCTGGCAGGGCGCCTGCGAAGGCACCGAGGCCTGCGAACTGACGATGGACCAGGCGCGCAACGTGGTGGCGAAGTTCTCGCTGGCCGCGAACGCCGCGCCCAGCGGCACCTGGTTCAAGGGCGACACCCATGTGCACGACGACCACTCCGACGACGGCAGCGCGCCGCGCCAGCTCAACAAGGACAAGGCCAAGGGCAACCTCTCGCTGGCCGACCAGATCGGCCAGGCCGGGCGCACCGGCCTGGACTTCGTGCCCTTCACCGACCACCGCACCTACGACCAGCACTACGACCCCCTGTGGGAGTCGTCGTCGCTGCTGCTGATCCGCGGCGAGGAAGCCAACGGCAAGCCCCATGCCATCGCGCTCGGCGGCGTGGACTCGGTCGAGCAGGGGGCCATGCATCCCGACCGCGCGCAGTTCGCGCTGGTCCAGCAGTCGATCTGGGACGCGCATTCCCAGGGCGCCATCTGGTCGGTCGCGCATGCCGACGACGGCGAGACGAATGCCGACGGCACGCCCAACGTGAACGCCAACGTGCAGGGCGTCAACCTGGTCGAGGTCTGGAACCGATCGAAGAGCCCCGACAAGCAGATGGACTACGCCGAGAACCGCTGGAACGCGGGCTTCCGCTTCGGCGTGGCCGGCGCCAGCGACAACCACTTCCGCGAGTACTGGGGCGCGCCCTATCTCAACAGCCCCGGCATGCCGGTGACCAAGGTGCTGGCCAAGGGCTACAACGAGCGCGGCATCCTCGAGGCGCTGCGCGCGGGCTACACCAGCCTGTCGATCAACCCGACCGGCCCCGGCGTCTCGATGACCACGGACCTCAAGGGCGGCGGCTACACCGCCATGAGCGGCGACGAGGTCTTCGTGCCCGCGGGCACCACCGGCCATCTGCGCATCGGCGTGCAGCGTGCCGCCGGCATGGACGTGCTGCTGTTCCGCATGCCCGGCAAGAGCGCCGGCCCGATGAAGACCTTCAAGCCGACCCGCGACGACGAGACCTACACCGTCGACATCACCGCCGGCTCGCAGCCCGACTGGTACCGCGTCGAGGTGCGCGGCATCAACGTGCCGATTCCGCCGGCCGCGCCCGCGATGGAACTCAAGGCCGCCGTGTCGCCGATCTTCGTCTCGCCGGCCCCGGTCGAGGCCAAGGCCGAGATCACCGTGCCGAAGGAAAACAGCGTGGCCGACGGCGCCCTGCGCGTCGCCGGTGCGCGCGGCGACTTCGCCGGCTTCCCCGACATCGTGACCGCCGACGGCGTGACGCACGTGGTCACCGAGATGCACGGCGACGCCACCAGCACCGTGGTCTACCGCCGCCGCGATGCCAAGGGCGCCTGGAGCGATGCCGGCCGCACGCTGAGCGGCAAGGGCCAGGCGCGCTTCCCGCGCGTGGCCGTGCGCGGCAACGACGTCTGGGTCGCGTGGGAGGAAGACGCGGTGCAGGTGCCGCACCGCCCGGTCATCAACCTGCGCCATTCGGCCGACGGCGGTGCCACCTGGGCCTCGACCGACACCGTGCGCTCGCTCGAGGGCCGCGCCGAGCATCCGGACGTCGCCGTGGCCGCGAGCGGCAAGCCGGTGCTGGCCTGGCAGGAGATCCGCGCCGACCAGCCCTTCGACATCATGGTGCAGGAGGTCGGCACCGACGCGCAGCCGCGCAACCTCTCGCGCGCCGGCAAGTCGGTCGACGCCGGCGTGCTCGACGACACGCGCTCGCCGCACTACCCGGCCTCGGTGCTGCCGAACCTGACGGTCGCGGCCGACGGCCGGGTCGCCGTGGCCTGGCAGGACAACCGCAACGACCAGGATCCGCTGTGGACCGGTGCCGCCGCCTACGGCGACGGCTCGAACCCCGACGACTGGCAGATCCAGGTCGCGGTGCGCGACGCCGCCGGCACCTGGAAGACGCCCGTGAGCCTCGGCGCCACCGACCGCGCCGATCGCCACCCCGACGTGGTTTTCGGCGGCAACGGCGACCTGGTCGTGGCCTGGGAGAGCAAGGAGCAGGAACCGGCCGGCAAGAACCTCGCGGTGCTCGCGGCCGTGTCGGCCGACGGCGGCGCGACCTTCTCGGCCCCCACGGTGCTGGCCGCGGAGCCGACCACCATGAGCCAGCGCCCGCGCCTGGGCGTGGACAAGGACGGCTCGGTGCGCGCGGTCTGGTTCGACTCGCGCTCGGCCGACTGGCGCTGGCGCGTGATGACCGCGGTCTACAAGAAGCCCGCGGGCTGGGACACCGGCACGCTGCTGAAGGGCACCGGCATCAACACCTGGCCCGTGACCTCGGGCGGTGTCATCGCCTTCGCGAGCACGCGCAACGCCACGCGGCTGCAGCGGGACCAGACGCAGCAGGTGTTCCTGCTGGCCACGAAGTAGACGGCCCGACCGCCTGGAGGCAGATGCCCCGCTCGCGGGGCATTCTTCATGGGCCGGACGCACGGGCCGAGGGCCCTCCTGCCCATGAAACAAGAACTGCCGCGCAGACCTGGCGAGATCTTCAGTCCGAGAACCAGCGCGCCGGCGTGGTGACCAGCGCCGGGAACAGGACCAGCAGGAACATCACGGCCAACTGTGCCGCCATGAAAGGCAGCACGCCCCGCGTGACGTCGTCCATTCGCATGCGCCCGACGCCCGCCACCACGTTCAGCACGGTCCCCACGGGAGGGGTGATCAGGCCGATGGCGTTGTTGATGATGAACAGCACCCCGAAGTAGACCGGGTCGATGCCCGCCGCCTTGACCACAGGCATCAGCACGGGCGTCAGGATCAGGATGGTGGGCGTCATGTCCATCGCCGTGCCGACGATCATCACGAGCACCATGATCGCCATCAGCAGCAGGGTCGGGTTGCCCATGAAGGGCTCGAGCAGCGCGATCACCTTGCCCGGCAGTTCGGCCACCGTGATGAGCCACGCGGAAACCATCGCCGCCGCAATGAGCAGCATGATCACCGAAGTGGTCTTGGCGGCCATGACGAAGATCGCGTGAAGCTGGCGCAGCTTCAGCTCGCGGTAGACGACGGTGGAGACGAACAACGCATAGACCGCCGCGACCACCGCGGCCTCCGTCGGGGTGAATACGCCCAGGCGCAGCCCGACGAGGATGATGGCTGGCAGCATCAGCGCCCATGTCGATTCGCGCAATGCCTTCAGCACCTGCGCGCGCGATGTCCTGGGCCCTGTCGCGATCTTTTCATACCGCCCCAGCCACCACCAGGTGCACCACAGCGCCGCGCCGAGCATGAGGCCGGGCGCAATGCCCGCGAGGAACAGCTTGCTGATGGAGACATTGGCCGCCACACCGAAGATCACGAAGCCGATCGAAGGCGGGATCACGGGGCCGATCACACCCGACGCCGCGATCAGGCCGCCTGAACGCGCCTTGTCATGGCCGGCCTGCACCATCATCGGCAGCAGCAGCGCGGTCAATGCGGCGGCATCGGCCACTGCCGAACCCGACAGGGCGGAAAGCAGCACGGCCGCCATGATCGTCACATAGCCCAGGCCGCCCTTCACAGGGCCGACCAGGGTCAGCGCGAGGTTGACGATGCGGCGCGACAGGCCACCGACGTTCATGATTTCGCCCGCCAGCATGAAGAACGGGATCGCGAGCAACGGAAAACTGTCGGCGCCATTGATCACGTTTTGCGCCAGGATCTGCGCATCGAAGAGCTCCAGGTGCCACATCAATGCGACGCCGGTCGCAAGCAATGCAAAGGCAATGGGAATGCCCAGCGCCATCGCACCCAACAGCGCACCGAGAAAGATGGCGATGGTCATGGCAATTGCCGCGGTGCGTCGACCCGCAGGGCGTCCTCACGCGCCAGTTCGGCCCGCAACGCCTCCAGTTCGCCCTGCTCCTCGGACTCCCTGACCATCACGAGGTCCGCTTCGCCGAGCCGGCCCGCCAGGGCCAGACACAGGTCGCGCAGGACCAGCACCGCTGCGGAGACGGCAAAGACCAGGCCGGAGGCATAGAAGATGGCACCCGATGCCCCTGTCACCGGCGCCGCGACGTCCCAATTGATCCTGATCTGCTCCAGGCTCCCCTTGAAAAGCAACCAGGCGACGAACAGCATGAGGAGGTGGCCCGCGAACAGGCAGGCCTTCTTGCCGGCCAGGGGAAGGCGCGAAACCAGCATGTCGGTGCCCAGGTGCGCATGCTCCTTCAGTGCCACGATTGCGCCCAGGAAGGTGAGCCAGACGAACAGCCAGCGCGACACTTCTTCGGACACAGTGATGCCCGAATTGAACCCATAGCGCAAGACCACATTGCCGAACACAAGCACCACCATGACTGCGAGAAACAAGGCGATCAGGCTGCTCAGCAGCCGGCAATAGCCGTCGACGCAGCGCGCCGCGAAGCCGGCTGCACGGTCCGCACACGTACCCGAGCGGCTACCTCGCGACACCGCGCACCTTGCCAAGCTCGGAGAAAAGTTCCTGCGTCAGCGCCGGATCGATCTGCCTGACGTACTTGTCCGTGACCGGCTTGAGCTTGTCGCGCAGGCGTTCTCGCTCCTGCGCCGAAAACTCGGTCAGCACCATCCCCTTGCTCTTCAGGAATTCGGCGGCCCTGGCATTCACGTCGCGGTTGGCGGCGCGCTGGAAGGGCTGCGTTTCCCTGGCGGCGTCGCGCAGAATCATGCGTTCGTCCTCGGACAGCCGGTCCCACACCTTCTTGCTGAACAGCAGCACGACGGGGTTGAACGCGTGGCGCGTGTCGGAACCGTACCTCTGGACTTCGTAGTACTTCGAGGCCTCCACCAGCGAGTACGGATTTTCCTGGCCATCGACGGCCCGTTGCTCCAGCGCGGTATAGACCTCGGGCAGCGGCAGTGGCGACGGATTGGCGCCCAGCGCACCGAAGGCATCGATCATCACGGGGATCTGCATCACGCGCAGCCTCAGGCCTTGCAGGTCTTCCATGCGGGCCACCGGCCGCCGCGAGTTGGTGACGTTGCGAAAGCCGTGCTCGAAGTAGGTCAGGCCGATCAGGCCCTTCTCTGGCAGCTTGTCCAGCAGCTTGCGGCCGACCGGACCGTCGAGCACCACGTCGGCCTCCTTCTCGTTGTTGAAGAGAAAGGGCAGGTCGAACAGCGAAAACTCCTTGGCCATGCCCGACAGCAGGCCCGGGATCGCCATGGTCAGGTCCACGGTGCCACCTTGCAGCGAGGAAATGACAGCGGCATCGCCCCCCAGCACGCCCGAGGCAAAGAGCTTGACCTTCATCTTGCCGCCGCTCTTCTTCTCCACGATCTCCGCGAAGCGCTGAGCCCCCATGCCTTGCGGATGCTCTTTCTGATTGACGAAGGCGAACTTGAAGTTGCGCTCCTGGATGTTCTGGGCATCGGCGACGCCGGCCATCCCCAGGGACGACAGGGCAACACAGAGAGCGGCCAGGCGATGCTGCAGTTTTCTTGGCATGGTGTTGTCTCGGTGAGGGCTGGGATGGTTGTTCACACAGGCTCGTCAGATCGCGACGCGCTCATGGGCGACGCTCCGGCAGTCCATCTCGTATTCGAGGTCGACCACGGGCGGGCGGTTGTAGTGCCAGGTCAGCCCGTGACGCGCGGCACCACGCTTGACGATTTCGTCGGCGATGAAGGGATGAATGTCGTGCACGGTGTAGAGCTGCGAGCCCGTGGTGTTCGCCCAGGTAAAGCCCAGCGATGCCAGACGCCGCTCCATCTCGTCGAGCACCCACCGGGCTTTTTGAAGGATGGCGGGCGGCGAGGTGTCGCCCAGGCACACGGCATGGTCGCGATAGGGCCCCTTGCCTTCAGGTGCTTCGGCGCTGCCCGCCACGATGAAGGAAGCCGCCGCCGTGGCGTCGGGCACGGTATAGCTGAAGGCATGGAACGAGGGCTCCGACGGAGGGAACAGCACGGGGCAGACGTTGCTTCGCGCAACCGGATTGAGGTGCCCGATGAAAAGCCCCCACTCCCTCAAGGTTCCCACGTAGAGGTTGTTGAACTCGACAAAGCCGTGTTCGGTGAACGGGGCCGGGGAACGCAGTTCGCAGGCGCAGAAGGCAGCCAGCGGGCGCGAGGCATGTTCGAGAAATTCCCTGATGCGCCGGAAGCCCTGCTTCAGCGGCAGCGGCTCCGGGAACCGCACGCGTTCGATGCGAAATCCGGGCTCGGCAGCCACGCCAGCCGAGTATTGGTCCACCCCCGGAATGAACCGATAGCCGCCGGGCAGGGAGATTGGAATTGCCGACACGTCGTTTCCTTTTGAGAGGCTGAGAGAGCGAGAAAAGAAGGACGGGAGGCAGGAACGTCATCAGGAAGGCGTCCGGCGACGGGATGCGTCGCGCTGCTTTCTCGATGCCTGTTTCATCCTCGCGAATTCGATCGGGACATCGTCCTTCGGGGAAAGGATTCGACCGAAATCTAGCAGCGGATGCGCGCGGGAACGGCATCGAATTTCGAAGGCAGCGTTCGAATATTTGGATCATCGATAGCGCCGGACCGCGATGTGTTTGCATCGGCCGTGCTTCACCGTTCGCGCCTCGAATCAGCGCCCCCTGCCTCCCCGTTGGCCCACCAAGAAGGGCCCGTACTCCACCCCTCCCCTGCCTGGCGCCCGCCCCGCCTCTCGGCCTTTTCCTCACGTAGAGTGCACGCATGATCGAATCGACAACCCTTCGGTACTTTCACGAGGTCGCGGCCTTCGGCTCGGTGCGCATGGCAGCGGAAAAGCTCTTCGTGGCCCAGAGTGCCGTGAGTCGCCAGATCGCGTTGTTGGAGGACGAACTGGGCGTTCCCGTCTTCGAGCGCCATGCGCGGGGCATGGCCCTGACCGCCGCGGGAGAACTGCTGCTTCGCTACGCGCAGGACAACAAGACCCAGCTGGCCGATCTGAAGGGCCGCATTCACGAGTACGAGACGCTGGTCAAGGGCCATGTCAGGGTCGGGTGTGTCGAAGGCATCCTGCACGGCCTCCTGTCCAGCTTCATGCCGAGCTTCATCGCCACGCACCCAGGCATCGGCTTTTCCCTCGATCTCATGGGATCGCATGCCGTGGGCGAAGCCGTCGCCGAACACAAGTACGACCTGGGCATCCTGTTCGGTGCCTCGCCCCGTCCCGATCTGATCGAGCTGCAGAAGATCGATCAACCCCTGTGTGTCATCGCCGCAGCCCGGCATCCCGCCGCCGGGTTGCGCAGTTGTGCACTCGCGCAGGTTGCGGACGTTCCCCTTGTGTTGCCCGACAGGTCCTTCGGTCTGCGCCAATTGGCCGATCGCGTCAGTT
Source organism: Variovorax paradoxus (assembly GCA_016806145.1). Classification (NCBI taxonomy): domain Bacteria; kingdom Pseudomonadati; phylum Pseudomonadota; class Betaproteobacteria; order Burkholderiales; family Comamonadaceae; genus Variovorax; species Variovorax paradoxus. The sequence continues at coordinate 5,225,299 of CP063166.1, forward strand.
CGAAAGGCAAGTTCAAGCTGAACATCGCGATCGAGACGAATTCGCTTTCTTTTGCGAGCCAGCTGGTGGCGGATTCGGGGCTGATCACATTGCAACCAAGGGACGTCGTCGCCCCCCTGATCGACGCGGGAAAAGTGGTGGCGATTCCGCTGACCGACGCCCCGCTGCGATCCGCGCGCGCCACGCTGGTCGCCAGCTACTCCCGCCGACTGTCGCTCGCCGCCGACCATCTTTCCCAGTCGCTGATCGCCTACATGCGTGCATGGCAACGCTCTCCGAAGCAGGGACAGGGCGGGCGTTCGCGGCGTCCGAGGTCGAGTTCGGCCTGAGCATCAACGCCCCCAGTTCGTCGAAGCCGTTCGACCGCCGCGCGGCGGCCGCTTTCCTCCAGGCGGCGCTCCCGCAGGCCCGGGAATACCCTCTGCCGACCCGGGCCCTTTCTTGCCTACATTTCTTGTATGCAAGATTTCCGACGACTTGCATGCAAATAACACAGGAGATTTCCATGCGTCGTTTCACCCGCTCCCTGTTCGGCCAGGTCGTGCTCGCCCTGCTGATCGGCGTGGTGCTGGGCCTCCTGGCCCCGCAGTTCGCCGTCAAGCTCAAGCCGCTGGGCGACGGCTTCATCAAGCTGATCAAGATGATCATTCCCGTGCTGGTCTTCTGCGTGGTGGTGCATGGCATCGCCGGCGCGGGCGACCTCAAGCGCGTGGGCCGCGTCGGCGTGAAGGCGCTGATCTACTTCGAGGTGCTCACCACCGTCGCGCTGGCGATGGGGCTGGTGCTGGCCTTCGTGTTCCAGCCCGGCGTGGGCATGAACGTCGATCCGGGCAAGCTCGATCCGGCCGCGATGAGCGCCTATGCCTCCAATGCCGACAAGCTCACCAGCGGCGGCACGGTCGAGTTCCTGCTGAAGCTGATCCCCACCACGGTGGTGAACGCCTTCGCGACCGGCGACGTGCTGCAGGTGCTGCTGTTCGCGGTGCTGTTCGGCTGCGCGCTGTCGCTGCTCGGCGAGCGCGGCAAGCCGGTGGCGGTGGTGGTGGACGCGCTGTCGCTGGTGCTGTTCAAGATCATGGGCATCCTGATCAAGCTGGCGCCGCTGGGCGTGCTCGGCGCGATCGCCTTCACGGTCGGCCAGTACGGCGTGGGCTCGCTCAAGCAGCTCGGCATGCTGATCGCGCTGTTCTACCTCGCGGTGCTGGTGTTCGTGTTCGTGGTGCTCGGCTTCGTGATGCGCATGTCGGGCTTCAGCCTCTGGAAGCTGCTGCGCTACCTGCGCGAAGAACTCGCGATCGTGTTCGCCACCACCTCGTCGGACAGCGTGCTGCCGCAGATCATGGCCAAGCTGCGCCGCATGGGCATCCGCGACTCGACGGTGGGCCTGGTGATCCCCACGGGCTACTCGTTCAACCTCGACGCCTTCTCGATCTACATCACGCTGGCGGCGGTGTTCATCGCGCAGGCCACCAACACGCCGATCACCATGACCGACCTGCTGACGATCCTCGCGATCTCGCTGGTCACCTCCAAGGGCGCGCACGGCGTGCCGGGCTCGGCGATCGTGGTGCTGGCCGCCACCCTGCACGCGATTCCGGCGATCCCCGCGATCGGGCTGGTGCTGGTGCTGTCGGTCGACTGGTTCATGGGCATCGCGCGCGCGCTCGGCAACCTGATCGGCAACTGCGTGGCGACGGTGGCGATCGCCGCCTGGGAAGGCGACATCGACCGCGAGCGCGCCCATGCGGTGCTCGACGGCCGCGTGGCGCCCGACGAACCGGCGCTCGATCCGGCGCTGGCAGAATCCGGCGCGCCGCCCGCCGGCGCCGCCCTCGGCCGCCACTGAAACCACCCACGCCACCCGCCCCGCCACCGATGAGCTCCACCGAAGTCAGCCCCACCGTCATCGCCGAGCGCGTGGTCGAGGCGATCCTCGCGCAGAAGCTCGCGCCCGGCGAGCGGCTCGGCGAGCAGGCGCTGGCCGAGAACTTCGCGGTCAGCCGCACCATGGTGCGCGAGGCGCTGATGCAGCTGCAGGCGCGCGGCTTCGTCGAGGTGCAGTCGCGCCGCGGCTGGTACGTGGTCGAGCCCTCGGCCGAGGAGGCGCGCGACGCCTTCCGCGCGCGCCGCATCATCGAGTCGGGCATCCTCTCGGAGCCCGAGGGCCGGCCGCTGGCGAAGGTGATCCGCAAGCTGCGCGACCACATCGCCGACGAGCAGCGCGCGGTGGAAGGCGCCGACGCCGCCACCCGAGCCTTCCTGCTGGCCGACTTCCACGTCTGCCTGGCCGAGCAGCTCGGCCACCAGCTGCTGGTCGACGTGCTGCGCGACCTGACGGCGCGCACCACGCTCGCGGCCACGCTCTACCAGTCGAAGCACGAGGCCGGCCAGTCCTGCGCCGACCACGAGGCCATCGTGGCCGCGCTCGAGAACGGCGACCGGCCGCGCGCGCGCAGCCTGATGCTGGCGCACATCGGCAACGTCGAGCGCGCGCTCGAGGTCGAGGCCAGCGCCGAACCCGATGCCTCGGCGCGGCTGCGCGCCACGCTGGCGCCGGTGGCCTTGCCGCGCGCCAAGCGCTGAAAACGTGCACTAGGTCCGCGGCCACGGTCCGTGGCGGCGCACGAAGGCGCCCGCGACTACAGGGGAGGCCCGACGGGCTGGGCTACAGTCCGGTTCAACCATGAACTCACCCCAACTCCAGCGCGGCGTGTTCCTCGCCCTGCTCGCCGCCGTCACCGTCGCTTTCCTGTGGGTGCTGATGCCGTTCTTCGGCGCGGTGCTCTGGGGCGTGGCGCTCGCGATCCTGTTCACGCCGCTCTACAAGTGGCTGCTCAGGAAGATGCCCGGCAAGCGCAACGCGGCGGCGCTGTCCACGCTCGCGATCTGTCTGGTGATCGTGATCCTGCCGCTGGCGATGATCGGCGTGTCGCTGGTGCAGGAAGTGGTGCTGGTCACGCAGAGCATCCGCTCGGGGCAGATCGACTTCGCGGCCTACTTCCAGCAGATCCTGGCCGCCACGCCGCAGTGGCTGCTGAACCTGGTCGAGCGCTTCAACCTCGGCGACGCGGCGGCCTGGCAGGCGCGCATCTCGGCCATCGCCGGCCAGGGCAGCCAGCTGATCGCGAGCCAGGCGCTGGCCATCGGGCAGAACACCTTCGACTTCGTGGTCAGCTTCTTCGTGATGCTGTACCTGCTCTATTTCCTGGTGCGCGACGGCGCCTCGCTGTCGAAGACCATGCGCGACGCGCTGCCGCTGGCCAAGCCGCACACGCACTACCTGCTCAACAAGTTCACCACCGTGATCCGCGCCACCATCAAGGGCAACGTCGCGGTGGCGGTGGCGCAGGGCACGCTGGGCGGGCTGGCCTTCTGGTTCCTCGGCGTGCAGGGCGCGCTGCTGTGGGCGGTGCTGATGGCCTTCCTGTCGCTGCTGCCCGCCGTGGGCGCGGCGCTGATCTGGGGCCCGGTGGCGATCTACTTCCTCGCCACCGGCCACTTCTGGCAGGGCGGCATCTTGATCTTCGTCGGCGTGTTCGTGATCGGCCTGGTCGACAACATCCTGCGCCCGGTGCTGGTGGGCAAGGACACGCAGATGCCCGACTACATCGTGCTGATGTCGACCATCGGCGGCATGGCGATCTTCGGCATCAACGGCTTCGTGATCGGGCCGGTGGTGGCGGCGCTGTTCATGGCGGCATGGAGCCTGTTCGCCGACTCGGGCCATGTGGGCACGGGCCACGAGACGCCGGCCGACGGCGCCCGGGAAGACCATCCCAAGGGCCCGCACAAGGGCTGAAACCGTTCCGCAGGCCGGCCGTTCGCGCCGGCCTGCGCGCATTTCGCGCGCGCATTCGCGCGTTCCGTCGCATGGCGCTGGGCAGCATCCGCCGCCTTTGGGATCGTCGGGTCTTCCATCCACACGACGAGGACCGCCATGCACCTTCCCGCCTTTCTTCCCCGCCCGGCCGCGCGCACCCTGTACGCCGCGACCGCCATCGCGGCGCTCACCGCCGCCACGCTCGCGCCGCTGAGCGCGCGGGCCGCCGACCTCAGCCTCAACGTGGCCGAGGGCCCGGCCACCGAGGCCACGCTCTACATCGCGCTGTACGCCGATGCCGCCAGCTTCGGCGCCAGCAAGCCGCTGGCCTCGCAGAGCCTGCCGCTGCGCGAGGGCAAGGCGCGCGTGGTGTTCACGGGCCTGGCGCCGGGCCGCTATGCGGTGCGCGCCTATGCCGACGAGAACGGCAACGGCAAGCTCGACACCAACCTCGTGGGCCTGCCGACCGAGCGCTACGGCTTCTCGAACGATGCCAAGGGCAAGCTCGGCGCGCCCGACTTCGAGGCCGCGGCGATCGGCGTCGACGCCGACCTGCAGAGCGCCATCCACCTGCGCTGAGGAGGCCGCCATGCAACGACGCGAACTGCTGCGCCTGCTGGCCGGCACCGGCGCCCTGCCCCTGCTCGCGCCCTGGGCCCGCGCGGCGGGCGCGGCCGGCGAGGAGAACTGGCAGGCCCAGTTCGAGGCCGCCGACGCCCCCTGGAAGATCGGCTTCGCCACGCCGCCCGGCGATCTGCCGCCGACCCGCGCCACGGTGCGCGGACGCTTTCCCGACGCGGTGGCCGGCACGCTGTTCCGTGTCGGCCCCACCGGCCACGACCTGGGCGGCGAGCGCTACCACCACTGGTTCGACGGCGACGGCATGGTGCACCGCTTCGCGATCGAAGGCAGCGAGGTGCTGCACCAGGGCCGCTACGTGGCCACGCCCAAGCGCGTGGCCGAGCTGCGCGCCGGGCACCGGCTGGTCGAGGCCTTCGGCACCGTGCCGCCGGGCGTGGAGCCGCCGACCTCGCCCGATGCCATCAACGTCGCCAACACCAGCGTGCTGCCGCTGCAGGGCGAGGTGCTGGCGCTGTGGGAAGGCGGCTCGGCCACGCGCCTCGATGCGAGCACGCTCGACACGCTGGGCCTGAAGACCTGGCGCGCCGACCTCGCGGGCATGCCGTTCTCGGCCCATCCGAAGGTGGACCCCGACGGCACGGTGTGGAACTTCGGCGTGAGCTCGGGCGCGAGCCTGCTCGCGCTCTACGAGATCGCGCCCGACGGCGGCCTGCGCCGCGCCGCCGCGGTGCCGGTGCCCGACCTGCCGATGGTCCACGACTTCGCCGTGACCGAGCGCCACCTGGTGTTCCTGATGCCGCCGCTGGTGTACGACGGCAAGCGCAAGGAGGCCGGCGCCAGCTTCCTCGACGCCCACGTCTGGCGGCCCGAACTCGGCATGCGCGCGCTGGTGGTCGACAAGCGCGACTGGGAACGAAGGCAGATGCTGACCTTGCCGGCCGGCTTCCTGTTCCACGTCGGCAATGCCTGGGAGGAAGACACGCCGCGCGGCTCGCGCATCCACGTCGACTACGTGCGCACCGAGGACGCCGAGTCGGTGTTCACGACCAACCGCGAGCTGATGCGCGCGCGCCGCGTGCGGCAGAACGAACCGCGCCTGACCGTCGCGACGCTCGACCTGGCCGCCGGCCGGGCCACGCAGAAGGTGCTACCGCAGGAGGCCGAGTTCCCGCGCATCGATCCGCGCCGCGTCGGCCTGCGCCATCGCCAGGTGATCCATGCCACGCTGACGCGGCCCGACGTGCCGGGCTTCCAGGCGGTGGCGCGCACCGACGTCGAGAGCGGCCGCAGCGAGCGCTTCGTCCACGGCGCGCAGTCGATCGTCGAGGAGCATGTGTTCGTGCCCGACGGCGGGAAGCCGGGCTGGGTGCTGGGCACCTCGCTCGACTTCGGCCGCAAGTGCACGGTGCTCTCGTGCTTCGCGGCCGACCATCTCGCGGCGGGGCCGGTGGCGCAGGCCACGCTGCCCTATGCATTGCCGCTGGGGCTGCACGGGGCCTTCGTGAAGGCCTGAAGAAAACCAACCGTTCACGCTGAGCTTGTCGAAGCGCCGCGCAAGGCTTCGCCCTTCGACCTGCTCAGGACAGGCCAGGCTCAGCCCGAACGGATGTCGGCCGATCGCAGGACGCCTCAGGCGTCCCACCAGCCTTCGTCGAAGCGCCCCTGCAGGAAGGCCACGAAGCTCGACACCTTGCCCGGCACCAGCTTGGGCGAGGGAAAGACCGCGTGGATCTCCTGCTCGGGCAGCGCATGGTCGGCCAGCACCGCGCGCACCTTGCCCGCGGCCAGCGATTCGCTGGCCACGTAGCGCGGCATCAGCGCGATGCCCAGGCCGTCGCGCGCGGCCGCCAGCACGGCCGAGAGGTTGTTGGAGCGGAAGCGGCCCGACACCGGCACCGTCACCGGCTCGCCCTTGGGCGTGTGCATGCGCCAGAACTCGTCGCCCACCACGCTGCTGTAGATCAGCGCCACGTGCGCGCTGAGGTCCTGTGCGCGCTTGGGCGTGCCGTGCTTCTTGAGGTAGGCCGGCGAGGCGACCATGGCCCAGGGGTTGGCGCCCAGGTAGCGCGCGCCCAGCGAGGAATCGGCCAGCTTGCCCATGCGCACCGCCACGTCGATGCCCTGCGCGATCAGGTCCACGTAGCGGTCCTCGAAGCTCAGGTCGATCTGCACCTGCGGATAGCGGCGCATGTACTCGAGCGCGAGCGGCACCACCACGCGGCGGCCGAAGGCCACCGAGGTGCCGACGCGCAGCAGGCCCTGGGCCTGGTTCTGGCGCAGCTGCACCACGCTGTCGGCCTCCTCGGCGTCGCGCACGATCGACTTGCACTTCTCGTAGTAGAGCGCGCCGGGCTCGGTGAGGCTCACGCCGCGCGTGTTGCGGTTGAGCAGCCTGACTTTCAGGCGCGCCTCGGTGGCGGCGATCTGCTTGGTCACCGTGGGCTGGGTGGTGTGGAACTCGAGCGCGGCCTTCGAGAAGCTGCCGGTCTCCACCACGCGCACGAACATTTCCATTGCCAACAGCCGGTCCATCGCCACTCCTTCGGATCGCCGCCATCCTAGCCACTTATTCCGGATTGGAATAGGTTTTATGGCCCGGTGCCGTCTTCTTGGAATCCGCCCCGCTTCCTACAGTGGACCCAAGCTTTTAAGGAGACTTTCAATGGCAAAGATGACCGCGGTCCAGGCCGCCGTGCTGGTGATGGAGAAGGAGGGCGTGACGCAGGCCTTCGGCGTGCCCGGTGCCGCCATCAATCCGATGTACTCGGCGCTGCGGCAACGCGGCAGCATCGCGCACATCCTCGCGCGCCACGTCGAGGGCGCCTCGCACATGGCCGAGGGCTACACCCGCGCCGTCGCCGGCAACATCGGCGTGTGCATCGGCACCTCGGGCCCCGCGGGCACCGACATGATCACGGGCCTGTACTCGGCCTGGGCCGACTCGATCCCGATCCTGTGCATCACCGGCCAGGCACCGCGCGCGCGCCTCTACAAGGAAGACTTCCAGGCGGTCGACATCGAGTCGATCTCCAAGCCGGTCACCAAGTGGTCGGTGACGGTGCGCGAACCCGGCCAGGTGCCGCAGGTGTTCCAGCAGGCCTTCCACCTGATGCGCTCGGGCCGCCCGGGCCCGGTGCTGATCGACCTGCCCTTCGACGTGCAGATGGCGCAGATCGAGTTCGACATCGACAGCTACGAACCGCTCAAGCCCTACAAGCCGGCCGCGAGCCGCGCCCAGATCGAGCGTGCGATCGAGATGCTGAACGCGGCCGAGCGCCCGCTGATCGTGGCCGGCGGCGGCGTCATCAACGCCGACGCGAGCGAACTGCTGGTGCGCTTCGCCGAAGCCACCGGCGTGCCCGTGATCCCCACGCTGATGGGCTGGGGCTCAATCCCCGACGACCATCCGCTGATGGCCGGCATGTGCGGCCTGCAGACCAGCCACCGCTACGGCAACGCCACCATGCTGGCCTCCGACTTCGTGCTGGGCATCGGCAACCGCTGGGCCAACCGCCACACCGGCTCGGTCGACGTCTACACCAAGGGCCGCAAGTTCGTGCACGTGGACATCGAGCCCACGCAGATCGGCCGCGTGTTCACGCCCGACTTCGGCATCGTCTCCGATGCCAAGGCCGCGCTCGAGCTGTTCGTGCAGGTGGCCGAGGAGATGAAGGCCGCGGGCCGACTTCCGAGCCGCCGCGAGTGGGCCAACGCGTGCATCGAGCGCAAGAGGACCATGCTGCGTAAGACCAACTTCGACGAAGTGCCGATGAAGCCGCAGCGCGTGTACCAGTGCATGAACAACAACTTCGACAACGACACCTGCTACGTCAGCACGATCGGGCTGTCGCAGATCGCCGCGGCGCAGTTCCTGCACGTCTACAACCCGCGCCACTGGATCAACTGCGGCCAGGCCGGCCCGCTGGGCTGGACCATTCCCGCCGCGCTCGGCGTGCGCGCGGCCGACCCCACGCGCAAGATCGTCGCGCTCTCGGGCGACTACGACTTCCAGTTCATGATCGAGGAGCTCGCGGTGGGTGCGCAGTTCAAGCTGCCCTACATCCACATCGTGGTCAACAACTCCTACCTCGGCCTGATCCGCCAGGCGCAGCGCGGCTTCGAGATGGACTACTGCGTGCAACTGGCCTTCGACAACATCAACGCGGGCCCCGACGCCGGCATCGAGAGCAGCTACGGCGTGGACCACATGAAGGTGGTCGAAGGCCTGGGCTGCAAGGCGATCCGCGTCAACCGCCAGGAAGAGATCGCCCCCGCGATCCGCCGCGCCGAGGCGCTGATGGCCGAGCACGGCGTGCCGGTGGTGATCGAGGTGATGCTCGAGCGCGTGACCAACATCGCGATGGGCACCGAGATCGACAACATCACCGAGTTCGAGCCGCTCGCGGAAACGCCGGCCGATGCGCCCACCGCCGTCGCAGCGGTGCTGTTGGACTGAATGCGGGCAGCCGGACGCAGAGGACGCGAAGGTTTCGCGAAGGACGCCAAAGAAATTCAAGAAAACTTTTGTGGCTGTTCTTTCGCGAACTTCGCGGAACCTTTGCGTCCTTCGCGTCCGGAAGTCCGATCCCGATTTGACTTGCTTTGATTGAGAGACCCCCATGCCCAAGTTCGCAGCCAATCTCACCATGCTCTTCACCGAGCTGCCGTTCCTGCAGCGCTTCGAGGCCGCCGCCAAGGCAGGCTTCGAGGCGGTGGAGTACCTGTTCCCCTACCCCTTCGAGAAGAAGGACCTCACCGCCGCGCTGCGCGCCAACGGCCTCGTGCAGGTGCTGCACAACCTGCCGGCCGGCGACTGGGACAAGGGCGAGCGCGGCATCGCCTGCCATCCGGAGCGCACCGGCGAGTTCCGCGAAGGCATCGCGATGGCCATCGACTACGCCACGGCGCTCGGCTGCCCGCAGGTCAACTGCCTGGTCGGCAAGGTGCCGGCCGGCGTGAGCCACGACATCGCCCACCGCACGGTGGTCGAGAACCTGCGCATCGCCGCTTCCGAGCTCGAGTCGGCGGGCATCCGCCTGCTGGTCGAGCCGATCAACCCCTTCGACATTCCCGGCTTCTTCCTCAACCGCACCGAGCAGGCGATCGCGCTGATCGACGAGGTGGGCTCGCCCAACCTGCGCGTGCAGTACGACATCTACCACGCGCAGCGCACCGAGGGCGAGCTGGGCAACACGCTCACCCAGCACTTCGCGCGCATCGGCCACATCCAGCTGGCCGACAACCCGGGCCGCGGCGAGCCGGGCACGGGCGAGATCAACTACCCGTGGCTGTTCCAGCACATCGATGCGCTCGGCTACGACGGCTTCATCGGCTGCGAATACAAGCCGCGCGCCACCACCGTCGAAGGCCTGGGCTGGCGCGAGACGCTGACCCGCGCGCAGTGAACGACGACACGACCAGATTCAAGGAAACCAAGACATGACGCAACAAGCATCGCAACGCATCGGATTCATCGGCCTGGGCATCATGGGCGCGCCCATGGCGGGCCACCTGCTCGAGGCCGGCCACCAGCTGTTCGTGAACACGCACGGCAACACGCCCGAGCCCTTCATCTCGCGCGCCACCATCTGCGCCTCGCCGGTCGAGGTCGCGCGCCAGGCCGACATCGTGTTCGTGATGGTGCCCGACACGCCCGACGTGGAGAAGGTGCTGTTCGGCGAACCGGGCCGCGAGGGCGTGGCCGCGGGCCTGAGCAAGGGCAAGATCGTGGTGGACTGCAGCTCGATCGACCCGATCGCCACCAAGGGCTTCGCGCAGCGCATCGAGGCGCTGGGCTGCGGCTACATCGACGCGCCGGTCTCGGGCGGCGAGGTGGGCGCCAAGGCCGCGAGCCTCACGATCATGTGCGGCGGCGACGAAGGCATCTTCGGCCGCGTGCGTCCGCTGCTCGAGAAGATGGGCAAGAACGTGACGCTGGTGGGCGGCGTGGGCGACGGCCAGGTCTGCAAGGTGGCCAACCAGATCATCGTGGCGCTGAACATCGCGGCCGTGGGCGAGGCACTGCTGTTCGCGAGCAAGGCCGGTGCCGATCCGGCCAAGGTGCGCCAGGCGCTGATGGGCGGCTTCGCGAGCTCGCGCATCCTCGAAGTGCACGGCGAACGCATGATCAAGCGCACCTTCGCGCCGGGCTTCCGCATCTCGCTGCACCAGAAGGACCTGAACCTGGCGCTGCAGAGCGCGCGTTCGCTGGGCGTGGCGCTGCCGCAGACGGCCGGCGCGGCGCAACTGATGAACGCCTGCGCGGCACTGGGCCATGGGCAGCAGGACCACTCGGCGCTGGTGCGTGCGCTGGAGGCGCTGGCGCAGCACACGGTGGCGCCGGACTGAAACCATCGAAATCGGGCAGCCGGACGCAGAGGACGCAAAGATTTCGCGAAGAACGCGAAAGGGACCGAAGACAACTTTGAGATTTCTTTTGCGTCTTTCGCGAAACCTTCGCGTCCTCTGCGTCCGGAAGCCAGCTCCCTACTTCGCCGCCTCCAGCGACTCCTTGAGGTTGCGCCGCCGCCAGGCCCAGGTCTTGATGGCCTGCGGCAGGATGCCGAGGCAGGAGGCGTAGTAGGTCACCTTGAAGCCCCAGAAGCGCGGGCCGATGGGGGTGTCGCGGAACAGGTCGCCGGCCAGGATCGACAGCAGCGCCTCCTGCATGCGCCAGATGTTGCGCGGCGCCATGAACAGGCGCCGGATCGCCGGCGAGGTGATGCGGTAGATGAACCACGAGAACATCCTCGGCCCGCGCTTCATGACCTTCTCGTAGTGGCGGAACGCGCGCTCGGCCTCCTTCGCCTCGCCGCGCAGCCACAGATCGGCGGCTGCCGCGGCCTCGAAGCCGCTGTTCATCGCGAGGTAGACGCCCGAGGAGAACATCGGGTCGACGAAGGCATAGGCGTCGCCCACCATCATGAAGCGGTCGCCGCGGCAGAACTTGGAGTCGTAGGCGTAGTTGCCGGTGGCGGTGGCGCCCTCCATCAGCGTGGCGTTCTTCAATCGCGCGGCCAGCTTGGGCGCGAGCGCGATGGTCTCCATCAGGAAGTCCTCGAGCGAGGCGCCCTGGCGCCGCTTGAAGTAGGCCGGCGAGGCCACCGCGCCGACGCTCACGGTGCCGTCCTTGAGCGGGATGTACCAGAACCAGCCGTGGTCGAACCAGAAGAGCGAGATATTGCCCTCGAAGCGGCCCGGCCGGCGCTCGGCGTTGGCGAAGTGGCCGTACAGCGCGGCGCTCGCGTGCTTGCGGTTGCGCTGCTTGGCGTCGAACTGGTTCGACAGCAGGGTGTCGCGCCCGCTGGCATCGATCACGAAGCGCGGGCGCCAGGCGGTCTCGGTGCCGTCGTCGGCCTTGATCTTCACCAGCGGGCGGTTGTCGGGCGTGCCCTTGCCCGCGTCCATGTCGACGCCCGTGACGCGCTGGCCTTCGAAGGTCCGCGCGCCGCGCTTGCCGGCATGGCGGAACAGCAGTTCGTCGAACTCCGAGCGGCGCACGTGCACCGCGTACGGGAAGCTCTTGTCCATCGCCTCGCCGAAGTCGAAATGGCTGCTGTGGTCGTGCCAGGGCGAGACGAACTCGGCGCCGTGCTTGCGGATGCCGATGGCCTCGACCTCGGTGCGCACGCCGAGCCGGTCGAACAGCGGCATGTTCATCGGCAGCAGCGATTCGCCGATGTGGAAGCGCGGGTGCTGCGCCTTCTCGAACAGCACCACGTCGTGGCCCTTGTCCGCGAGCAGCGCGGCCACGGTGGAGCCCGAGGGGCCGCCGCCGATGACCACGACGTCGGGTTCGGTGCCGGTGAAAGGTCCGGAAGTCATTCGCTGCAAGCCCCTTGTTGTCGTTCTGTCATGTGGAGGATGAAGCCGCCCTCGCGGCCGGGCCGTAAACGGCCGGAGCGCAGTTTAGCGGCCCCCCGGTCCGCGCCGGGAGCGTCGCGGTGCGCGGTCGCGGCCGCCGCGCGCCCATCGGCGCCCGTGCCCGCTATGGGTTCAGGCCGTTTCGGCATCGCCCTGGCAGGAAGAGGTAGCGCTTTTGCGGTAGCCTCGTTCCCCGTCAGAAACAAGGAGACTTTCCATGGCCGCCCCCCTGTCACCGGCAGAAGAAGCACTGCGCGAAGCTGCCCGTGAATACCATCGCTCGCCCGTCAAGGGCAAGATCTCGATCACCCCGACCAAGCCCCTGCTGAACCAGCGCGACCTGTCGCTGGCCTATTCGCCGGGCGTGGCCTATCCCTGCCTCGACATCGCGGCCGATCCCGCCACCGCCGCCGAATACACCGCGCGCGGCAACCTCGTGGGCGTGGTCACCAACGGCACGGCCGTGCTGGGCCTGGGCAACATCGGCCCGCTGGCCGCCAAGCCCGTGATGGAAGGCAAGGGCTGCCTGTTCAAGAAATTCGCCGGCATCGACGTGTTCGACATCGAGCTGGCCGAGAACGATCCCGACAAGCTGGTCGACATCATCGCGGCGCTCGAGCCCACGCTGGGCGGCATCAACCTCGAGGACATCAAGGCGCCCGAGTGCTTCTACATCGAGAAGAAGCTGCGCGAGCGCATGAACATCCCGGTGTTCCACGACGACCAGCACGGCACGGCCATCATCTCGGCCGCCGCGCTGATCAACGGCCTGGAACTCGTCGACAAGAAGATCGAGGACGTGAAGATCGCCGTCTCGGGCGCGGGCGCCGCCGCCATCGCCTGCCTCGACGTGATGGTGGGCCTGGGCGTGAAGCCCGCCAACATCCACGCCTGCGACTCCAAGGGCCTGATCTACACCGGCCGCGCGGGCGGCTTCGACGAATCGAAGGCGCGCTACGCGCAGCCCGACACCGGCGCGCGCACGCTGGCCGACGTGGTGAAGGACGCCGACGTGTTCCTCGGCTGCTCGGCCCCGGGCGTGATGACCGCCGACATGGTCAAGACCATGGCGCGCCAGCCGATCATCCTGGCGCTGGCCAACCCCGAACCCGAGATCCGCCCCGAGCTCGCCAAGGCCGTGCGGCCCGACTGCATCATCGCCACCGGCCGCTCGGACTATCCGAACCAGGTCAACAACGTGCTGTGCTTCCCGTACATCTTCCGCGGCGCGCTCGACTGCGGCGCGAGCAAGATCACGGAGGAGATGAAGCTGGCCTGCGTGCGCGAGATCGCCGACCTGACCAAGGCCGACATCAGCGAGGAAGTGGCCACCGCCTACGCGGGCCAGGAACTGGCCTTCGGCCCCGACTACATCATTCCCAAGCCCTTCGATTCGCGCCTGATCCTGCGCATCGCGCCGGCCGTCGCCAAGGCCGCGCAGGCCTCGGGCGTGGCCACGCGCCCGATCGAGGACATGGAGGCCTACCGCCAGCACCTCACGCGCTTCGTCTACCAGACCGGCATGTTCATGCGCCCGGTGTTCACCGCCGCCAAGCTGGCCACCGCCAAGCGCGTGGCCTATGCCGAGGGCGAGGACGAGCGCGTGCTGCGCGCGGCCCAGTACGCGGTCGACGAAGGCCTGGCACGGCCGATCCTGGTGGGACGCCCCGCCGTGATCGAGACGCGCATCAAGAAGGCCGGCCTGCACATCCGCCTGGGCACCGACTTCGAGGTGGTCGATCCCGAGGACGATCCGCGCTTCCGCATCTACTGGGAGAGCTACCACAAGCTCATGGGCCGCCGCGGCATGACGCCCGAGGCCGCCAAGGCCGCGGTGCGCCGCTCGAACACCGTGATCGCCGCGCTGATGATCCACCTCGGCGACGCCGACGCGATGATCTGCGGCATGGTGGGCCGCTTCGACGCCCACCTCGAGCACATCCGCGACCTGATCGGCCTGAAGCGCGGCGCGCCCGGCTTCGCGACCTTGAACGCGCTCACGCTCGACAAGCGCACCATCTTCATCACCGACACCAACGTGAACGAGGACCCGAGCGCCGAGATGCTCGCCAGCATCGCGCTGATGGCGGCCGAGGAGATTCACCGCTTCGGCCTGCCGCCGAAGGTGGCCTTCCTCTCGCACTCGAACTACGGCAGTTCCTCGCGCGGCTCGGGCCGCAAGATGCGGCTGGCGCGCGACCTGTTCGCGCAGATGGCGCCCGACATCGAATGCGATGGCGAGATGCACGGCGACGCGGCACTCTCGGAAGAGATCCGCCGCACCGCGCTGCCCGACAGCACGCTCTCGGGCGAGGCCAACCTGCTGGTGTGCCCGAACCTCGATTCGGCCCACATCCTCTACAACGTGCTGAAGATGACCGGCGCCAACGGCATCACGGTGGGCCCGGTGCTGCTGGGCGCCGCGAGCTCGGCGCACGTGCTCACGCCCTCGTCGACGGTGCGCCGCATCATCAACATGACGGCGCTGGCGGTGGCGAAGGTCACGGTCGACAAGTAAGCGGGTCGCTTCCTCGGAAGCTTCTCACGCAATGGCGTCCTCGGCGGGTGCGAAAGCCTCGCCGAGCGACTGCTCGAGCGGCCGGTAGAGCTCGGGCATGAACATGGTGCGCGACAGCAGCAGCCGCGCGCGCGGCGCGACCAGCACGCGCAGGCGCGCGCCCTCGCGCACATGGGCCGACACCACCGGCCGGCCTTCGTCCGAGAAGGTCATCACGAGGTCGGGGAAGCGCGCGACGCGCCGGCCCTGCTGCTCGAGCAGCATGTATTCGTTGATGAAGCGCAGCACGGTGCGCGATGCATCGTCGAGCTCGACCACGCCCACGTCCAGCCCCTCCTGCTGCTCGCAGCGGTAGCCGCGCACCGTGCCCTCGGCCACGATGCGGCCCTCGAGCGAGCGCGCCACGGCATCGACGCCGCCGTCGAGCCAGGCCTGGCCGAGCGCGATCGCATGGCTGATCGCGCCGGGCGCGCCGTGCCGCTGCGCATAGCCCACCTCGACCGGATTGCGCGCCACCGCCACCAGGCCGCCCGCCTCCACCGAAGCACGCCGCACCACGGCCGAGGTGCGCTCGAGCCGGCCCGACACCACGCCCTCGACGTAGCGCTGCGGCTCGCCGCCCGCATAGGCCTGCACCGAGAGGTAGTCGGGCTCGGTGTGCAGGCCCAGCGCGCCCATCACGCTCGACGGATGGGCGCGGCCGTTGCAGGCCAGGTCGATCACCGGCAGGCCGCTCATCGCGGCATGGAACCAGCCGTTGACCGTGGTCTCGGCGCCGTTCTCGTTGGCATGCAGGCCGACCAGCTCGCGGCCCGGCGGCAGTTCGCGGCGCAGCAGCTCGAGCGTGCGCAGCAGGTGCGCGGGCTGCACGTGCGGATCGGGCGCGGCCGGCGCGCCGACCAGCGCCATGGTGGCGGTGAGCGCCGAGGGCTCGAACTCGTCGACGCTCCACAGCTGCGGCGTGCCGACCTGCAGCGCGAGCGTGGCGGCGCGCTCGCCGGCCGCGATCAGCCCGCCGCCGCCACCGCCGAGGATGGCGCCGCCCCAGATGGCCGCGCGGACGTCGTCGGGGGTCAGATTGCGTTTCATGGATGCATGGCTCCTGTGTGTGACGAATGAGAAGAAGGGATGGCTACTTGCGCAGGCTCTTCACCGCGCCCGAGAAGAAGCTGTAGAGCGCGTCGCCCGCGATCACGCCGCCCGCGAACACCTCGAGCCGCTCGCGCGCGGCGCTGCCGAGCACGCGCTGCACGAGCAGCCGGCAGGCGATGCCGGCCGCGACCATCCAGCCGGCCAGCGGGCTCGCGATCAGCAGGCCGGTGGCGAACAGCACGCCGAGCTGTTGGCGCGCGCCGCCCGCGAGCTGCAGCAGCGCGCCGGGCACAGCCCACAGCGCGAGGTTGCGCGCGGTGTCGCCCGAGATGCCGGCCTTGATGGCCGCGACGTAGGCCGCGTTGATCGGCGCCGTCTGGTGGTTGGCGAAGAACAGCCGCCAGCTGCAGGCCACGACCACGATCGCCACCGCGAAGCCCACCATGCCGGCGATCATCTGTTCGCGCCGGCCCGCGGTCTCGAAGGCCGTGCCCGAGGTCTCACCGCGCAGCAGGTGGCCGGCCTTGAGGTCGTAGCCCATGTCGGCGAAGGCCGGCCCGGTGGCGGCCGAGAAGCCCGCGAGCACCACCAGCGCCTCGGGCGGAAAGCCGATCAGGATGCCGATCAGGAGCGAGATCAGCGCCACCGCGAAGGCCGGGAACCAGCCCGAATGCATGGCCGCGATGCCCACGATCAGCTCATGCACGAAGGCCGCGAAGGTGCCGTAGAGCACGAAGCCCACGAGCATGCCCAGCGACATGCCGTGGTAGACGCCCGTGCCCACGGCCAGCAGCACCATGATCGCGAGGTAGCCGATGCCGCCCAGGCGCAGCGAGCGGCCCAGCGCGCGGGCGCCGCGCGCATCGGGCGCGCCTGCAGTGACGCCGTGCTTCTTCAGCACCACGCGGCCCACCTGCGCCAGCGCCACGATGCCGGCGCCGATCATCATCCCGTGCGGCAGGTAGAGCGCGCCGATGTCGATGCCCGTCAGCGGCAAGGCGTAGCCGCGCACCAGCAGCCCGATGCCGAATGCCGTCATCGCGCCCAGCCCGCCGATCAGCGCCACGCCGAAGGCCGACATCGGCAGCTTGAACACCGCGCCCAGCGCGCCCGTGGCCAGCCCGCCCAGCAGCAGCCAGGCCTGCTTGCCGCCGCCGTCGCCGGCCTTGATCGCCTCGGCCGCCGCGATGCCCAGCGGCCACGGGTTCTTCGCGGGGAAGGCCGGCGTGTCGAACATGCGATAGAGCAGCCAGGCATCGAGCAGCATCGCGAGGCTCACGCCGACCAGCATCGGCACCACCATCTCGGGCAGGCCGAACAGGAACGGGATGCCGATCGGCAGGAACAGGCTGTTGGCCGCGCCGAAGGTGGCCGACGAGATGCTGGTCTGCGCGAGGTTCTGCGCATGCACCGAGCGGAAGCCGCGGAACATGGCCAGCGGCACGCGCGCCAGGGTCATGGCCGCGAGCGCGCCGATCAGCGAGGTGCTCGGCGTGATGCCCAGGCTCGCGAGCATCTGGATACCGACGATGGCGCCGAACACGCTGAGCACCAGCGTGAGGACCAGGTTGGCCGGTGCCAGGGCCTTGGGGTGCAGCGCGGGCGGGGTGTGGTCGTGCAGCGGCGCGAGCGCCGTGGCCTCGGTATCGATGCTCATCTTTTTGGTAGTTCCATTTTTTGGAACTTGATGCAATAATATCGAACCGCATCATAGGACCGGTCCGGGCGCTGTCAAGCGCGGTTCACCCGAGCCCGTATGGCCGTCGCGCGCCGAACCTATGATTCCCCTCGATCCACCGACCCCAGATATGAGCACCCTCGCCAACGCCATGGACGTCCTGAAACTGATCGCGCGCCTGCGCCGCGACATCACGGTGACGGACGTGGTGAACGAGCTCGGCCTGCCCAAGAGCTCGGCCTCGCGCACGCTGAGCATGATGGCCGGCTACGGTTTCCTCGACCGCGACGCCGCCACGCGCGCCTACCGCCCGGGCGGCGTGATCATGGAAGCCTCCTACCACTTCCGCGCCTCGCGCAACGCCGCCTCGCTGGTGGAGGAGGCGCTCGCCGCGCTGGTCGACCAAACCCGCTTCACGGGTTACATCAACGTGCTCGACGGCGCCGACACGCTGGTGATCCAGATGCGCGCCGGCGCGGGCGCGCTGCAGATCTACACGCCGCCAGGCAGCCGCGCGCCGGCCTACTCGAGCGCGATGGGCCGCGCGCTGCTCGCGCGCCTGAGCGACGCGGAAGTGACGGCGCTGCTCGGCGGCCGGCTCGACCAGGGCCGCGGCGACGCGCCGCGCACGCGCAAGGACCTGATGGCGCGGCTGGCCGTGATCCGCGAGACCGGCTGGGCCCTGTCGCGCGGCGAGTACGTGACCAACGTGGCGGGCATCTCGTCGGCGGTGTTCGACGCGGCCACGCGCCAGACCTATGCCTTCGGCGTCGCGCTGCCGGCCGAGCTGCTGTCCGAGCCGCTGGTCGAGCGCTACGGCGCCGTGGTGCGCGATGCCGCGGCGAACGTGGGCAAGCGCATCGGCGACCCGTATTGGCTCGCTTTCGGTGCCAACGTCCCCTGAATTTCGAAGGTTTTTCCCGTGTGCGGTGCAGTTTTTCGCTGGGCGCGCACCGCCTTGAATCGCGGGAAGGGTTCGCACCAATCACGTGCGGGCACCGTTTTTGCTTGAATCCGGAAGCATTCACCTTCACGGAACCAAGCCCGCATGAACAAGCGCCATCTGCTCCAGTCCTTCCTCGCCGCCTCGGCCCTGAGCTTCGGCCTGCCCTCGGCCTTCGCCCAGGCCACGACGCCGATCAAGTTCCAGCTCGACTGGCGCTTCGAGGGACCGGCCGCGCTGTTCCTGCATCCGGCCGCCAAGGGCTACTTCAAGGCCGCCGGCCTCGACGTGACCATCGACGCGGGCAACGGCTCGGGCGGCACGGTCACGCGCGTGGCCTCGGGTGCCTACGACATGGGCTTCGCCGACCTCGCGGCGCTGATGGAATTCCACGCCAACAACCCCGACAGCCCGAACAAGCCGGTCGCGGTGATGATGGTCTACAACAACACGCCGGCCTCGGTCATGACGCTCAAGAAGAGCGGCATCACCAAGCCCGCCGACCTCACGGGCAAGAAGCTCGGCGCGCCGGTGTTCGACGCGGGCCGCCGCGCGTTCCCGATCTTCGCCAAGGCCAACAACATCGGCACGGTCAACTGGACCGCGATGGACCCAACCCTGCGCGAGACCATGCTGATGCGCGGCGACATCGACGCCATCACCGGCTTCACCTTCACCTCGCTGCTCAACCTCGAGGCACGCGGCGCCAAGACGGCCGACGTGGTGATCCTGCCCTACCCCGACTACGGCGTGAAGCTCTACGGCAACGTCATCATCGCCTCGCCCAAGCTCATCAAGGAGAACCCCGAGGCGGTGAAGAAATTCCTCTCGGCCTTCGCCAAGGGCGCCAAGGAAGTGATCGCCAATCCCGCGCAGGGCATCGAGTCGGTGAAGGCGCGCGACGGCATCGTCGACAGCAAGCTCGAGACGCGCCGCCTGCAGCTCGCGATCGACACCGTGATCAACAGCCCCGACGCGCGCGCCGACGGCTTCGGTGCGGTCAACGCGGGCCGCCTGTCGCTGATGGCCTCGCAGGTGTCGGACGCCTTCAACACCAAGACCCGCGTGAGCCCCGAGGCCGTGTGGTCCGCCGCGCTGCTGCCGCCGGCGGCCGAACTCAGCGGAATCCTGCGCAAGTGATGGCGGACACCGCGAACGAGGCCGCCCCCTTCGTCGACTTCCAGGACGTCTGGCTCGCCTACAACGAGGAACTGCTGCGCGCCAACCACTTCGCGGTCGAGGCCATCGACCTGAAGGTGAAGCGCGGCGAGTTCATCGCCATCGTCGGCCCCTCGGGCTGCGGCAAGTCGACCTTCATGAAGCTCACGACCGGGCTCAAGATGCCGTCGATGGGCCGTATTCGCATCGACGGTGCGCCGGTGACCGGGCCGCTCAAGATCTCGGGCATGGCCTTCCAGGCGCCCTCGCTGCTGCCCTGGCGCACCACGGTCGACAACGTGCTGCTGCCGCTGGAGATCGTCGAGCCCTATCGCTCGAACTTCAAGGCCAAGCGCAAGGAGTACGAGGAACGCGCGCGCCGCCTGCTGCAGAAGGTGGGCCTGGGCGGCTACGAGGACAAGTTCCCGTGGCAGCTCTCGGGCGGCATGCAGCAGCGCGCGAGCATCTGCCGCGCGCTGATCCACGAGCCCAAGATGCTGCTGCTCGACGAGCCCTTCGGCGCGCTCGACGCCTTCACGCGCGAGGAGCTCTGGTGCATCCTGCGCGACCTCTGGACCGAGCAGCAGTTCAACGTGATCCTGGTCACGCACGACCTGCGCGAATCGGTGTTCCTGGCCGACACGGTCTACGTGATGAGCAAGAGCCCGGGCCGCTTCGTGGTCAAGCGCGAGATCGAGCTGCCGCGTCCGCGCGAGCTCGAGCTCACCTACACCAAGGAGTTCACCGACATCGTGCTCGAGCTGCGCAGCCACATCGGCGCGATCCGCGGCAATGCCGCCGGCGCGACCGGTGCCGCGGCGGTGGCCCACTGAGGAGCGGCCATGAAGAACAACAAGCAACTCGAACGCTGGTCGCCGTGGCTGCTGCTCGTGGCGGTGATCCTGCTGTGGCAGGTGATCTGCGCGGGCTTCGGCGTCTCGGACTTTATCTTCCCGAGCCCGCTGCGCATCTGGAACCAGTTCTGGGAGTTCAAGGAGATCATCGCGGGCCATGCCTGGCGCACCTTCTGGGTCACGATGGCGGGCTTCGGCCTCGCGATCGTGGTGGGCGTGCTGCTCGGCTTCGTGATCGGCAGCTCGCGCCTGGCCTATGCGGCCATCTATCCGCTGATGACGGCCTTCAACGCGCTGCCCAAGGCGGCCTTCGTGCCGATCCTGGTCGTGTGGTTCGGCATCGGCATCGGGCCCGCGATCCTCACGGCCTTCCTGATCAGCTTCTTCCCGATCATGGTCAACATCGCGACCGGCCTCGCCACGCTCGAGCCCGAGCTCGAGGACGTGCTGCGCGTGCTCGGCGCCAAGCGCTGGGACGTGCTCATGAAGATCGGCCTGCCGCGCTCCATGCCCTACTTCTTCGGCTCGCTCAAGGTCGCGATCACGCTGGCCTTCGTGGGCACCACGGTCAGCGAGATGACCGCGGCGAACGAGGGCATCGGCTACCTGCTGATCTCGGCCGGCTCGTCGATGCAGATGGGCCTGGCCTTCGCGGGGCTGATGGTGGTGGGCGCGATGGCGATGCTGATGTACGAGCTCTTCAGCGTGGTCGAGAAGCACACCACGGGCTGGGCGCACCGCGGTTCGCAGAACCAGTGAGGCGCTTCAGGGGCCGAGCGCCGACAGCGCCCAGGCCGCGAGGTAGAGGCCCAGCCCGAACACCGCGTGCGTGGCGAGGCTGTGCCAGCGCGCCACCCACGGGCGCGGCGTGCGGCGCGCGGCGAGGCCCGCGCCCATGCCGGGCTGCATCAGCAGCCACGGCGCCGCCACCGTGCCGATGCCCACCAGCAGCGCGAGGCCCGGTGTCGGCCGGCGCGCCCAGTCGAGGCCGCCGATTCCCAGCAGCACGAGCGCGAACGCGATGCCTGTCGCATAGTGGAGCGCCCAACCCAGCAGGCGCTCGCCTGGCACGGGCGCGGTGGCCGCGATCGGCCGATGGACGAAGCGCCCGCGCGGCAGGTGCGCGGCCCAGCGGCCGACCAGCGCGTAGTCGAGCGAAGGCAGGCCGAACACGCGCCGGCGCACGCAGGCCCAGAGGTCCATCACGGCCGTGGCGCCGATGCCGATCGGCACGGCGCGCGCCAGCAGTTCGGCGAGTTCAGCCATGGAACACCTCGTGCGGCGCGGCCGCCTCGGCGCTGGCCAGCCAGCAGGCCGCGGTGAAGCGCACTTCTTCGCCCTGCACGAAGGGGTCGAAGGCGGCACGCACGGTCTCGATGACGCGCTCGCGCGTCGCCGCATCGACCTGCTCGAGCGCGAGGCCGACGGGCCCGAGGCGGCTCAGGTAGGGCACGAGTTCCCGCGCGGGCAGGCTGCAGGCGAGATCGACGGGACGGAGCGCGATCGCGCCCCAGCCGGCCTGCGCGAGGATGGCCTCGACCTGCTCGCGGTCGGCGAAGCCGAACTGTCCCGGCGCGCCCGGCCGGCGCGCGGGCAGTTGCGGCAACAACGGCGCCGCGGCGCGTTCGGCCGTGGTCATGAACGGGTTCTCCGCGGCCGCGCGCCACGCGAGGAAGCGCAGCGCGGCACCGTCGCGCGCGGCACGCCGCAGGTTCGCGAAGGCCGCGACCGGGTCGTCGAAGAACATCACGCCGAGCCGCGAGACGATGGTGTCGAACCCGGCCGGTGCGAAGGCATGGGTCTGGGCGTCGGCGCACACGAAGCGCGCCTGCGAATCCGCTCTTTCGGCACGTGCGCGCGCGGCCTCGATCATCGGCGCCGAGATGTCGATGCCGACGCATTCGAAGGCATCGCCCGACGGCCTCGCGAGCGCGAGCGTGACGGCACCGGTGCCGCAGCCCACGTCGAGCACGCGGCCGAGGGGGCGACCGGCCACGGCCTCGGTCAGCAGCGTGCCGAGCGGTGCGAACAGCCGGTCGAGCAGCGGCTGCCGGTCGACCCAGGCGCGGCCCGCCGGGCCGTTCCACAGCCGCGCCTGCTCGTTCCCGGGCGCTTGCGTGTCGTGCATCTTTCTTTCCTTTCTGGCTTGCCTTCGGAAGGCGGAGAACGCACTATGCAAGTTCAAGTCGACTTGAGGTCAAGAGGATGGCACCACTGGATATCGCGCAGGTGGCGAGGCAATCGGGCGTGCCCGCTTCCACGCTGCGCTTCTACGACGAGAAGGGGCTGATCGCCTCGACGGGCCGGCAGGGGCTGCGCCGGCTGTTCGATCCCGGCGTGCTCGAGAAGCTCGCGCTGATCTTGCTGGGCCGCGCCGCCGGCTTCTCGCTCGACGAGATCGCGCGCATGTTCGCGCCCGACGGCCAGCCGCGCATCGACCGCCGCGTGCTCGAGACCAAGGCCGACGAGCTCGACCGCACCATCCGCCAGCTCGCCGCGATGCGCGACGGCCTGCGGCATGCGGCCGTATGCCGCGCGCCCAGCCACATGGAATGCCCGACCTTCCGGCGCATCCTGCGCGCCGCGGGCACGGGCGCCATCGCGGCGCCCGATCGCCAGGCGCCGCGCAAGCGCGCGGCTCAGTCGAGCAGCAAGGAGGCCTCGTCGCGCCAGTAGGCGACCGCCGCGAGCCAGCCTTCCCAGACGCAGCCGTTGCAGCCGCGCCCGCAGCAGGTGGTGGGTTCGGGCGGCGGTGCGCGCATCGCGAGGCCGCGCGCCGCCAGCATCGGCGCGATGCGCGCGATCAGGGCCTGGGCACTGGCGAGGTCGGTCGGCGTGGCGAGAAGGGCCGGGTCGGCGAAAGGCGAAGCGGGCATGCGGTGCGTAGGCGGTCGAGGCGCGATTGTCGGTGCTTCAGCAGCCCTTCAGGCCGCGCGGGCGATCGTCCGCAGAATCGCCGCGATTGCCCGCCCTGATGCCCTGCCCCGCCTGCCGCACATCGACCTGCTGCGCGGCCTGCTGGTGGTCTTCGTGATCCTGCTGCATGCGAACCTGCGCCTGCCCTTCGGTCCGCCCGAGCTCGCGCAAGCGCTCGGGCCGCGGCTGCAGGGCATCCTGTTCAGGAGCGGCTACTACGCGGTGACCGCGTGCAGCCCCGGCGCTGGTGCGCGGGCCGCGTCGCGGCGCCGCTGCGCTGGTTCGGGCGTTTCAGCGACGAGGTCTATCCGAGCCACATGGCACGCGGCTTCTCCGAGCCCTGCAAGCGCTGGCTGCGCAAGACCTGATCAGGTCCCGAGGTTCAGCTCCAGCCGCATCCGCGCTCCGCCCGTGTCGTTGCTGCCGATGGTGAGCCGCCCGCGGTGCAGGTGCGCCACCTCGGCCACGAGGTGCAGCCCGAGCCCGGCGCCGCGCCCGCGCGGCACCAGCCGGTGGAAGGGCTCGACCACGCGCTCGCGTTCCGACTCGGGAATGCCCGGCCCCGAGTCGAGCACCTCGATGCAAAAGGGCTCGCACAGCCGCACCTGGATGTCGCAGCCCTGCCCGCCATGCTCGATCGCGTTCTGGATCAGGTTGGTCAGCGCGCGCTCGAGCGAGGGCGCATCGCCGCCGACCACGATCGCCAGCGGCGCATCGACCGACAGGGTGCAGCGGTTCATGATCGCGAGCGGCGCGAGGTCGGCCGCCGCGCGCTCGCACAGCGCCTTCAGGTCCACCTGCTGCGCCTGCACCACCACGCCATCGAGCCGCTGCAGGTCGAGCAGCTGCTCGGCCAGCGTGGCCAGCCGCGCCGAGGCCTGCATCAGCTTGACCTTGAGCGGATCGTTGGGCAGCCCCTCGAGGCGGATCTGCAGGATGGTGATCGGCGTGCGCAGCTCGTGCGCCGCGTCGGCCAGGAAGCGCTCCTGCCGGTCGTAGCCCTCGTTGAGCCGGTCGAACGCGCGGTTGACGGCATTGACCAGCGGCCGGATCTCGCCGGCCACGCCATCGAGCGGCAGCCGCGTGGTGCGCTCGTGCACGTCGATGCTCTCGGCATGCGCGGCGGTGGCGATCAGCCCCTTGAGCCCGCGCTTGACCACGAAGGGCGTCGCGAGGATCACGCCGAGGCAGGTGACGAGCGCCATCGGCGCCACCAGGAACAGGAAGGCCACGCCGGTGCCGCGCAGCGTGCTCTTCATCGACAGCGGGTTGCCGGTTCGCACCATCATCGCGACCGGTCCGGCACGCGTCTCGACGCGCTCGAAGCGCGCCTTCGGCTGGCCGTTGCTGGTGGCGAGGTCGATCCACACGCGGTCGATGCCGTCGAAGCGTCCGGCCAGGCCGAGGTAGCGCGCGGGCACCTCGCCCTGCACGAGCTGGTGGCCCTGGGCATCGCGCACCAGGAACCACAGGTCGCCGCCGGCATCGGCGCGCAGTTGCTCGAACTCGGGCGTGGGCCGCATGGCCAGCGCGCCATCGGGGGCGCGCTCGATCGCGCCGCGGATCACGCGCACGGTCTCCTCGCCGGTCTCGTCGACCACCCGGCCGAGCACCCAGGCCAGGCCGATGAAGCCGCCCATCACCAGCAAGCCCACCACCACCTGCAGCAGGATCAGGCTCCAGATCAGCTGCCAGCGCAGCGAGAGCAGCTTCATGCGGCGCCCGGCGCCGCGCACAGCAGGTAGCCCACGCCGCGGATGGCGTGGATCTCGACCTGGGCACCGGCCTTGTCGAGCTTGGAGCGCAGGCGCGAGACGTGGGTGTCGAGCGCATTCGAATGGATGTCGCCCTCCTGCCCGTAGACGCGGTCGTGCAGCGACTCGCGCAGCACGGTGCGCCCGCGCTGCTCGAGCAGGGCCTCGAGCACCAGCAGCTCGCGCCGCGTGAGCAGCAGGCTCTGCGCATCGACATGCGCCTGCCGCTGCAGGTGGTCGAATTGCAGCCGCGCCAGCGCGGTGACGGGGTTCGCGCGCAGCGCGGGACGCCGCGCGAGCGCGCGCACGCGCGCCATCAGCTCGTCCATCGAGAAGGGCTTGGCGAGGTAGTCGTCGGCGCCGCCGTCGAGGCTCAGCACGCGTTCGGAGATGTCGGCCATCGCGGTGAGCACCAGCACCGCGGCCGCAATCCCGTTGGCGCGCAGGAACTCGATCAGGCTCAGGCCATCGCCATCGGGCAGGCCGCGATCGAGCACGATCACCTCGTGCTGGCCCGCGAGCACCGCGTCCTGTGCCTCGCGCAGCGAACCGGCCACGTCGACCACCGCCTGGTTCTGGCGCAGTGCCGCCGCCAGCGCCTGCGCGAGTTCGGCTTCGTCTTCGACCAGCAGGATTCTCATATCGGGCCGGAATTCTAGAGGCCGGCCCCTGGCGCGCCCCGTAATGTTCACGCAATGCCCGCGCCTACCCTGGCCGGTTCATCCATCCAGGGAGCCCAGGTGACACCCCTCTCGTCCCGCCCCGTCCGCCCCGTCAGGATCCCATGGCACGCGGCGCTGGCGCGGCGCATCGCCACGCTGTGGGTCACCAAGATGCTCGGCACCACGCTCGGCATCTCCGGCTTCTTCGTGCTGTATTTCTGGGTCATGCACCACCCGCTCGGCCAGCCGCTCACGATGCCGCTCACGGCCGTCGACCACTGGGTGCCGCTGAGCGACGACGCGCTGCCGCTCTACGCCTCGCTGTGGCTCTACGTGGGCCTCGCGCCGGCCCTGGCCAAGGACCGTGCCGAGCTGCTGCTGCACGCGCAGGCCGCGGCGCTGATGGCGGCCATCGGGCTCGCGGTGTTCTGGCTCTTTCCCACCATGGTGCCGGTGTTCGCGGTCGACTGGACGCAGTACCCCTCGCTGCAGTTCCTCAAGAGCACCGACGCGGGCGGCAATGCCTTCCCCTCGCTGCACGTGTCCTTCGCGGTGTTCACGGCCGTGCTGATGACGCGCCAGCTGCGCAGCGTGGACGCGCCCGCCTGGGTGCTGGCGCTCAACTGGCTGTGGGCGGCGGGGATCGTCTACTCGACGCTGGCCACGCACCAGCACGTGCTGCTCGACGTGCTCGGCGGCACGGCGCTGGCGGGGTTCATGAGCTGGATCACCGGGCCGGCGCGGCGGCGGCTGATCCTGGTGGGCGTCTGAGGCTGCACCCGGCAGCCTGCGTCACCAGAAGATCCAGAGCGCGAGGCCGCCGAAGATCGCCCACTTCACGAGGTAGTACACGCGCTTGTCCCAGGCCTTCAGGCGCTTGCCGATCACGCGGATCTGGTAGATGTACTTGAAGGCGCGGTTGATGCCGCCGGTCTTGTCGCCGGCATCGTTGGGCGAGCTGGCCGCGGCCAGCAGGTTCTTCGCGAACCAGCGGTTGACGGCGCTGGCCCAGCGGTACTTGAGCGGACGCTCGATGTCGCAGAACAGGATCACGCGGTCGTGGTCGGTGGTGTTCTCGGCATAGTGGATGTAGGTCTCGTCGAACACCACCGATTCGCCGTCGCGCCAGTGGTAGCGCTGGCCGTCGACGTCGATGTAGCAGCCCTCCACGCCCGGCGTCCACAGGCCCAGGTGGTAGCGCAGCGAACCCGCGAAGGGGTCGCGGTGGCGCACCAGCCGGCTGCCGGGCGGCAGCTCGGCGAACATCGCGGCCTTGATCGTGCCGATGCCGCGCAGCAGCTCGGTCGTGCGCGGGCACAGCACCGCGGCCGAGGGATGGGCCTCGTCGTACCACTTGAGGTAGAAGCGCTTCCAGCCGCTCTTGAAGAAGGAGTTGAAGCCCACGTCGTTGAACTGGCTCGAGGCCTTGATGCTGCCGCCGTTGCGCATCGCGAGCGCCTCCTCGCGGATGACTTCCCAGTTCTCCTCGAGCACGCGCATCTCGGGGAATTCCTTGGGCGACAGGTAGGGCGTGCTCGGCACCTTCGAGAAAAGGTACATGAACACGTTGAGCGGCGCGAGGAAGGTCGAGTGGTCCGACAGCTGGCGGAAGAAACGATGGCGCACCTGGCCGCGGAAATGCACGTAGAGCGCACTGAGCGCGAAGATGGCGAGAATGACCCACTTCATGTGAGAGTGTCCTGTTCGGGGGGAGCGCTGGAGAGCACCCGCTAGTTTAATTCTTCACACCTCAACGAGCCTGACGCGGGTTTTGGCCCCGAAAAACGGCTCTACGCCTCAACCGCGGCCCTCGAGCATCGGCTGATCCTGCCCCTCGACCGCCAGCGGCAGCCGCACCACCGCCAGCAGCCCGCGGCCGCCCGCGCCGGTCTCGAGCGCCACGCTGCCGCCATGCTTGTCGACCACCGACTTGACGATCGCCAGCCCGAGTCCGCTGCCGCTCTGGGTCTGGCCCGGACTGCGGAAGAAGCGGTCGAACACCCGCTCGCGCAGGCCGGGCGGGATGCCCGGGCCCTGGTCGGCCACGCGCAGCACCGCCTCGCCCTGCTCGCGCGCCACCTGCACCTTCACCACGCTGCGGCGCGGGCTGTACTTGATGGCGTTGTCCACCAGGTTGTCGACCATCGACACCAGGCTCTCGCGCTCGCCGAGCACCGGCACCTCGCCCGCGCAGGCCAGTTCGAGCTCGACGCCGCGCGCATGCGCCACGCCCTCGATCATCGCGAGCCGGTCCTGCACCAGCGCATCGAGCGACAGCGCCACCGGCAGCGCGGCATCGGACACGGCGTCGCTGCGCATGAGCTGCAGCAGCTGGCCCACCAGCCGGGTCGCGCGGTCGTTGCTGCGCAACAGGTTGCCCATCAGCTCGCGCTGCCCGGAATCGATGCTCTGCGCCTTCAGCGCCTCCACGTTCACGCGCATCGCGGCCAGCGGCGTACGCAGCTCGTGGGCCGCGTCGGCGATCAGGCTGCGCTCGCGCGTGGTGCTGTCGCGCACCCGCTGCAGCAGGGTGTTGATGCTCTGCACCAGCGGCTGCAGCTCGCGGTGCGGCGGCCGGTACGACAGCGGCGTGAGGTCGGCCGGCCCGCGCTCGGAGGTCTCGCGGCTCACGCGGCGCCAGGGCCGCAGCGCGAGCCGCACCGTGAGCCAGGCCGGCACCACCAGGAAGGGCAGGCTCACCAGCAGCGGCAGCAGGTAGTAGCCGCGGTAGGTGATGTTGACCACCAGCCGCCAGATGCCGGGCTCGGCGATCATCACGCGGGTGTCGAACTGCGGCGAATGCAGCGTGCGCGCGCGCCACTCGCGCCCGCCCACGTGCACCGTCTCGATGACGTCGGGCGCGCTGTTGAAGATCTCGGGCACCGCGTCGGTGGTGCGGTAGATCAGCTTGCCGCGCTGCCACACCTGAAGCATCGGCGAGGTGTCGGATTCGGCGTTGCCGTCGCTCGCGGTCTCCATCAGCGCGAGATCGAAGGCATGCAGGGTGTCGTACTGGCGCTTCGGGTCGTCGGCCAGGTTGATGGCGATCGCCGCCACGCTCTCGTAGATCTTGCTGAAGCGCAGCAGCTCCGGGTCCTTGTAGGAGTCGTAGAACAGCAGCCCGACGATCAAGGTCCACAGCGCCGCCACCACCGCCATCTGCGCCAGCACCAGCCGGCGCATCAGCGAGGGCTGGATCACCCGCCCGATGAAGCGCAGCGCGCCACGGATCATGCGCGCGGGCTGCCGGCGCGCGCCAGCGACTGGGCGTCGACCACGTAGCCGATGCCGCGCACGGTGCGGATGTAGCCCTGGCCGATCTTGCGGCGCAGGTTCGAGATGTGGACCTCGAGCGAATTGCTGCCGATGCCCGGGCCGCCCGGCAGCACCTGTTCCTCCATCACGCGGCGCGTGACCACGCGGCCGGTGCGCTTGAGCAGCAGCGCGAGCAGGTCGAACTCGCAGCGCGAGAGCTCCACCTGCTGGCCGTCGACCAGCACGCCGCGCGTGGGCTCGTGCAGCGCCAGGCCGCGCATGCGGATGGTCTCGTCGTCGAAGCCGTAGCTGCGGCGCGCGAGCGCGCGCACGCGCGACAGCAGCTCGGCCAGCGCGAAGGGCTTGACCAGGTAGTCGTCGGCGCCGTCGTCGAGGCTGCGCAGCCGGTCGTTGAGCGCATCGCGCGCGCTCAGCACGAGCACCGGCAGGATCTGGCGTTCGCGGCGCAGCCGCAGCAGCAGATCGATGCCGTCGCCGTCGGGCAGGCCGAGGTCGAGCAGCACCATGTCGAAGGCACCGCTGTCGAGGGTGCGGATGGCGTCGTCGAGACGGCGCACCCAGACCACGTCCATGCCCTGGTTGGCGAGCGCGATGCGCACGCCGTTGCCGAGTTCGAGGTCGTCCTCCACGAGCAAAAGATTCATGACAGTCTCCGTGCGGTGCGCCGCCCGGCACCTGGGGAGCCGGAAGTATCTGCCAAGCGGCCTTCGAAGACTTCAGGATTCCTTCATGAAGGCAACAGCCGCGCTTCAGGTCGGTTGCCCACACTGCGCGCCATGCCCCGGTTCCATCCCCTCTTCTTCCCGCCGCGGCGCGCCTTCCTGCGCGCCGCGCTGGCCTGGCCCTCGGCCGTCTCGCTCTCGGGCCTCGGCGGCCTCGTCACCCTCGGCGGCTGCGGCGGCAGCAGCCATCCGGGCGGCCCGCCGGCCGGTGCGCCCGCCGGCCCGACCGTGGTGTCGGTGACCGACCGCCGCGTGAAGGTGGCGCACGAGGTCTCGCTGCACGTGCGCGACTGGCAATGCGACAACTGTCGCGGCCCGACCATCGTGCTGCTGCCCGGGCTGGGCGCCAATGCCTACGTCTTCGACGGCCTGGCCCATGCGCTCGCGCCGCGTGCGCGCGTGATCGCGGTGAGCCGGCGCGGCTACGGCCAGTCGGACAAGCCGCTGCCGGTGCGCACCGCCACCCAGTACTACGAGGTCGACACGCTGGTGGCCGACCTGCATGCGCTGCTCGACGGGCTCGGCCTCGACCGCGTGGTGCTCGCGGGCCATTCGATCGCGGGCAACGAGCTCACGCGCTTCGCGGGCCGGCATCCGCAGCGGGTGCGCGGGCTGGTCTACATCGATGCCACCTTCGACCCCACGCGCGACCCCGCCACCGGCGGCCTGCCCCTGCCCGACAACCGGCTGTTTCGCGAACCGGTGCCGCACGAGGAGGACGGCGCCTCGATGGAGGCGGCGCTCGCCTACGCGCGGCGCACCGTGCGCCACTGGTCGGCGCCGCTGGAGGCCAACCTGCGCGACCAGCTCGACCCGCAGCCCGACGGCAGCGTGCGCCTCAACACGCCCGCCGTCGTGGCCGCCGCGATGGAGACCGCGAGCCATGCCTTCTCGCCCGACTACGCGCCGGTGCGAGCGCCCGCTCTCGTCGTGACCGCCATGCCGGGCGACATCCGCGACATCTTCCCCGCGCTGCCCGAGACGCTGGACGCGGCCACGCTGAAGGATGCGGCGGCCTACCTGCGCGTGATCCGCTACGTGCGCGTCGACGACGCGGCCCGCCTCATGGCGGCACTGAAGACCCACCATCAGCTGGTGTTCGAGGACGCCTGCCACGGCGATTTCTTCATCGAACGCGAGGCCGAGCTGGTGCGCGCCATCGAGGCGATGCGCTGGGCCTGAGGGCCGGCCGGTGGCGTCAATTCGGCGCGCGCAGCAACTTGATCAGCGCGGCCAGCTCCTCGCCGCCGAGCCCCGCGGCATCGGCGCGCTGGAACAGGCCGGCCGCGAAGGCCGGGAACTCGCTGTTGATGCCGCTCTCGCGCGCCGTCTGCAGGATGCGCTGCGTGGCCTCGACCGAGATCCGCATCGGGCTCTGCGAGATCTGGAAGTCGCCCGACTGGATGACCGCGCCCTCGTGCAGCAGGAAGGCCGCGAAGGTCGGCATGATGCCCGCGACGATGCGCCCGAACTCGGCCACGTCGAAGCCTTCCGACTCGGCCACGCGCGCGCCGTGCAGGAAGCCCAGCATGGTGCCGTAGATGGTCGAGAGCGTGGCGAGGTCCATGGCCGCGGCGTTGCTGATCTTCTCGCCGAGGTAGACGATGCCGCCGCCGAGCACCGCGAGCAGCGGCTCGGCGGAGCGGAACACCTGCTCGTCGCCCGACATCAGGATCGGCGTGTCGCCCTGGCCCATCTGCTCGGGCGCGGCCTGGATCGCGCCCTCGAGGAAGGTGGCGCCGTGGCGCTGCGCCCAGGCCTGCGCATCGCGCGCATCCTGGGGGCTGCCGGTCGTGAGCTGCACCAGCAGCCGGCCGTCCATCGCGGCGGCCACGCCCTCGGCGCCGAGGATCGCATCGGCCGCGCGGTAGTCGTGGACGCACATCAGCACCACGCGGCTCGCGCGCACCGCTGCGGCGGCGCTGTCGGCCAGCACCGCACGCCGCGCGACCCGCGGCGCGGCCTTGTCGGCGCTGCGGTTCCAGACCGTGACTTCGTGACCCTGCGCGAGGTAGAGGCGCGCGATGGTGGCGCCCATCGCGCCGAGGCCGATGACGGCGATCTCCTGCTTGCTGCTCATGGAATGTTCCGGATGATTGAAGATGGCTGCATCGTAGAAATCCCACCTCCCGATGGTCAAGTACCTACGATAAAGTGCGGTACTTACCAAAACGACAGTATTGGAGAATGGCATGGCAGCGAAGAAGCCTTACGTCTGCGGCATCGGCCCCGCGTTCGAGGTCATCGGCGGCAAATGGAAGGCACTGATCCTCTGGGAGCTGCACCTGCAGCCGCGCCGCTTCGGCGAGCTGCGGCGCTTGTTGCCGGGCATCAGCGAGAAGATGCTGATCCAGCAGCTGCGCGAGCTCGAGACCGACGGCGTCGTCGCGCGCGAGGTGTTCCACGAAGTGCCGCCGCGCGTCGAGTATTCGGAGACCAAGCTGGGCGCCACGCTCAACGCGGCGCTCGGCCCGCTCGCCGATTGGGGCGACCGCTACGCCAAGCGCGTGGAGGCGGCGCGCAAGCAGTCGGAAGCGGCCAAACGGGGCTGAGGGAGATCGGATGACACCGACGCTGAACGACCCGGCGCGCCGCAACGCGCTGGCCACGATGATCGCGATGGCACTGCCCTGGGGCAGCGCGCGGGCCGACGCGGGCTGCGCGGCCGGCGCCGCCTATGCCGGCCCGCCGCGGCGCTCCGCGCCCGATGCCATCTGGCAGCGCGACTTCGGCCGCGCGATCGACGGCGAGCTGCCCGCCGACTTGCAGCAGAGCCTCGGCGATGCGCTCGACAGGATGCTGCAGCACGTGCCGGCCGCGAGCGTGGCGGTCGCGATCCCCGGCGAGGGCAACTGGCGGGCGACCCGCGGCCTGGCGCGCACCGAGCCGCGCGAGCCGGTGCGGCCCGACCAGGGCTTCCAAGTCGCGAGCACCGCCAAGACGCTGACCGCCACCATCGTGCTGCAGCTCGTGGAGGAACGCCGGCTCGCGCTCGGCGACAGCATCGAGCGCTGGTTCCCCGAGGCGCCCAACGCCGGGCTCGTCACCATCGAGCACCTGCTGCGCCACACCAGCGGCCTCGTGAGCTTCAATGCGCTGCCCGACTTCGGCACGCAGTACCGGCCGCCCGCGGAGATCATCGCCATGGGCCTCGCGCAGAAGCCGCAGTTCTGCCCCGGCACGAACTGGAGCTACAGCAACACCGGCTACGCGATGCTCGGCACCATCGTCGAGCGGCTCGAGGGCGCGTCCTTCGAGCAGGTGCTGACGAAGCGGCTGATCGGCCCGCTCGCGCTCACGCACACGGCGATGCGCCGGCCCGGCGTCGAACTGCCCGTGGTCAGCGGCCACGCGGCCGGCCGGCCGGTCGAGGCGCCCGACCAGTACGCCACGCCCCATGCCGCGGGCGCGCTGGCCTCGACCGCGGGCGATCTCGTGCGCTTCTGGCATGCGCTGCTCGGCGGCCGGGTGCTGCCGCCGGCCACGGTGCGGCGCATGTTCGTCGACATGCCCGCGATGCTCGGCCCCTACGGCGGCGGCAATGCCTCGTACGGCATGGGCGTGCAGCTCTACGACGTGCCCGACGGGCCGGGCCTGATGCTGGGCCACAGCGGCGGCATCGAGGGCTTCACGAGCGTGGTCGCCTACGTGCCGGCCGACGACCTCTACGTCGCCGTGTCGTTCAACGAGAAGAAGGTGCCGGCCGAGGCCGGCCTGTGGTCGCTGCTGCGCGCGGTGCGGGCCTGGCGCGTGCTGCGCTGAGCCTAGTCGGCCCAGCGGGTCTGGATCTCGGTCTTCACCTCGGTCATGAGCTTGTGCACCGGGCACTTGCCCGCCACGCGCAGCAACTCGTCGCGCTGCGCATCGCTGAGGTTGCCGCTCACGCGCAGCGTGGAGTCGAGCCGGTAGACGCCCTTGCGCTCCTCGCTGTCGTCGCGGTCGACCACGACCTCGATGTCCTCGACCGGAATGCCCTTGCGGCGCGCGTAGATCAGCACGGTGAGCGCCTTGCAGGCGGCCAGCGAGGCGTCGTAGAGGTCGTGCGGCTCGGGGCCCTCGTCGTTGCCACCGCCGGCCGGCGAGGCATCGACGGCGATCTCGTGGTCGCGGATCTTGAGGATGTGGCGCGTGCCGGTGGTGCCGTCGCGGCGGATCGAGATGCTCATGGCGGTGTCCTTGGGGTGGAGGAAAGGGTCAGGAAATCAGCGGCTTCATGTAGAGGATGGTCGTGAAGCCGCTGTGCCATTCGAGGTCGGGATAGCGGTCGGCCTCGCGATAACCGAGCGCGAGGTAGAAGCCCTGGCTCGCGGTGTTGAAGGTGTCGGTCTCGAGCCGTGCGAGTTCGATGCCGTCGGCGCGCATGCCGGCTTCGGCGAAGGCCATGAGCGCGCGCGCGATGCCCTTGCGCCGATGCGTCGCGGGCACGTGCAGCGCCTGCACGAAGTCGCGCTGCCAGTGGACCATGCCGACCACCTCGCCATCGATCTCGGCGACGAAGAACTCGGGCCCCATTTCGTCGATGTAGCCCACGGGCTCGCCGCTCTCACGGTAGCCGCGCGCGGCCTCGGACGTGAGCTGCGGCAGCCAGGTGCTCGCGAAGGTGTCGTCGAGGATGGCCTTGACGGCGTCGAAGTCGTCGAGGCGCCAGGGGCGGATGGTGATCGGGTCGGGGGACATGGGCGCGCGATGGTAGCCCTGCCTTCAGCGGTCGGTGGCGAGCATCAGGGTTTCCTTGATCTCCTCCATCACGACGTAGCTGTGCGACTCGGCCGCCACCGGCAGCTTCTTGAGGATGTCGCCGAGCAGGTGGCGGTATTCGCTCATGCCGCTCAGGCGCGCCTTCACGAGGTAGTCGAAGCTGCCCGACACGAGGTGGCATTCGAGCACCTCGGGCATGTGCAGCAGCTCCTGCTTGACCTTGTCGAACACGTCGCCCGACTTGGCCGAGAGCTTGATCTCGACGAACACCAGAAGCGTCTTGCCCAGCGCCTCGGGCGACACGCGCGCGTGGTAGCCGCTGATGACGCCGTCGCGCTCCATGCGCTTCACGCGCTCGGCGCAGGGCGAGGCCGACAGGCCGATGCGCTCGGCCAGTTCGGTCATGGAAATGCGGCCCTGGCGCTGCAGCAGGTCGAGGATCTTGCGGTCGATTCGGTCGAGCTCGGGCACTTTCACTCCGCGCGGCGCATAGGAAGGTTCTACACAGGGAATTCCGCTGCCGAACGCTTGAAAACAGTGGAATCCACTTCATTCTGACGCATAAATTCTTGCTATTCCATTCGAATCAGCGGAAACACCATGAAAGTCATCGTTCTGGGCGGCGGCGTGATCGGCACCACCACGGCCTACTACCTCGCGCGCTCGGGCGCCGATGTCACCCTGCTCGACCGGCAGGCCGGTCCGGCCGAGGAAACCAGCTTTGGCAACGCGGGCCAGGTGTCGCCCGGCTACTCCACGCCCTGGGCCGCGCCCGGCATTCCGCTGAAGGCGATCAAGTGGATGTTCCAGCAGCATGCGCCGCTGTCGATCCGCCCCGACGGCACGCTGTTCCAGCTGCGCTGGATGGCGCAGATGCTGCGCAACTGCTCGCCCGAGCGCTATGCGATCAACAAGGAACGCATGATGCGCGTGGCCGAGTACAGCCGCGGCTGCCTGCAGGCGCTGCGCGCCGAGACCGGCCTGCAGTACGAGCAGCGCACCGGCGGCACCCTGCAGCTGTTCCGCACCCAGGCGCAGCTCGACGCGGTGCAGCGCGACATCGCGGTGCTCGAGGAATGCGGCGTGCCCTACGAACTGCTCGACCGCGATGCGCTGGCACGCGTCGAACCCGCGCTGGCCGGCGCGCGCGACCGCCTCGCGGGCGGCCTGCGGCTGCCCAACGACGAGACCGGCGACTGCCACCTGTTCACGCGCGGCCTGGCCGAGATCGCACGCGGCCTGGGCGTGGACTTCCGCTTCGGCCAGGGCATCGAGGCGCTCGAGACCGAGGGCGGCCGCATCAGCGGCGTGCGCACCACGGCCGGCAAGGTGCTCACGGCCGACCGCTACGTGATGGCCTTCGGCAGCTATTCGCGCGCGGCCATCGCCTCGCTGGGCCTCGACATTCCCGTCTACCCGGTCAAGGGCTATTCGCTCACGGTGCCGCTGATCGCCGAAGCGCTGGCGCCGCAGTCGACCGTGCTCGACGAGACCTACAAGGTGGCCGTCACGCGCTTCGACAACCGCATCCGCGTGGGCGGCATGGCCGAGCTCTCGGGCTTCGACCTGCGCCTGAACCCCGCCCGCCGCGCCACGCTCGAGAAGGTGGTGAGCGACCTGTTCCCGGGCGGCGACCTGCCGCGCGCGAGCTTCTGGACCGGCCTGCGCCCGATGACGCCCGACAGCACCCCGATCGTCGGCGCCACGCGCTATCCGAACCTGTTCCTCAACACCGGCCACGGCACCCTGGGCTGGACCATGGCCTGCGGCTCGGGCAAGCTGATCTCCGACATCGTGACCGGCCAGCGGCCCGAGATCCGTACCGACGGGCTCGCGATGGACCGCTACGAAGAGGGCCGTTCGCGCACCGCGCGGCCGAGCACCTCGCCGGCCGCGGCCTGAATCAGGCCGCCTTCGCGACCGGCACCGCGGCCTCCATGCCGCGGTACACCTCGGCCTCGCCGTGCCGCGCGAGCAGCTGCATCAGGTGCTTGCGGATCAGCATGCCCGGGCGGTCCGATTCCATCGAGTACTCGACGCCGCGCCGGCGCGTGTCGACCAGCGCATCGGGGTCGGTCGACTCGAGGATGTCCTTGTCCTCGCGCGTGATCTCGTCGTCGAAGGCGATCAGCATCGCGGCCGGGCAGTCGGCCTCGGTGTCGTTGCGGAACAGCCATTGGCACAGCTGCATGCGGTGGTCGTCGATCGGCGTGAAGCAGTTGATGATGATGTGGCGGATGCCGCTCGGGTACTCGATGTCGAGGCGGCGCGAGAACGGCAGGAAATAGGCGTTGCGCATGTGGCGCGTGGTGATGGGGTCCCTCACGCCGCTGATCGCGTGGAATTTCTCGGGATTGGTCGCCTCGATGACGGTCTCGGCGTAGAAGCCGGCCTCGTTCTCGACCAGCTCGTACTTGCTCGGCTTCGGGCTCGCGGCCACGCCGAAGGTGGCGCGGTGCACGAAGCTGAAGTGCGAGTTGTCGAAGGAGTTCTCGAGCGCGCGCAGCGGGCTGGTCTGCCACTCCTCGTGGAACTGGAAGATGGTGCGGTAGCCGGGATCGTCGAACTCGGGGATCGCGGGGATGTCGGCGATCGGCTCCTCGAGCGCGACCCACGCGTAGCCATGGCGCGCCGTGCAGCGGTAGGCCGTGGTGCGGTAGTCGGGCGAAATGGGCCGCTCGGGCTCGTGCTGCGGAATACGGATGACCTGGCCGCCGCGGTCGTAGGTCCAGCCGTGGTAGCCGCACTGGATCGCGCCCTGAGCGCAGGCCTGGCCGGCAGCATCGACGCACCAGCCCTTGGAGAGCTTCGCGGTGCGGTGGCAGCAGCGGTCGCGCAGCGCGGCCGGCTGGCCCTCGGCGTCGAGGAAGAGAACGATGTCCTCGCCGAGCAGCCGGAAGGGCTTGGGCCCCTGGGCGAGGTCGGTGAGCGGCATGACGGCATGCCAGAACTTGCGGAAGACGGGTTGACGGGTGACGAGCATGGGCGGACTCCTTCTGAGGTCGTGTGGGACGAACTGAAAGAGCAATTTCCCACCCCGTGCCGGACCGCGATGGCGCGATGACGATGGGGCTGAACGCTTCTACTCTGCGCAAGCTGCCTTGCAAATTGCGCGCCCGGATTGTTGCGCGGCGCGCGTGCCCTGCCAACCCCCGCCGCCCCTGCCCGGCCCCAGCGCAAAACCCAAGGCGCCGAGCCCTTGGCATGCCTTCTGCTTGATCGAAGCCAAGAGTAGAAGCGTTCAGCAGCGCACGCACCACGAACGTGCGCCCGCCCGGAAATTGCTCTTGAAATGCCCGCCGCCCTCTTTGCCAAGAGGGCGACCGGATTCAAGAACCGAAGATTCCGAGGCTTCCCATGCACCGTCGATCCTTCCTCGCGGCCAGCGCCGCCACCCTCGCCGCTCCGGCCGTCCTCGCGCAGGGCGGCAACGGCCGGCTCACCCCGCTCAAGTTCACGCTCGACTTCCGCATCAACGGCCAGACCGCGCCCTTCTTCCTCGCGCTGGCCAGGGGCTACTACAAGGAGGAAGGGCTCGACGTGAGCATCGACACCGGCGCCGGCTCGGTGGCTTCCATCACCCGCATCGCCAGCGGCGTCTACCAGCTCGGGCTGGGCGACATCAGCTCGCTGGTCGAGTTCAATGCACAGAACCCCGGTACGCCGGCGGTGCAGGCCGTCTACCAGTACTACAACCGCGCGCCGTTCGTGATCATCGGCCGCAAGGACCGCGGCGTGACCGGCGACTTCAAGAGCCTCGCGGGCAAGAAGGTGGCGGCCGCCGCGGTCGAATCGACGCGGCGCGCCTGGCCGCTGGTCGCGCGCAGGCAGGGCCTGCGCGCCGACGCCTTCCAGTGGCAGACCACCGACTTCAGCGCGCGCGACAACGTGATGGTGCGCGGCGACGTCGATGCCGCCACCTACTTCCACGATTCGGCGGTCTCGCTGTTCGCGCGCATGGGGCCCGAGACGCTGTCGGTGCTCAAGTACGCCGACGCGGGCGTCGACCTCTACGGCAACGCCATCCTCGCGAGCAGCAACCTGGTGGCGCAGAACCCGAAGCTGGTGGCCGCCTTCCTGCGCGCGAGCAACCGCGCCATCGTCGAGACCTTCGCCGATCCGGGGCCGAGCATCGCGGCCATGCGCCAGCGCGAGCCCATCCTCGATGAGAAAATCGAGCGCGAGCGCTGGGGCATCACGGCCCAGTACGTGGGCGCCGCCGACACGCGCGGCCACGGCCTCGGCGACATCCGCAAGCTGACGCTGGAACGGCAGGTCGACGAGGTGGCCGACGTCTTCGGTCTGAAGGTCAAGCCCGCCTCCGACGCCATCTTCAACACCACGATGCTTCCATCGCGCACCGAACGCACACTTCCCAAGGCATGAACTCCCCCAGCACCACCACCCCCACCTACCCGGCCGAAACCGCGCTCGACGAACGCGACGGCCGCTACCTGCGCAAGGCCATCGTCTGGTCGCACCTCGCGCGCCGGCGCGGCAACCGCCCCTTCGGCTCGGTCATCGTCTCGGCCGCGGGCGAAGTGCTCTGCGAGGCCTACAACAACACCGGCGAGACCGGCGACTGCACCGGCCATGCCGAGACCAACGCGATCCGCGCGCTCGCGGGCCGCGGCATCTCGCGCGAGGAGCTGGCCGGCGCCACGCTCTATGCCTCGGGCGAGCCCTGCGTGATGTGCGCGGGCGCGATCTTCTGGTCGAACATCGGCCGCGTGGTGTTCGGCATCGACGCCGAGCGGCTGCGCGTGTTCCGCGGCGAGCGGCAGGACCAGCGCGATGCCGAGCTGTCTTGCCGCGACGTGTTCCGCGCCTCGCCGCATCCGATCGAATGCATCGGCCCGGCGCTGGTCGACGAGGCCAGCGCGGCGCACGACGGCGCCTGGAAGACCTGAAGCGGCGCACCGCGAGGACC
The DNA here is from genome assembly GCA_016806145.1 of Variovorax paradoxus. NCBI lineage: Bacteria > Pseudomonadati > Pseudomonadota > Betaproteobacteria > Burkholderiales > Comamonadaceae > Variovorax > Variovorax paradoxus. Next base: position 5,264,765 of record CP063166.1, read on the forward strand.
TAGACTCCCCCGCATGCCCTGGCACGCCCGCCTCCATCTCTCCTACCGCCACGAAGCCGAGCGCACCGTCGCCCGCTTCCGCCACGACGGCCCGCTGCGCATCCTGCAGAGCCTCTACCCCGAGGGCGACACCGTCTGCCACAACGTGCTGGTGCATCCGCCGGGCGGCCTGGTGGGCGGCGACACGCTCGAGATCGAGGTCGAGGCCGCCGCGGGCAGCCATGGCCTGGTGACCACGCCCGGCGCCTCGCGCTTCTACCGCAGCGAGGGCGAGCGCGCGGTGCAGCGCACCCGGCTGCGCCTGGCGGCCGGCGCGCGGCTCGAATGGCTGCCGCTCGAGGCCATCTGCTACAGCGGCTGCGTGGCCGAGAACCGCATCGCCATCGAGGCCGAACCCGGCGCCGAGATGATCGGCTGGGACGTGACGGCGCTGGGCCTGCCGCATGCGCGCCAGCCCTTCGAGCGCGGCAGCCTGCTGCAGCACATCGAGGCGCCCGGCGTGTGGCTCGAGCGCGGCCGCATCGACGCGGCCGACCAGCGGCTGCTGCAAAGCCCGCTGGGCCTGGGCGGCCACCGCTGCCTGGCTTCGCTGTTCTACGTGGCGGGCACGCCGGCCGCGCGCGCCCGGCGCGAGGCGCTGCTCGCGTTCGCGCGCGAACGCATCGAGGCCCAGGGCCTGGCCGACAGCGCCGGTGCCACCAGCCCGCATGCCGAGGTGGTGCTGCTGCGCGTGCTCGCGCCGGTGGTCGAACCCGCGATGCGGCTGCTGCGCCAGGTGTGGCAGGACTGGCGCGCCGAGCTGTGGTCGCTGCCGGCCGCCACGCCGCGCATCTGGTCGACCTGAAGCGCCCCGCCGTGGCGGCGGCGCGGAGGCTTCGGCTACAGTCCCGCACCTCCCCGCCTCACGACCCGCCGCCAGAGTGACTCTCCGAAAATCCGCTCGCAGCCTGGTTGTCCGCCTCCTGGTGATGGGGCTGGTGATGGCGATCGTCGGCACCGCCGCCAGCTACATCCAGCTCAGCCGCTTCCTGCGCGAGGACCTGACGCAGTCGGTGGCCTCGCAGCAGACGGCGCTGGCCGCCTACGTGGCGCGCGACGTCGACAACTACCTGGTGGAACGGCTCGCCTTCCTCGAGCGGCTAGCGCAGGCCGTGCCGCCCGAGCTGCTGGCGCAACCCGCGGCGCTGCACGCCTGGCTGTCGGAGCGCGGCGCGCTGAACCCGCTGTTCCCGCTCGGCCTGGCGCTCGCCACGCCCGATGGCAGGCGGCTCGACGAGGAGGGCCAGTTCGCGACCGAGGCACTCGAATTCGCGGCCGCGCGCGCCGGCCGTCGCGCGGTGGGCCGGGCGCAAGCCACCGCGCAGCACCATGCGGCGCTGCCGATGGCCGTGCCGCTGCGCGACGGCAGCGGCGAGGTGGTGGCCGTGCTGCTCGGCACCGCCGACCTCACGGCCGATGGCCTGCTCGATCACCTGCTCGAAGGCCGCGTGGGCCAGGCCGGCGGCATCCTCGTGATCTCGCCGCGCGACCGGCTGTTCGTCGCCTCGACCGATGCGACGATGATGCTCACCCCCACGCCGCCCGACGGCGTGAACCCGCTGCACGATCGCGCAATGGCGGGCTACCGCGGCAGCGGCACCACGCGCAACGCCCGCGGCATCGACGAGATCTCGGCCATCGCCTCGGTGCCGACCACCGGCTGGTTCGTGGTCGCGCGGCTGCCGGTGGCGGAGGCGCTGGCGCCGGTGGCGCGCATGCAGGCCTTCATCCTGCAGCAGCGCGCGCCGGCCGTGACGATGGTGCTGATCGTGATCGGCCTGATCATGACCTGGCTGCTGCGCCCGCTGCTGCGCGCCGCCGACCAGGCCGACCGCATGACGCGCGGCGAGCTGCCGCTGGCGCCGCTGCGCGTGGTGCGCGACGACGAGATCGGCCACCTGACGCAGGCCTTCAACCGGCTGCTGGCCAAGCTGGTCGACAACCAGCAGGCGCTGGCGCGGCTGGCTCACCACGACACGCTGACCGGCCTGCCCAACCGCAAGCTGCTCGACGAGCGGCTGCAGCAGGCGCTGGCCCAGGCCGCGCGCCACGGGCAGCGGGTGGCGGTGCTCTACCTCGACCTCGACGGCTTCAAGCGGCTCAACGACACCCTGGGCCACGAGGCCGGCGACCTGGCGCTGCGCGAGATCGCGCGCCGGCTGCAGGCGCTGGTGCGGCAGACCGACACCGTGGCGCGCATCGGCGGCGACGAGTTCGTGCTGCTCGCCACCGGGCTTGCCGAGCCCGCGGAACAGGGCGCGCAGGTGCTGGCGCAGCGCTGCATCGAGGCGATCGCCGAGCCGCTGCAGCTGGCGCGCGCGCGCACGCTGATCGGCGTGTCGGTGGGCATCGCGCTGGGCGGCGGCGGCGAGACGCCGCGCGACCTGCTGGCGGCCGCCGACCAGGCGATGTACCGCGCCAAGCAGGACGGTCACGCCCACGCCTCGACCGCGGCGCGCTGAGCGCCACCGTGCGGTCAGGCCGCAGCGTCCGTGCGCGGCAGCCGCAGGTGCTTCTTGAGGTGCTCGAACACCTGCCGCGTGACCGGGTTCACCACGTGGCTGCGCACGTAGAGGTGATAGGCCAGGTCGGGCAGCCGCGGCATGCCGTCGCCCACGCCGAGCACGCGCAGGCCCGCGTCGAGCTGCTCCACGCCACGCGCCGTCACGCCGAGCCCCGCGCGCAGCGCCGCCTTGATGCCGATCAGGCTCGAGGAGGTGTAGCGCGGCGTCCAGGGCACGCCGGCCGCGTCGAGCGCCTCGTGGCCGATGCGCCGGAAGATGCTGGGCCCGTCGGCCATGATCAGCGGCACCGGCTTCGCGCGGTCGTGCACGTAGCCCGCGGCGCACAGCCACACGGTCGGCGAGTTGCGCAGCACCACACCCTCGAACTGGGTGTCGATGCGGTTCGAGATGATCATGTCGACCTCGCCGCGCTTGAGCGAGGTCATGAGGTAGGGGCTGCGCGCCACGTGGATGTCGAGCTGCAGCAGCGGCGAGGTGCGCGCCACCTCGGTCAGCAGCAGCGGCAGCATGGTCTCGGCCACGTCGTGCGGCGCGCCGATGCGCAGGTTGCCCTCGAGCTGGCCCTCGCGCAGGCTGCGCAGCGCCTCGTCGTTGAGCGCCAGCAGGTGGTGCGCGTAGTTGAGCAGGCGCTGGCCGTGCTCGGTCAGCCGCTTCTGCCGGCCCTGCTTGGCGAACAGCGGATGGCCGATCTGCTCCTCGAGCCGCTGCATCTGCTGCGTGACGGCCGACTGCGTGCGGTCCAGGTGCACCGCCGCGGCGGCAAAGCTGCGATGGGTGACGACGGCCGCGAGCGTGCGCAGCAGTTCGAGGTCGAGCGTGGGCATCCATTAATTTTATTGATGTGTTTTGCGCCCGTGCTGGATTGTTCGGCGGCGCCGGGCTCACTACAGTGGCTGCACAGAAATCAGGCAGCCCCACAGGAGAAACCGCATGAGCACCGCATCCGTCCCGCGCCGCGAGGCCGTCCAGAACGCCATCGGCCAGATGAAGAAAACCATCGACGGCGGTGAACCGACGCGCGAGAAGCTGGCCGAGGTACTCGAAACACTGCAGGGCCTGGCGGCCCGCACCGAGTACTGGCAGGCCGGCGACTACCCGCCGCCCGAGCCCGGCGAGCACCAGGCGCGCTACCTGATCGCCGAGGACGCCGACCAGAGCTATGCGCTCTATCTCAACGTGATGCGCCCGGGCAAGCGCATCGTGCCGCACAACCACACGACCTGGGCCTGCATCGCCGCGGTGGAAGGCACCGAACACAACCGCGTCTACCAGCGGCTGGACGACGGCTCGGTGCCCGGCGTGGGCCGGCTCGAGGAGACCGCGCTGGTGGTGGTCGCGCCCGGCGCCGGCATCGCGCTGATGCCCGAGGACATCCACTCGGTCGAGATCCAGGGCGAGCAGACCATCCGCCACCTGCACATGTACGGCCGCGCGCTCGAGACGCTGGACCGCCGCACCGCCTACGACCTCGCGGCCGGCACCTGCCAGACCATGGGCATCGGCGTGCAGACGCGGCGCTGAACCGGTTCCCCTCGCTTCCTTCATTTGCGTTCTCCCATGACCTCCATCGACCCGAAGACCCTCAAGCGCTGGCTGCACGACGGCGGCGAGATCGCTCTGCTCGACGTGCGCGAGCACGGCCAGTACGGCGAGTCGCACCTGTTCCACGGCGTGCCGCTGCCCTTCAGCCGGCTCGAGCTCGATGCACCGCGCCTGCTGCCGCGCCGCGGCGTGCGCGTCGTGACCTACGACGGCGGCGACGAAGAGAACCGGGGTGTCGCGGAGCGCGCCGCCGAACGCCTGCGGGCGCTGGGCTACGGCGACGTGCATGTGCTCGAAGGCGGCACGCGCGCCTGGCAGGCCGCGGGCCATGCGCTGTTCGCGGGCGTGAACCTGCCCTCGAAGACCTTCGGCGAACTGGCCGAGGAGGCCTACCACACGCCGCGCATCGGCGCCGACGAACTCGCCGCCATGCTCGCGCGCCGCGACGACGTGGTGGTGCTCGACGGCCGGCCCGTGAGCGAGTTCTTCAAGATGAACATCCCGGGCGCGACCTGCTGCCCCAACGGCGAGCTCGCCTACCGCGTGCGCCGACTCGTGCCCGATGCGCGCACGACCATCGTCGTCAACTGCGCGGGACGCACGCGCAGCATCATCGGCGCGCAGACGCTGATCAACCTCGGCGTTCCGAACCCGGTCTATGCGCTGGAGAACGGCACGCAGGGCTGGTACCTGGCCGACCACGCGCTCGCGCACGGCGGCACCGAGCGCTATGCCGACGACAGCGGCAACTGCGAGCTGCGCGGCGCCGCGCAGGCACTGGCCGCGCGCTTCGGCGTGCCCACGGTCGATGCGCGCACGGTGCGCGACTGGGCCGGCGACGCGGGCCGCAGCCTGTTCCTGTGTGACGTGCGCACGCCCGAGGAATTCGCGGCCGGCAGCCTGCCCGGCGCGCAGCACACGCCGGGCGGGCAGCTGCTGCAGGCGGCCGATCAGTACCTGGGCGTGCGCGGCGCGCGGCTGGTGCTGTTCGACAGCGACGGCGTGCGCGCGCCCACGGTCGCGAGCTGGCTGCGCCAGATGGGCCACGACGCGAGCGTGCTCGAGGGCGGGCTCGCGAGCGGGTTGGCGCTCGAAGCGGTTGCCGCGCCCGCGCCGAAGCCGCTCGCCACGATCGATGCGCGTGCGCTGTCGGCGCGCGTTGCGAACGGCGAGGTCGCGCTGGTCGACCTGCGCCCGGGCATGGCGTTCCGCGCTGGCCACATCGCGGGCGCGCGCTGGTCGATCCGGCCGCGGCTGGCGGACGACCTGCGCGGCGAGACGCGGCCTCTGGTACTCGTCGCCGACGACCCGGCGCTCGCCGCCTGGGCCGCCGCTTCCGAACTTTCGGACCACGCAGCACCGCTGCTGCTCGAGGGCGGCATCGCCGCGTGGCGCGCCGCCGGGCTGCCGCTCGAGGCCACGCCCGTGCTGCCCAGCGATGCCGACTGCATCGACTACCTGTTCTTCGTGCACGACCGCCACGACGGCAACAAGGAGGCCGCGCGCCGCTACCTCGCCTGGGAGACCGGGCTGGTCGCGCAGCTCGACGCGCAGGAGCGCGCCGCCTTCCGATTGCCGGGCGCGCCGCACGCGTAGCCCTCGCCTCCCGTTCCCCGTCTCCGCCAGTCCACGGTCCGCGGCTTCGCGCCACGGTCCGGTCTTCGCTCGTCCTCGTCCGTTCCGTCCAGGAGTTCACCATGTCGACTGCTTCCGGCCTTTCCACGCACCGTCCGTCCCGCATGCGCCGCGCGCGCTGGTTGTTCGCCGCCGCGTGGAGCGCGGCCCTCGTGCTGCAGGGCGCGGCGGCCGACCCGCTGCCCGCGCGCAACGGCTATCCCACGCAGGCGATCCGCTTCGTCTCGCCGTTCCCGCCCGGCGGCGGCAACGACGCCACCGCGCGCCTGGTGACCACGCGCCTGGCCGAGATCACGGGCCAGCCGGCCGTGGTCGACAACCGCGGCGGCGCGGGCGGCAACATCGGCGCCAAGGCGGTGGCCGATGCCAAGGCCGACGGCTACACCGTGCTGACCTCGCAGGTCTCGATCATGGCGGTGAACCCCGCGCTGTACGCGGCGCCGGGCTTCGACCCGGTGAAGAACTTCGTGCCGATCACGCAGATCAACGCGGCGCCGCTCGCGCTGGTGGTGGAGGCGAACTCGCCGCTCAAGTCCTTCGCCGACCTGGCCGCGAAGGCCAAGGCCAGCCCCGGCAAGCTCACCTATGCGACGCCCGGCAACGGCACGCTCTCGCACCTGGTCGGGGTGGTGCTGCAGAAGGACAACGGCGTCGACATGACGCACGTGCCCTACAAGGGCGCCGGCCCCGCGCTCACCGACCTGCTCGGCGGCCAGGTCGACGTGCTCGTGACCTCCACCGCCTCGGTCGCTGGCATGGTGCAGAACGGCAAGCTGCGCGTGCTGGCCGTGACCAGCCCGCGCCGCATCGGCGTGTTCGCGAAGGTGCCCACGCTCGAGGAACTGGGCTACGCCAACGCGCGCTTCGAGGACTGGTACGGCTTCTTCGCGCCGGCCGGCACGCCGCCCGAGCGCGTGGCCTATCTCAACGAGGCGATCGTGCGCACCCTGCACCTGCCCGAGGTCAACAAACAGGTGACCGACGGCGGCAGCGAGGTGGTCGCGAACACGCCCGAGGCCTTCGCGGCGCAGCTCAGGCAGGACATCGAGCGCTGGTCGCGCATCGTCAAGCTGTCGGGCGCGCGCGCCGACTAGCATCGGCGACCGCCTTCACGTCAGAGAAGAAGCCCATGCCCGCCTCGCCCACCGATTCCTCCGGCCTGTCCCTCGAAACCCGCATCGCCCACCTCGGCAAGCACCCGGCCCATGCGGGCGGCGCGCCGGTCAACCCGCCGCTGGTGCGCGCGAGCACGGTGGTGTTCGACAGCGTGGCCGCGATGCGCGACGCCCGCGCGCGGCGCGGCGAGGAGCGCGTCTTCAGCTACGGCGCGCGCGGCACGCCCACCACCTTCGCGCTCGAGGATGCGGTCAGCGAGCTCGAGGGCGGCCACCGCACGCGGCTCTTTCCCACCGGCCTCGCGGCCATCGGCATGGTGCTGCTGTCCTATCTCAAGCCCGGCGACCACGTGCTGATGTCCGACAGCGTCTACGAGCCGGCGCGCCACCTGGTGCATTCCTTCCTCGATCCCTACGGCATCCGCTGCAGCTTCTTCGCGGCCGACGGCAGCGGCATCGAGGCGCTGTTCGAGCCCGCGACGCGGCTGGTCTACGCCGAGTGCCCGGGCTCGCTGGTCTACGAGATGTGCGACCTGCCGAAGCTGGCCGCGCTCGCGCATGCGCGCGGCGCGCTGCTGGCGGCCGACAACACCTGGGGCTCGGGCCTGCAGTACCGCCCGCTCGCGCTCGGCGCCGACATCTCGCTGATGGCCGCCACCAAGTACCTCTCGGGCCACTCCGACGTGATGATGGGCACGGTGGCGACCACGCGCGAGGCCTGGCGCGCGCTCAACGAGCGCTGCGACGCCTTCGGCATGACGGTGAGCCCCGACGACGCCTGGCTGGTGCTGCGCGGCATCCGCACGCTGTCGGCGCGGCTGCGCCTGCACGAGCAGCATGCGCTCGAGGTCGCGCGCTGGCTGCAGGCGCGGCCCGAGGTCGCGACCGTGTTCTGCCCCGCGCTGCCCACGCATCCGGGCCACGATCTCTGGCGGCGCGACTGCAGCGGCACCAACGGACTGCTGTCCTTCGAGCTGCGGCCCGAGATCGCGCCGGCCGCGGTCGAGCGGCTGGTCGACGCGCTGTCGCTGTTCGGGCGCGGCTCGTCCTGGGGCGGCTACGAGAGCCTGGTGGCCTGGGCCAACATGCGCGCGGCGCGCAGCGTGAGCGACTGGAGCGCGCGCGGCGCGGTGGTGCGGCTGCATGTCGGGCTCGAGGCGCCGGCCGACCTGGTGGCCGACCTCGGGCGCGGCTTCGCGGCGCTGCACGCCGCCTGAGAACGCGTTCAGGCCGGCAGCGGCGCGGACCTGCGCGCGCCGGGCCGCGCGCCGCAACCGGCCGCGCACCACCGCCGCGAGGCCGGCCGCCGCGAACACGCCCGCGGCCCCCACCCAGGGCAGCGAGCGCACCTTGTCGGCCGCCACCACCAGCGAACCGACCCATGCGCCCAGCGCGATGCCGAAGTACATCGCCGAGGCATTGAGCGACAGCACCACCGACACCGCCTGCGGAGCCTGCTGCACCAGCGTGACCTGCTGCACCGGCGGGAACGACCAGCCCACCACGCCCCAGGCCATGATCAGCCCGAACACCAGGTAGACCGCGACCTGCGGCGGCGCCGAATGCGCGACCCAGGCCAGGGCGGCCTGCACCGCGCCCAGCACGGCCAGCGCCAGGCCGCCCACGCGCAGCGCGCCGAAGCGGTCGGCCATGTGGCCGCCCAGCAGGTTGCCGATGGCGCCGCAGACGCCGAACGAGAGCAGCGCCAGTGCCACGCCGTCGTCCGACAGCCCCGCCACCAGCCGCAGCAGCGGCGACAGGTAGGTGTAGACACCGAAGATGCCCGCGAAGCAGACCAGCGTGACGCCCAGCGTCTTCAGCACGTCGGGCCGCGCGGCGATGCGCAGCCGCTCGCGCAGGCTGGGCACGGGCCAGGGCACGGTGAGCGGGCGCAGCCGGGTCAGGCCGAGCAGGGACACCAGCGACAGCAGGCCGATCATCCAGAAGGTGGCGCGCCAGCCGAAGCTGTTGCCGACCCAGGTGCCCAGCGGCACGCCGAGCACGGTCGCGGCCGTCATGCCCATGTAGAGCAGCGCCAGCGCCCGGCCGCGCCGCGACGGCTCGGACGAGGCGGCCGCGTACGAACCCGCCGCCGCCATGAACAGGCCCGCGAACAGCGCCAGCAGCACGCGCGCGATCAGCAGTGCGGTGAAGCCCGGCGCGAGCGCGGCGATCACGTTGGCGACGGTGAAGCCGCCCATCGCCAGCCGCAGTTGCCGGCCGAACGGCCAGCTCGCGGTCAAGGTGGCCGTGACCGGCGCCGCGATCGCATAGGTGAAGGCGAAGGCCATCACCAGGTGGCCGGCCTGCGCGATGGTCACGTGCAGGTCGCGCGACACCGCGGGCAGGATGCCCGCGATCACGAAGCCCTCGGTGCCGATGGCGAACGCGCCCGCCATCAGCCAGATCAGTTTTGTCAGCATCCGTTTCTTTCCGGTTGGTTCAACGACTGTTGAACAAGGGCCGCGAGCGTACTGCGAAGCCGGCCTTTGTTCAATAACCGTTGAACTTCGAGGCCCTTGGGGTCCTTCGGCTTAACGCGAAGGTGTCGCTGGGTTACCCTGCTGCGCCATGTCGCCCCCCGAGCTCCCGCACCCGGCCACCGAAGCCATCGACCTGTCGGCCGTCTACGACGCCCTGCGCGATGCCACGCGCCGCCGCATCCTGCTGCTGCTCGACGAGCACACCGAGCTCAACTGCTCGAGCTTCCTGGGGCTGGGATCGAAGTCGCGGCTGTCCTACCACCTCGCGCGGCTGCGCGAATCGGGCCTGACGCAGACCCGCGCCGAGGGCACCGCGCGCTACATGCGGCTGCGGCGCGACGACCTCGCGCGGCGCTTCCCGGGCCTGCTCGACGCCGTGATCGCGGCCGCCCGCCAGGAGCGGCAGGACGCCCCGGCTGCGCCGCCGGCACGCGCGCCAGCCACCGCCGTTCGCCGGGGCGTGAAAAAAGCCCCCGTGCCAGGCAACAATTAGTCACCTTTCCTTAAGGCCAAAGGTTACATTCGGGTTCCAGCGCAGCGCATACCTGCCATGAACCGGATCGGCCTCTTCCCACGCACCACTTTCCAGCCGGAAAGCGCGCGCCCGCGCCCGGCGAGCTTCATTCCCTGGCTGATCGCGGTCCAGCTCTTCGTGCTGGTGCCGATGCTGGCCTTCAGCGTCTACGTCACCACCCGCATGGGCGACCAGGCCGAGGCCCGCGAGCGCCAGCTGCTGCTCGACAAGGCCAACAGCACCGCCGCCGCGATGGCGCGCGAGGCCGACCGCCTGCGCGCCAGTGCCCACCTGCTCGCCGCCCTGCCCGGTGCGAGCCAGCCGCTCGACGTGCTGGCCGGCGCGGGCGAGGCCTCGGCCGCGCTCCTCGCGGTCTACCGCCCGCACCACGCGCAGCCGCTGGCCGATGCCTCGGCCGTGCGCGTCGGCCTGCGGCCCGAGGGCTTCAGCGTGGTGCTGCGCGAACAGATCTGGCCCGAGGGCTGGGTCGCCTCGGTGGTCGACGCCGGCGGCAAGGTGGTCGCGCGCTCGCGCGACGAGGACCGCTACCTCGGCCATCACGCCACGCCGCAGCTGCGGCAGAAGATCGCCGGCGCCGACCGCAGCGTCAGCAGCACGCTCACGCTCGACGGCCTGAAGGTGCTCTCCACCATCGCGCCGGTGCCCGGCACCGCCTGGTGGGTCGCGGTCGGCGTGCCCGAGGACACCCTGAACCGCAGCGCGCGCAACCCGCTGGCCTCGCTGCTCGGCATGGGCAGCTGCCTGGTCGTGCTGGGCCTGGCCGCCTCGGCGCTGATCGCGCGCCGGCTCAACCGCGAATTCCGGCCCGCGTTCCTGAACGTGCCCGACGTGGTGGTGCCCACCGCCACCGCGCGCGCGCTCACCGTGCCCGGCCCCGCGGCCGAGGCGATGCCCAAGGCCGACGTGGCCGCCGAAGTGGCACCCGCGCCCGAGGACATGGCGCGCGACGACATCACCGGCCTGCCGCTGCCCGAGGTGTTCCTCGCGCAGGTGCGGCAGGCGCGCAGCGTGGCCGAGAACAGCCCCGGCTTCCTCTGGTGCGCGATCAGCGTCGAGCTCGGCGGCCTCGCCGGCGCGCGCGACCGCCTCGGCGAGGAAGCGGCCGAACGGCTGCTGCAGGCCTTCGTCGGCCGCATGCGCCGTTCGGTGCGGCCCGGCGATGCCTGCGGCCGTGTCGACGCCGACACCTTCGTCATCGTGCTGACCGGCCCGCGCGACGGGCTGGCGCAGGCGGCGGAGCGCGTCGGCTCCTCGCTGGTGCGCGGCGCGCGCGCGCTCGGCCACGGGCTGGACTGCAAGGTCGGCTTCGCCATCGGCGACCCGGCGCGGCCGGTCACGGCGGTGCTCGAGCAGGCCGCCCATGCGCGGCAGGAAGCGCGCTTCGACGGCGCCAGCGCCACGCGCTGGTTCAACGTCATCGCCTGAGCCTCCCGGCCTCCTACGCCGGCTCGCGGCCGCCTTCCGGACGGCCCGTCTTCGCCTCGTGCGATCATGCCCCGCCGCGCACGGCGGCTTTTGATCCAGGAGGTATCCGGTTTTGGTTTCGACAGGCAGGAACTGGCGCACGCACGCCGCGCCGCTCGTGGCCCTGACGATGGCGCTGGCCATCGCGGGCTGTTCCACCCCATCCCCGGGCAACGCGCCCGTTGAGAGGAGCGATGCGCGCGGCCCCGGCAACTACGTGGTGCAGCCGGGCGACACGCTGTATCGCATCGCCTCGAAGACCGGCCGCCGGATGCAGGACATCTCGCGCTGGAACGGCATCGACGACCCCGACAAGCTCGAGGTCGGCCAGGTGCTGCGCATCGTGCCGCCGGGCGGCGCGTCGGAGCCGCCGCGCACTGCGGGCGCCGAGCGCGAGCCGTCGAAGCGGCCCGTGCCGCCGCCCCCGCGCGAATCGGGCCCGCCGCCCTCGCGCGTCGGCACCGGCGACTGGGCCTGGCCCGCGCCGGGGCCGGTGATCGCGGGCTTCAACGGCGGCAGCAACAAGGGCGTCGACATCGCCGGCAAGCTCGGCGAGCCGGTGGTCGCCGCTTCCAGGGGCGTGGTCACGGTCAGCGAGACCCTGCGCGGCTACGGCAACGTGCTCATGATCGACCACGGCAGCTCGCGCATGACGGTCTACACCCACCTGCGCAGCGCGCTGGTGAAGAAGGGCCAGACCGTGCAGAAGGGCCAGCAGATCGCCGAAATGGGCAATACCGACGCCGACCGGGTCAAGCTGCATTTCGAGGTCCGCGTGGGCGGGCGCGCGGTCGATCCGCGTTCATTCCTGGCCGACGGGCGATAAATTCCGCCGCCGGAATTGAGTGGCGGGCCCGAATTGGGATTGCCGGTCGCGCACCGAATGCGGGCATCCGGGTATTCCAGTGCGAGTTCTTTGCCGCCGTCCAATTGCAGGTCCGAAGACCGGCGGCGAATCCCGCGCGATGCGGTGAAGTCGAATTCATTCACCGATCGGCACGCGCGCCCGCCAGCCCGAATCCCCAATTCCCAAAAAGGAATCCGGGATTCCGCTTCACTATCAGATAAAGTCGGTGGGCCGGATTCGATGCCGGCATGGATTGGCGACGGGCCAAACCGGATGCCTTTTTTGCAGACCACCTGTCGGCGACTCGTCCTGATTTCGATCTTGCGACAATTGCTGACAACGAAAAATGCGTTCGCGGCCTAATCTCGCCAGCTCTCTTCTCCTCACTCCAATACAAAGCATCTCCATGGCCAAGACATTCCAACAGGTCCAGAAGCAAATCGAACAACTGCAGAAAGAAGCCGATCAGCTTCGCAAGAAGGAGGCCGACGGCGTTCTCGAACGCATCCGCGAAGCCATCGAGGTGTACGGCTTCACGGCCGCCGAACTGGGTTTCGGCCGTTCGCCGGGCCGCCCGGCCGCCGCGGCGAAGCCCGCCGCGCGCCAGGGCCGCAAGGGTCGCAAGGCCGCCGGCAATGCGCCCAAGTTCAGGGACGACCAGGGCAATGTGTGGAGCGGCCGCGGTCCGCGTCCGGGCTGGTTCAAGGCCGCGCTCGAAGCAGGCAAGTCGCCCGACGAACTGCTCGCGAAATAAGACGGCGGATTTCGGGCGGCGCCGCTACCACCGGTGCGCCATCCCGAAGTCTTCCGTGGCGCTTTCGAATTGCACATGCGGCCCTCGAGGCCGCATGTCTTTTTGGGGCGGCCGAATTGCGCCGCCGGGCTATCGCCCCGGAAGCCGCAGCCCCTCCACCAGCAGCACCACCGCATCCGCGCCAGCCTTGCGATCGCGCGCAATCGCGGCGTAGCCGGGATCGTCCTGGAATGCGCGCGCGGCGTCCTTGTCCTCGAATTGCATCACCACCACCTTGTCGCGCGGCCATTCGCCTTCGAGGATTTCGGGCGCTTCGTCGGCCACGAGCAATTGCGCGTCGAAGCGCGCGAACACGGCCGGGAATGCGCGTTGATAACGCCGGTAGGCCTCGAGGTCGGTGAAGGCGAGTTGGGCAATGATGTAGGCGGGCATCTGTCGAATGTCTCCTGTGTCTCCGGCTTCAGTATCCATTCGCGGAAAGCCGGGACACGCGTTCCATTGCAAGCATCGGCAATAGGCCGAAAGGCAGGTCTGCGACGCGTCCCGCGCGCGAGACGCTACGAAATCGCGCGCGGCGTCGCCGAAGGCAGTTCGCCGAACAGCGCCTTGTAGCGCTGCGAGAAATGGCTCAATTGATGAAAGCCCTGCGCCTCGGCCGCCTGCGACACGCTCAATTGCGCGGGTGAGGTGGCCAGCAGGCGGTCGCGCACCGCATTGAGCCGCAGGCTGCGCAGGTAATGCACCGGCGTCGTGTCGGCCATCTGCCGGAAGCCGTTCTGCAGGCTGCGCCGGCTGGTGCGCAGGCGCCGGCACAGCGCCTCGATGTCGGGCGGCGCGGCACCGCTGGCGGCCACGATGCGGTGGCACTCCGAGACGATGAAGCTCGCCGAGCTGCCGGCCACGCCCGGCGGCGCACCGGCCGCGCCCTCGAGCACGGCATGCAGCGCCTCGAAGGCGATGCGCGCGGCGGCTTCCTCGCCCGCGGCATCGCCGCCCTGCACCAGCCCCAGCAAGGCGTGCCGCAAGCGCGCCACGGCTTCGGCCGGCGCGCGCAAGACCGGCTGCGACAGCAGGCACAGCGCCTGCGGCGGCAACGGCCGCGCATCGAGCAAGCGGCGGAACTGCTCGGCCTCGAAGGTCACGGCCAGCAGTTCCATGCCGCGCGGGCGCTGCAAGGTGAAGTCGTCGCCGGCGCGCAGCAGGAACAGGCTGTGGTCCTCGAGCGCGCGGCCCTGCACGCGCGGAATGCCGGCGCCCTGGCCGTTGCCGATTGCGAAGCACAGCCGCCCGGCCGGCAGGCAGCCCTGCTGCACCACGCGCTCGCTCATCCACTTGCGGAACACGTGCACCCCGCCCGAGACCGCCTCGGCCAGCGTGCTGCGCATCACGCCCTGCGAGAGCTGCAGGTAGCGCTGCTGCCATTCGGGCGCGGAGGCGCCGTGCAGATGGAAGTCGTCGAACAGGTCGAGGGTGAGGGCCATGCGCGGGCAAAGGGGGCGGTGGGTTGCCAGCGTATGCCGGCCCGCGCATTTTGCCGATTTGGGTTAACGAGCGTTCGGCCTTCCGCTCCACACTGCCGGCCTCCCAGGAGTGACCATGGCTACAACGCTTGCATCGCACGGCCGCAAGGCCTTCACCACGGCGCTGGTCGCCTGCGCGGCGGCGCTCGCCGGCTGCGGCACGGCGCCGAACGCCCTTCCCTTTTCTTCCAACCAGAGCAGACCCATGACCGAGGAACAGACCCGACAAGCCATTCAAGGCGACTGGACCAGCATCGCGCCCGAAGTCCGGCCCATCGCCGCGAAGAACGCCGACGGCACGCTCAAGCCCTTCTATCTGAAGCGCGCCTTCAAGGCCCTGCCCGGCGACCGCTTCGAACTGGCCATCGTCAACTCGGCCGACGCGAACGGCGCGGTGCCGCTCGCGCGCATCCTCATCAAGGGCCACATGCTGTGGCGCGGCGCGCACCCGATCGCGGCCGGCGCGCAGAAGGTGGACTTCGTGGCCGACGAAGCCTACGAGGTCACGCCGCTGATCCAGGGCTTCGCCGACCTGCTGAATCAGGTGGCGAGCCAGGGCTATGCGAAGTGGGAAGTCGGCGGCACGCAGAGCGTGTTCGGCAAGAGCTTCGCGCCGTTCGGGCTGGCCGCGGGCCGTCACTTCATGGAGTACGACCTCGTCCTCCTGCGCGGCGACATGCTGTTCTGGGGCGCGCGCCACGTCGACGGCCGCGGCTTCGACACCGAGCAGAACCGGCCGACCAACCTGCAGATCCCGCTGGTGCGCCCCTGATCAGCGCGCGAGCGTGGCCTCGATGAAGGCCACCGCGCGCGCCAGTCCCCGCTCGGCGCGCATGCGCTCGCCGAGTTCGCGCGCCCTCGAGCGCACGGCCGCGTCGTCGGTCCAGGCGATGCCGCGCGCCAAATCCTGCGCCGTGAGCCGCGTGCCGGCCACCGCCGCGGGTGACACGCCGGCGCGCGCGAGCTGGTGGGCCCAGAAGAACTGGTCGCCCGCGAACGGCACCACCACCGAGGGCACGCCCGCGCGCGCCGCCGAATGCGCCGTGCCCGAGCCGCCGTGGTGCACCACCGCCGCCATGCGCGCGAACAGCCAGTCGTGCGGCACGTCGCCCACCCCATGGAAGTTGGCCGGCAGCCCCTGCAGCGCCATGCCGCTCCAGCCCGGGTTGAACACCGTGCGCCGGCCCGCCATCGCCTCGACCAGCAGCGCGCGCATGCGCACCGCATCGAAGCCCGTCATGCTGCCGAAGCCCAGGTAGACCGGCGCCTCGCCCGCGTCGAGAAAGGCCTGCAGCGCGGCGGGCACCTGCCATGCGCCGGCGGGCGGCAGCCACTGCCCGAAGGCCACCGCGTTGGCGGGCCAGTCGGCCGGACGCGGCAGCAGGCTCGGCGAGAAGCCGTAGAGCATCGGATGCCCGTCCCAGATCTTCCTGCGTGCGGGCAGCCCGCAGACCTCGGCGCGCGCCGCGTTGATCGCCGGGCGGAAGGCGCGCCACAGCATCGCGTTGACGAAGCGATGGCTGGTGCGGTGCAGCCAGCGCGGCACCTTCGCGGGCGGCACGAAGGGCGTCGCGAAATCGCGCGTGGGCGTGAGCGGGAACATGCCCGCGCCGATCACCGGCACGCGCAACGCATCGCCGGCCGAGAGCCCGACGAAGGCCGCGAGCCCCGCCGACACGATGGCGTCGCAACCCTGCGCCGCCTCGACGGTCTGCCGCAGCCAGGCCACGGCATTGGCGTTGGCGATGGCCGCGAGCGCCTTCGCGGCCGCGCCCGGGTTGTGGCTCTGCGCGACCACGTTGGCGATCGAGCCGCTCGCGCCCAGCGCGCCCTGGATGTCGCCGGCCAGCGCCTGCGAGCGCACGCCCAGGCGCCGCGCGGTGCCGAGCGTGGAAGCGTCGGCGAGCAGCACCGTGGAATGGCCGGCCGCATCGAGCGCATGGCACAGCGCGGCGAGCGGGCGCGCATCGCCCTCGGTGCCGTAGGTGACGACCGCGATCTTCATGCGCGCTTCCTCCGCGCGGCCTTGGCACCGGCGCGCGTACCGTCGACGAAGACCTCGACGATCGCCGCGAACTCCTCGTCCAGTTCCAGGCCCGGCAGCGTGAGCCAGCGCATCAGCGCGCCGAAGTACAGGTGGTGCAACAGCTGCGCGAGATGCTCGGGCGCGAGGTCGTCGCGCAGGCTGCCCGCCTGCTGCGCATCGCGGATCAGCAGCGCGAACAGCCCGATCAGGTCGCGCGGCCGGCCCTCGGGATCGCCGCCGCCGTCGAGCTCGCTCTCGATGTTGAGGAAGCGAAAGCGGAAGTAGTCGAGCAGGTAGGCGCGATGGCGCCGCGACCACTCGGCCGAGGCCTCGAGCAGCCGCGCGAGCCGCGCCTCGAAGCCGCCGGGCGCGCCGGCCAGCGCTGCGAGCCGCGCGGTGTCGGCCGCGAGCTCGAGGTGGATCCAGTGCGCGAGCACCGCCTCCTTGGTCGCGAAGTGGTTGTAGAGCGTGCCCTTGGCCACGTCGGCCTGCTGGGCGATCTGCTCCATCGTGGTGGCGTCGTAGCCCTGGGCCTCGAACAGTTGCATGGCGATGGCAGCCACGTGGTCGAGCGTCTGGACGCGCCGCCGCTCGCGGCGGCCGGGGATCTCCGGGACTGGCAAGGCGATGCCTTCAAAGTTGAACGTCGTCCAAGTTTATACGACATTCAAAATCGAACGACATCCATGTCCGGCACGATGCGAAGCGGCCGCGCGGCCGCCCGCCCTCACCAGGCGTAGCCCGCCTGCACCCGCGTCGCGATGTGGCTGCCGCTGCCGCCGCTGGTGGCGGTCGACACGCCGAGCCCGAGGTTGAGGTTCTCGCTCACCTGGTAGCCGAAGGCGAAGCCGATCGCCGACGCGCCCGCATAGTTGCCCACGGCCGCGCCCATCCACTTCCTGCCGGCGGCGAGCGCCGGCATCGCCGGCATCGCGAGCGAGGCCGCCACGCCGCGCGCGGCGAAGGCATTGGACTGCTGCACCGCGCCGCTCACGGCCTGCTGCAGCTGGTTGACGTTGACCGCGTCGGTGCCCAGCAGGCCCGGCGCCACGTTGGCGATCGCGCGCAGCTGGCCGGTGGCGGCATTGCCCACCGACACCGTGTTGTCGCGCTCGGCCACCGAGCCCTGGCCCAGCGCCACCGAGTTGCTGCCCGAGGCCAGCGTGTTGGCGCCGAGCGCGACCGCGTTGTTGCCCGTGGCCACCGCGTTGTTGCCGACCGCGGTGGTCGGGTCGGCCAGCGCCCGCGCGCCCGCGCCGATCGCCACCGAACCCTTGTGCTCGGCGCGCGCGCCGTTGCCGATGGCGGTCGTGTCCTCGCCGATCGCCTGCGCGTTCGTGCCCATCGAGGTGCTGCCGGCGCCGCTGGACACCGAGCCGCTGCCGCAGGCCACCGCGCCCGAGGCGTTCATCGAACACACGCCGCTGGCCAGCGCCTGGTTCATCAGCGCCTGCAGCGCCGTGACCTGTTGCACCGTGAAGTTGTTCGCCGAGCTGACCGCGCCCTGCTGCGCCTGCTGCACCTGGCCCACATTGGCCGCGTCGGTCGCGCTCTGGCCCGCCGCGACGTTGGCGATGGTGGTGCCCGCGCCGCCATTGGCATTGAGCTGCAGCGAGGTGCCGCCCGCGCCGTACTGCGCCGAGTTCTGCGCCAGTCCCAGCGCCGAGTTGGCGGTGCCCTGCGCGGTGTTCGCGGCGGTCTGGGCCGCGTTGGCGGTGGTCTGCGCGGTCGCGGCCGCGCCCTGGGCCGCCGTGGCGGTCGTCTGCGCGGCATTGGCCGTGGTCTGCGCCGCGGCGGCGGCGGCCTGCGCGGCCGTGCCCGTCGCCTGCGCGGCGGCAGCGGCCGTCTGTGCCGCCGTGGCCGTGCCTTGCGCCGTGGTCGCCGCCGTCGATGCGGCATTGGCCGTGGATTGCGCGGCGGCGGCCGCCGTCTGTGCCGCGGTGGCCGTGCCCTGGGCGGTGGTCGCCGCCGTCGATGCGGCATTGGCCGTGGTCTGCGCGGCACTGGCCGCCGCCGACGCACCGTTCGCCGTCTGCTGCACGCCATAGAGCTGGCTGCCGTTGACCGCATCGGTGCTGGTGGCCGTCACCGCGCCCATGCTGACGTTGACCAGTCCGCGCGTCTGCCCGGCCGATCCGAACGAGACGGTGTTGGCAGCGGTCGCGACCGAGTTCGCGCCGATCGCCACGCTGCCGGTCGCGCCGCTCGCCACCTGGCTGCCGCTGCCCAGCGCCACGCTGCCCGCGGCCTGGGCCGAGGCACCGGCCGATCCATTGCCCGCGCCGCCGATCGCGGTGCTCGCGGCGCCCGATGCGACCGCGCCCGAGCGCGTGCCGTCGGCGCTGCCGAGTGCGATCGCGCCGGTGGCGGAGGCTTGCGCGCCATTGCCGCCCGATGGCGCGGTACCGCCGCAGCACCCATCGGCACCCGTGCCACCCGCACCCAATGCGATCGCCCCGCTGCCGGCTGCCGCGGCCCCCTTGCCGCCCGCACCACCCGCTCCCCCCGCCTCGCCCTGGCCGCCGTTGCCTCCGGCGCCGATGGCCGTGGCATTGCCACCGGTTGCGCTCGCGCCCACACCACCCGATCCCCCCCTTCCGACCGAGTTGGCGTCGCCGCCGCGCCCGCCCGCGCCGATCGCGGAGCCTCCCGCGGCAGTGGCGCTCGCGCCCGCACCGCCAGCGCCGCCGGTCGCGCCCGAACTCGCATTGCCGCCGTTGCCACCGCCGCCGATCGCCGTTGCACCGCCGGCGGCCTGCGCCGCCGCCCCGCCCGCCGCCGCCCGAGCCGCCGAATCGCCGGCGCCGCCATCGCCGACACCGCCGCCGCTGAAGCCCGCGGCGAAGCTCCCGCCGGCCGCGAGCAGTGCCGCGAGCGGCACGGCGCGCAGCAGGCGCAGCATGGAGGACCGGCCCCTCGGAACGGAACGAGGAAGGGTGCGCGCGGCGAGAAGGCGTGCTTGCATGGTGTCTCTGGTGCGTTGAAAAACGCAACGGAGTGTGTCGTCGCCGCCCTCGTGCAGCCATCCCCGAAAACAAGTAAATCGCTCCTAGAATCGGCGCCGGCGTCTTCCACGCCTCCCGTCCGCGGAAAGGGCTGCGCCCAGGTTTCATCCCCCATCGCATGCCCATGCGACTCCCGGCCAGACAGCGGACACGGCCGACACTGGAGTTCGTATGTCCAACACCCCTCGCGACACCCATCGCGCCTCGGCCCGCAGCGGCCACATCAGCCTCGAGCAGCAGCGCAAGCGCGCCAAGGAACTGCTCGAACGACTCGCCGATGGCAGCGCCCTCGTGCCACCGTTTCTTCTTTCGCGCCGGAACGCTGCGGCGCCACGGCTGGCCGACGCCCAATGGCTGATCGCGCGCGAGCTCGGCTTCGCGAGCTGGCCCCAGCTCAAGGCCCATGTCGACGCGGTCGACTTCGCCGCGGCGCACCCGGGCTTCGTGGCCGACGACGAAGCCGGCACCCAGCACTGGCGTTGCGGCAACGACATCGCCCACACCCTGCAGCTCGCCGGCTTCCGCGGCGCCTTCCACATGTTCGCGGACCCGCTGTGCATGGGCCCCGTGCCCGAGCAGCCCGAGGCCACCTTCATCGAAACACGCAGCGCCTTCGTCGCCGAAGCCTTCGACCTGCCGCTCGACGATGCACGCGGCCGCATGCGCGGCGAATACGAAGCGCTCGCGCGCCTGCCCGATGCCAGCCGCGCCGTGCTCTGGTGCGAAGCCGATGCCTACGACCAGCTGTTCCTGATCGCCGTGCTCGCGCGGCTCGAGCGCCTGCCCGCGAAGCTCGAGCTGATCGAGATCGATCGCGTGCCCGGCGTCGACCGCTTCATCGGCATCGGCCAGCTCGCACCCGCCGTGCTGGCCTGGCTGTGGCCGCGTCGCAGGCCCATCGATGCGCCCGCGCTCGAACTCGCGCGCAGCGCATGGCACGCCTACAGATCCTCATCGCCCGAGGCCTGGGCCGACATCGCGCACCGCGAGACGCCCGCCCTGCCCTTCCTCGCGCCCGCGTTGCGGCGGCAACTGCAGGAGCTGCCCGCGCTGCGCGACGGCCTCTCGCTGACCGAGCGCCTGGTGCTGCGGACCATCGACGAGCACGGCCGGCTTCTTTTCGGCCAGGTCTACGCGGAACTCAACGAACACCGCGAACCGCTGCCCTTTCTCGGCGACCTGATGTTCCACGCGCTCGTGCGTCCCTTGATCGACGCCGCCGATCCGCTGGTCGTGGAATCCGATGCCCAGCGCGACTGGCCCCAGCGCCCGCTCGAACTCACGACGCTGGGCCGGCGCGTGCTCGCGGGCGAGACGTACTGGATCGACCATGCGAGCCACGAGCGCTGGATCGGCGGCGTGCGCATCGAGCCCCGCAAGGCGCACTGGGCGATCGACGATGCACTGCGCCCCGTGTGGCGCGCCGAGCCTCGCTGAGTCCGTCGCAGCGCGCGGGGTGCTTTGCTACCCTGCGCGCTTCATCTCATTCCAAGCCCCATGACCACGATCTCCGTCCGCCAGGCCGTGATGGCCGACCTCGATGCACTGGCCGTGCTGTTCGACCAGTACCGCCAGTTCCAGGGCCAGCCCGGCGACCTGCCCGCCGCGCGTGCATTCCTGCGCGAACGTCTCGACCATGGCGAGTCGGTGGTGTTCCTCTGCCACGACGGCACCGTGCCCGTGGGCTTCGCGCAGCTCTACCCGATCTTCTCGTCGGTCTCGCTCACGCGTGTGTTCATCCTCAATGACCTGTTCGTCGTCGCGGCGGGGCGCCGCAAGGGTGTCGGCTCGCGCCTGCTTGCGGCTGTGGAGTCGTATGCGTGGTCGCTGGGGGCTGCGCGCATTTCGTTGAATGTCGCGCGCGAGAACGTGTCGGCGCAGCAGCTCTATGAGCGGCAGGGGTGGGAGCAGGATGGGAAGTACTTCATGTACCACCGGTTTCCTGCGGCGTCGTAGGCCGCGCGAATGCGGCGATGGGCAGGCTCGGTCCAGTTGCGAGGCCCGGAGCCCTCATCCTAGCCCTCTCCCAGAGGGAGAGGGGACAAGACAAACACAAGGCCGAGCGAAGCGATGGCCCGAGCGACATTGCAAGGCCGAGCGAAGCAATGGCCCGACCAGCATTCCAAGGCCGAGCGAAGCAAAGGCCCGAATCACCCCCCTCTGGCTGCGCCGAGGAGCGCAGCGTTTCGCGGATCAGGGCTCGCAGCTGTTTGAACGAAGCGAGTTCTGCGAGACCCCGCGAAACGCGAGCACCGCAGGTTGCCCCGTAGCGCAGCGGAGGGGTCGCAGACAGTGGGGTCGCCTTTTCTTTGGTTACTTTCTTTTGGCGAAGCAAAAGAAAGTGACTCGCCCGCCGGGGCGAGACCCGGCCTGCAGTCTCACCCCCCCTTCAACCCCTCCACCATCAACGGCAACAAGACTTCCGAAGCCCCCCTCAACACGACACGCGCCCGATCATCCAGATGCCCAACAGGCTCGAGATTCAGCGTGATCAAAGCAGCCCCCCGCCCCATCGCCAACACAGGCAAATCCGCCGCCGGATAAACCACAGCCGTACTCCCCACGAGCAAGAACAGATCGCACTCGACAGAAGCCTCCTGCGCATCCATCAACACCCCCGGATTCAGCATCTCCCCAAACATCACCACATCCGGCCGCGCATGCCCCCCACACCGCAGGCAGCGATGAAAGGGCCACGGCCCATGCCGATTCCCGCACCGATCGCAGCGCCACCGCCGCAGATTCCCATGCAGCTCCAGCACGTCGACACACCCCGCCTGCGTCAGCAGCCCGTCGACGTTCTGCGTGATCAGCCGCGTCGCCGGCCGCAACCGCTGCAACGCAGCCAGCGCCCGATGCCCCGGATTCGGAACAGCCTCCTCGATCACGGCCAGCCGCTGCCCCCAGAACTTCGTGAAGCCCGCCGGATCGCGCGCCAGGTCCTCCGCATGCGAGAACTGGATCGCGTTCTGCTGCATCCACAGCCCATCGGCGTCCCGGTAGGTCGGGATGCCCGAGGCGCGCGACAGCCCCGCGCCGGAAAAAACGACGACGCGCCGGCTTGCGTTCAGCAGGCCGATTGCCGTGTCCAACTCTTCTTGCATGAATGAAAAAACGCCTCCCTTCGGAGGCGTGGTGATCGTCAGCGGCCCATTCTCGCCGAGCCCGTCAGCAACAGCGCCCCTTGCCCGCGCCGTAGCGCGCCTCGAGCCGCTCGCGGAAGAAGGCCTCGTAGCTCATCGGCGGCCGGTCGGGATGCGTGGCCGCCATGTGGCTCAGGTAGACGTCGTAGTCGGGCATGCCGACCATCAGCCGCAGCGACTGCCGGATCGAGCGCGCGATGTAGCGCCCGGTGTCCGCGAGGCCGCGGCCCGCGGCGGACGCTTCATCGACCTGCATCCCGCGCTCCGGCTTCAGTGCGCACCGCGCGCCGCGACCGCGCCGCCCATCGGCTCGAACGGCGTCTCGTGCGCGGTCGGCCGGTTGGCCGCGCGCGCCGCGAGGCAGGCCTTGATGCTGTAGACCAGCACGCTGAGCACCACGAACATGAAGAGCGCGCACAGCGCCGCATCGAGCCGGTCGTTGAAGACGATGCGCTCCATCGCCGCCGTGGTCTTGGCCGGAGCCACCAGCACGCCGTTGGCCAGGCCTTCGCTGTACTTCGCCGCATGCGAGAGGAAGCCGATCTTCGGATCGCTCGAGAAGATCTTCTGCCAGCCCGCGGTCAGCGTGCAGGCCAGCAGCCACACGGCCGGCGCCGCCGCCACCCAGGCATAGCGCTCGCGCTTCATGCGGAACAGCACCACCACGCCGAGCAGCAGCGCCACCGCGGCCAGCATCTGGTTCGAGATGCCGAACAGCGGCCACAGCGTGTTGATGCCGCCCAGCGGATCGACCACGCCCTGGTAGAGGAAGTAGCCCCAGGCCGCCACGCACAGCGCGGTCGCGACCAGGTTGGCCGGCAGCGAGTCGGTGCGCTTGAGCGCGGGCACGAAGCTGCCCAGCAGGTCCTGCAGCATGAAGCGGCCCGCGCGCGTGCCGGCATCGACCGCCGTGAGGATGAAGAGCGCCTCGAACAGGATCGCGAAGTGGTACCAGAAGGCCATCATGGCCTGCCCGCCGATCACCTGGTGCAGGATGTGCGCCATGCCGACCGCGAGTGTGGGCGCGCCGCCGGCGCGGCCCAGGATGGTGGTCTCGCCCACGTCCTTGGCGGTCTGCACCAGCATCTCGGGCGTGACCACGAAGCCCCAGCCCGAAATGGTCTGCGCCGCCTGCTGCACCGTGGTGCCGATCAGCGCACCGGGGCTGTTCATCGCGAAGTAGATGCCAGGCTCGATGCACGAGGCCGCCACCAGCGCCATCACGGCGACGAAGGACTCGGCCAGCATGCCGCCGTAGCCGATGAAGCGCGCATGGCGCTCGTTGTCGAGCATCTTGGGCGTGGTGCCCGAGGAGATCAGCGCATGGAAGCCCGACACCGCGCCGCAGGCGATGGTGATGAACAGGAACGGGAACAGGTTGCCCGACCACACCGGGCCGTTGCCCTGCGCGAACTGCGTCACCGCGGGCATCTGCAGCGTGGGCGCCACGACCACGATGCCGATCGCCAGCGCGATGATGGTGCCGATCTTCAGGAAGGTCGACAGGTAGTCGCGCGGTGCGAGCAGCAGCCACACCGGCAGGCTCGCGGCGACGAAGCCGTAGCCCACGAGCATCCAGGTCAGCGCCTTGCCGTCGAAGGTGAAGGCCGGGCCCCAGACCGGGTCCTGGCTCACCCACTGGCCGCCGAAGATCGCGAGCATCAGCAGCACGAAGCCGATGATCGACACCTCGCCGATGCGGCCCGGGCGGATGTAGCGCAGGTAGAGGCCCATGAAGACCGCCACGGGAATCGTCGCGGCCACCGTGAAGGTGCCCCACGGCGATTCGGCCAGCGCCTTCACCACGATCAGCGCCAGCACCGCGAGGATGATGATCATGATCATGAAGGTGCCGAACAGCGCGATCATGCCGGGCACCACGCCCATCTCCTGCTTGACCAGGTCGCCGAGCGAACGGCCGTCGCGGCGCGTGGAGATGAACAGCACGATGAAGTCCTGCACCGCGCCCGCGAACACCACGCCCGCGAGCACCCACAGCAGCCCGGGCAGGTAGCCCATCTGCGCCGCCAGCACCGGGCCCACCAGCGGGCCCGCGCCCGCGATGGCCGCGAAGTGGTGGCCGAACAGCACGTTCTTGTCGGTCGGCACGTAGTCCAGGCCGTCGTTGTGGCGGTGCGCCGGCGTCTTGCGGTTGCCGTCCAGGCCCAGCACCTTGTCGGCGATGAACAGGCTGTAGTAGCGGTAGGCGATCAGGTAGGTGCAGATCGCGGCGGCGACCACCCAGATCGCGTTGATCGTTTCCCCACGACTCAGGGCCACGGTGCCCAGCGCGAACGCGCCGAACACCGCGATGACGAGCCACACCAGGTGGCGGCGGATGCTCTGCATGCAGTTGTCTCCTCGGATTTGTCGAACCCCGAGGAGTCTTGCCGGACGCGCGCGCGCTGCCATCCGTCGCACCGCGCGGACGGGGCGCGTGGCTTTGCGTAATGGAAAACCCGAAGGCCTAGCCCGGCCGGCGCACCTGCACCGGCTGGCGCGACCAGTAGATGCCGTCGAGCCGGTCGAGCCGGACCTCGCCGCCGGTCGAGGGCGCATGCACGAAGCGGTTGGCGCCCACGTAGATGCCCGCATGCGTGGGCGTGCCCGCGCCGAAAATCACGAGGTCGCCGGTGCGCATCTCCGCGGTGGGCACGCCCTGGCCGAACGAGGCCATGCGCGCCACGGTGCGCGGCGCGGCCTGGCCCACGCTCTCGCGGTAGACGTAGCCGATCAGGCCGCTGCAGTCGAAGCCGCCGTCGGGCGTGTTGCCGCCGTAGCGGTACGGCGTGCCGACCAGCCCGAGCGCATGGATCGCGATGCTGTTCGACTGCTCGTCGCTCAGCGGCGAGCTGCGCACCGTGGGAATCGATGGCGAGGAGGTCGACGGCGGCCGGCTCGCGCAGCCCGCGGCCAGGATCGCCACCGCGCAGGCCCCGGCGGCAAGGAAGCGATGCAGTTGCTTCGGGATGCGGTGGCCGGGGTGGTGCGCGTGGGCGTCTTGCATGTCGAGGGGCGGGTCTTGTGGACGTGCGCGCACTCTAGCGCGAATGCCCGCGCGCCAAAAGCAAACCCTCCGCGTTCCACGCGCATCGGATGCGCGGGCCCGCGGAGGGCTGGGGTGCAGCGCGCGAAGGTCGCGCGCCGCGGAGCACGGGATCAGGCCTGCGGTGCCGCGCCGTTCACCACGTCCTTCAGCGCCTTGCCGGCGGTGAACTTGGGAGCCTTGCTGGCCTTGATGGTCAGGGGTTCGCCGGTCGACGGGTTGCGGCCCGTGCGCTCGGGACGGCTGGTCACCGCGAAGGTGCCGAAGCCGATCAGTTGCACCGTGTCGCCGCCGGCGAGCGCGCGCGAGAGGTTGTCGAGGGCGGCGTCGAGGGCGCGCGCGGCGTCGGCCTTGCTCAGGCTGGTGTCGTTGGCGATGGCGGCAATGAGGTCGGTCTTGTTCAAAACGAGTGATTCCTTGTGGGTTGGGATGACGGTTCGGTGACGCCCCCGCGCGGCGAAGCGGCGGGAACGCACCGGCTCGAATTTAACGGGCGCTACGCCGGCCTTCGGCCGGCACGCACGCGAAAGCGAGGCAGCGTGAACGATGCACGGGTCCGGAGCGATCCATCCCCGCGCGGCGAGGCTGCGGTTCTACCTCATGCGGACGCGGGTTGCGAGGTCGGCGCGCGGCCGGCGCTCATTCGTTTACGTCCGTTTCGTTCGGAAACCCCGAAGTTCGCGCCAACTGCGTGCCGACGGGAACTTTTGCGGTGCGTTCAGCGCCGCTCGAATTCCCGCGCATGCTCCACCGCATACTTGATCAGCTCGGCCTGCCCCTCGATCCCGAGCCGCCGCTTGATGCTCTGGCGGTGCGCCTCGACCGTGCGCACGCTCAGGCCGAGGTCGCGCGCGATCTGCTTGCTCGACTCGCCGCGGCCCAGCGCCGCGAGGATCTCGCTCTCGCGCGGCGTGAGCAGCGGGCGCGGCGTCTGGTTGCGGAACAGCTTCTTCGACACGGCCGGGCTCAGGAAGGTACCGCCCGCGGACACGGCCTCGATCGCCGCGACGATCTCCGACGCGGGCGCGTCCTTCAGCACGTAGCCGTGCGCGCCGGCCTGCAGCGCGCGCTGCACGTACTCGGGGTTGTCGTACATGCTGAGCATCACCACGTGCGGCGCGGGCTCGCGCGCGAGCAGCAGCGCGGCGAGCTCGATGCCGTTCATGTCCTTCATGCCGATGTCGACCAGCAGCAGGTCGGGCCGAACGCCGTCCATCTGCGCGAGCGCCTCGGCCGCGCTGCCGGCCTCGCCCGCGATCTCCAGCCCGGGCAGCGCGCCGAGCCGCGCGCGCAGCCCGTCGCGCACCAGCGGATGGTCGTCCACCAGGAAGATGCGGATCGGCGGCGGGGTGCGGGCCTTGGCGGTCGTCATCGTCGGGGCGTTCGTCAGGTGGAAGGGGAAAGGGGTGGCACGGCGCGCGCGGCCGCGGCGGGCACGATCGCGACGATGCGCGTGCGCCCGCTGCCCGAGTGAACCACGAGCTGCCCGTCGATCGAGGCCACGCGCTCGCGCATGTTGCGCAGGCCGATGCCGCGCCGCGGGTCGAGCTGCACCGCATCGACGTCGAAGCCGATGCCGTCGTCGCCGACCTCGAGCCGCACCTCGCGCTCGCCGAAGGCCAGTGCGATGTGGACCTCGTGCGCGAGCGCATGCTTGCGCACGTTGGTCAGCGCCTCCTGCGTGGTGCGGAACAGCGCGGTCTTCACTTCCTGAGAGAGTTCGAAGGGCTCGCCCTCGACCATCAGCGAGGCGGCGGTCGTGCCCTGGCCCTCCTCGCCGAACTCGTCGACCAGCCGCTCGAGCGCGGCCGGCAGGCCCAGCGTGTCGAGCAGCGCGGGACGCAGCCGGTGCGAGATGCGGCGCACCTCGGTCAGCGAATCGTTGAGACGTTGCAGCGCCTTGCCCAGCGCGGGCGGCGCGGGATGTTGCGCGCGGTCGAGCGCGTCGACGGCCGACTCGATCAGCAGCTTGGCCGACACCAGGGTCTGGCTGGTGCCGTCGTGCAGCTCGCGCGCGAGATGGCCGCGCTCCTCTTCCTGCGACTGCACCACGCGGCGCGCGAGCAGCCGCAGCTTGGCCTCGGCCACGCGGTGCTCGCTGAGGTTGAGCAGCAGGCCGCCGGCACTGACCACGCCCAGGCACAGCGCGGCGATGCCGGCGATCCACAGCAGGGTGGTCGTGACGTTGGCGCTGATCTGGCGGTCGAGCGACTGCACGGTGGCCTCCATGTCGTCGAGGTACAGGCCGGTGCCGACCATCCAGTTCCAGCGCGGCAGCGCGACCACATAGCCGAGCTTGGGCGCGCGCTGCGTGCTCGAGGGCTTGCGCCATTCGTACTCGACGTAGCCGCCGCCCTCCTTCGCGCGCGCGATCAGGTCCTGGATCGTGAAGCGGCCGCTGGAGTCCTTGAGCCCCCAGAGGTCCTGGCCCACGAGGTCGGGCTGGCGCGAATGCATCAGCGAGCGGCCCTGCAGGTCGTAGACGAAGAAGTAGCCGTCGTCGCCGTAGTCGAGCGCGGCCAGCCGGCGCAGCGCCTCGGCGCGCGTGGCCTCGTCGTCCTGGCCGGCGTCGTACAGCGGCTTGACGATGCTGATCGCGAGATCGACATAGCTGCGCAGCTCGTTGCGCCGCTGGGTCATGTAGCTCTGTTCGATCAGCGCGCGCTCGCGCTGCGCGAGATCGTGCTCCTGGTGCCGCACGGCGAGCGCGACCAGCACCAGCGCCACCAGCAGCGGTGCGACGGCCAAGGCCACGATCTTGGTGCGCAGGTTCATGTCGGGCGCGAAGACTACCACCGCCCCGACTCAGGCCTGGTCGGCGATCCGGGCGTTGCGCTCGAGCGCCCAGAGCAGGTCCTCGGCCTCGCCCGCGAGCGCGCAGTCGTGGATCTGCCGCAGGCCGATGTGGAGCTGGTAGCAGCGCAGCCGCGCGGCCGTGCCGGCGCCGGCCGGCAGGGTCCGTTCGAAATGGCGCGCCTGCACCTCCATGCAGGCGAGCCAGGGGCGCCAGAAGAAGAGGTTGGCCACGTCGTAGAGCGGATCGCCGAACAGCGCCTCCGACCAGTCGATGACGCCGGTGATCTCGCGGCCGTCGGTCAGCACGTTGCTCGAGCCGAAGTCGCCATGCACCAACTGGCGCAGCTCGGGACAGGATGGCGCGAGCTCGCGCACGATCGCCAGCTGCCGCTCGACGCCCGCCATGGCCTGCGCGTCGAGCCGCGCGGCGCTCCAGTCGCGCTCGGCAACCGCCTCGAGGAAAGCGCGCCAGCTCGCATGCGCGCCGGTGCCGTTGGCGTCGAAGCGGCCGAAGCCGGTGGTGCCCGCGAGGTCGCTGGCGGCCAGCTCCTCGAGCGTGCGCGCGAGCGGCGCGGCCAGCGGCCCCACGAGGTCCAGCGGCAGGTCCTGCAGCGTGCTGCCCGGCAGGCGGCGCGACACGCAGTAGAAGGGCTTGCCGAAGAACGGCCCCTCGAAGCTCTGCTCGAAGGACAGGTCCTCGACGCGGCCGATGGCCGTGACCGCGGGCACGGGCAACCCGGGCCGCGCGAAGCGGCGCGCGGCGAAGTCGTCCTTGTCGAAGCCCTCGCGCGAGCGGTGGATGCGCACCACGTGCTCCGCCTGGGCCGCGCTGCCCAGGCCCTCGGCGCGAAAGGCGAAGGCCTGCGAGTCCTCGCCCTCGGCCAGCGGCACGAAGCCATGGACCGGACCGAGCGCGTGCTCGAGCGCGGCGACGATGGAAGGTGCGGGCACGCGGGTCCTGGTCATGGCACGCGCCCGACGCGCATCGGGGTCAGTGCGGCGAGGTCGGGCGGCCCGAGGCCACCCAGGCATCGAGCCCGCCGGTCAGCGGCAGCGCGCGCCGCGCGCCACGTGCCAGCAGCACGCGCGCGGCCTGCGCGGCCGACACCTCGTTGGGGCAGTTGCAGTACAGCACCACGTCGCGCCCGGCCGCGGCCGACAGGTCGAGGCCGCGCTGCTGCAGCGCCTTGAGCGTGTACGACAGCGCGCCCGGGATGCGGCGCGGATCGACCTGCTGGCCGGCCGCGCCGCGCACGTCGATCACCAGCGGCGGCTCGTCGCCCGCGAGCATCTCGTGCAGCTCGTCGACCGAGATGCGCGGCATGCCGGTCAGCCGCATGAAGGCACGGCGGCGCAACCAGCGCACCACCAGGAACACGAGCAGCAGCGCGCCCAGCGCCATGGTGGCGATGCCGCCGGCCTGCGCCATCACCGCGAGCACGTCCTGGATCTGGTTGCGGAAGCCCCAGCCCAGGCCGAGGAACAGGCCGGTCCAGATCAGCGCGGCGCCGATGTCGAAGCCGATGAAGCGCGGCACCGACATGCCCAGCGCGCCCGCCATCGGCGGCGCCACCACCGACACGCCCGGCACGAACTTGGCGGCCACCAGCGACAGGCCGCCCCAGTCGCCGATCAGCGATTCGCCGCGGCGCACGCAGGAGTCGGGCGCCAGCGAGATCCGGCACAGCAGGCGCATGAAGCGGTAGCCGAAGCGCCGCCCGGCATAGAACCAGGCGCCGTCGCCCAGCAGGTTGGCCGCCACCGCCGCGAGCACCACGCCGGCCAGCGAGATGTCGCCGGCCGCGAGCAGCGCGCCGGTCACCACCAGCACCGCGGCCGCCGGCACCGGCAGGCCCAGGCGGGCGGCAAAACTGGCGGCGAACACCACCAGGATCGCGTTCTGCACCAGCAGCGACATCAGCTGTGCCATGGCAGCAGCTCCGTGATGGCGAAAGAGGGTGCGAACGTGGTCATGGGCGGCATGGATTCTGCGGCATGGCGCAAGGGCCTGTCACCGGGAGGCCATTGGCCATGCGGGTTGCGGCGCGTTCGAGGGTCATGGCCGGCCCCCGCGCGACCGGTTCAGGCCGCCTGCCTGGCGACGCTGAATTCGAAGCTATTCACGCCGTCCGCGCTGGCCGCGGCGACCTGCCCGCCATGCATGCTGGCCACGGCCCGCACGATCGCCAGCCCGAGCCCGTGGCCATGGTGCTCGCCGCCGTCGTTGCGCGCGGCATCGACCCGGTAGAAGCGGTCGAACAGGTGCTGCAGGTGCGCCTCGGCGATCGGCGCGCCCGGGTTCGACACGCCGATCCAGGTCGCCGCGGGCGTCTCGCGCAGCCGCACCGCGATGCGCGCGCCCGGCGGCGAATGCTCGATCGCGTTCTGCAGCAGGTTCGACATGGCGCGGCGGAACAGCGCGGTCTCGAGCTGCGCCTCGGCCAGCACGTCGCCCTCGATCTCGACCTGCGCGCCGCTCTCCTCGAGCACGAACTCGAAGAACTCGATGGTCTTGCGCACCTCCTGCGCCACCGGCGTCAGCACCAGCCCGGTGGCGACCTCGCCGCGGTCGGCGCGCGCGAGGAACAGCATGTCGTTGACGATCGAGCGCAGCCGCTCCAGGTCCTCGAGGTTGGCCTGCAGCACCTCCTCGAACTGCGGCGCGCTGCGCTGGCGCGAGAGCGCGACCTGGGTGCTGCCGATCAGGTTGGCCAGCGGCGTGCGCAGCTCGTGCGCCACGTCGGCATTGAAGGCCTCGAGCTGGCCATAGGCCTCCTCCAGCCGCGCGAGTGCGCCGTTGAAGGCCTCGGCCAGCCCCGACAGCTCGACCGGCAGCGCGCCCGAGCGCAGCCGCTGCGAGCGCATCTTGGGCCGCAGCGCCTGCGCCTCGCGCGAGAGCTGGTCGAGCGGGCGCAGGCCGACGCGCGCGATCCAGTAGCCGGCGGCCGCCACCACCAGCACCGCGCCCAGGCCCAGCGACACCAGCGCCGTGAGGAAGGTGCGGCGCGTGCGCGCATAGGGCTCGGTGTTCTTGCCGACGATCAGCCGCACGGCCGGGCGCTGCTCGAACGGCGGGATGTGGGCCGACAGCGTGCGGTAGGGCTTCTCCTCGCCGGGCAGCAGCAGGCTGCGGCCGGTCTCGCGCGTGAGCGCGTCGATCTCGGCCATGCCCTTGCCGTACTGGAAGCGCGGATCGTCGCTGAGCACCCAGAAGCGGGTACTGCCGTCCTCGGGCGTCAGCGCGTCCATGCGAGCCTGCACGCGCGACCAGCGCTCGGGCGTGCCGATGGCCTGGATCCAGAACTGCAGGCTCTTGACCGTGGTGTCGAGCTCCTCGTACTGGTGGCGCTCGAGCTCGCGCAGCAGCACGCCCTGCAGCGCCGCGCCGATCAGCGCGAAGGTGGCGAGCGCCGCCGCCGCGAACATCAGCACCAGCCGCGCGGCGATCGAGCGCTTCATGGCGTGGCGCCGTCCTCGCGCAGCTCCATCACGTAGCCCATGCCGCGGATGGTGTGCAGCAGCTTGGGCGAGAAAGGCACGTCGATCTTGTCGCGCAGCCGCTTGATCGCGACCTCGACCACGTTGGTGTTGCTGTCGAAGTTCATGTCCCACACCAGCTCGGCGATCGCGGTCTTCGAGAGGATCTCGCCCTGGCGCCGCGCCAGCACCGCGAGCAGCGCGAACTCCTTGGCCGTGAGGTCGATGCGGGTGGCACCGCGGAAGGCCTTGCGCGCGAGCAGGTCGATCTGCAGGTCGGCGATGCGCAGCTGCATCGGCTCCTGCTTGCGGCCGCGCCGGTTCAGCGCCTGCAGCCGCGCCAGCAGCTCGAGGAACGAGAAGGGCTTGACCAGGTAGTCGTCGGCGCCCTCGTGCAGTCCCTTGACGCGGTCCTCCACGCGGTCGCGCGCGGTCAGCATGATCACCGGCGTCTGCTTCACCGCGCGCAGCCCGCGCAGCACCGAGAAGCCGTCCTGGCCCGGCAGCATCACGTCGAGCACGATCACGTCGTAGTCGTGGGTGAGCGCCAGGTGCTGGCCGTCGATGCCGTTGTGCGCCATGTCGACCGCGCAGCCCTGCTCCGTCAGCCCCTTCGAGAGGTAGTCGGCGGTTCTCAACTCGTCTTCGACGATCAGGATCTTCATGGCGTGGCTGCTGCTTCGTTCTTCGGCGGGATCATCCACGATCCGTTCGCACTGAGCCTGTCGAAGTGCCGGCGCGGCAACGGCTTCGACAAGCTCAGCCCGAACGGTTGGGGAAACATCGGCTCCCTTGCCCGTGCTCAATGCGCCTGCGCCTGCGAGGGCGCCTGCCCGGCCTTGGCCGCCTTGCGGGCCATGCGCGCTTCCTTGCGGCGCAGGTACCAGTAGTGGGCGCGGTCGAGGTAGACGTAGACCACCGGCGTGGTGAACAGCGTGAGCGCCTGCGAGAGTACCAGCCCGCCGACCATCGCGTAGCCCAGCGGCCGGCGCAGCTCGGAGCCCGAGCCGTGGCCCAGCATCAGCGGCAGGCCCGAGAGCAGCGCGCACATGGTGGTCATCATGATCGGGCGGAAGCGCAGCAGGCAGGCCTGGTAGATCGCCTCGTGCGGCTTCATGCCCTGCTCGCGCTCGGCCTTGAGCGCGAAGTCGATCATCATGATCCCGTTCTTCTTGACGATGCCGATCAGCAGGATGATGCCGATCAGCGCGATCACGCTGAGGTCGTAGCCGCCCGCCATCAGGATCAGCAGCGCCCCCACGCCGGCCGAGGGCAGGGTCGAGAGGATCGTCAGCGGATGGATGTAGCTCTCGTAGAGCAGGCCCAGCACGATGTAGACCGCCACCAGCGCCGCCGCGATCAGGTAGGGCTGCGAGGCCAGCGAATCCTGGAAGGCCTGGGCCGTGCCCTGGAAGGCGCCGGTCAGCGACTGCGGCATGCCCATCTCGGACTGTGCGGCCTTGATCGCGTCGACCGCCTGGCCCAGCGAGGCGCCGGAGGCGAGGTTGAACGAGATCGTCACGGCCGGGAACTGGCCCTGGTGGCTGATCGAGAGGTAGGCGGTCTTGCTGGTGTCGACCTTCACGAAGGTCGACAGCGGCACCTGCTGGCCGGTGATCGGCGAGCTCAGGTAGAGCTTGCTGAACAGCGCCGGGTCCTGCTGCAGCGCGGGCGTCACTTCCAGCACCACGTGGTAGCTGTTGAGCTGGGTGAAGTACTGCGCCACCTGGCGCTGGCCGATGGCGTCGTACAGGGTGGCGTCGATCGCGGCCGGCGAGATGCCGAAGCTCGAGGCGCGGTCGCGGTCGATGGTCAGCACGGCCGAGGCGGCGGCGTTCTGCTGGTCGGTCGCGAGGTCGGTCACCTCGGGCACCTGGCGCAGCTTGGCCAACAGGCGCGGCGCCCAGGTGTTGAGCTCGTCGAGGTTCGAGTCGGTCAGCGTGTACTGGTACTGGGTGCGCGAGGAGCGCCCGCCCACGCGGATGTCCTGCCCCGCCTGCAGGAACAGGTTCACGCCCTGCACCTTCGCGAGCTGCGGGCGCAGCCGCGCGATGATCTCGTCGGCGTTGGCGGTGCGGCCCTCGTCCTTGGGCTTGAGGCTGATGAAGAAGTTGCCGGTGTTGTAGGTCGACGAGCTGCCGTTCATGCCGAAGCCGGTCACGTCGGGGTCCTTGCGCACCACGTCGGCCAGCTCGAGCATGCGCGCGTTCATCGAGGCGAAGGAGGCGTCCTGCGCCGACTCGGCGAAGCCCGAGATGAAGCCCGTGTCCTGCTGCGGGAAGAAGCCCTTCGGGATCACCACGAACAGCGCGCCGGTGGCCACCACGGTGGCGATGAACACCATCAAGGTGATGAACTGGTGGTCGAGCACCACGTGCAGTCCGCGCTTGTAGCCGTTGAGCATGGCGTCGAAGCCGCGCTCGAACAGCAGGTACAGCCGCCCATGGCGCCGCGCATGCTCGTTCTTGAGGAAGCGCGAGCACAGCATCGGCGTGAGCGTGAGCGAGATCACCACGCTCACCACGATGGTCAGCGTGACGGTGACCGCGAACTCGCGGAACAGCCGCCCGACGATGCCGCCCATCAGCAGCAGCGGGATGAACACCGCGATCAGCGAGACCGAGATCGAGACGATGGTGAAGCCGATCTCGCCCGCGCCCTTGTAGGCCGCCTCGAGCGGCGCCATGCCTTCCTCGACGTAGCGGTAGATGTTCTCGAGCATCACGATCGCGTCGTCGACCACGAAGCCGACCGCGATGGTCAGCGCCATCAGCGAGAGGTTGTCGAGGCTGTAGCCCAGCAGGTACATCACGGCCACCGTGCCCAGCAGCGCCAGCGGCACCGTCACGCTGGGGATCAGCGTGGCCGGCACGTTGCGCAGGAACACGAAGATCACGGCCACCACCAGTGCGATGGTCAACAGCAGCGTGAACTCCACGTCCTTGACC
Source organism: Variovorax paradoxus (assembly GCA_016806145.1). Taxonomy (NCBI): domain Bacteria; kingdom Pseudomonadati; phylum Pseudomonadota; class Betaproteobacteria; order Burkholderiales; family Comamonadaceae; genus Variovorax; species Variovorax paradoxus. The sequence goes on from CP063166.1 coordinate 5,299,665, forward strand.
GAGGCGCGGATGGTCTGGGTGCGGTCGATGATGGCGTTGACGTCCACCGTCGGCGGGATCGAGGCCTTGAGCCGCGGCAGCGCGGCATTGATGCGGTCCACCGTCTCGATCACGTTGGCGCCCGGCTGCTTGGTGATGGCCAGCACGATCGAGCGGCCGTTCTGCACCGTGCTGCCCTCGGGCGCGGCGGCGCCGGCATAGGCCCAGCCCGCGATCTTCGCGTTCTCGGGACCGTCGACCGCCACGCCGAGGTCGCGCACGCGGATCGGCGCGCCGTTGCGGTAGGCCAGCACCACGTCGTTCCAGGGCTGGGCCTTGAGCAGCTGGTCGTTGGTGTAGACGGTGAAGCTCTGGTTCGGCCCGTCGATCGTGCCCTTGGGCGCGTTGACGGTGGCCGAGGACAGCACGGTGCGCACGTCCTCCAGGCTCAGGCCCAGCGCCGCGAGCTTGGCCGGGTCGACCTGGATGCGCACGGCCGGCTTCTGCGCGCCGCCGATGTTGACCAGGCCCACGCCCGAGATCTGCGAGATCTGCTGCGCGAGGATGTTGTCGGCGTAGTCGTTGACCTCGGTCAGCGGCAGCGTCTTCGACTGCACCGACAGGATCAGGATCGGCGAGTCGGCCGGGTTCACCTTGCGGAAGGTCGGCGGGCTCGGCAGGTTGGCCGGCAGCTGGCCGGTGGAGGCGTTGATGGCGGCCTGCACGTCGAGCGCGGCGGCATCGATGTTGCGGTCGAGGTCGAACTGCAGCGTGATCTGGGTGCTGCCCAGGCCGCTGGTCGAGGTCATCTGCGACAGGCCCGCGATCAGCGAGAACTGGCGCTCGAGCGGCTGCGCCACGTTCGAGGCCATGGTCTCGGGACTGGCGCCCGGCAGGTTGGCCGAGACCTGGATGGTCGGGAAGTCGACCTGCGGCAGCGGCGCCACCGGCAGCAGCGGGAACACCGCGGCGCCGACCAGCAGGATGGCCAGCGCGAGCAGCGTGGTGCCGATCGGGCGCTTGATGAAGGCGGCGGAAATGCTCAATTGCGCACCCCGCTCGCGTTGTTGCCGCCGGCCGCGGCGGCCGGGGGCGCGGCCTTGGCCGCGGTCCTGTTCTCGGCCACCGTGGCGCCGGGCCGCAGCTTGTACTGGCCGTCGACCACCACGCGCTGGCCGGCGGCCACGCCCTGGTCGAGCACGGCCGTGCCGTCGGCGATCTGCACCACGTGCACCGGCACCGAGGCGGCCTTGTTCTCGGCATCGACGGCCCAGACGTAGGTGCCGTCCTGGCTGCGCTGCACCGCCGCGGCCGGCACGGTCAGCGCGCCCGCGCGGCGGTCGAGCTGCAGCCGCACGTTGACGTACTGGCCGGGCCACAGCGTGTGTTGCGGATTGGCGAAGCTGCCCTTGAGCTGCACCGTGCCGCTGGCGGTATCGATCTGGTTGTTGAGCAGGATCAGCTTGCCGCTGCCCAGCAGCTGCGTGCCGGCGCGGTCGTAGGCCACCACCGAGAGCGGCGCCGCGCCCTTGGGCTGCAGCCGGTTGATGTCCTGCACCGCGTCCTCGGGCAGCGTGAACTGCACCGCGATCGGGTCGATCTGGTTGATGACCACCAGCCCGCCGGTGTCGGCCGCATGCACGATGTTGCCCGGGTCGACCAGCCGCGCGCCCACGCGGCCGTCGATCGGCGCGTCGATGCGCGTGAAGCTCAGCTGCACCTGCGCGAACTGCACCTGCGCGGCATCGGTCTGCACCGTGGCCTCGAGCTGGCTGACCAGCGCCTTCTGGGTGTCGAGCTGCTGCTTCGTGGCCGCGTCCTGCGCGATCAGCGTGGTGTAGCGCGCGAGGTCGGCGCGCGCGTTCGCCAGCTGCGCCTGGTCGCGCGACTGGGTGGCGCGGGCCTGCGCGAGCTGGGCCTGCAAGGTGCGCGGATCGAGCTGCGCGAGCATCTGGCCGGCCTTCACGTCCTGGCCCTCGACGAAGCCCACCTTGTCGAGCTGGCCGTCGATGCGCGCCTTGACGGTGACGGTGGCCATCGAGGCCACGGTGCCGATGCCGCCGCGGTAGACCTGCACGTCCTGCGCCTGCACCGGCGCGGTGGTCACCAGCACCGGCGGCACCTTGGCCTCGGGCGTGGCAGCCGAGGCCTTGCGGCCCAGGGTCCAGGCGCCACCGCCGAGCACGGCGACGAGGGCGGCGATGGCGAACCAGGCGGCGCTGCGTCGCGCGTGGGGACGGACGGCGGCGTCGCCGGCGGGGGAAGGTGCGGGATTCGTCATGGCATCAGGTTCCGGAAGTCGTTGCAGCGGCGGCGGTGGTGGCGGCATCGGCGGCATCGGCATGCCAGCCACCGCCGGTGGCCGCGATCAGCGCCACGCTGGCGGCGAGTTGGCGCGCCAGCAGTTGCGCGGCCGTGCGCTGGTTGGTCAGCGAGAGCTGCTGCGCGGTCACCACGCTCAGGTAGGTGGCGGTGCCCGCGCGGTACTGGGCCAGCGCGAGGCGCTCGGCCGTCTGCGAGGCCTGCACGGCCTGCGCCTGCAGCTGCGATTCGTGGTCGAGCACGCTCAGGGTGGCGAGGTTGTCCTCGACCTGCTGGAAGCCGCCGAGCACGGTCTGCTTGTAGAGCGCGACCGAGGCGTCGTAGGCGGCCACGGCCTGCTCGCTGTGGGCCTTGCGCAGGCCGCCGTCGAACACGGTCTGCGCGAGCACCGCGCCCAGCGACCAGACGCGGCTCGGCGTGTCGAACAGCGAAGCGAGCCTGCCGGCGCTGAAGCCGCCGCTCGCGCTCAGCACGATCTGCGGGAAGTAGGCGGCCTTGGCCACGCCGATCTGCGCATTGGCGGCTTGCACGCGACGCTCGGCCGCGGCGATGTCGGGGCGGCGCTCGAGCAGCTCCGAAGGCAGGCCCGCGGGCGCGAGCGGCAGCTGGACGCCGAGCGTGCCGGCGTTGGCGAGCGCGGGGTTCTCGCTGGCCGGCAGCGCGGCCAGCGTGAAGCGCGCCGGCGCCTGGCCGGTCAGCACCGCGATCGCATGCTCGAGCTGGGCCCGCTGCGCCTCGAGGTCCACGCCCTGCGCCTGCGCGGTGCGCAGCTGGCTCTCGGCCAGCGCCACGTCCGAGCGCAGCACGGTGCCGGCCGCGTACTGGTGCTGCGTGAGTTCGAGCGCGCGCGCATAGGCGGCGGTGGTGTTGGCATAGAGCGCGCGCTGGAGGTCGATGGCGCGCAGCTGCAGGTAGTCCTGCGCCAGCGTGGTCTGGATGCTCAGGCGCGCGCCCGCGAGGTCGTCGGCGCTGGCCTGGGTGCTGGCGTCACCGGCCTCGACCGAGCGGCGCACCGCGCCCCAGACATCGGGCTCCCAGCTCGCGGCGAGGCCCAGGGTGTCGGTGGTGCGGCGCTCGATGCTGCCGGTGCTGTTGGTCTGCGCGCGGTTGGCGCCGGCGTTCAGCCCGAGGGTGGGATAGAAGCCGGCGCGCGCGGCCGAGGCCAGTGCGCGCGCCTCGCGGTACTGGGCCTCGGCCTGGCGGATGTTCTGGTTGGCGGCATTGGCCTGCACCACCAGCCCGTTCAGCGTGGCGTCGCCGTAGGCCTCCCACCAGGGATGCGAGGGATCGATGGCCTGCGGCGTGGCGGTCTTCCACGCACCGTCTTCCTTGTAGGCCGCGGGCAGCTCCATCGAGGGCCGCACGTAGTCGGGGCCGACGGCGCAGCCGGCGAGAAGCAGGGCGGCCAGCGCGATGGCACCGGCCCCGGATACCTTGCGCAATGAGGGAGTGGCGGCGGAAGAATCCATGATGAAGGCACTCTAGGCACCTGCATCGAACCGCTCGCTGTCGACTGGCTGACAGTTCTGACAGTTTCGAGTCGACCCCGGCTCGGCGCCCTCCCCCGCTGGGGGAGGGTTGGGGTGGGGGCACCGGGCCTGGCCGATGGCGTGGCCGTATCGAACGCCCGGAGCCCCCATCCCGGCCTTCCCCCGGCGGGGGAAGGAGAAGGGAGGGAACTCAGCGCGGCGCGTCGCCCTTGCGGTACTCGGCCGTCAGCTCGTCGAGCTTCTGCTTGAGCGCGGGGTCGAGCTTGTACTCGGCCGCCGCGAGCGTCGCGTCGAGCTGCTCGGGCCGGCTCGCGCCGAGCAGCGGCGCGGTGATCAGCGGGTTCGCCATCACCCAGGCCACGGCCAAGGTCGCGAGCGACACGCCCGCCTCGTCGGCCAGCGCATGCAGCTGCGTCACGGTGTTGAAGCTGCGCTCGTTCCAGTAGCGGTCCTGGTACATGTTGCCGGCCGTGCCGAGCGTGAAGCGCGTGTTCGCCTCGGGGCTGGCGCCGGGCTTGTACTTGCCGGTGAGCAGGCCGCCGGCCAGCGGGTTGTAGGGGATCACGCCCAGGCCTTCCTCGCTCGCGAGCGGCAGCAGCTCGCGCTCGATCTCGCGAAACAGCAGGCTGTAGCGCGGCTGCACCGAGACGAAGCGCGTGAGCCGCAGCAGGTCGGCCTTGCCGAGCGCGCGCGCGAGCCGGTAGGCCAGGAAGTTCGACACGCCCACATAGCGCGCGCGGCCCGACTTCACGATGGTGTCGAGCGCCTCGATGCTTTCCTCGAGCGGCGTCTCGCGGTCGTCCATGTGCAGCTGGTAGAGGTCGACGTGGTCGGTCTTCAGCCGCTTGAGCGAGAGGTCGATGGCATCGAGCAGGTGCTTGCGCGAGGCGCCCTGGTCCCAGGGATTGGGGCCGACCTTGTTGACCGCCTTGGTCGCGACCACGAAGCGCCGGCGGCCCGCGGGGCCCTGCTTCTCGAGCCAGTTGCCGATGATCTCCTCGGTGCGGCCCGTGGTCTCGACCGTGCCGCCCAGCGGGTAGACGTCGGCGGTGTCGAGGAAGTTGATGCCGCCCTCGGCGGCCTTGTCGAGGATGCGGTGCGACACGGCCTCGTCGGTCTGCAGGCCGAAGGTCATGGTGCCGAGCGCGAGCCGGGAGACGGTCAGGCCGGTGCGGCCCAGGCGGGTGGTGGGGATGGTCATGGAGATGCCTCGTTCGCTGGATGAAACGCGGATGAAGAAAAGACGAGCGCCTCGGGACAGCGAGGCGCGCGTTCATCTTAGTCACTGGCGCGAAAACGCGCAGGCACGGGTCATCGCCATCGGAGATGGCCCGCTTGGCGCAGGGTTGCCACGGCAGGGATGGGGATAATCGTGCCGCACTCCCCGTGTCCTCCATGTTCCTTCGCATCACCGGCCGCCTCGCGGCATCGCTCGTCCTGCTGCTGTCGGCCGCCTGGGCCTGCCTCGCGCTCTGGTACCAGTTGCCCGTGGGCGAAACGGGCAAGGTCCTCGCCGCCGTGCTGTGGGGCGGCTTCGGCCTCGCGGCCCTGGTGCTGCTGTGGCGCGGTCGGGCCGCGCGCGCGCTGCTGTCCTATGCGGTGGGCTTCGCGCTGCTGCTGGGCTGGTGGAACACCATCGTGCCGCTGCAGCAGCGCGACTGGGCCGACGACGTCGCGCGCCAGCTGGTGGCGCGCGTCGACGGCAACGTGGTCACGCTCGAGAACGTGCGCAACTTCGACTGGCGCAGCGACACCGACTACACGCCGCGCTGGGAAACGCGCCGCTACGACCTCGAGCGCCTGCGCTCGGTCGACGTCGCGGTCTCGTACTGGATGGGCCCGGCGATCGCGCACACGCTGGTGTCCTTCGGCTTCGACGACGGCCGCTTCCTCACCTTCTCGATCGAGATCCGCAAGGAGCGCGGCGAGAGCTTCTCGTCGCTCGGCGGCTTCTTCCGGCGCTTCGAGCTGAGCCTGGTCGCGGCCGAGGAACGCGACGTGCTGCGCGTGCGCACCAACGTGCGCGGCGAGGACGTCCACATGTACCGCGTGCGGCTGCCACAGGCCGAGATGCGCTCGCTGTTCCTGGCCTACCTCGACCAGAGCGCCGCGCTGCTGCGCGCGCCGAGCTTCTACAACACGCTCACGGCCAACTGCACCACCATCGTCTACGACCTCGCCAGGCGCATCGTGCCGGGCCTGCCGATGGACTGGCGGCTGCTGGCCTCGGGCTACCTGCCCGACTACCTGTACGACGTGGGCGGGCTGACGCCGGGCTACGGCCTCGAGGCGCTGCGCACGGCCGGGCGCATCACGCAGCGCGCGATCGCGAGCGATGCCACCCCGGGCATCGATTTCTCGCGCGCGATCCGGCAGGGGCTGCCGGGCGCCGAGGCCCCGTGACGATGCACGCGCGTCTTCCCGGCCTGGCGGCCCTGCTCTGCGCCGCCGCGCTGCTCGCGGGCTGCGCGGGCGTGAAGGTGGGCTCGATCTCGCCCGCCGAATACCTCGCGCAGCGCCGCGGCGACGTGCTCACCACGGGCCGGCTCAGCACCTCGGCCGAGGAGGTGCTGCGCGTGATCGGCTCCGATGCCGAGCTGTGCGGCAACGACGGCCCGGCCTGCCGCAGCGCACTGGCCGACTCGCCGGGCCTGAGCGACGAGCAGCGGCTGTCGGCGCTGTCGGAGGTGTGGCTGCAGGTGGCGATCGCGGCCGACAAGAGCGGCCGCGCCACGCAGCCGGGCTCGGCCGCCGACACGACCGCCATCGAGGCCTGGCTCGAGAGCGCGCGCCACGCCTATGCCTACCTGTTCTTCACCGCGCGCAAGCCGCGCGACCGCGCCTTCGAGGACCGGCAGACGCAGGTGCGCGACTACTACAACTACGCGGTGCAGCAGGCCATCACCGGGCTGTACCGCGGAGCGCGCCGCAACGCCGCGGCCCAGCCGCGGGTACCGCGCGTGGGCGACTGGCGCATCGAGGCCGACGTCTCGGGCCTGCGCCTGCCCGCCGATGCGCCGCTGCCCGACGAGCTGATCCCCGCCGCCTCGCTGACCTTCTCGGGCCTGCGCAACACCTACCGGCGCGACGGCTTCGGCGCCGAGCTGGTGGCGGCCGACAGCCAGCGCACCGACGAGAAGACGCCCGCGCTCGATACCGCCGACCCGCGTCCGCCCTACCGCGAGATGCCCTTCCCCGCCGTCACCGCGCTGCTGCTGTTCGATGGCGGCAACCTCGCCGAGGTGCTGGCCACGCGCACGCTGCGCATCGCGGCCTACGACCCCTACCGCACCGCCAACGTGCAGCTGGCCGGGCAGGAGGTGCCGCTGGCCGCCAACTTCACCTCGGGCTACGGCCTGTGGCTGGCCCGCTCCGACTTCGCGCTGCAGGCGCTGCGCAGCCTGTTCGGCGGCCGCGACGGGCTCACGCAGCCGCGCATCTACCTGATGCAGCCCTACGACCCCGAGCGCCGCACGGTCATCATGCTGCACGGCCTCGCGAGCAGCCCCGAGGCCTGGATCAACGTGGCCAACGAGGTGCTCGGCGACGAGACCCTGCGCCGCCGCTACCAGATCTGGCAGGTCTACTACCCGACCAATGCGCCGCTGCCGCTCAACAACTTCGCGATCCGCGAGGCCGTGACGCAGACGCTGCAGCACTTCGATCCCACGGGCCAGGCCCCGGCCTCGCAGGACATCACGCTGATCGGCCACAGCATGGGCGGCGTGCTGTCGCGGCTGATGGTGTCGTCGTCTGAGGACAAGCTCTGGGACGCGCTGCTGGCCAGCTATCCGATGCAGGGCGCGCAGCAGCGGCGCATTGAGGAGAAGCTCGCGCCCTACCTGCGCTTCGAGCCGCTGCCGCAGGTCAGCGATGCGATCTTCATCGCCTCGCCGCACCGCGGCACCGACTTCGCCAACAACCGCATCTCGCGCTGGGTCGCCAACCTGATCACGCTGCCGGTGGCGATGCTGGGGCAGTTGAGCGACATCTCGCGCGAGCTGATCCGCATCGCGCCGGGCCGGCAGGACGCGGGGCCGCTGCGCATTCCCAACAGCATCGACAACCTCAGCGACCGCGATCCCTTCGTGCGGCTCTCCTCGGGCCTGCCGATGAATCCGCGCGTGCGCTTCCACTCGATCATCGGCAACGACACGCCGGGCCTGGCGCAGGCGCTGTCGAGCGACGGCATCGTGCCCTATGCCAGCGCGCACCTCGACGGCGCGGCCTCGGAGCTGGTGATCCCGTCGGCGCACAGCGTGCAGGAGAACCCGCTCGCGATCCTCGAGATCCGGCGCATCCTGCGCGAGCAGTTGCAGCCGCCGCCGCGCTAGAAAGGAAGCCTCAGCCTTCGCAGGCCGCCACGCGCGGCCGCCGCGCATCGGCGCGCGCGCTCGCCACCGCCCAGCAGAAGACGCCCATGCCCGCGAGCGCGAGCAGCGCGCCGACCCAGCCGGTCGAGGTCCAGCCCAGGCCCGCGGCGATCGCCACGCCGCCGAGCCAGGCGCCGAGCGCATTGGCCATGTTGAAGGCCGAGTGGTTGAGCGCGGCCGCCAGCGTCTGCGCATCGCCGGCCACGTCCATCAGCCGGATCTGCAGCGCCGGGCCGATGGCCACGGTGGTGCCGATCAGGAACACGTTGAAGCCCGCGGTGTAGATGTTGTGGGCCGAGAAGGTGAACAGCGCCAGCACCAGCGCCGCATAGGCCATCAGGCCGCCGATGGTGCGCATCAGCGACTTGTCGGCCAGCCGCGCGCCGACCAGGTTGCCGACCACCATGCCGAGCCCGAACAGCGCGAGCACCAGCGGCACGCCGCCCAGCGGCATGCCGGCCACCTCGATCAGCGTGGGCTTGATGTAGCTGAACACCGAGAACATGCCGCCGAAGCCGATGGCGCCGATGCCCAGCGTGAACCAGACCTGCTTGCGCTTGAGCGCGCCGAGTTCGCGCCAGGGGCTGGCGCCCGCGGGCGCGGCGAGGTCGGGGATGTCGCGGCGCAGCAGCACCACGGCGATGAGCGCGATCACGCCCACGAACACGAAGGCCGCGCGCCAGCCGAACAGCTGGCCGAGCCAGGCCGCGATCGGCACGCCGACCAGCGTGGCGCCCGTGAGCCCCAGCATCACCAGCCCCACGGCGCGCGCGCGGCGCCCGGGCGGCGCGAGCGTGGCGGCCACCAGCGCGGCCACGCCGAAGTAGGTGCCGTGCGGCAGCCCGGTCGCGAAGCGCAGCAGGTTCAGCGAGGTGTAGCCGGGCGCCATCGCGCTCGCGAAGTTGCCGGCGGCGAACACGGCCATCAGCGCGATCAGCAAAGCGCGGCGACGCCAGCCGGCCGCGAGCACCGCGAGCACGGGCGCGCCGATGACCACGCCGAGCGCATAGGCGCTGATCACGTGGCCGGCCTGCGGGATGCTGACGGCGATGTCGTTCGCGACCTCGGGCAAGAGGCCCATGATCACGAACTCGCCGGTGCCGATGGCGAAGCCGCCGACACCGAGGGCGAGCACGGCGCGCAGGAACTGGGCCGACGAGACGGGCGGAATGGCGGGGGTGTCCGCGCCTTCGAGGGCGGATGGTGGGGCGTTCAAGGCCGGAGCTCCTGGGGGGATGCCCGGCGAGCGCGGGCAAAGCCCGATTTTAGGGTAAACCCTTAACGCGCGCTGATGAAGGCTTGCGCCCCGCCCGATACCTTTTTGCCCCTCGCCGCTCAGCGGCGCAGGAAGCGCGGCGCGCGGCGTTCGGCCATGGCCTGCACGCCCTCCTTGAAGTCCTCGCTCGCGAACTGCACCCACTGCAGCTCGCGCTCATGCCGGTTCGCCGCGGCCACCGCCTCGGCCAGGCCGCGCCGCAGGGTCGCGCGCGTCGATTCCACTGCCAGCGGGGCCGACAGCGCGATCTCGGCCGCGAGCGCCAGCGCGCTGGTGCGCACCTCGTCGGCCGGCACCAGCTGGTCGACCAGCCCGATGCGCAGCGCCTCCTCGCCGCCGATGCGGCGCCCGGTGTAGAACAGCAGCGCGGCCTGCTGCGCGCCGACCAAGCGCGGCAGCGTGAGGCTCAGGCCGAAGCCCGGATGGAAGCCGAGGCGATTGAAGTTGGCGCTGAAGCGCGCCTCGGCACAGCCCACGCGGAAGTCGGCCGCCAGCGCGAGGCCGAGCCCGGCGCCGATGGCCGGGCCATGCACCGCGGCCACCAGCGGCTTGGCGTTGCCGAACAGGCGCATGGCCTGCTCGTAGAGCGGCGCGGGGTCGCGCGCATCGTCCTTGCCGCTGAAGTCGGCGCCCGCGCTGAAGGCCCGGCCCTCGGCGGCCAGCACCACGGCGCGGCAATCGGGATCGGCATCGAGCTGCGCGAGCCGGTCGGCGAGTTCGCGCAGCAGCGCCACGTCGAGGTAGTTGAACGGCGCGCGCCGCAGTTCGAGCAGCGCCACGTGCGCATGGCCCGATTCCAGCGAAGCGAGCGCGCTCATTGCACCTCCAGCTTCGCGATGTCGACGTAGCCTTTCCACTTTTCGCGCTCCTGGCGCTCGAAGCTCGCGAGCTCGGCCAGGCTGACCTTCGCGGGCGCGAAGGCGAAACCCTCGAGCCGCGCGCGGATCGGGTCGGTGGTCACGGCCTCGTTGATCCACTGGTTGAGCTGCTGCTGCAGCGCCGCCGGCGTGGCGGCCGGCACCGCGATGCCGAGGAAGCCGCCGCGGATGCTGAAGCCCGGATAGCTCTCGGCGATCAGCGGCAGCTCGGGATAGCGCTTGAGCCGCGCATCGCTGTGCACCGCGAGCGCGCGCAACTGGCCCGAGGCCACGAAGGCATCGCCAGCCACGGTGTCGGTGAACACCACCTGGATCTGGCCCGCGATCAGCTCCGACATCGCCTGGCTCACCTGCTTGTACGGAATCGCCGCGAGCTCGATGCCGGCCTCGTGCGCGAACAGCGCCGCCGTGACCTTGGAGGTGGCGTTGAAGTGGCCGTAGTTGATCGTGCCCGGCGCCTTCTTCGCGGCGGCGACGAAGTCCTGCAGCGTCCTGTAGGGCGCGTCGGGCCGCACCAGCATGTAGGTGGAGCCGGGCCCGAAGGAGCCGACCAGCCGGAAGTCGCGCCCGGGGTCGTAGGGCAGCTTGCGGAACAGGCTGGGATTGGCCAGGTGGGTGGAGGTGGTGGCCAGCAGCAGCACCGAGCCGTCGGCCGGCGCATTGCGCACCGCCTCCACGCCGATGATGCCGTTGCCGCCGGGACGGTTGTCGACCACCACCGCGCGGCCGGTCTTGCGCGTGAGGAACTCGGCCAGCATGCGCGCCGAGATGTCGCCCGAGCCGCCGGGGCCGAAGGGCACGACGATCTGGATCGGCTTGTGGTTGTCCGCCGCCAGCGCGGCCGCGAACGGCAAGGCCGCGAGCGCGGCGAGGCACTGTCTTCTCTGCATGTCGTCTCCTGTTGTTGGTGTCGTTGGAAGGGCGCGCTCAGCCGGGAGCCTTCGCGCCAAGCGCCTCGTTGTGCTCGCCCACGCCGGGCGCGCGGTGCCGCACCCGCGGCCGCTCGCCGTCGAAGGACAGCGGCAGCCCGACGATGCGCAGGTCCTCGCCGGGAATGGTCTGGAAGATGCCGATGGCCTCGGTCTGCGGCTGCGCAAGCACCTGCGCGAAGTCCTGGATCGGCGCGCAGGGAATGCCCAGGGCCTCGAGCGCCTCGAGCCACTGCTGCGTCGAGCGCGTGCGGAACACCGCCTCGAGCGCGGGGATCAGCAGCGCCTTGTGCTGCACGCGCAGCGCATTGCTCGCGAAGCGCTCGTCGCGCGTCCATTCCTCGTGGCCGGCCGCGCGCGCGAGCTTGGCGAACAGCCGGTCGTTGGCCGCGGCCACCACGATCTCGCCGTCCCCGGTCGGCAGCGCCTGGAACACCACCACGTTGGGATTGCCGCTGCGGTGCCGCTCGGGCTGTTTCCCGGTGGCGTGGAAGCCGGCCATCATCACCTGCAGCCAGCCCAGCGCGGTCTCGAACAGCGAGGTGTCGACCACGCAGCCCTGCCCGGTCGAGGCGCGGCGCAGCAGCGCGGCGATGCAGCCCAGCGCGGCCCAGACGCCGGTGCCGAGGTCGAGCACCTGCATGCCCACGCGCGCCGGTGGTCCGCTCTCGGCGCCGTTGATGCTGAAGATGCCCGCGAAGGCCTGCACCATCGGCTCGTAGCCCGGCGCGAGGCGCATCGGCCCCTTGTGGCCGAAGGCCCAGAGCGAGCAGTACACCAGCCGCGGATTGAGCGCGCGCAACGCCTCGGCGCCGAGGCCCAGTTCCTCGAGCGAGCCGGGTCGCATGTTCTGCACGAACACGTCGGCCTCGGCCGCGCGTTCGCGCAGCCATTGCGCCTGCGCCGGGTCCTTGAGGTCGAGCGCGATGCTCTTCTTGCCGTGGTTCATGGCCTGGAAGGTGGTCGCGGTGCCACGCCAGAACGGCGGCCCCCAGCCGCGCGCGTCGTCGCCCGTGCCGGGCCGCTCGATCTTCACCACCTCGGCGCCGAGCGAGGACAGGATCTCGCCCGCGTAGGGCCCGGCGATGTTCTGCCCGAGCTCGATGACCTTGATGCCGGCCAGCGGCAGCGCGGTGCTGCTGTTCGTGTCGTCCGTCATGGTTCAGCGTCCCGTGAAACGGGGTGCGCGCTTCTCGACGAAATGCCGCACGCCCTCTTGGAAATCCTCGGTGTCGCGGCAGGCCGCGATCTCGCGGTCGGCCACGCGCGTGGCCTGCCCGAGGGTCTGGTAGCGGGCCTCGACCAGCTGCCGCTTGATGATGCGCACCGCGCGCGGCGAACTCAGCTCGGCGATCTCGGTGGCGCGTGCGAGCACCGCATCGAGAAAGCCCTCGGCCGGCAGCAGGCAGGCCAGCCCCATGCGATCGGCTTCCTCGGCCTGCAGGGTGCGGCCGGTCAGCAGCAGGTCGGCCGCATGCATCGGCCCGATCAGCCGCGGCAGCAGCCAGGCCGTGCCGTGCTCGGCCACCAGGCCGCGGCGCGCATAGGGCAGCGTGAGCTTGGCACCGGCCGCCACGTAGCGCAGGTCGGCATGCAGCGCGATGCACAGGCCCACGCCCGCGGCCGCGCCATTGATCGCGGCGATCAGTGGCTTGGCGAGCGCGCCGAGGTAGCCGTAGCGCTGCGCCGCGTCGTCGTCGGACTCGGCCTGCGGCACGGCCGGCCGGCCCGGGTCGGACAGCACCGCCATGTCCATGCCGGCGCAGAAGGCGCGGCCCGCGCCGCCGAGCACGATGGCGCGCACCGCGTCGTCGGCTTCGGCCTGCGCGACGGCCGCGCGCAACTCGGCCTCGAGCGTGGGCGTCCAGGCATTGAGCCGGTCGGGCCGGTCGAAGGTGATCGAGGCCACGCGGCCGATCGCCGCGTACCTCAGTTGCGTGAAATCCAAGCGTGTCTCCTGGTCCGTTGCGCCCCGCGATGGGCATGCGGCCAGTATTCCGGCGGGCCCCGGCGGCGACAACCTTAGAATTTCGGAGAACGAAATCATGGCCATGCCCCGCCCTTCCACCGCCGGCTCGACGCGCGCCCGCACGCAGGCCACCGGCACCTTCGTGCGCAGCACGCCCGGCAGCCATTCGCTCGAACGCGGCCTCGCGCTGCTGCGCGCCTTCCGCCATGGCGTGGACGTGCTGACCAACGCCGAGCTGGCCGACCGCACGCAGCTGCCGCGGCCGACGGTCAGCCGGCTCACGCGTTCGCTGGTGGACGCCGGTTTTCTCGCCTACGACATCGAGCAGCGCGGCTACCGCCTCACGGCCGCCTGCCTGAGTCTCGCGCTGTCCTTCCGCAGCTCGGAGGCCACGCTGGCGCGCGCGCTGCCGCTGCCGCTGATGCGCGCGCTGGCCGAGGGCCGGCGCGTCAACGTCGGCCTCGCGGTGGCCGACCAGCTCGAGATGGTCTACCTGGAGTCGGTGCGCCTGAGCCGGCTCGGGATCTTCCGGCGCATCCTCCCGGGCTCGCGGCTCCCGATCGCGAGCACCTCGCTGGGCTGCGCCTTCCTCGCCGGCATGCAGGCCGCGGAGCGCAAGGCCCTGCTGGGCCGGCTGCGGCAGGCGCACGGCGCCGAATGGCGCGTGCTGCAGCCACGGGTGGAGGCCGCGCTCGAGGCGGTGCGCGAACGCGGCTTCTGCCACGCGAGCTGGGCCGCCGGCATGACCGCGGTGGCGCTGCCGCTGCGCGCGCCTTCGGGCAGCCTCTATGCGATGAACGTGAGCTTCCCCACCGCGAAGCAAGTGTCGGCCGACGCCATCGAGGCGCACGCGCAACTGCTGCTGCGCCTCGCGGCCGACCTGCGCCGCGACTGGGCGCGCTGAAGCGTCAGATCGCGACCAACTGGCGCACGCCCTGCGCCTCCATGCCCTTGCCGAGGCCGCGCGCGATCACCTCGCCGCGCTCCATCACGAGGTAGTCGTCGGCCAGCTCCTGCGCGAAGTCGTAGTACTGCTCGCACAGCACGATCGCCATGTCGCCGCGGTCGGCCAGCATGCGGATCACGCGGCCGATGTCCTTGATGATGCTCGGCTGGATGCCCTCGGTGGGCTCGTCGAGGATCAGCAGCTTCGGCTTGGGCGCGAGCGCGCGCGCGATCGCGAGCTGCTGCTGCTGGCCGCCCGAGAGGTCGCCGCCGCGGCGCCCGATCATCTGCTTGAGCACCGGGAACAGCTCGAACAGCTCGGCCGGGATCGGCGTGCCGCCGCGCTTGTAGGCCAGGCCCATGCGCAGGTTCTCTTCCACCGTGAGGCGCGCGAAGATCTCACGCCCCTGCGGCACGAAGCCGATGCCCGCGCGCGCGCGGTCGTAGGGCGTGGCCTTGTGGATCGGCCGGCCCTCGAGCTCGATGCTGCCGCTCTTGATCGGCACCAGGCCCATCAGCGACTTCAGCAGCGTGGTCTTGCCCACGCCGTTGCGGCCCAGCAGCACCGTGACCTTGCCCAGCGTGGCCTCGAAGCTCACGTCGCGCAGGATGTGGGAGCCGCCGTAGTACTGGTGGATGTTCTTGACTGTCAGCATGGCGTGGTTTCCTCAGCGGCCCAGGTAGACCTCGATCACGCGCTCGTCCGCCTGCACCTCGTCGAGCGATCCCTGCGCGAGCACCGAGCCGTCGCACAGCACGGTCACGATCTCGGAGATGGTGCGGATGAAGCTCATGTCGTGCTCCACCACCATCAGCGAATGCTTGCCCTTGAGCGTGAGAAACAGCTCGGCCGTGCGCGCCGTCTCCTCGTCGGTCATGCCGGCCACGGGCTCGTCGAGCAGCAGGAGCTTCGGGTCCTGCATCAGCAGCATGCCGATCTCGAGCCACTGCTTCTGGCCGTGGCTCAGGTTGCCCGCCATGCGCGACACGCTGGCCGCGAGGTGGATGGTCTCGAGCACCTCGGCCAGCCGGTCGCTTTGCGCCGAGTCGAGCCTGAACAGCATCGAGGCGCGCACGCCCTTGTCGGTCTTGAGCGCGAGCTCGAGGTTCTCGAACACCGTGAGGTGCTCGAACACGGTCGGCTTCTGGAACTTGCGGCCGATGCCCAGCTGTGCGATCTCGGCCTCCTTGTGGCGCAGCAGGTCGATGGTGCTGCCGAAGAACACCGTGCCTTCGTCGGGCCGGGTCTTGCCGGTGATGATGTCCATCATCGTGGTCTTGCCCGCGCCGTTGGGGCCGATGATGCAGCGCAGCTCGCCGGGCGCGATGTCGAGCGACAGCTTGTTGATCGCCTTGAAGCCGTCGAAGCTCACGCTCACGTCTTCCAGGTAGAGGATGCGGCCGTGGGTCACGTCGACCTCGCCGGGCGTCGCGATGCGACTGAAGCCCGCCGTGCGGCCGCCCGATTCGGTGGCGCCGGTGTCGTGTGGCTGGCCCTTGGCGCGTGCGGCGCGCTCCGCGCCGGCTTCCATCAGGTCGGGCGTCATGCGCGGGCTCCCTTCGGTTCGGCATGCAGCGGCGCGGCGATCGCTTCCGGCTCCATGCCCTGTTCGGTCGCCAGCGAGCGCTGGGCTTCGGCGCGCGCCGACGATGCCGCAGCGGGCGCCGCCTTCTCGCGCGACAGCCACTGGCGCACCAGCCCCACGATGCCGTTCGGCAGGAACAGCGTGACCGCGATGAACAGCGCGCCGAGGAAGTACAGCCAGTACTCGGGATAGGCCACCGTGAGCCAACTCTTCGCGCCGTTGACGATGAAGGCGCCGATGATCGGCCCGATCAGGCTCGCGCGCCCGCCCACCGCGGCCCAGATCGCGATCTCGATCGAGTTGGCCGCGCTCATCTCGCTCGGGTTGATGATGCCGACCTGCGGCACGTAGAGCGCGCCGGCCACGCCGCACATCACGGCCGAGATGACCCAGATGCTGAGCTTGTAGGGCAGCGGGTTGTAGCCCGAGAACATCACGCGCGACTCGGCGTCGCGGATGGCCTGCAGCACGCGGCCGAACTTGCTCGCGATCAGCCACTTGGCGAACAGGAAGAAGGCCAGCAGGGTCACGCCGGTGAGCGCGAAGATGGTCATGCGCATCTCCTGCGTGGCGATCGGGATGCCGAGGATGCGCTTGAAGTCGGTGAAGCCGTTGTTGCCGCCGAAGCCGGTCTCGTTGCGAAAGAACAGCAGCATGGCCGCGAAGGTCATCGCCTGCGTGATGATCGAGAAATACACGCCCTTGATGCGCGAGCGGAAGGCGAAGAAGCCGAACACGAAGGCGATCAGGCCCGGCACCGCGACGATCAGGATCAAGGTGGCAATGAAGCTGTCGCTGAAGGTCCAGTGCCAGGGCAGCGTCTTCCAGTCGAGGAACACCATGAAGTCGGGCAGGTCGCT
Source organism: Variovorax paradoxus (assembly GCA_016806145.1). Lineage (NCBI taxonomy): Bacteria > Pseudomonadati > Pseudomonadota > Betaproteobacteria > Burkholderiales > Comamonadaceae > Variovorax > Variovorax paradoxus. The sequence goes on from CP063166.1 coordinate 5,316,272, forward strand.
CTTGTAGTTGCCGTCGCGGCCGATCTGGCGCATGAGGTACATGCCCATCATGTAGCCGCCGAGCGCGAAGAAGAGGCCGTGGCCCAGCGAGAGGATGCCGGTGTAGCCCCAGATCAGGTCCATGGCCAGCGCGCAGATCGCGTAGCACATGATCTTGCCGACCAGCGCCACCGCGTAGTCGCTCATGTGCAGCGGGCTGTCGGCGGGCACCCACATGTTGAGCACGGGCGCCACCGCGCACACCACGATCAGCGCGACGAAGAAGGCCGTCCAGCCCTTGCCGCTCAGCAGCGGCCCCTTGGTGGGAAGTGCCACCCTACCCGTTCGCACTGAGCTTGTCGAAGTGCCTGCCCCGGCTTCGACAGGCTCAGCCCGAACGGTGATGGCGGTATCGAAAGTTGTTGGGGTCGTCATGCTTCCGCGCTCCGGCCCTTCATCGCGAAGATGCCCTGGGGCCGCTTCTGGATGAAGATGATGATGAAAACCAGCACCGCGATCTTCGCGAGCACCGCGCCCGCCCAGCCTTCGATGAACTTGTTGAGGATGCCCAGTCCCAGCGCCGCGTAGACGGTGCCCGCGAGCTGGCCGACGCCGCCCATCACGACCACCATGAAGCTGTCGACGATGTAGCTCTGGCCCAGGTCGGGGCCGACGTTGCCGATCTGGCTCAGCGCACAGCCCGCGAGGCCGGCGATGCCCGAGCCGAGCGCGAAGGCGTAGGTGTCGATGCGCGCGGTGTTCACGCCCATGCAGGAGGCGATCGGGCGGTTCTGCGTCACGCCGCGCACGAACAGGCCCAGCCGCGTGCGGCCGATCAGCCAGCCCATGGCCAGCAGCACCAGCACCGCGAAGACGATGATGCACAGGCGGTTCCACGGCAGCGTGACGTTCGACAGCAGCGACAGGCCGCCGCTCATCCAGGCCGGGTTCTCCACGCCGACGTTCTGCGCGCCGAACAGCGAGCGCACCAGCTGCTGCAGCATCAGGCTGATGCCCCAGGTGGCCAGCAGGGTCTCGAGCGGACGGCCGTAGAGGAAGCGGATCACGCCGCGCTCGAGCACCGCGCCCACCAGCGCCGAGGCCAGGAACGAGACCGGAATGGCGGCCACCAGGTACCAGCCGAAGGCGGCCTCGGGCAGGTACTTCTGGAAGATGCCCTGCATCACGTAGGTGGCGTAGGCGCCGATCATCATCAGCTCGCCATGGGCCATGTTGATGACGCCCATCAGGCCGTAGGTGATGGCCAGGCCCAGCGCGGCCAGCAGCAGCACCGAGCCCAGGCTGATGCCGCTGAACACGGCATTGAGGCGGTCGCCCCACACCAGCGAGCCGTCGATGCTGGCGATCGAGGCCACGATCGCGGCCTTCACGTCGGCCTCGGTCTCGTCGGCCAGGCGCTGGTTGAGCAGCAGCTTGGTGTCGGGGCTGCGGCTCTCGCCGAGCTCGCGCGCGGCCACGAGGCGCTTGGCCTTGTCGGCGCTGCTGAGCATGCTGGCGGCACGCACGAGTTCGAGCTGCGCCTTGATCTTCGGGTGGGTCTCGGCGGCCAGCGCCTTCTCGACCAGCGGCAGCCGCGATTCGTCGGGCTCCTTGAACAGCGCCTGCGCGGCCTCGGCGCGCACCGCGTCGTCCTTGCTGCCGAGCTTGAGCGCGGCCTGCGCGGCCTCGAGCGCGCCGCGCATCAGGTTGTTGTTGACCACGTCCTCGGCCGTGTCGGGCACCTTGAGCTCGGCACCGGTCACGGGGTCGTAGCCCTTGTCTTCCTTCATCACGAAGACCTTGTCTTCGGTGTACTTGACCGCATCGTCCGACATCGCCTGGATGAAGGCGGCGGTCTTGTCGTCGGCGCTGGTGACGGCCTTGTTGAGCGCCGCGATGCGGGCCTCGGAATCGCCGGCGGCGATGGCCCGGGCTTCGTCGGCGGTCAGCGCCTGGGCGGCCGTTGCCATGAACAGCATGGCGGCGAATGCGCAGTGGAGGGTTCGTCGAAGCATCTTGAGAAGGTGTTGGCATGACGCCCTCCCCCGCTGGGGGAGGGTTGGGGTGGGGGCATGCGGCGCCCGAACGGGCGCAAGGATCGAATCGACCGCCGTCGGCCCCCACCCCGGCCCTCCCCCAGAGGGGGAGGGGGATGACACTTACATCGACTTGCCAGCCGGATAGTCGGGCTTCTTGTCGTTGCCTTCGATGTACGGGCTCCACGGCTTGGCCTTGACCGGGCCCGGCGTCTTCCACACGACGTTGAACTGGCCGTCGGCCTTGATCTCACCGATGAACACGCTCTTGTGCAGGTGGTGGTTCTTCTCGTCCATCTTCGAGACGATGCCCGAGGGCGCGGTGAAGGTCTGGCCGGCCATGGCGGCGATCACCTTGTCCGTGTCGGTCGACTTGGCCTTCTCGACCGCCTGCTTCCACATGTGGATGCCGATCCAGGTGGCTTCCATCGGGTCGTTGGTCAGCGGCTTGTCCTTGTGGCCGGCGATGTTCTTGGCCTTGGCGTAGTCGCTCCACTGCTTGATGAAGGCGGTGTTGGTCGGGTTCTTGATCGACATGAAGTAGTTCCACGCGGCCAGGTGGCCGACCAGCGGCTTGGTGTCCACGCCGCGCAGTTCTTCCTCGCCGACCGAGAAGGCCACCACCGGCACGTCCTTGGCCTTCAGGCCGGCGTTGCCGAGTTCCTTGTAGAAGGGCACGTTGGAGTCGCCGTTGATGGTCGACACCACGGCGGTCTTGCCGCCGGCCGAGAACTTCTTGATGTCGGCGACGATGGTCTGGTAGTCGCTGTGGCCGAAGGGGGTGTACTTCTCGTCGATGTCGGTGTCCTTCACGCCCTTGCTCTTGAGGTAGGCGCGCAGGATCTTGTTGGTGGTGCGCGGATAGACGTAGTCGGTGCCCAGCAGCACCCAGCGCTTGGCGGCGCCGCCTTCCTTGCTCATCAGGTAGTCGACGGCCGGAATGGCCTGCTGGTTGGGCGCGGCACCCGTGTAGAACACGTTCTTCGAGAGCTCTTCGCCTTCGTACTGCACGGGGTAGAACAGCAGGCCGTTCATTTCCTCGACCACCGGCAGCACCGACTTGCGCGACACCGAGGTCCAGCAGCCGAAGATCACCGAGACCTTGTCCTGGCCGAGCAGCTGCTTGGTCTTCTCGGCGAACAGCGGCCAGTTCGAGGCCGGGTCGACCACCACGGGCTCGAGCTTCTTGCCGAGCACGCCGCCCTTGGCGTTGATGTCGTCGATGGCCATCAGCACCGTGTCCTTCAACACGGTTTCCGAGATGGCCATCGTGCCCGACAGCGAGTGCAGCACGCCGACCTTGATGGTGTCGGCGGCGAATGCGGGCACAGCGGAGATGCTGGCCAGCGCGACGGCGGCGGTGAGCGCCTTGAGAGTGAAACGACGTTGCATGTGGACTCCTGCTCCGGTGGGTTGAAACCTGTTCGCCGGCGCGGTGCCGAGCGATGGGAGGGAGTCTGCGGAATGCACCAGGAAGGAGAAATACGCCGGGTGGCGTACACGGAGGTACTCAGCCGCGTCAACGGCGCGCAGGGCTACGGCGCCGGGTACTTGCGCGCGTTCGCGACCATCTTGCTGCGCGCGGCCTCGACGGGGTCGATGCCGAGCTGGTCGGCCAGTTGCAGCAGGTAGAGCAGCACGTCGGCGATCTCGGTGCCGACCTCGGCGCGCTTGTCGGCCGGCAGCTCGCGGCTCTGTGCCTCGGTCAGCCACTGGAAATGCTCGAGCAGCTCGGCGGCTTCGACCGAGAGCGCCGCGGCGAGGTTCTTGGGGGAGTGGAAGGGTTCCCAGTGGCGCTCGCGCGCGAAGTCGCGCAGGGCGAGCGTGAGCGATTGGAGGTCGTGGGTCATGGCGGCTATTGGGGGGACACGGGACACAAACATGAAAAGCCCATTTTGGGTAATAAAATGCCCAAAATGGGTAAATCGCCGATGCCGAAGCAGCTCGAAGCACCTGTCGGACTGGCCGACGCCCTGTTCACGACCACCCAGCAGCGCGTGCTGGGCTGCCTCTTCGGCCAGCCGGATCGAAGCTTCTTCTTCACCGAATTGATCAAGCTTACCGGTGCGGGCTCGGGCGCCGTGCAGCGCGAACTCAAGCAGTTGACCGACAGCGGGCTGCTCACGATGTCGCGCGTGGGCCATCAGAAGCACTACCAGGCCAATGCGCAATCGCCGATCCACGAGGAATTGAGCAGCATCGTGCGCAAGACCTTCGGGCTCGCGGGCCCGCTGCGCGAGGCGCTGCAGCCCGTGGCCGACCGGATCGAGGCCGCGTTCGTGTACGGCTCGGTCGCGAAGAAGAGCGACACGGCCGCGAGCGACATCGACCTGCTGCTGCTCAGTGACGAACTTGCCTATCCGGATCTCTTTCTCGCGCTCGATGCCGTCTCCGCGCGGCTCGGCCGTACAGTGAACCCGACCCTGTTCACGAGGAAGGAACTGACGCGAAAGCTCAAGGATGGCGAATCCTTCGCCACGCGCGTGATGGCACAGCCCAAGCTCTGGGTGCTCGGCGACGCGCACGCCCTCCCCGCTTGACAACCTCTGCGGCCCTTCGAAGCCGCTCGCGGCCGAGGCGCCCGATGCGCGCGAGTTCGCCGGGCTGCTGCGTTCGGGCCAGGCCCGCCTGAAGGATGCGCAGGTCGCGCAGCTCTCGCTCGAGGGCCGCTTCGACCTCGTCTACAACGCGGCCCGCGCCCTGTGCCTCGCCGCCTTGCGCTGGCATGGCTACCGCGCGGGCAACCGCTTCATCGTCTTCCAGGTGCTGCCCCACACGCTGTCGCTGGGCCCCGAGGTCTGGCGGGTGCTGGCCAAGGGCCACGAGATCCGCAACCTCGGCGAGTACGAGGGCGACCTGAACGTGGACGAGCGCATCGTCCGGGACATGATCGTGGCCTGTCAGCAGGTGGCCCCGAAGCTGTCGGCGCTCCCCGCGCCCGGCAGCAGCTAGCGCGAACGCGCGCCTCGGCGGTGCAACACCGCCACCAGCAACGCCGACCCCATCAGATAGACCAGCGCCACCCCGAGCCCCGCCGCATAGGCGGCCGCATCGCCCCGCTCGCCGAGCCGCCCGTAGAACAGGATCCCGATCAGCGCCACGCCCAGCGCATTGCCCGCCTGCTGCATCATCGACAGCACGCCCGAGGCCACGCCCGCATGCTGCGGCGGCAGGCCGGCGAGCACGCTCGAGACCAGGGGCGCCATCACCAGGCCCAGACCCGCGCCCTGCACCAGCAGCAGCGGCACCATCCAGGCGAGCAGGTGGGCATGGCCTGCGAAGGCGGCGACGTTGAGGTACTGCAGCGCATGGCCGGCCGCGAGCAGCAGCGCGCCGAGCGCGATCGGCGGCTTGCCGCCGAAGCGGCGCGCGATGCGGGCACCGCCCATCGAGGCGGCGAAGAAGCCGAGCGCCAGCGCGGTGAAGACCAGGCCCGAGCGCAGCGCGCCGAGCGCGAGGCCCTGCTGCAGGTACAGCGCGAGCACGAAGTACAGCGAGGCATTGCCGACATAGAAGGCCAGCGTGGTCAGCAGGCCGTTGACGAAGCGCGCATCGGCCATCAGCACCGGCGCCACCAGCGGCGCACCGCCACGCGCGGCGAGCCGGCGCTGCTGGAAGACGAACAGCAGCGCGAGCGGCAGCGCGGCCGCGAGGCACAGCCAGCTCCACAGCGGCCAGCCCTGCTGCCGCCCCTCGACCAGCGGCAGCACCACCGCCACCGACGCCGCGGCCGCCAGCAGCATGCCGGCGGGATCGAGCCGGCTCCGGTGGCCCCCATGCGCCAGCGGCGGAATCACGCGCGGCGCCAGCAGCAGCGCGAGCAGGCCGATCGGCAGGTTGATGAGGAAGCAGCTGCGCCAGCCCAGGCCCCAGAGGTCGGCCTGGATCAGCAGCCCGCCCACGAGCTGGCCCAGCGTGGCGCCGAGGCCGAGCGTGAGGCCATAGGCGGCGAAGGCGCGGGCGCGGTCCTCGCCGGTGTGGACCAGCCCGATCATCGCGAGCACCTGCGGCTGCAGCAGCGCACCGGCCAGGCCCTGCAGCACGCGGGCCGCCACCAGCAGCTCGGCAGTGGGCGCCAGGCCGCAGGCGGCCGAGGCCAGCGTGAACAGCAGCAGGCCGGCCATGAACATGCGGCGGCGCCCGAAGAGGTCGCCGAGCCGCCCGCCGGTGATCAGGCCCGCGGCGGTGGCGAGACCGTAGCCCGCCACCACCAGTTGCAAGGTGGCGGTGCTCGCGAGCAGTTCGCGCTGCATCGAGGGCAGCGCGACATTGACGATGAAGAAGTCCAGCACCACCAGGAACGTGCCGCTGAGCATGACCCACAGGGCCAGCCGCCCGGGCCTGGCCGCGCCCGCGTTCTGGCCGGCCGTGGATGAAAGCGATGCCGCCGGAACGGCGATGTTGGACTGCGTCATGGTGGGCTCGAGTCTTGGAGGGAGGGCGCGCTGCGGCAATGACCCCGGAGGTCAAGCGATCGGACGCACGAACCCGAGCCCGAGCGCGGCCACGGGGCCGCCCGCGGCGGCGCCCCGGTGCCAATGGCACGGCGTGAAAGAGCGCCTCAGGCCTGCTTGGCCGCGTGCCTGAACTGCGCCATGGCGAAGGCCCAGGCCATCCGCGTGGCATCGGGCCCGGCCGCATCGCTGAACATGAGCTTCGACGCACCGCCGCTCCACGCATGCCCCAGCCCCGCGATCTCGCACAGCGAGACCACCGTGCGGCCCTTGCGCTTGAAGTCGGTCACGCGCATCGGGCGGCGCTTGCCGCGCTGCACGTCGCGCGCGACGCCGGGCCGCGCGCCCATGGCCGCGGCCCACACGGCGGCGCTGTTGACGGCATTGCTGGGCACGACCACGGCATCGGCATCGCCGTGCAGCACGAGCATCGGCGGCAGGGTCGCGAGGACCGCCGCGGCGCCCATCGCCTTGCCGACGGCGGTGACGGGCATCGGCGGCACGTTCTGGCCGCGCATCGCGCCGAGCGCGGTGGCCGACGACTTGGCGGCACCGGGCGCCACGCCCGAATGCATGACCACGGCGCGAAAGCGCTGCGGATAGCGCGTGGCCAGCAGCGCCGCCATGCTGGCGCCGGCCGAGAGGCCGGCCAGCGCGACGCGCTCGCGGTCCACCGGGTAGAGCATGCAGGCCTGGTCGACCGCGGCCATCAGCGTCGCGGCCTCGGCATCTGCCTTGCCGGAGCGGCGCTCGTACCAGTTCCAGCAGCCCTGGGGATGCGCGAGCCGGTCCTGCTCGGGGTAGAGCACCAGGAAGCGCTGGCGCGCCGCCAGCGCGTTCATGCGCGTGCTGGCCGCGAAGTCGCGCCCGGTCTGGCCGCAGCCGTGCAGCATGACCATGAGCGGCAGCTTCTCGCCGGGCTGCAGATGCAGGTCGGCGGGACGGAACAGGTGATAGCGCCGCGCGCCGCCGGGACCGATCGCCATGCCGCTGAGCCAGTCGCCCTTGCCGGGCGGCGGCTTGAGCCGCTTGGCCGTCGCGCGCTGCACCTGGCCCGCCACGCGCTGGCTGTTGCGCAGCGTGAGCTTCGTGAGCGCCTTCAGGTTGCGCTCGTAGGCGCGGGCGAAGACGGAAGCGGTGGAACGGCGGGCCATGGCGCAGTGTGACGCATGGCGCCGGGACGGGACAGCGATCGCCCGCTGCCCCGGCGAAGTCAGTAGACCTCGGGGACGATCATGCTGGCAGGTACCGGCTGGCGCAGGTAGTCGGCATGGCGCACGCGGGCCGGCAGTTCCACCGGCGCATGCGGCACCATCTCGTAGGGCAGCTGGCCCAGCAGGTGGCTGATGCAGTTCAGGCGCGCCTTCTTCTTGTCGACCGCCTGCACCACCCACCACGGGGCCTCGGGGATGTGGGTGCGTTCCAGCATCGTTTCCTTGGCCTTGGTGTATTCCTCCCAGCGACGGCGGCTCTCGAGGTCCATCGGGCTGAGCTTCCACTGCTTGAGCGGATCGTGGATGCGGCCGAGGAAGCGCATGTGCTGCTCGTCGTCGGTGATGGAGAACCAGTACTTGATGAGCTTGATGCCCGAGCGCACGAGCATCTTCTCGAACTCGGGCACGGTGCGGAAGAACTCCTCGTACTCGTCGTCGGTGCAGAAGCCCATCACGCGCTCGACGCCGGCGCGGTTGTACCAGCTGCGGTCGAACAGCACCATCTCGCCGGCGGCCGGCAGGTGCGCCACGTAGCGCTGGAAGTACCACTGGGTGCGTTCGCGGTCGTTTGGTGCCGGCAGCGCGGCCACGCGGGCCACGCGCGGGTTCAGCCGCTGGGTGATGCGCTTGATGACGCCGCCCTTGCCGGCCGCGTCGCGGCCCTCGAACAGGATCACGACCTTCTGCTTGCTGTGCTGGACCCAGTCCTGCAGCTTCACCAGTTCGCCCTGCAGGCGGAACAGCTCCTTGAAATAGGCCTGGCGGGCGGCCTTGTCGGTGCCGCCCGGCGCGCCGTCGAGGCCGTCGATGTTGCGGTCCTCGATCTCCAGCTCGAGCTCCTCGTCGTAGCTGTCGATGAGGTCTCGGGCGATGCGCTGCATCAGTTCTTCGTGGTCGGGAAGGGCGCTCGTCGTCGGCATGGTCAAAGGCAAGAGTGGCGGGATCCGGGAAAACCATGCTGCATGGGCCAGATGACGCCGGCGTGACGGTTTTGCGGCCGATTCCCGTAGGCCGACACGCCGTTGTCACACGGCGCGAACACCATTTCTGTCCACTACAACACTCCAGAACGCCCTCATGAACACGCTCGCCGCCCCGAACACGGACCTGCCGGCCGCGCCCGCAGGGTCCGCGGCCCACCGCCCGAAGCTCGACGCCCGGCCCGGTCCGGTCGCCCTGATCACCTTCGTCGGCCTGCTCGCCGTCGGCCTGCTCTACACGGCCTGGAGCCTGGTGAGCGACGTGTCGGACTCCGGCGCGCCCATGACCACCTGGGTGCCCTACATCCTGCTGGGCGTGGCGCTGCTGATCGCGCTGGGCTTCGAGTTCGTCAACGGCTTCCACGACACCGCCAACGCGGTGGCGACCGTGATCTACACCCACTCGCTGCCGCCGAACTTCGCGGTCGTGTGGTCGGGCTTCTTCAATTTCCTCGGCGTGCTGGTCTCCAGCGGCGCGGTGGCCTTCGGCATCATCGCGCTGCTGCCGGTGGAGCTGATCCTGCAGGTGGGCTCGGGCGCGGGCTTCGCGATGGTGTTCGCGCTGCTGATCGCCGCCATCATCTGGAACCTCGGCACCTGGTGGCTGGGGCTGCCGGCCTCCTCCTCGCACACGCTGATCGGCTCGATCATCGGCGTGGGCGTGGCCAATGCGCTGATGCACGGGCGCGACGGCACCAGCGGCGTGGACTGGGCGCAGGCCACCAAGGTCGGCTATTCGCTCTTGCTGTCGCCGCTGGTGGGCTTCGGCTGCGCCGCGCTGCTGCTGCTGGCGCTGCGCGCCTTCGTCAAGAACCGCGCGCTCTATGAAGAACCCAAGGGCAGCGAGCCGCCGCCGTGGTGGATCCGCGGCCTGCTGATCCTGACCTGCACCGGCGTCTCGTTCGCGCACGGTTCCAACGACGGCCAGAAGGGCATGGGCCTGATCATGCTGATCCTGGTGGGCACGGTGCCGATGGCCTATGCGCTCAACCGCGCCATGCCGGCCGACCAGACGGTGAAGTTCGTCGCCGTGGCCGAGGTGGCGCAGGGCGCGATGCAGCGCAGCCTGCCGACCTCGCTGCCCGCGCTGCAGCCGGCGGCCGCGCGCGACTCGCTCGCGACCTACGTGCGCACCCGCGAGTTCAACGACACGGTGGTGCCCGCGCTGGCCGCGGTCACCGGCAGCATCGCGCAGCAGGTCAGGCAGCACGGCTCGCTGGCCCGCCTGCCGGCCGACGCGGTGGCCAATGTGCGCAACGACATGTACCTGGCCTCCGAGGCGATCCGCCACCTGGACAAGAGCGGCGCCGCGCATTTCGATGCCGACACGCAGGCCCGCGTCGGCGCGCTGCGCCAGGAGCTCGACGATGCCACCCGCTTCATCCCGCTGTGGGTGAAGGTGGCGGTGGCGATCGCGCTCGGCCTGGGCACCATGATCGGCTGGAAGCGCATCGTGGTGACCGTGGGCGAGAAGATCGGCAAGACCCACCTGAGCTATGCCCAGGGCGCCTCGGCCGAGGTGGTGGCGATGGTGACCATCGGCGCGGCCGACATGTACGGCCTGCCGGTCTCGACCACGCACGTGCTGTCCTCGGGCGTGGCGGGCACCATGACCGCGAGCGGCTCGGGGCTGCAGATGTCGACGCTGCGCAACCTCGCGCTGGCCTGGGTGCTGACGCTGCCGGCGGCGATGCTGCTGTCGGGCGTGCTGTACTGGCTGTTCACGCACCTGTTCTGAAGCATCGCGCACCTTGCCGGCACTCCATGACCTGGCCGCCAATTCGTATGGCGGCGACGAAGCCGGGCTGATCTGCGGCTACCTGTTCGACCCCGGTGCGTCGGGTCCCGACGCCTCACGCGAGATCGATTCGAGCCAGGCCGCGGCCTGGCTCGACGCCCTGCCGCCCGACGAGGAACTGGCCGCCGCGCCGTCCGAAGGCGCCTACGCGGGCCCCTATGCGTGGCTGCACTTCAACCTGAGCCATGCCCAGGCCGAGCGCTGGCTGCAGCGCCATGCGCGGCTGTCGGACACCTTCTACGAGACGCTGCACGACGGCCTGCCCTCCACGCGCATCGAGCGCGCCGACGATGCGCTGATCGCGGTCATCAACGACGTGCACTTCGAGTTCAGCTTCGAGCCCTCGGACATCTCGACGCTGTGGATCGCGGTCGGCGCGCGGCTGGTCGTGACCGCGCGCAGCAAGCCGCTGCGTTCGGTCGACGCGCTGCGCACCGCGGTCAAGGCCGGCGACGCGCCGGGCTCGAGCACCGAGCTGCTCGAGCACCTGCTGCGCGCGCAGGCCGACGTGCTGGTGAAGATCGTGCGCGGCGTGACCGGCCGCGTCGACCGCATCGAGGACGAACTGCTGGCCGGCCGGCTCGACCACAAGCGCGCCCGCCTGGGCGTGATGCGCCGGCTGCTGGTGCGGCTGCAGCGGCTGCTGGCGCCCGAGCCGGCGGCGCTGTTCCGGCTGCTGCAGCGCCCGCCGGGCTGGATGGCCGAGGACGACACGCAGGAGCTGCGCGGCGCGACCGAGGAGTTCTCGGTGGTGCTGCGCGACATGCAGGCGCTGCAGGAACGCATCAAGCTGCTGCAGGAAGAGATCGCCGCCAACGTCAACGAGGACAACAACCGCAGCCTGTTCGTGCTGACGGTGGTCACGGTGCTGGCGCTGCCGATCAACATCCTGGCCGGCCTGTTCGGCATGAACGTCGGCGGCATCCCGCTGGCCGAGCACAAGCACGGCTTCTGGATCGTGGTGGCGATCGTCGCCACCTTCACCGCGGTGGCCGCCTGGGCCGCTTTCAGGAAGAAGCGCTGAGCCGCTCCACCGCTGCGGTTAATGCTATTTATCTAGTAGCAAATACGAGCACCCATGCGACCGTGTCGACAGGCCGGAGCGCCTAGAATCGACCGGTGTCCTCCATTCTCAATGCCGACCTGCACTGCCACTCCGTGGTGTCCGACGGCACACTGACGCCCGAAGAACTCGCCGTGCGCGCCGCCAGCAATGGCGTCGACCTGTGGGCGCTGACCGACCACGACGAGATCGGCGGCCAGCACCGCGCCGCCGCCGCCGCGCGCGAGAACGGCATGCGCTACCTCACCGGCACCGAGATCTCGGTCACCTTCGCGGGCGAGACCGTGCACATCGTCGGCCTGGGCTTCGACCCCGACGACGCCGCCATGACCCAGGGCCTGTACGACACCCGCGGCGGCCGCGGCAAGCGCGCGCAGGAAATGTCCGAGGGCCTGGCCAAGGTCGGCATCCAGGGCGCCTACGAAGGCGCGCTGCGGTTCGTCGGCAACCCCGAGCTGATCTCGCGCACGCACTTCGCGCGCTTCCTGGTCGAGCAGGGCCACTGCCGCGACACGCCCGAGGTGTTCCGCAAGTACCTCACCGAGGGCAAGCCCGGCTACGTGCCGCACCGCTGGGCCACGCTGAAGGACGCGGTGCACTGGATCACCTCGGCCAAGGGCCTGGCCGTGATCGCGCACCCGGGCCGCTACAAGTTCAGCGCCAACGAGGAGTACGCGCTGTTCCTCGAGTTCAAGGCGCATGGCGGCCAGGCGATCGAGGTCGTCACCGGCAGCCACACCCCGGCCGAATACGTCGAGTACGCCGACAAGGCGCTCGAGTTCGGTTTCGCCGCCTCGCGCGGCAGCGATTTCCACAGCCCCGACGAGAGCCACTGCGACCTCGGCAAGCTGCCGCCGCTGCACGCTTCGCTCACGCCGGTATGGGAACTGCTCGGCCACCGAATCCAGACCTAGCGTGAGCCAGTTGCCCGGGACCGCGACCGAAAGCGCCGCCACCCAGGCGCTGGCCCAGGCCCGCGCCGCGGCCCAGGCCGCCTCCAGCCGCGAATCCGAACGCATCCTGGCCGGCATCGGCCTCGTGGTGCTGGCCGTGGCCTGCTTCGCCACGCTCGACACCGCCACCAAGATCTCGACCGCGAGCGTGCCGATCCTCATGGGCGTGTGGTTCCGCTATGCCTTCCAGGCCGTGGCCACCACCGCCGTGCTGCTGCCGCTGCGCGGCACCGCGCTGCTGCGCACCGCCCATCCGCGCTACCAGGCGCTGCGCGGGGCGCTGCTGCTGGGCTCGAGCCTGTTCGCCTTCATGAGCCTGCGCTACATGCCGCTGGCCGAGTTCACCTCGATCGTGCTGATCGCGCCGCTGGTGATCACGCTGCTGGCGGCCACCACGCTCAAGGAGCACGTCTCGCCGCTGCGCTGGACGCTGGTGGCGGGCGGCTTCGCGGGCACGCTGGTCATCCTGCGGCCCGGCGGCGGCGCCTTCAGCTGGGCCATCCTGCTGCCGATCGGCCTGGTGATGACCAACGCCTGGTTCCAGGTGCTCACGAGCAAGCTCGCGCAGACCGAGAACCCGCTGACCATGCACTTCTACACCGGCTGGGTCGGCACCCTGCTGGCCTCGCTGGCGGTGCCCTTCGCCTGGACCGCGCTGCCCTCGTGGCACTGGTGGGCGCTGCTGTGCCTCATGGGCTTCATGGGCACGGTGGGACACTTCATGCTGATCCTCGCCTACCAGCGCGCGCCGGCCTCCACCCTCACGCCCTACCTCTATGCGCAGATCGCGTTCGCGATGCTCGGCGGCTGGCTGATGTTCTCCCACGTGCCCGATGTCGTGTCGCTGGTCGGCATGGCGATGATCGCCGTCTGCGGCGCGGCCGGTGCCTGGCTCACCGTGCGCGAGCGCCGCGTGCCGATCGAACCCGCGGAATCCTGATCAGGAGCGTTTTTCATGGCCCAGTACTTCGAAGTCCATCCCGACAACCCCCAGCAGCGGCTGCTCAAGCAGGCCGCGGCGCTGCTGCAGCGCGGCGAGATCGTCGCCGTGCCCACCGACTCCAGCTACGCGCTGGCCTGCCACCTCGACGACAGGGATGCGGTCGACCAGCTGCGCCGCATCCGCCAGGTCGACGACAAGCACCACCTGACCCTGATCTGCCGCGACCTCAGCGAGCTCGCGAACTACGCGCGCGTGGACAACAAGCAGTACCGCCTGCTGAAGGCCGCCACGCCCGGCCCCTATACCTTCCTGCTCGAGGCCACCAAGGAGGTGCCGCGGCGCGTGAGCCATCCGCAGCGCAAGACCATCGGCCTGCGCGTGCCCGACCACAAGGTGCTGCTCGAGCTGCTGGCGCTGCATGGCGCGCCGCTCTTGGCCACCACGCTGATCGCGCCCGGCGAGACCGAGGCGCTCAACGACGCCGAGGTCATCCGCGAACGCTTCGAGAAGCAGATCGCGGGCGTGATCGACGCCGGCGCCTGCCCCTCCCAGCCGACCACCGTGGTCGACCTCACGCCCATGGGCAGCGGCGACGATCCGGTGGTGGTGCGCCAGGGGCGCGGCGCGCTCTCGGTGCTGGGCCTGTGATGCGGCCTTCGTTTCTCCCTTGTTCCGTCTGACACAATCTCGCAGTGGATATCTCCAATCTGATACAGACGGTCCTGATCTATGCGCTGCCCGTGATCTTCGCGATCACCGTGCACGAAGCCGCGCACGGCTACGTGGCGCGCTACCTCGGCGACAACACCGCGGCGGTCATGGGCCGCGTCACGCTCAATCCGATGAAGCACATCGACCCCATCGGGACCATCCTGATGCCGCTGATGCTCTACTTCGCGACCTCGGGCGCCTTCCTGTTCGGCTATGCCAAGCCGGTGCCGGTCAATTTCGGCCGGCTGCGCCATCCCAAGCGCGACATGGTCTGGGTGGCGCTGGCCGGCCCGGCCTCGAACTTCATCCAGGCGATCCTCTGGGCCGTGGTCTGGGCGGTGCTCATCGGCGTCGGCGTGCAGGAGCCCTTCTTCATCAAGATGGCGCAGGGCGGCGTGCTGGTCAACCTCGTGATGTGGGCCTTCAACCTCTTTCCGCTGCCGCCGCTCGACGGCGGCCGCGTGCTGGCCGGGCTGCTGCCCAACGGGCCGGCGCAGAACTTCCTCGCCCGCATCGAGCCCTACGGTTTCTTCATCGTGATGGGCCTGGTGCTCGCCGGCATCGTCAGCAAGTTCTGGCTGATGCCGCTGATGAGCGTGGGCTACGAGGTGCTCGATCTGCTGATCGGGCCGCTGCAGGCCCTGTTGCGTTGATGTTGCGTTAGTTTCCAGTTCCGACCATGGCTTCGTCCTCCCCTTCCCCGCTGCGCGTCCTCACCGGCATCACGCCCTCCGGCACGCCCCATCTCGGCAACTACGTCGGCTCGATCCGCCATTCGGTGCGCCAGAGCGTCGCGCCCGGCGTCGAGAGCTACTTCTTCCTGGCCGACTACCACGCCCTCATCAAGGTGCAGGAGCCCGCGAAGATCCAGCGCTCCACGCTGGAGATCGCCGCCAGCTGGCTGGCCTGCGGGCTCGATCCCGAGCGCGTCACCTTCTACCGCCAGTCCGACATCCCCGAGATCCCCGAGCTCACCTGGTTCCTGACCTGCGTCACCGGCAAGGGCGTGCTCAACCGCGCCCATGCCTACAAGGCCCAGGTCGACAAGAACGCGGCCAAGGGCGAGGACGCCGATGCCGACGTCACCGCGGGCCTGTTCATGTACCCGGTGCTGATGGGCGCGGACATCCTGATGTTCAACGCCCACAAGGTGCCCGTGGGCCGCGACCAGGTGCAGCACATCGAGATGGCGCGCGACATGGCGCAGCGCTTCAACCACCTCTACGGCGATCACTTCACGCTGCCGGACGCCGAGATCGACGAGGCCGTCGCCACCCTGCCGGGCCTCGACGGCCGCAAGATGAGCAAGAGCTACAACAACACGATCCCGTTGTTCACGCCGCGCGCCCAGCTGCAAAAGCAGATCGCGAGCATCGTGACCGACTCGCGCGCGCCCGGCGAGCCCAAGGAGACCGAGGGCTCGGCGCTGTTCCAGATCTACCAGGCCTTCGCGAGCGCCGACGAAACGGAAGCGCTGCGCAAGTCCTACGCCGAGGGCATCGCCTGGGGCGACGCCAAGCAGGTGCTGTTCGAGCGCATCGACCGCGAGGTGGCGCCGCTGCGCGAGCGCTACGAGGCGCTGATGGCTGACCCCGCGCAGATCGAGCGCACGCTGCTCATCGGCGCCGACAAGGCGCGCGCGCTGTCGCGCCCGTTCGTGACGCGGCTGCGCCACGCGGTCGGCCTGCGCAACCTGGCCGACGCCGGCGATGGCGCCAAGGCGCGCAAGGGCGGCAAGGGCGCGGGCAAGGCCGGCTTCAAGCAGTACCGCGAACGCGACGGGATGTTCTATTTCAAGCTGCTCGATGCGACCGGCGAAACCCTGCTGCAGAGCCGAGCTTTCGCCTCGCCGCAGGAGGCCGGCCGTACCATCGCGGCGCTGCAGGAGCAGCGCGGCGCGGCCTTGACGACTTATGCGGATCGGCTCGAGCCGATCGCCACGGATGAAGGATTGCGCGCCGCGAGCGAGGCGCTGGAGGCACTGTCGGAGGCCACCGCCACCACCAAGGGCGGCTGATCCGGCAACCGCCACCGGCCCATCCGCCGGTGGACGAGAAGAGAGAAGACGGTGCGATCACAAAGGAAGAAAACATGAGCATATATGTCATCGACGACCACCCCCTGATGCGCGACGCGATCGTGATGGTCCTGCGGCGCCTTCGTCCGGCCGAGAACATCGTCGAGCTCGAACGGCTCGACAAGCTCGCGAGTTCCGTCGCGCAGCGCGGAGCGCCCACGCTCTTCTGTCTGGACCTGAAGCTGCCCGACACCAACGGCGTCTCGGGCGTGATCGCGGTCAAGCAGGTCTATCCCAATGTGCCGATCGCCGTCTATTCGGCCGCGCCCTCGGCCGACATGGAAGACGCCTGCATTGAAGCCGGTGCCGACACCTACATCGAGAAGTCGGCCAGCTCGGCCGAGCTGGCGGCGGCCCTGCGCGGCCTGCTGATGGCCGGCTCGGAAGAAGCCGACGAGCCGCCGCTGGCGAGCAACAGCAAGCTCTCGAAGCGCCAGACCCAGCTCATCGCCATGCTCGACAAGGGCATGAGCAACCGCGACATCGCCACCGACCTCGAGATCAGCGAACACACGGTGAAGGTGCACCTGTGGCGCCTGTTCCGCCGCCTGGGCGTGAAGAGCCGCACGCAGGCGCTGCATTACGCGCGCACGAACGGGTTGCTGTCGGGCTGAGGCCGGGCCGCAGCGTCGTGAAGGAGCCGCGCCATGTGCGCGGCTTTTTCTTTGGGGGCGGAGCCTTTCAGCCCACCGCCGCGCTCACCCGCGCCTGCGCCACCGCCTCGTCCGCATCGTGCAGCGCCACGCGGAACACGCTGCCGCTGCCCAGCCGCGAGCGCACGCTGACCGGGTGGCCCAGCACGTGGGACAGGCGCGCGACGATCGCCAGGCCGAGGCCGAAGCCGTCGGAGGTGCCGGCATGGTCGGCCACCTTGTAGAACTCGAGGAACACGTCGCGCAGGTGCTCGGGCGCGATGCCGATGCCGGTGTCCCAGACCTCCACGCGCATGCCCTCGCGGGTGCGGCGCGAGGCCAGCAGCACGCCGCCCTCGGGCGTGTACTTGATCGCGTTGGCCAGCAGGTTGCCGATCATGCGGCGCACGCGGATCGGGTCGGTGAGGAAGCTGCCCTCGGTCACGTGGACGCGGAAATCGAGCCCCTTGCTCTCGGCCACGGGGCGGTACTGCAGCTCGAGGTCCTGCAGCAGCTCGGCGATGTCCACGCGCTCGATGTGCAGCCGCACCTGGCCCGAGTCGATGCGCGCGAGGTCGAACATCGAGTCGAACAGCGCATTGACGGCATGGGTGGCGCGCACGATCTTCGGCGCCAGCTCGAGCACCAGCTCGGGCTCGTTGCGCAGCCAGTCGGCGTACAGCGACAGCGCCAGCACCGGCTGGCGCATGTCGTGCGCGGCGCTCGCGAGGAAGCGGTTCTTCATCGCCACGGCCGCCACCGCCGCCTGCCGCTGCTGGGTCAGCGACTTGATCAGGATGTGGTTGTGGAACAGCAGCTCCAGGCTGTTGCGCGCGGTCTCGTGGATGTGATGGCCGGCGCGCAGCAGCAGGTACCAGTGCAGCGTGGGCAGGATCGGCAGCAGGAAGCCGTACTGAAACTGCGGATGCTCGAGGTTGATGACCACCAGCCGCACCAGCACCGAACCGAGCACGGTGGCGAACAGCGTGTTGACGAAGCGCTTGAGCAGCGGCGGGTGCAGCGCCAGCCCGTTGAGCGGCGAGGTCGCGACGCCCGCGATCACCAGCCAGCTGATGAACTGGTTGACCTGCGGCACGCGCTCGAAGAACAGCAGCACCGACAGCCCCCAGACGAAGGCGCTGGCGGTCCAGACGAAGGCATAGCGGTCGGCGTACTGCTGCTGCGCCAGCGCGCTGCGCCCGACGTAGCGCACCGCGTACACGCGCGCGGCCCAGGCTCGGCAGGCCATCGAGATCAGGCCGGCGGTGAGCCAGGTCAGCACCTCCCAGCGCGGCAGCGCCGACCAGTTGAGCGCCGCCATGCCGACCATCAAGGTGCCCGACACGAGGTAGGAACCGCGCGCCGAGCGCATCAGGCTGCGGATCAGCTCGCCGCGCACCCAGGCCTCGGCCTCGTCGGCGGAGGCCGGCACGGGCGTGAGGCTGGTGATCGAGGCGGCGGTGGCCATCAGGCAGCGCCTTTTCTGCGGTAGCGGGCCAAAACCATGGATGAGGGGTGCGGGTGGATCCGGCGGCCGGAACGGCGTTCCGGCCAGTCCGGCGATCTTACCGGGCCGCAGGCCGGTGTTTCACGCCGTAACAACCATCCGCGATGCCGCGGCCCTTGAGGCACGATGGCATCCCCTCGCTTTTCGGGCCTGCCGCCATGCTTTCCCACGTGTTCCTCGGCGTGAGCGACTTCGAGCGCGCCTTCGGCTTCCATGCCGCCGTCATGAACGAGCTCGGCCATGCGCTGCGCTTTCGCGACGACAGCCGCCCCTGGGCCGGCTGGCAGCGCCCCGACGCGCCGCGCCCGCTGTTCCTGATCGGCGCGCCCTTCGACGGCGAGGCGCCGGCGGTGGGCAACGGCCAGATGGTCGCGCTGCTGGCGGCCGACCGCGCCACGGTCGATCGCGTCCATGCCGTGGCGCTGGCCCACGGCGGGCGCTGCGAAGGCCCGCCCGGGCTGCGCCCGCACTACCACGCCAACTATTACGGCGCCTACTTCCGCGATCCCGACGGCAACAAGCTCTGCGTCTGCTGCCACGACCCTGCATAGCTAGAAGGCCCGCTCCTGCACCGTCGCGTGCGGGTGCAGCGGATGCGTCAGCGTGTCCGCGATCAGCCGCAGCGCGTCGTCGCACTCCTCGCGCGACATCGGCCCGCCGAGGCAGATGCGCACCGCGTCGGGCGGATCGCCGTCAGTCGAGAACGCCGCGCTCGCAACCACGCCCACGTTGCGCGTGCGCAGGAAGGAGGCGAACTCGACCGGGCTCCAGCCCGGCGTGAGCGGCAGCCAGGCATGGAAGCCCTCGGGATGCGCCTGCAGCCCGTGGTCGCCGAGGTGGCGCGCGGCCAGCAGCTGGCGCGCGGCCGATTCGGCGCGCACCGCCTGCAGCATGGCGTCGGCCGTGCCGTCCTCGACCCACATCGTGGTCAGCGCATTGGTGACCGGCGAGGCCATCACCGTAGTGGCGCGCAGCGCGCCCGCGAGCCGCTGCGACTGGCGCGCGGTCGGGGCGCAGACGTAGGCGCTGCGCAGCCCCGCGCCGAAGCACTTCGAGAAGCCGGTGACGTAGTAGGTGAGCGCGGGCGCCAGCGTGGCGAGCGTGGGCGGCATCTGGCGCGGCAGCATGCCGTAGGCGTCGTCCTCGATGATCGGCACCGCGTAGCGCAGCGCCACGTCGGCCAGCGCCTCGCGCCGCGCGCGGCTCACGGTGCCGGTGGTGGGGTTGAGCAGGGTCGGGTTGCAGTACAGCGCCTTGGGCTTCAGGGTCTTGCAGGCGTGCTCGAAGGCATCGGCGATCGGGCCGTCGTCGTCGAGCTGCAGCGCATGCAGCTGCACGCCGAGCTGGGCCGCGATGGCCTTGATGCCCGGGTAGGTCAGCGACTCCACGCACACCAGCTCGCCGGGCCGCGCGAGCTGCGAGATCAGCGCGGTCAGCACGCCGTGGATGCCGGGGCACACCAGGATGCGGTCGACGCCGGCCTCGGGCACGTGCGGGCGCAGCCACTGCATCGCGGCCTCGCGGTCGTGCACCGTGCCGCCGAAGTCCTGGTAGCGCAGCAGCTCGTAGAGGTCGGCCTGCGCGAAGGCCTGCGCGGCGCCTTCGTGCATGCGCGCCACCAGGTGCTCGTCGCGCGGCTCGGGCGGCATGTTCATCGTCATCTCGGCGCCGCTGCCGCCGCGCAGCCGCAGGCTCGGGCTGCCGGTGCGGATGAAGGTGCCGGTGCCCGCGCGCGAGTCGATCAACCCGCGCTTGCGCGCCTCGGCATAGCCGCGCGCCACGGTCGTGTAGTTGAGCTGCAGGTCCGCCGCCAGCTCGCGCAGCGTGGGCAGCCGGTCGCGCGCGCCGAGCCGGCCGGTGCGGATGTCGTCGGCGATCAGGTCGGCCAGCAGCAGGTAGGCCGGCTTGGCGCTGGCGCGCAGCTGCTTGCGCCAGTGCAGCGTGACCGGGGCGGCGGGGGCGATCGGGGCGGTGTCGGAGGCGGCCACTTGATTGCATCCATTGATTGCATCGGGGGACCGATCAACCCGCAGGAAACGTGCCCGTCGCCAGCGGGTCCCGAGGGCCGGCGATGCCTCCAACGGGTGCGATCAACCCCCTTGATCGGGTGCATTGATCGCACGCGGAACGCTTCGCCACGGTGCGGCGCGGCCTGCCGCGGGCCGCGCGCGACCCGCTCGCGGCACCCGCGCGGAAATTTTTTCGCGCCCGCATGCGGCACCGCTGCGCCTTGATCGCAACTTGATTGCATCACCGGCTCCGCGCCCTGGCACATGGCGTGCGAAGAAGGAGGGGCGCAGACGCTGCTGCGTTCCTCTCCTTCATCCCTTTCACCGGAGTACCCCATGCCCACCGTGACCCGTCCCCGCAACGAAAAAGGCGAGTTCCTCGTCGACTACGAAGAGAAGGTGTTCGAAGACGTGAAGGCCGAACCCGGCGAGAAGGCGCTCGTGACCTTCCACACCGTGGCCTTCGAAGGCTCGATCGGCTTCGTGAACCTGCTGCAGGCCACGCGCCTGCGCCGCAAGGGCTTCGAAACCTCGATCCTGCTCTACGGCCCCGGCGTCACGCTGGGCGTGCAGCGCGGCTTTCCGACCCTGGGCGACGAGGCCTTCCCGGGCCACCAGAACTTCAACAAGCAGATCGCGACCTTCATCGGCGAGGGCGGCAAGGTCTACGCCTGCCGCTTCGCGCTGCAGGCCCTCTACGGCCACGGCGAAGGCGCGCTGATCGAAGGCATCAAGCCGATCAACCCGCTCGACGTGCTCGACCTGATCCTGCTGCACCGCAAGGCCAACGCCTTCATCCTCGACACCTGGACGCTGTGATGCCCACCCCCGTTGCTTGCTCACTTCGTGTAGCCGCCTCCCCCCTCGAGGGGGCAACACCAGCGGCCCGGCAAAGCCGGTTCCGCGGTGTTTCCCGAACGGGCCTCGCTGCGCTCGCCGCGGCATCGCGCTGAGGTGCGGCGATGGGGACCTCCAATTCTTCCCGCATCGTCCGCGCCGCGGCGATCCAGATCGCGCCGGACTTCGACCGTCCCGATGGCACGCTCGATCGGGTGTGCAGCGCGATCGACGAGGCCGCTTCGAAGGGCGCGCAGCTCGCGGTCTTCCCCGAGACCTTCGTGCCCTACTACCCCTACTTCAGCTTCGTGCTGCCGCCGGTGCTGCAGGGCGCGCCGCACCTGCGGCTGGCCGAGCGCGCGGTGGTCGTGCCCGGTCCGGTCACGCAGGCCGTGGCCGAGCGGGCACGCGCACGCGGCGTGGTGGTGGTGCTCGGCGTCAACGAGCGCGACCACGGCAGCCTCTACAACACGCAGCTGGTGTTCGATGCCGACGGCACGCTCGTGCTCAAGCGCCGCAAGATCACGCCGACCTATCACGAGCGCATGGTCTGGGGCCAGGGCGACGGCGCCGGGCTCAAGGTGGTCGACACCGCCATCGGCCGCGTCGGCGCGCTGGCCTGCTGGGAGCACTACAACCCGCTGGCGCGCTACAGCCTGATGGCGCAGCACGAGGAGATCCACTGCGCGCAGTTCCCGGGCTCGCTGGTGGGCCCGATCTTCGCCGAGCAGATGGAGGTCACGATCCGCCACCACGCGCTCGAGTCGGGCTGCTTCGTGGTCAACGCCACCGGCTGGCTCAGCGACGAGCAGATCCGCAGCGTCACGCCTGACCCCGACCTGCAGAAGGCGCTGCGCGGCGGCTGCCACACGGCCATCGTCTCGCCCGAGGGCCGGCATCTCGCGCCGCCGCTCACCGAGGGCGAAGGCATGGTGATCGCCGACCTCGACATGGCGCTGATCGCCAAACGCAAGCGAATGATGGATTCGGTCGGCCACTACGCGCGCCCCGAGCTGCTCTCGCTCGCCATCGACGACCGACCCGCGGCCACCACCGTGCCGATGCACACCCTTTCTTCCCACCCACGGAGCCCCGACCATGACGACGACCGCCGCCCTCGCACCGAATCCCGCACCGAATTCCGCGCCGGTGGACAGCCGCCAGCTGATGACGGAGCTCCAGTCCTTCGGGTTGCGGCTGGCTGACCCCGGCGCGGGTGCCGCCAGCCGCCGCGGCGGCGCCGGCCCCTCGGACCACAAGGCCGTGCTGGTCGACGGCCACACGATCATGGTGCCGGTCCACACCGCGAGCGCCTGGCATTCGCCGTTCACGGCCGAGGCGCCGAACGCGCAGGGCGTGAGCCGCGTGATGCGCGGCAGCATCCCGATCGCGAACATCGCCTTTCCGCGCCAGCCGCGCTTCTACGGAATGCAGACCTTCGACGGCGTGCCCTACTCGCACATCGCCACGCTGCACGGCAGCGACGTGCTCGCCACCACCGTGCTGCAGACCTGCATCCGCTACGAGAGCCGGCGCAAGAGCTGCAAGTTCTGCGCGATCGGCCAGTCGCTCGCGGCCGGCCGCACCGTGGCGCACAAGACGCCGCAGCAGCTCGCCGAGGTGGCGCGCGCGGCCGTGCTGCTCGACGGCGTGAAGCACATGGTGCTGACCACCGGCACGCCCAACGCCACCGACCGCGGCGCGGCGGTGCTGTGCGAGAGCGCCTTCGCGATCAAGGCCGCGGTCGACATCCCGATCCAGGGCCAGTGCGAGCCGCCCGACGACGACCGCTGGTTCCAGCGCATGAAGGCCGCGGGCATCGACACGCTGGGCATGCACCTGGAGGTGGTCACGCCCGAGGTGCGCGAACGCATCATGCCGGGCAAGGCCAGCGTGCCGGTGTCGCGCTACATGAGCGCCTTCGAGGCCGCGGTGGCGGTGTTCGGCCGCGGCCAGGTCAGCACCTACATCCTCGCGGGCCTCGGCGATTCGCGCGAGGCCATCCTCTCGATCTGCGACGAGCTGCTCGCGCGCGGCGTCTACCCCTTCGTCGTGCCCTTCGTGCCGATCAGCGGCACGCCGCTCGAGGACCATCCCGCGCCCACGCCCGAGTTCATGAAGTCGCTGCTCGAGCCGCTGGGCCGGCGCGTCGCGGCCGCCGGGCTGCGCTCGGCCGACATCAAGGCGGGCTGCGGCAAGTGCGGCGCCTGCTCGTCCCTGTCCGTCTACGAGGCCTGAGATGAAGACCGCCGAAGCCTGGAGCGAGCTGCCGCTGGCCTACGCGCCGGTCGAATACCTCGTGCGCGAGGCCGCCCAGCAATGGGAACGCGACGAGGCGATGGCGCTGCGCCGCGCGGTGTTCTGCATCGAGCAGGGCATCTTCGCGCGCGACGACCGCGACGCGATCGACGACCACGCGCTGCTGCTGGTGGCGATGTCGTGCAACGCCGGCATGCCCGAGCAGGTGGTGGGCACGGTGCGCATCCACCGCGGCGCGGCAGCGGGCGAATGGTGGGGCTCGCGGCTCGCGGTGCACCCGGCCTTCCGCAGCCAGGGCCACCTGGGCGCCACGCTGATCCGGCTCGCGGTGTCGCGCGCCCATGCGCTGGGCTGCACGCTGTTCCTCGCGCAGGTGCAGCTGCAGAACGAGCCGCTGTTCGGCAAGCTCGGCTGGACCACGCTCGGCCAGTGCGAGGTGCAGGGCCGGGCGCACGCGCGCATGCGCGCCGACCTCGGCGTCTATCCGCCCTGCCACGATCCGGTCAGCGGCTTCGTCACGCGCGCGAGGGTGGCGCGATGAGCCGCGCCGCCGAGATCGCCGAGGCGCTGCGCGCCACGCGCGGCTTCGCCCACAAGCGCGACATCAGCGACGTGGTGGCCGCGCTGGGCCGCTCGCTGCCCGGCGGCCACGCAGCGCTCGCGCAGGCCGTGCCCGTGGGCGACGACTGCGCCGCCATTCCCGACGGCCGCGGCGGCTTCCTGCTGTTCGCGATCGAAGGGCTGGTCGAGGACTTCATCGTGCGCATGCCCTGGTTCGCGGGCTATTGCGGCGTGATGGTCAACGTGAGCGACATCTACGCGATGGGCGGACGCCCGACCGCGGTGGTCGACGCGCTGTGGAGCAGCGGCATGAACCCGGCCGACCAGGTGCTCGGCGGCATGGCCGAGGCCGCGGTGCGCTACGGCGTGCCGATCGTCGGCGGCCACAGCAACAACCGCAGCGAGCGGCCGCAGCTCGCGGTCGCGATCCTCGGCCACGCGCGCCGGCTGATCACGAGCTTCGATGCACGGCCCGGCGACCTGCTGGTGATGGCGGCCGACCTGCGCGGCGCCTACGAGGAGCCCTTCCCCTACTGGAACGCCTCGACGCGCGCGCCGGCCGCGCGGCTGCGCGCCGACCTCGAGCTGCTGCCCGCGCTCGCCGAGGCCGGCCTGTGCCGCGCCGGCAAGGACATCAGCATGGCCGGCGCGGTCGGCACCGCGATGATGCTGCTCGAATGCTCGGGCGTGGGGGCGACGATCGAGCTCGACGCGCTGCCCCGGCCCGAGGGCGTGCCGCTGCTGCGCTGGCTGTCGTCGTTCCCGAGCTACGGCTTCGTGCTGAGCGTGGCGCCCGCGCAGCTCGCGCGCGTGCTCGCGCGCTTCGCGGCGCGCGACATCGCCTGCGGCGTGATCGGCACGGTGGACGACGGCCGCGCCGTGCGCCTGCGCGCCGACGGCGAGGAGGCCCTGCTGTGGGACTTCGGCCGCGATGCCTTCATCCAGCCGCCGGCGATGTCGGCCGGTGCCCGCGAAGCCGCCGCCGCGAGGACCACGCCATGCCCGTGACGCACTTCCGCGTGCGCTGGCCCGATGCCGGCGAATCGCGCTGCTACTCGCCCTCGAGCGTGGTGCGCGAGCACTTCGCGCCCGGCGAACGCTATGCGCGCGACGAGTTCCTGCGGCGCGCGCGCGAGGCGCTGGGCATCGCCTCCGAGCGCGTGCGCACCCGCTACGGCTTCGCCTGCTCGCAGGCGATGGACCAGCTCGCCGAGATCGAGCGCATCGCCGCGCGCTTCGAGCCGGGCGCCGAGGTCACCGTGCTGGCCTTCGACTGACCCTCCATTCACACACGCGACCCAGCGAGAAAGCGAGACTCCCCATGTCCCACCCCACCCATCCCGAGCATCCCTACGGCGGCCGCAGCCACTACAGCGTGGCGATCGTCGGCGGCGGCCAGGCCGGCCTGTCGCTGAGCCACTGCCTGCAGCAGCGCGGCATCGACCACCTCGTGATCGAGAAGCGCGGCCTGGTCCACAGCTGGCGCACGCAGCGCTGGGATTCGTTCTGCCTGGTCACGCCCAACTGGCAGTGCCAGCTGCCGGGCTGGTCCTACCAAGGCGACGATCCGCACGGCTTCATGGTCAAGGACCAGATCAACGACTGGCTCGCGGGCTTCGTGGCGCAGGTGAAGCCGCCCGCGCTCGAGGGCGTGACGGTGCAGCGCGTGGCCTTCGTGCCCGAGAGCGGCGAGCGCGGCCGCTACGAGGTGCACACCGATGCCGGCCTCTACACCGCCGACCAGGTGGTGGTGGCCTCGGGCGCGTATCACAAGCCGATCGTGCCGCGGCTGGCCGAGAAGCTGCCGGCCTCGGTGGCGCAGTACCACTCGGCGCAGTACCGCAATCCCGCGCAGCTGCCCGCGGGCGCGGTGCTGGTGGTGGGCTGCGGCCAGTCGGGCGCGCAGATCGCCGAGGACCTGCACCTGGCCGGGCGCAAGGTCTACCTCGCGACCGGCGACGCGCCGCGCTGCGCGCGCTTCTACCGCGGCCGCGAGGTGGTCGACTGGCTCGCCACCATGCAGTACTACGACATGCCGGTCGGCGCCCATCCGCTGCGCGAAGGCGTGCGCGACAACACCAACCACTACCTGACCGGCCGCGACGGCGGGCGCGACATCGACCTGCGGCGCTTCGCGCTCGAAGGCATGGAGCTGTTCGGCCTGCTGACCGACCTGCACGACGGCGTGCTGCAGTTCCAGCCCAACCTGGGCGCGCACCTCGACCATGCCGACCGCGTCTACAACAACATCAACGCCTCGATCGACAAGTACATCGCCGCCAACGGCATCGAGGCGCCGCCGCCCTCGGTCTACACGCCCGTGTGGGAACCGCCCGAGGAACGCACCCGGCTCGACCTCGCGGCCGCGGGCATCACCAGCGTGCTGTGGTGCATCGGCTTCTCGCCCGACTTCGCCTGGGTCGACGCGCCGGTGTTCAACGGCCGCGGCCACCCGGTGCACCAGCGCGGCGTCACGCGCGAGCCGGGGCTGTACTTCCTCGGCCTGCCGTGGCTGCACACCTGGGGTTCGGGGCGCTTCTCGGGCGTGGCGCGCGACGCGGAATTCCTCGCCGAGGCGATCGATGCGCGGCGCGCCGGGCTGCGCGCGGCACCGGAGCTCGCGCCGCCCCATCTGCAGGCGGCCTGAGCGCGCAGCTCCGGCGTCAGGCGGCCATGCCCGCGAGCGAATCGGCCACGTCGATCGCGCGCGGCAGCGCGGCGCGCACCGCCTCGATGAAGTGCCGCAGCTTGGCCGACTGGAAGCGCGTCTGCGGATAGACCAGGTACACCGGCAGCGGCGGCGCCTGCCATTGCGGCACCAGCCGCAGCAGCCGGCCGCGCGCGATGTCGTCGTTGAGCAGCCAGGCCGAGCCCATGCAGGCGCCGAGCCCCAGCACGGCCGCGTTGCGCAGCGCGTAGAGGCCGTCGGTGCTCAGGCGCGGGCGGATCGGCACGCGGCATTCCTCGCCGGTCGTCACGTGCGAGAGCCGCAGCTCGGTGCGGTAGAAGGTGCGCAGCGCCAGCCAGGGCAGCGCCGCGAGCTCGGCGGCATGCGCGATCGGCGGCCGGCCTTCCATCAGCGCCGGCGCGACGGCCACGATGCGCGGGATCTCCGACAGCTTGAGCGCCACCACCGAGGGGTCGTCGATCTCGCCGACCTGGATCGCGCAGTCGATGTTCTCGGTGATGAAGTCGGGGCGCCGGTCGTGCAGCAACCATTCGACGTCCACGCGCGGATGCTCGCGCAGGTAGCGGTACAGCGGATGCATCAGCAGGTCCTGCCCGAGCGCATGCGGCGCGATCACGCGCAGCGTGCCCTCGGCCGCGCGGCCGGCGCCGCGCAGCTCGTCCTCGAAGGCGGCCCAGTCGGCCAGCAGCTCCTTCGCGCGCTCGAAGCAGCGCTCGCCGTCCTCGGTGAGCTTCATGCCGTGGGTGGAGCGCCGCAGCAGGCGCAGGCCGAGCGAGCGCTCGAGCGTCTGCAGCCGCCGGCTCACGGTGGGCTGGCTCATGCCGAGCTGGGCCGCGGCGGCCGACAGGCTGCCGGCCTCGACGATGCGCACGAAGGTCTGCATGAGCTCGACACGGTCGGCCGGGGCGCTGGCGACCGGGACGGCGGGCGTTTCGGGGGCGGAATTCGGGGTCATGGCGAGATTCTGAGCCTTGTATGCGTCGAACGTATATACGTTGTTCGCTGCCGAGGACTACCGTTCGAGCGTTTCACCCTGCAAACTCCGCGCACTTTCCGCCGAATCCAAGGGTAAATACCATGTCTTCCATTCAATCAGCGCATGCGGGCACCCCGCCGCTGGCCCCGGCCGCCCCGGCCCTGCCCGCCTCGCTGGTGCTGCTGCTCGCCAGCGGCGCCGGCTTCGCGGTGGCCGCCCTCTATTACAACCAGCCGATGCTGGGCGCGCTCGCGGCCGACATCGGCGCGCCGACGCGCACGGTCGGCTTCGTGCCGACGCTGACCCAGCTCGGCTACGCGCTGGGCATCCTGTTCCTGGCGCCGCTGGGCGACCGCTACGACCGGCGCCGCATCATCCTCGCCAAGGCGGCCGTGCTGTGCGTGGCGCTGCTGCTCGCGGGCGCCTCGCCCTCGATCGGCATGCTGCTGGCCGCGAGCCTGGCGATCGGGCTGGCCGCCACCATGGCGCAGGACATCGTGCCGGCCGCCGCCACCCTGGCGCCCGAGGCCAGCCGCGGCAAGACCGTGGGCACGGTGATGACCGGGCTGCTGTTCGGCATCCTGCTGTCGCGCGTGGTCAGCGGCTTCGTGGCCGAGCACTTCGGCTGGCGCACGATGTTCGTGGCCGCCGCCGCCAGCATCGCGCTGATCGGCGCGGCCGCCTGGCGCGGCCTGCCGCGCTTCAAGGCCACCACGCACCTGGGCTATGGCGCGCTGCTGCGCTCGCTGGCCACACTGTGGCAGCGCCATGGCGCGCTGCGCCGCGCGGCCTGGGCGCAGGGCCTGCTCTCGATCGGCTTCAGCGCCTTCTGGTCCACGCTGGCCGTGATGCTGCACGGCGAGCCGTTCCACCTCGGCAGCACCGCGGCTGGCGCCTTCGGCCTGGCCGGCGCGGCCGGCGCGCTGGCCGCGCCGCTCGCGGGCCGGCTGGCCGACCGCCGCGGCCCGGAGCTGGTGACGCGGCTGGGCGCCGCGCTGGTGGTGGTCTCGTTCGCGGTGATGGCGCTCGCGCCGCTGCTGGCCCCGGGCGCGCAGCTCGCGGTGATCGTGGTGGCGGTGGTCGGCTTCGACCTCGGCGTGCAGGCCACGCTGATCGCGCACCAGACCATCGTCTACGGCATCGAGCCGGGCGCGCGCAGCCGGCTCAACGCGGTGCTGTTCACGGCGATGTTCATCGGCATGGCGATCGGCTCCGCGGTGGGTGCGCTGGCGCTCGCGCAATGGGGCTGGGCCGCGGTGACGGCGCTCGCCATCGCCTCGTCGGCCGCGACGCTCGCGGTGCGGCTGTGGCCGATGTCGGGCCGGGCCTGAGACTGAGACCGGTCCGCGCTCAGGCCGGCGCCGGCGCCGCCGCCGGCATCGAGAAGCCCTTGCGCAGCAGCGCCGCCGCCAGCCGCGCGCAGACCGCGCGGTCGGGCGCGCCGAGCACCACGGCCATCAGGCGCCGGCCCTCGTGCGCCGCGGTGGCGATCTGGTGCGCGCCCGTCGCGGGCGAGAAGGCCGCCGCCAGGCCGTCGACGCCGCGCACCGTGCCCAGCAGCAGGTTGACGTTGGGCACCGCCTGTTCCCAGGGATCGAGCCGGGTCTTGCTGGCGATGGCGACGAGCGCCGGATGCTCGCGCATCAGCCGCGCGGCCAGCCGCAGCACGTCGACGGCATGGCTGCGCGCGCTCTCGTCCTGGCCCGCGGGACAGGCGAAGCGGGTGTCGCGCAGGCCCCAGGCCACGGCCTGGCGGTTCATGGCCTCCACGAAGGCCTCGGTGGTGCCGCTGTGCCAGGCGGCGAGCGCGAAGGCGGCGCTGTCGGACGAGGCGATCAGCACGGCCTCGAGCAGGCGCTGCACCGACAGCCGCACCATGGCCTCGGCGCCGACCGCGACCGGCGTGCGCTCGGCGCGCCGGTCGCGCCGCTCGGCGACCAGCTTGCGCTCCACCAGCATCGCGGTCGCGAGCTTGGCGAGGCCGGCCGGCGGGTAGCTGCCGGCGGCGGGCTCATGGCCCAGCAGCCGGTCGGCCGCGAGGTCGTAGAGCGCCCAGCTCGCGGCCGGCGGCAGGGCCGGCGCGGCCTTGTTGCGCGGCGCCTCGGCGGGCGCGGACGACAGCACCCGCGCGGCTTTCCAGTCGAGCCCCGCGGCCTGTTCGAGGTCCGGCGGCAACTGGTCCGCTGCGACGATGCGGTAGGGCGGGGCGGGGGGAAAGGGCTTCAATCGGCGGGGTCCGGCGTGGGGTCGGCGGCGTGGTGCGTGCCGCCGGCATTGTCCGTTGCCGACGCGCGCCGCGTCAGACGGCGAGGGCCTGTTCCACGTCCTGCGTCTTGCGGCGCGCGAGCGCGAGGTTCGACTTCGACTTGTCGAGCACCAGGTAGACGAACAGGCCTTCGTGCTTCTGCAGCGGGCGGATGATGTGGTACTGGCGGCCGAGCGTGATCAGGATGTCCTCGATCACGTCGTTCAGGCCGAGCGCGCGCATGGTCTTGTTCTTGGCGCGCACCACTTCGGTATTGCCCGCGGCCGCCACTTCGAGGTCCACGCCCGAGCCGACCTGACCGAGGATCATGCCGCTGCCGGAGTCGACCAGCGCCGCGCACAGCGCGCCGTCGATCGTCATCAGTTCGTCCATGGATTGCTTGATATTTGCCATCGCTGTCTTTCGTAGTCCATCGCCCTGAGGATCGGCCGCCACCCGGGCGAGTGATGAGCGGCGGCCGGTTGGTAAGTCGGCGTCGAGAGAGAGAAGGCCCGCGCCTCAGGCGCGCTGCAGCGCCAGCGTCGCCTGCTTGGCGAAGTACAGGACCTGGCCGATGACCGCGTCCTTGCCCGCGACCACGCTCACGATCAGGTCGGCCTCGTCGTGGCGCGCCTGCAGCATCAGGATGTGGCCCAGCGCGGATTCGATCGCGACGTTCTCGCAGCGGCCCAGGCCGCTCTCCTCGCCGGCCACCGCGCCGAGCGCGGCCAGCGAGCTCGCGATGGCCGACAGGCGCGCGACCTGCGCGGTGTTCTCCACGCGCGCGGCCAGCTCGAGGCCGTCCTCGGTCGAGATCACGACGGCCTTCACGCCCTTGATCTCGCGCATGAGCGTGTCGACGGCGGACTCGGCGGCGTCCTTGATGCGGGGTGGGATGTTCATGTCGGAAGAAAAAAGAAGGGACGGCGGTGCTCAGGCTTCGAGCTGGACCAGGAGGAGTTCGAGCAGCTGCACCACCTGCCGCGGATCGGTCACGTTGGCCGGCAGCACCGGGCACAGCACGCCCTTGTCCTGCATGCGCTGGGCATAGGCGTCGAGGCCGGGCTCGGGATGGGTCTCGGTGCGGCCCACCGCGACCACGCAGGCGGTCTTCTCGATGAGCTCGGCGAAGCCGTCGAGGTAGACCTCGAGGTCGGCCAGCGGATCGGGGCGGCTGTTGTCGACCAGGATCACGAGGCCGAGCGCGCCGCGCGCGAGGATGCGCCACATGAAGTCGAAGCGGATCTGGCCGGGCGTGCCGTACAGGCGCAGCTTCTCGCCGTTGTCGAGCGTGAGCTCGCCGTAGTCCAGGCCCACGGTGGTGGTGGCCTTGGCGACCGAGGCGTCGCTGTTGCGCACCTCGGTGCGGACCGGCGCGATCTCGCTCACCGCCGCGATGGCGGTGGTCTTGCCGGCGCCCATGGTGCCGGTGAAAAGGATCTTGTGCTCCACGCTCAGTCGGAATCGGTGCGGGTCATGGGAGGCGGATCGCGGCGCATCAGGCGCGCGATCCCGAGGACAGCAGCCCGAGGCGGCTGCGGATGCGCGCGAGCAGGCCGGGCTGCACGGCCTCGCGCGCCGGCGGCGGCGCCTCGCTGCCGGCATGCACCTGCGAGTCGGGCCAGATCGATTCGGGCGCGCGCGAGGGAGCGCCACCACTGCCCGCGACGAAGCCGGCGCGCTCGAGCGCGGCGATGAACTCGGCGCACTCCTGCGCGCCGGCGTTCGAGCGCTGCTGCAGCGCCGCCAGCGTGGACGGGCGGCTCGCGAGCAGGGTCGCGAGCTTCATGCGCACGGGCGAGTCGAGCAGCGCCACCGAGGGCCAGCGCAGCAGCCGGTATTCCTCGCCGCGCGCGCCACGTTCGGCCGACGCCGCCAGGCCGAGTTCGCGTGCATGGACCACCATCGCGCCGAGCCGGTTGAGCATGGCCTCGAGCGCATCGGCATGCAGCGGCAGCCGCAGGAAGGGGCCGCGCGGCGGCGGGGTGTCGCCGACCGTGAGCAGCGGCACCGGCGGGGTCGGCGCATCGACCGCCTCGGCCGACAGCGCCACGGCCCGGTCGCCCACCACGCGCAGGTCGGCGTGCTCGACCTGCCAGGCCCAGTGCTGCTGGGTGCGGTGGTCGAGCAGCCGCACCAGCGACTTGAAGAGCAGTTCGTCGCGGGCCGGCAGCCCTTCGATGCTGAAGCTCAGCAGCGGCCGGCGGGCGCGGGGCGAGGCGGCGGAACCGGTCATGGGCGGTCCACGGGTGGCCGGCCGGCAGCCGGCAAGAATTGCACCAAATTGGGGCTTTGGCGCGGTGCAACTGGCAATTCAAGCGCTTCCATCGATGAAACATCCCTGGAAAGCCTCGCGGCCTGCCTTTGATTGAATGCCTAAGTGTTAAATAGTGTTTCTCGCTAAAAATATAACACTCGTTGCAATTAAACACACTAGATTACAAATCCCGACTAAGTCCTACGGGAATCGGTGGAAGAGGAAACGAGGGCCCGGACCGCGGGCGGCAAGCGCTCAGGAACGCAGGCTGGTCCAGAGAAAGGCCAGGGTCGCCAGCGCCATGACCGCGGTCGCGGCCCAGCCCAGCACCCGCCAGTGCAGCGGCAGCACCAGCTCGCCCATGAGGCGGCGGCTGCCGGCGGCCCACATGACGCCGACCATGATCGGCACCGACATCAGCGAATTGAGCACCGCCGCCCACACCAGCGCTTTCATCGGATCGACGCCGCACAGGCTGATGCCGATGCCGCAGGCCATGGCGGCCGCGAGGATGCCGTAGAAGGCCGGCGCCGCGCCCACCGGCTGCTCGAGCCCGCGCCGCACGCGCAGGAATTCGGCGCAGGCATAAGCGGCGGAACCGCCGAGCACCGGCAGCGCCAGCAGGCCCGTGCCGATGATCCCCAGCGCGAACAGCGCGAAGGCCGCGCTGCCGGCCACCGGGCGCAGGGCCTCGGCCGCCTGCGCGGTCGAGCCCACGTCGGTCTGGCCATGGGCATGCAGGGTGGCGGCCGAGGCCACGATCATCGAGAAGGCGATCGCGTTGGAGAAGCCCATGCCGACCCAGGTGTCGAAGCGCAGCCGGCGCAGTTGCGTGCGCGCCTGCGCGGGATGCGTCCTGAGCGCATGGTCCTGCGGAACGCGTTCGATCTCCTCCACCTCCTGCGCCGCCTGCCAGAAGAAAAGGTAGGGGCTGATCGTGGTGCCGAGGATCGCCACCACCATCTGGATGCTCTCCGCATCCCAGTGCAGGCGCGGCAGCAGCGCGCCCGCGAGCGCGGCCTTCCAGTCGACGTGCGCCACCAGCGCCACGCCCACGTAGGCCAGCAGCGAGAGCGTGAGCCACTTGAGCACGCGCACGTAGCGGTGGTACGGCAGCCAGGCCTGCAGCGCCAGCGACAGCAGGCCGAAGCCCAGCGCGTAGAGCGCCTCGGGTCCGCCCAGGCCCAGCCGCGCGACCTCGGCCATGGCGCCGATGTCGGCCGCGAGGTTCACGACATTGGCGACCAGCAGCAGCACGACCGCGAGCAGCACGACCGGGCGCGGCCACAGAGTGGCGAAGGCCGAGGTCAGGCCGCGGCCCGTGGTGCGGCCGATGCGCGCGCTCGCGAGCTGGATGCCCACCATCAGCGGATAGGTCAGCAGCAGGGTCCAGCCCATGCCGTAGCCGAACTGCGCGCCGGCCTGGGTGTAGGTGGCGATGCCGCTGGGATCGTCGTCGGCGGCGCCGGTGATGAGGCCGGGGCCGAGGCGGTTCAGGAAGCCGTGCCTGGCGGGAGGCTCGGCGCCTTCACTGGCGCCGGCGGTGTCTTCGTCCTGCTCGTCCTGCTCGTTAGGCCTCGGCATGGAGTGGCTCGGTGGCTCCGGGACATCGACCGTAGTGCCCGGTCCCGCTGCCCCCTGTAGGACGCTGCTGCAACTTGGCTGCGTCTTCGTGCCGAGGGTGGGCTGGCGGCGGCAGGGCCCATGGCCCCCGCGCCTTCGAATATTGGACGACCCTAGGCTCGAGGAACCGCTGCAAGCCAGCGGGTGCCGAAGCGACCTCTACCAACGCCGAAAGACCGTCGAAGCCAGTATCGTTCGCGAAACTTAAGCCGGGCTGAATGCCACGACGGTCGCTCAGGAAGGCCGCTGCAAACGCACCGCCGTGGCGATGGCCTTGTCGAGCAGCTCGAGGCCGAGGTCGATCTCGCTGTCGCTGATCGTCAGCGGCGGCGCGATGCGGAACACGCCACCCATCGAGGGCAGCTTCACGATGTTCATGCTCAGGCCCAGCTTCATGCACTCGCGCGTGACGGCCTCGCCGAGTTCGAAGGCCGGCTCGCGCGTGTCGCGGCTCTTGACCACCTCGAGGCCCAGCAGCAGGCCGCGCCCGCGCACGTCGCCGATGCATTCGTGGCGCGCCTGCAGCCGTCGCAGCCCCTGCTGCAGCCGTTCGCCCGCGACGCGCGCGCGCTCGACCAGGCCGTCGCGCTCGACCACCTCGAGCACCTTCAGGCCGACCGCCGCGGGCAGCGGATCGGAGACGTGCGTGGTGTAGAACAGGAAGCCGCGCGCATGGGCCTCGTCCTCGATCGCGGCGGTGGTCACCATCGCGGCCAGCGGCAGGCCGGCGCCCAAGGTCTTCGACAGGGTCAGGATGTCGGGCGCCACGCCGTCGCGGTCGCACGCGAACATCAGCCCCGTGCGGCCCACGCCGGTCTGCGCCTCGTCGACGATCAGCAGCATGCCGCGCTCCTCGCACTTCTTCTTGAGCGCCGCCATGTAGCCGGGCGGCAGCTCGAGGATGCCGCCGCTGCTGAGAATGGGCTCGGCGATGAAGGCCGCGAGCGCGCCGGTCGACTGGCGGTCGATCTGCTCGAAGCCATCGTCGAGCTCGCGGCGCCAGTCGAGTTCGCCCTCCTTCGTGGCGAAGCGCGGCCGGTAGGCATTGGGCGCCGGGATCGCGAACGAGCCGACTGCCGCCGGGCCGTAGCCCTTGCGGCCCGCGCTGTAGGTCGCGGCCGCCGCGCTGCCGGTCATGCCGTGCCACGACTGCGTGAAGGCCACCACCTCGTGGCCGCCGGTCACCAGCCTGGCCATGCGCAGCGCCGCCTCGTTCGATTCGGCGCCGGTGCTCAGCAGCAGGCAGCGTTCGAGCGCACCGGGCGCATGGCGCGCGATCTCGGCGGCCAGCGCCACCACCGGGCGCGACAGCATGCCGCTGAACAGGTGATCGAGCGTGCGCACGTGCTCCGACACCACCGAGACGATCTCGGGATGCGCATGCCCGAGCAGCGCGCTCATCTGGCCCGAGGTGAAATCGAGGATGGCGCGGCCGTCGGCGTCGTAGACGAAGCAGCCCTGCGCGCGCTCGATGATCAGCGGCTCGAAGCTGCCGCCGTAGCGCACGAGATGGCGCTGTGCCTGTTGCCAGAACTGGGGGTCGTCGTTCCTGCTCATGGGGTGCTTCCCGATCAAAATGCCCACGTTACGCGGCGCCCCGCGCGCATGGAAGCGAATTGTTTTGAGATCAGCTATCAAGGGAACTCATGCCGTGAGCCAATCGCTGGACATCGACCTGCTGCGCAGCTTCGTCGCCATCGCCGAGACCGGCGTGCTGGGCCAGGCGGCCCTGCGCGTGGGCCGCACGCAGTCGGCGCTGAGCATGCAGATGCAGAAGCTCGAGGGCATCGTCGCGCAGCCGCTGCTGCACCGCACCGGCCGCGGCGTCACCCTCACCGCGACCGGCGAACGCCTGCTGGTGCGCGCCAACGAACTGCTGCGCCGGCATGACGAGGCACTGGCCGAACTGCGCGGGCAGCAGCTGTCGGGCGTGCTGCGCTTCAGTTGCCCCGACGACTACGCGGTCGTGTTCCTGCCCTACCTGCTGCGGGGCTTCGCGAGCCTGCACCCGGGGGTGCAGCTCGAGGTCATGTGCGCGCCCACGCCGCGGCTGCACGAGCTGCTGGCGCGGCATGCGATCGACCTCGCGCTGGTGTCGGTGGCCGCCGATGCCGCGGGCGCCGAAGTGATCCGGCACGAGCCGCTGGTGTGGGTCGCGCAGCACGGCAGTGCCGCCGTCGCCCTCGACCCGCTGCCGCTCGCGCTCGGCGCGCCCGATGCGCTCGACCACCTGCTGCCGCGGCGCGCGCTCGAGGCCGCGGGCCGCGCCTACCGGCTCGCCTATGCGAGCAGCAGCCTCTCGGGGCTGGTGGGCATGGCGCGCTCGGGCCAGGCCGTGACAGTACTCACGCGCACCGCCGTGCCCGAGGACCTGCGGATCCTCGACGCGGACGACGGCTTTCCCGAACTGCCGGGTGTGGGCGTCACGCTGGCACTGGCGCGCGAGGCACCGAGCGCCCTGACGACCGCCTTCGCGGCGCATGTGAGAAAGTTTCTGCCCGCGGCCTGAGAGGCGCGCCCCTCATCTTCGACCGAAATGGTTGAAGTCCAACCGAATTGGTTGATAATCCGGTGCTCCATCCCCAAGGAACACCGCATTGACCTTCCTCCACGCCACCCTGTCGGTCCTCAAGCAGCACGGGAGAGCGCTCGCCGTGCTCGGTCTGGTGGTCGGCGGGCTGGCCGGGGTCGGCGTGTCCTTCGCGGCCTTCATGCCCGAATTGCGCGTGTCGGTGAGCATGGGCTACGGCGTGTTCGCACCGAAGCTCAGCGGCTTGATCGGCGGCCTCTGAGGCGCCGCTGCGGGCCGGAAGACTAGGCGCGCTTGCGCGCCGCGCGCTGCGGCTTGCCGCCATGGCCGAGCGCGTCCATGGCCGCGTCGACGATGGGCGTGCGCCATTCGCGCTGCAGTCCCACGTGGGCCGCGACCATCGCCGAGGCGCCGAGGCCCGAGAGCGCGCTCGTCACGCGCACGATGCGCTCCATGGTGGTGGTCTGCAGATCGATGCCGAGCGCCTTGTAGACCATCAACGCCATCTCGGTCAGCGCGGGATCGGTGCCCTTGCCGTTGTCGGCCAGCCGGTTCGCGAGCGCCGACACGCCGGGCCACTCGTAGGTCTGGTCGACCGAGGCCTCCACCACCACGCGTTCGCGCGCCGCGCCCGGCGGCAGGTGTTCGACCGCATCGAGCAGGGCCTGCGCCTGCTCGCGGCAGGTCTGCAGTGCCGCGTCGTAGATCGCCTGCTTGCTCGGGAAGTGATGCAGCAGCCCGGCCTTCGAATAGTTGACCGCGTCCGCGATCTGCTGGAGCGAGGTGTGGGCAAAGCCGTGCTTGGCGAACAGGCCCGCGGCGCGGTCGATGATCTCGGCGTCGATCTGGGAGCGGGTGGGCTTGGGCATCGGCCCGCAGTCTATCGCAGGCGCTTACCGGATCGGTCGGTAATCGACTGAATCGGTAGACCTCGATCCTTGCTCAGAGTCCCTGCCCGAGCTCCGAGACCAGGCGCGCCGACAGGTAGAGCCGGCGCGGGATGGACGAGGCCAGCACGTACTCCCCGGCATCGGCATGCTGGTTGCCGCCGGGCAGGCCCAGATTCTCGAGCACCGGCTTGCCCGAGAGCGCGGCCCAGCCCGCGTCCGAGCCGCCGCCGGTGCGCACGTTGGCGGCCACCAGCTTCGCGCCCACTTCGGCGTAGATGGCGACGGCCTTGTTCATCACGCCCCGGGCGGCGTCCGTGGCGTTGTACGGCGGGATGAGGCGCGTCACCTGGAGATCGATGCGCGCTCCTTCGAGGCGCTTCTTCTGCGCACGCTCGGCGAGCGCGGCCTCCAGCAGCGGTAGATCCTCGTTGCGGCCGTAGCGCATGTCGGCCGAGACGACCGTGAGGTCCGGAATGATGTTGGTGGCGCTGCCGCCCTTGATGGTCGTCCAGTTGAACAGCCGCTCCTGCTGCGGGTCCTGCAGGTCCTGGGTTCGCAGGATCAGGTCCGCGGCCTCGGTCATGGAATTCACCGCCGTCGGGGACGCGGCTCCCGCATGCGACGCCTTGCCGTGAACCCGTGCCTCCACGACCGCCACGCCCGAGGTGCCGGTGACGAAGAACTCCTGGCCCTCGTAGATGAAGCCGGTTTCGTACGACAGCACGATGTCGCTCTGCGCCGCGAGCTTCTGGATCAATTCGTTCGACCCGAGCGAGCCCTTTTCCTCGTCGGTGTTGAACATCACGGTGATGGTGCCGAATTGCTGGAAGTTCTGCGCCTTCAACAAGGCCAGCGTATGCAGGATGGTCGCGATGCCGCCCTTGGCATCGGCAATGCCGGCGCCGAGCACCTGGTCGTCTTCGATACGGAATGGCGCCTTGGCCAGCGAGCCGCGCACATAGACCGTGTCCATGTGCGCCATCATCAGGATATGCCGGCCGCCGCTGCCCTTGAGTTGGCCGACGATGATGTCGCCGACCACGCCGTTGGTGGCGGGGGTCCTCGAGACCTCGGCACCGAGTGCCTTGAGACGCCGTTCGAGGTAATTGCCCATTTCGGGAATCCCGATCGCGTCATTGGTGCCGCTTTCGATACCGACCAATTCCTCGAGCGTCTTGAGCACCGCGGGCTGTTCGTCCTTCGTTCTCTGGTCCAGCGTGCTGCTGTAGAAGAACGCGTTCGCATTGCCGTCCGAACAGCCGCTGGTGACAATTGCGAGCAGCAATGTCAAATTAATGATCATCGACCTGAATGTCATCTCTTCCCCCTTGATCAGCAAAAATATTGGAGTCGCCGCAATAGCGGTGGCGATGCTATGAATGCGGCGAATCCGGGTCAATGCTTTTGCTATTTCGGAGAAATTATTCTTTCGCTATTTATTAATTGGAATCAGGTAAAGAATTCGATGGCTTTGCAATCGACACGCCGATGAGCACGCTCACCACCGGGCGCCCAGCATCGCCGCCGAAATGGCGACCGCCACGGCCGTCGACGCCGCCAGTGCGATCCAGGTCCAGCGCCCTGCCCTGGCCTCGCTCGCGCCATGTCCGAGCAGGACGACGCGCAGGCCGCAGGCCAGGTGTCCCAGCAGCATGAACACCGCGATCGCGTAGTGGGGAATCAGCCGCACGCTCCATGCGTCGCCCGTCAGCCCGGCCGGCGCGCTCACGGCCCAGGCCCAGTTGGTGTCGATGCCGAAATGCCGGGCCAGCACGAACACCGAGTTGACATGCGAGGCCACGAAGAAAGTCAGGTAGATGCCCGATGCCAGTTGCAGCACATCGAAGAGATTCGCCTTCCTGCGCGTCTTCGGCAACCACAGCGCCAAGCCCGAGAGCAGCTGGAATGCCATCGCGAGCAGCAACGCGGGTTCGATCCAGGCATGGCGATAGAGCTTGCGCAACTGGAGCATCAGCGACTGGTGCGCGTGGTCGCCCAACCAGGCGACGAGATGGTTGAACAGGTGGGGCGCGAGGAAGGCGACGATCAGCGCGGCCGCCGAGATGCCGTGGGTGACTCGCAATGCCGCGAGTCCGCGCGTGGCCTGCATGCCTGCCGGGGCAGCGGCTTCATCGACGGCGTCCACGTCGGAGCGCCGCGTGAGTTGCAGCATCGCGACCCATGCCGCCGCGGCCGTCCAGAGCCCGGTCCAGACCGCCGCATCCCCGCCCTCGATCTTCATCAGGTACAGCAGCACCCCCATGAACGTGAACAGCGGCGGCGCCGCCACCGTGAGGTACGCGAAGCGGCGCGCGCTCAGCGAGCGCACCGTTGGATGCGGCGCGTGCCCCAGCCGCCACGCGAAAGCGAACCCCAGTGCGCTGACCGCGAAGGCCGATGCCATGGCAAGCACGGCGAGCACCGGACTGCCGTCGTGTGCATTGAAGCGTTGGTAGAACGCCGCGAGCAGATGCGGATAGGCGAGCACCGCGGCGAATGGCGGCAACCATGACCAGGCGAGGTCCGACCTGGAAGCGGAAAGAGCGGGGCGATGAAGGGCGAGCGCCATGGCGATGAGATCCGTCTGAAACGGTCATCGTAGGAGTCACCCTGGCATGAATTGGCATGCCCGAAGGCAATCCCATGTCCAGCTTTGATCACCAATGCCCGGCCGCGACGCGCCGATGTGTGCGAACGCGCACCGACGTCGGCATGCCCGTGGCCCATGATGCGCTGGCGCCCTCGCCGACCAGCTTTCCCCCGCGCCGCTCCACCCGACCCATCGACCATGAAGAACCCCGCCCCCACCCTTTCGATGCCCGATGCACTGGCCTCCGGATTGGCCGCCAGCTACACCGGCGTGCTGTCGTTCATGGCGGTCGCCGAGGAACTGAGCTTCATGAAGGCGGGCCACCGCCTGGGCCTCGGCCGCTCGGCCGTGAGCCGCAACGTGCAGCGGCTCGAGACCCAGATGAAGACGCGGCTGCTGCAGCGCTCCACGCGCAATGTCGCGCTCACGCCCGAGGGGGAGATGTTCTACGAGCTCAGCCGCCCGGGGGTCGAGCAGATCATGCAGGCGATGCAGCAGGTGCACGAGCTGCAGGACGGGCCCGCGCGCGGGCAGCTGCGCGTGTGCTCGACGATCGGCTTCGGCCGCCGGATCGTCGGCCCGCTGCTGGCCGATTTCTACAGGCTGCATCCCGGCATCGATGTCGAACTGATCCTCGACGACCGGATCACCGATTTCACCGCCGACCGCATCGACCTCAGCTTCCGCAACGGCCGCCTCGCCGACAGCAGCATCATCGCGCGCCAGCTCGCGCCCATGGAGATGATGGTGTGCGCATCGCCCGCGTACGCCGCGCGCCACGGCCTGCCCGAAACGCTCGAGGACATCGAGCGCCACGCGTGCATCCAGTTCCGTCTCGGATCGGGAGGGCTGTACGAATGGGAGTTCATGGAGCCGCCCGCGGGGGACGAGAGAGGCGCGCGCCGGGTGCGCAAGCTCATGCCGAAGGGCAGCCGGATCTACAGCGATCCGGAATTGGTGGTGGGCGCGTTGCGGGATGGCCTCGGCATCGCCCAGGTCGCGGGCTACCAGGTCGCC
Organism: Variovorax paradoxus; assembly: GCA_016806145.1. Classification (NCBI taxonomy): domain Bacteria; kingdom Pseudomonadati; phylum Pseudomonadota; class Betaproteobacteria; order Burkholderiales; family Comamonadaceae; genus Variovorax; species Variovorax paradoxus. The sequence goes on from CP063166.1 coordinate 5,357,102, forward strand.
GAGGATCTGCGCGCCGGCCGGCTGGTCCGTTGCCTCGATGCCCATGCGCCCCAGGGGCGGGCGCACTACCTCTGCTATCCCAGCCGCGAACACATGCCGATGCGGATCCGGGCGTTCGTGGAGTTCTATGTGCGGCGGGTTTCGGGCATGCGGGCGGAGCTTGGGTTGACGCCTGCCTAGGCGAGACCGAGGTCGAGCGGCAGGCACCAATGAGAAAGGGTCAGTAGCCTGATGGCCACTGACCCTTGAATCATTGGAGGAGAGGGAGGGAGGCTAACATTCAACATCCACGCGGTTTTCAGAACGTTTTGGCAAAGAATGCCTACAAAAATGCCTACAGCTACCATGCGTGTTTCGTCGCGTAAACCCAACGCATCTTGTCTCGGCAGTTCAAGGCCTCTGTGAACGGCAGCGCCGACTACAAAGTCAGTAGTTCCCCGGAGACCACAGGCCTCAAAAGCCCTCGCTAGAGCGCGAACAAACCGATACAGTTTCGTCGTCCAGAAACTTGTAAATATGACAAGAGACGAATTCATTGCCGCTCTAAAAGAGCATGGGCCCAAACACGTTTATCACAATTGCCTTATGAGCAATGACGTCTTTCTATTCGCTCAATCTTTCGATGGGCCTTCAGAAGTCGTATATCACGAATTTAAAGGCAAAGTCTCGACCGCACTCGATATGGCAGCACCTAACATTGCCATCGTCGGAAGCGCAAAGACCGGCTTCAGCCTAACTCCGGGGCGCGATTTAAACCCATTTAACTCAGAATCTGATTTAGACCTCGTATTAGTTTCGGCGAGATGGTTTAAGTATCTTTGGGACGCAAGCCTCGAATACATGCACAGCTATTCGGGACAAACATACGCAACTACCGCCAAGGAAGTATTCCGCCATTTTATTTCCATCAAGGTCGAAGAAATATCAGGCGAGAAACTTGATTTTTTTAAGGACTGGATCGTCCGTGCCGACGCTTTGCGCAAGGAGCTCCAGCTAGAGTTTAAACTGCCGAGCGAAATCAATTACAGAGTATACGAAGACTGGCATTTCGTAGAAAAATATCACCTCGCCGGAATAAACCAACTTCAAGGTGAACTATGACAATAGTCTCCAATATGGATACCGAGAGTCGCCCAATCAAGTGGGTGTTCGATGAGTTTAAAAAAGGCAACTTGTTTGTTGATGAATCTTTTCAAAGGAATTTTACTTGGATTAGAAAAGATAGAATTTCGCTATTGGAAACAATCATTTTGGGCTATCCCATTCCCGAAATTTACCTTTGGGAAACTCAAACCGACCCCACTACCGGCGACACAAAATACAGCGTAGTCGACGGTCAGCAAAGAATAAGAACCATCGGGCTTTTTATCGAAGGCAAGCTTAAGCTTACGGACTCGGGCTTAGAGTTCCCCGAAGCCAGCTATCGGGGTCAATCATTCGAAGACCTTGACCCCAAAACGAGATCCGATATTTGGGCGTACAAGATTTCGGTTCGATTCGTAAATTCTGCCGTGCAGCGCGACGACATCGTGAAGATGTTCTTGCGACTAAACAAGACATCCAACGCACTTAACCCTCAAGAGTTGAGAAACGCCGAATTTAACGGAGAATTTCTCAAAACTTCCGAGAGAGTTGCAGAACTGGAATTTTGGAAAAGGTGGAACCTCTTTAGCGACACGGAAATCCGGCGCATGCAGGACATCCAGTTCGCAAGTACCCTACTCATTTTTATGAGAAGTGGCTTCGAAGACGAAACAACTCAGTCTGCAATTAACAAGATGTACGACTTGTACAACGAGTCCTACCCTGAAGCAGAAAATGATATTGCCAGCATTGAAGTAGCTTTGTCGATTCTGGACGAAATACTAAGCAGAAGCGAATACCTCCGAACACCTTGGAAGAAAAAAACTCATCTCTACACTGTGTTCACAGTTGCGACGTGGCTTGCAAAAATTAATGTCACCGATTGGAGCGCCGTAGCGACAGCCCTCGAAACATGGTTCATGTGGACTGAGTTGAATGACATCCCGTCAGAAGAATACAGCGGTCGGCTTTATGAATATCATCGCTTATCGCAAGAAGGAGTTCAGAAAAAGTCAAATCGCTTAGCTCGATTTGACATTCTTACTCAGTATCTTCAAGAAACGCTGGGCGGGCAGCCCCAAGGCCACAACCGCCCTTTAGCCGTCAAATACAGCGATTCATCAGTTTTGAATTCCGCCGAATCGTATGAGATCGACTATTGGGCAAAAGCGCTTGGAGTAACCGACCAAGAACTCAGAGATGCCGTTGCAAAAATTGGCCCGTCGATCAATGAACTTAGAAAAGAACTTTCCAAGAAAAATACATAGCTGAACTTAGCAATCTAGGCTGCCATTTGATGCTCGTAATACGGCCGCTCCTTATCCTCAAGGATTTTTTCAAGATCAGCTTTTGATCGTCCCTCCGGGGAAAGCCAAGCCTCGACGTTTTCATGGCGCAGTTGCACGATGCAACGATCATGGCCCGCATCGGCGACCTCTAGCGGCGGCTCATCCGTGATCGCCGCGAAAGACCATAGTTCAGGCTCATCGGAGCCCTCCGGCGGCGTCCAATGCGAGTAAAGGCAAGCGATGAGCATGTCTTGTGTCGGCCGCGGCCGGAACTCGAGCACGACGTTTTCGGGCTCCTCGCCCGGCCGCAGCTCTCGGTGCTCCATGTCGTGCCGCTTCACGTTCTCGTAAAAGCCGTTGACGATCATGAGCCCATGGCTCTGCCCAAATTGGCCCTTCCAGAAGCCCTCGAGGCTGTTGCGCCGTGCGTTATAGGTGCCAGGGTACTTCGTGTCGTAGAACGCCGGTTTTCCCGCCGGCCGGCACTGGTAACGCATCGGCTTGATGAGCCATTCGCCATCCTCGATGACCAGCACCGGGGCATACCACCCCGGGAAGATGCGCCCGTCCCGCGGCTTCAGTTCGGTACGCTTCAAGTCCTCGAGCTTCGCCAGGGCCGCTGCGATTTTTTCAGACGCCACGCGCTGATCGTGGAGCGCCGTCTTCGTCTCCTTCTCCTGCAGCTTTCGCTCGGCCTTCACGAGGCGCGCGCGCTGCTCGAAAAGCGTTCGCTCATACCCCATCGCCTGCTCGGCGTCGTACTCATCGATCAACGCCTTGATGGCCCGCTCATCGTTGGTCGTCGGATTCGAAAAGTTGGCATCCATCGCCTTCGGAAACTTCGGCACGAAAGGCCTCGACTTCTTCTTGCGCGAGATGTATTCCCGATAAAAGTCCTTGATCGACAGTAGGGATTTCGGGAACAGCCGCCGGAAAGCGGAATGCTCAGCGCGGGTCGAGGCGGAAAAGCACATGCGAGGTGTCTCCGATGCGCGCCTGTGGGCGCTGTAAGCAAAAGGGCTGACGCCGCTGCGCCTGCCCGCCCTATACTGTATGCATGAACAGTATTGCAGCACAACCCGCCCCGGTGCCAGTTTGCATCGAGAGCCTGCTGCTGCCGATGGCCGAGGTAACGGTACACGCCGGCTTTCCGTCGCCTGCCGAGGATTTTCTCGTCAAGCGCATCGACCTCAATGCCATCCTCATCACGCACCCACAGGCAACGTTCCTCCTTCGCGTGGCCGGCGACAGCATGAGCGGGCACGGCATCGAGAACGGCGACATGCTGGTGGTTGATCGGGCGATCAAGCCGCAGCACGGGCATATCGTCGTGGCCGTGATCGACGGCGATTTCGCAGTGAAGTTTCTACATCTTCGCGGCGGCCGCCTCAAGCTCAAGGCCGGCAATCCCACCTACCCGGACATCACACCCTCGGAGGGCCAGACCGTCGAGGTGTGGGGCGTGGTGACGAGCAACATCAAGCAATTTCGTACGTGAGATGTTCGCGCTGCTCGATGGGAACAATTTTTACGTCTCCTGCGAACGGGTCTTCCGGCCCAGTCTGCAGGGGCGCCCCGTCGTCGTCCTGAGCAACAACGACGGTTGCGCGATCAGTCGCAGCGACGAAGCGAAGGCCCTCGGAGTCAAGATGGCGCAGCCGCATTTCGAGTTCCGGCACCTCGAGGAGCACGCCGGGCTCGTGGCGCTGTCGGCGAACTTCACCTTGTACGGCGACATGTCGGATCGCATGATGAGCCTGGCCGCCGGCATGGGACCTGGACAGGAAATTTATTCGATAGATGAATCTTTCATCGATGTCACGGGCGTGCAAGGCGATCTGCGGAAGCGAGCGCGCGCCGTACGGTCGCGCATCCTGCAATGGATCGGCATCCCCTGCTGCGTGGGCATCGCCCCCACCAAGACCCTCGCCAAGCTCGCGAACCACATCGCCAAGGACGCCGAACGGAAGCCCGGCAGCTATCCCGCAACGCAAGCCCAGGTCTGCGACCTCTCTTCGCTGTCGAGCAACGAAGTCGAGGAACTGCTCGCCAGCACCGAAGTGGGCGACGTGTGGGGCGTAGGCCGGCGCATCGGCGAGCAGTTGCGCGAGGGCGGCGTGACCACTGCGCTAGACCTCGCAAAGCTCGATCCAGCAACAGCCAGGCGACGGTGGTCCGTCGTGCTCGAGCGCACGGTGCGCGAGCTGCAAGGGCTGTCCTGCATCGACCTCGATGACGCCCCATCGCCAAAAAAGGAAATCGCCTGCACGCGCTCTTTCGGGCATCCCGTGCGCGAGCTGCCACCGTTGATCGAAGCAGTGAGTGAGTTCGCGGCACGCGCGGCCGAGAAGCTGCGCCGCCAGGGCAGTTTGGCCGGCATGGTCCACGTCTTTGCGCACACGTCGCCCTTCCGGCCTGGCCCAAAGTTCGCGCGCTCGCTGACCGTGCCTCTTCGTCGGCCAACGTGCGACACAGCCGCCATCACTCAGGCCGCAGTGATGGGCATTGAGCTGCTGTTTGAGCCCGGCTACAACATCGCGAAAGCAGGCGTGATGCTGCTCGAGCTCAACGACGGAAGCATCCTGCAGGGCGAGTTAGACCTCGAGAGCGAGGAAGGCCGCGAACGCAGCAAGCTGATGCGCGCAGTGGACACGCTGAACGATCGATACGGCAAGGGCACGCTACGCATCGCAAGCACCGGCACCGCAGGCGACCAACGCGAATGGACGATGAAACAGCAGCGACGCACACCGAACTACACCACCGACTGGCGCCAAGTCCCCATCGCACGGGCATAGCGCCCCCACTGACAATCGAAGCCATGAGCCAAGCAGATTTTTTTCCTCCCGAGCCCACCATCCTCAGCGCGCCGACCTGGTACAGCGATGAGGCCCGCGACGAGCACGCACTTCCCCTGGCACCTGGCGACTACAAGGTGACGCCCGGCACCCGATGGACCGTCACCTCTCTAAAAGATGGAACGACCGTCTACGACGGCATCGGCCCGGTGGAAATCCGGCGCGCCTCGAGGTGAGCGGCATGGCATCTCTATACCTTTCGATGACCGAGAAGCTGTCCGCCCACTGGAAAGCCAACAGCAACGTCTACCCGCAAAAATTCGTACTCACGCCGCCGCAGCTCGAGGCCTACACGGAATCGCGCATCCGATGCGGTGCCGACCCCAAAATTATCAGCAGCGAAACCCACATGGGCGTACGCATCGAAATCTCTGACAGCACGCCCGGGATCATGGTGGCCGCTGACGGCACCGAGATACCGCTACTGGGCACATCGGAAGCATGAAAACAGCCGAGCTGGCCGGTGCTGCCCTCAATGCTTGGATCGCAAAGGCGCTTGGCGAGCCGGTCGACATCGACTATGCGAACGAATGGCCGGGCTTCGACCGAGTGCTCGAGAGAGAGGCGATCCACATCGCACCTATGCCAGGCAAGGGTTATCAGTGGTGCGCCATCGTGACAGGCAAGCCAGGCAGTCGCTTTCCGGACGGGCGCGCGCCCTGGCAAGAGGGGCCGACTCCGCGCGTAGCCGTCGGCCGCGCCATTGTGGCCGCGCGCTACGGCGCCGAAGTGTTAGATTGACCGATCTTCGGCCCCGCTCGGCTTTTTGAAAGAGTCGCGCCAATCGGGGCCGCGCAAGCCCTCACAGCCGCGCGCAGTTCTCCCTCATAGCCCTCGCGCAGCTCGATTTCCGCCATCGCCGCCGCGGCAAACCGGTCGAGATCCACGCCAGGCGAAAGCGCCTCGGTGGGCATCGCCGGCCGCGCTGGCTCGGCGGCATCGCACGGGATAGGGATCGGCACTTTCACGGTTTGCACCGACGCAACCCCGCACGCCGCGAGAAGCCAACCGAGGCTCGCCATCACCCCCAGGAGCGCCAATCGCTTCACGGCTGCGCCCTCCCCTTCAGCCACCCATCGACGCGAACCTGTGCGCTCGCGCAGGCATCTCCCGGCACCGCCGGCGGCGTGCTCAGGATCGTGTGCGCCGCCTGCTGGCGCCCACCGGCATCAGCGCGCGCCACGGCCTGCGCATTCTTCACCTCGGCGCCGCGCTTGTCGGCCAGGTCGCGGAGATCCTCGGTCGCATCGCTGCAGGCCGAGGCCGCGGCGCGCGCGTCATCGCGCTGTAGCACCGACGTAGCCGCTCGTTCAAGGGCGCCCACCCAGGCCCAGCCGAGCGCAGCATTGCCCGCCAGGCTGATGCAGAGGGCCGCCATCAAGGCTTGCAGCATGCTCATGCGCTCAGCACCTTGAACGCGCGCGCCGTGGCGGCTTTGCGCTCGGCCAGCTTCAGGCGCTTTGGCCCGTTGACGCGGCCCGTCACGTCGTAGATGTCGCCGCGCTCGGCGGGCGCGATACAGCCCTTGTACTCGGCGAAAAACCAGCACGCCGAGAACGCCGCATGCTGCGGCTGCAGGAGGAGATCCGGATTGCCACGGTAGTCGGCGCCGATGGCGCGTCCCGCTGCAATGTAGGCCTCCTCCCAGGTCAACTGAATCAGGCCACGACCATGGAAACCCTTGTAGCGAAGCTGGCTTAGTGCGCGCGGGTTGCGAATGTAGTCCTCGGCGCGATAGCCCCCCTTCACGAACAGGCTCGGGAAGATCTCGCGCAAGCGATCCGGCGTCTTGTAGTTGAGATCCTCCTCGACCTTCTGCAGGGCATCCGACTCGATTGTGAGCTGTCCGAGAAATGCGGCCACCGCGCTATCGGAGTGAATCCGAAAACGGTTCATGCCGTCCGCAAGGTGCAGCGTGTAGCGCTCGGCGTCCGCGCGCGTCGCGCCCGTGCATGCGATGAGGGTTTGGGTGTCGATCATGGCTTCTTGAGATCCTTCGCCGCGGTCTTCGCGGCCTGGTTGGCGGTTTGTGCGGCGTTCTGCGCAGTGCTCGCGGCCTCGCCCGCGGTCTGCGCAGCGCTCGCTGCGGTATCGGCCGCCTCGGTGACGCGGCCGGCAATGGAAGAGAGGCGGTCGCCGTAGGCCTGGCGCAGCCGGCCTATCTCTGCGAGGTGGTCTTCGCGCTGGCGCGACATCTGCGCCTCTGCATTGCGCGTGGACCAGAAGTAACCCGAGCCGAAGCCGCCGAGGAAGAGGCTTCCGACGACGGCAACGGTTTCGAGCAGGCGGCGCCACTGGCGCGGAGCACGAAGGCGCGGCAGCTCCTCGAGCGGCGCTGCGTCAGAGTCAATGGGAAGGTCATTGCGGCGCATGAATTTGCTCCTTGAGTTGGCGGACCTGATCGCGCAAGGACGCAAGCTCGGACGTCTGCGCAGTGAGGGCCTCGTTCATTGCCTTGAGCTGCCCCCGCATCTCCCAAACCTGCTGCATCGCTTCGTTCCGCTCGGCCGCGAACTTGTCTGCCCGCTCCTCGGCCTTCACGCGGGCCGCGCGCTCTCCCTCGAGCAGCTCTTTCCACGTACCGAGCGCGGCAATCTGCCCTTCGCTGTCAGCACGTTCCTTGGCTTCGGTCGGCTGCTGCGCGCGCCAGACCTTGTAGCCACCCGCGGCCGACAAGATCAGGAACATCAGCTGCGCGATGGGATTGCCCGCGATGTCGCCTATGTCCATGTGTTCCTCTGCTTTCTTCGTCAAATCTCGAGCTGCACGAGCGGCAGGCCAGCGGGCGCGTCGCCCTCGATCACGCCATCGCGAACGAACACCTCGGCTCCGATGGCTCGGTCACCCACACCTCGCGCCGTAAGAACACCGCCGCCCGGCAGCGCGAGACGCGCGATATCTCCATCGATGGCGGTCACGGTCGCGATCTGCAGCGGCGTCGCCGGCAGCAAATCGAGAAACACGCGGTAAACGTTGCGGCTCATGCGTCACGCCTCAACATGCGTTTCGAGGCTCAGCACCTGGCGCAGCACCGGCCGCGACCAATCGAGCTGCATACCGCGTACGAGGCCCAAGCGCACGGCGTCGCCGCCGTCGTAGCTCACAAGCGAGCCAGGCAGGATCAGCCCCGTTTCGGGAAGTACCTGCATGCGCAGGCTGACGTTCGCTTGCCGTCCGGTGTTGCTCAACTCCGCGAGGCCGCGCTGCGCCGCCGCGTCTGCATGGGTCATCAGCGCATGCACGACCGGCGGGGCCACGCTGTCGCCCTGCGTGCCGCTGCGCGTGACCTGACCGCGGAAGCGCGGCTCGGTCGCGCCGGAAAGAAAGACACGGTTGTAGTCGGGCCGCGTGATCCACTCGACACCCTCCACCGCGATGGCATCGGCCGGCAGCACATAGTCGGGCGTGAGCGTGTTCCAGTTCCACGGCGCAGCCGGATAACGCGGCAGGATGCGCAGCGTTGCATCCGTTGCGTGCGGCTGCACGATGGCCCCGGCTGCGGAAGCGATATCGAGCAAGGCGGCTATCGGCGTGCCCTGGAACGCCCACGTGTCAGCCGGCACCAACCAATCGCCGATGCGGTAGTCAACGGCCCAGCCGTTTGACACGCCGTTGACGGTCATCGTCAAAGCCATGAGCTGCGCCGCAGTGCGCGCCGAGGAGGACGCGAAATTGAACACCGGCGCATACGGCGCGTCGAGAATCGCTGCGCGACCGCGCCCCTGCACACGCACCTCGGCTTTGCCGAAGCTCCGATCACGCCGATAGCTCTCGGCCGTGAGGCGGTAGGGCACACCGTTGACAGTCGCAATGACTTCTGCCGGATCGCCGCTGCCGTCGGCAGTCACGAGAGGCAACGCCGCGGCCGGAATCGTCGCGCTCCACGCCCATGTCCAAGAGTCCGCATCAAGGGACATGCCGAAGCCCTTCGCTTCGATGATTTCGCCGCCATCGACGCGCACGAGCGCAATACTGTTCTCCACGGAATAGACCTCCAGAAGGGGGACCACAACGGTTTCGCCGGTGGCCGGCGGCGGCCCGTGCCGCTCGCAATAAAAGACAAGGGACGTGCTGTAGCGCTGCCGCTCGCGGAGCACGAGCTGCGTCGAAGGCACATAGCAAGGGTCGAGCGGCACCACGACATCCGAACGGCCCGGCATCGGCGGCATGGCCGCCTGCCAACGCGCCAGCCAACCGCGGTCAACGACCTGCGCCACGCCAAAGGCCTCGACATGCGCGCGGTGCAGCCGACCCGCCTGCTGCCACTGCGCAACTGCCAGGCGGCGCAGGCGCAGCGCCTCTTGAAAACGAACCGCCACCGCAGCCGGCGCGAGCTGCTCGGCCGCCTGCCATCGCACCGCACCGCCGCGAACCACGCGACCGGCCTCCTGATGTCGCTGACCCGACGACATCGCAAGCCCATCGGCTGCCTGGTGCCGAGCACCCGCGGCATATCGCGCGTGCTCAGCGTCTTCCCAGCGCACCGTACCGGCCGTTGCGCGAGGCGCTGCGCGCTGCCATGCGGCGATCTGGCCGCGCTGGGCGAGGGCAGCGCTCTGGTGCAAGGCACGCACAACGGCCCGCCCAGGCTCAGCAACCTGCCAGGCGCTCGACACCTTACCCACGAGCGGGCGAGACACCGCGCTGTCGTAGCGCGTCGCCCCACTCACCATGAATGCGGGCAACGGAATCGCGCCGGATGCAGTAGCCCGCGGGGGAAGCGTCGCAGTGACCGTGCCCAGCACCATGAATGCGGGCAAGGCGATGCGTCCGAACGCATGGGCCGCGCCGCTGGCAGGTGCATCCGGCTCGCCCAAAACGAGGACGTTCGGCGGGCCACCAGCCGGCGGCTTGCGAAAGATGAGATCGTTAGCCGCCAATCTTCACCTCGCCGAGGAAGAACGTGCCGCCCTGGTAGACCTTGCCCTCGGGGTCGTTCTCGGGCGGGTTCTGTACGAGGATCTTCACCTGCCCCGCGCCTGACGGCCCGCTCACGCTAAAGTCGGCCACCCACACGCCACTGGCGAGCTCAACGCGCCCCCAGGTCGAGATTCCGGTCGCCAGCACCATGTCGCCATCCGCACTCGCCTGAGCCAGCATCAGGGCGCCTGCATCGACAGCGCCGGCCGGCACGGCGAGCACCGCCGATGCAAGAACCGTCGTCAGCGCCCCACCTTCGAGCGGCTGCACACCGTCGCACACGAGGAAGCGCGCGCCCTCCCCGAGATACGCCACAAGGCCCGGGCCGGCGAGCATTGCATTGATAGCGAGCACGTTCACGGCATCAGCTCCACCTTGCCATTGGCAAGGGTCAGGCTGTCAGCGATCACCGCGCGCTTGTCGTGTGTGTAGTCGTGTGCGATGACGGTATAGGCCTCGCCTTCCTCGACATACTGGAAGTCATAGACGCCGGTGGCACGGTCGCTCCACTGCTGCATCACGATCAGCATGTCGCGCTCGCGCACCAGAGAGACGCGCCGGCTCACCGGGACATTGGTGATGCCACTGAACAACAGCACATTCCCACGCACGCGACCGCGCGCGAGCGGGTCAAACAGATAGCTCGGCCGAGCGCGAGCCTGCAGCGCCTTCAAGCTGACGCCAGCAAAGGAAGACATCGCGCCGGGCGTCGGAACAACTACCGGTCGCGTGAATGCTGGCGAAAAAGTTACCGCGTCGATCATCCACTCGGGCTGCGGGACGATGGCAGCGGGAGGCGTGAAGTCGCCGAAGTACAGCGCCTTGAAATCAATGCCGACCTCATCGATGACGCCAAGGAACGAGTTCGATCCTCCCACGGTGTAGTTGCCGATAGTGAAATCTGGGTTGCTGTAGCCCGTGAATGTGCCGGCTCCCGTGGTCGTTGCAACAAGAACACCGTCAATAAAAAGCCGGAGTACACCGTTCTCACTGGTCGCAGCTACGTGGCGATTGACGTTCAATGGGCCGAAAGCGCCGGCAGGGCTGACCACAAAGCGCGTAGTCGAGCCGACGACCGATAGCGAGACAGTCCCTGTGCTGGAGTCGAGCCCGAGATACGCAACCGATATACCGTCACGCATCCCGCCGAACGCAGCGATCACGCGCATGCCCGAGATGCTTGCAGTAGGCCGAACCCTCGCCTGTATCGTGAAGTCAAGCCCCGCTGAAAACGCGAAAGAGGACACCGAAGTGACCGACAGCGACCCAGTGCCAGAAAACTGTACAGAGCGTGCACCACTGATTGGGTTGACGGTCAATGCGCTTGCGCCTACGCTGGCCGAAAAAGAGACAGAAGGCCCGTACTCGTTCAGCCACCAACTGGCGGGTTCGAACGACATCCGGATCGTCCTTTGCTCTATTGGTGGAATGCGCAAAACGCTCTCAGTGAGTGTTCGTGCACCGGGCCACTTGATACCCGCCCAATTGCGAAGCAGCTGCAGTTCTCGCCAAACTACACCATCGTCCGACCACTCGACGTAGCAGATAGCCGGGAAACGACCGCGGCCATCCCCGGCGCCCATGCGGATGTTCGTGACATCGGTGGGCACGCCAAAGTCCCACGACAAGACGGTCTTGTCCGAAAGAAGAACACCGGTCGAAAGATCGTTGTCCTGTAGCGATGAGAGCGCACCGCTGACCGGTGCGATGTTGCTACTCAGCGTGACACCTGCGTCTGCACGGGTCGCGCCGCTGAGTAGCCAGAACTCGTTGAGCTCAACGACTGAGCCTAGGTCGTAGGGCCGAAGCCCCGACACTCGCCAATAGCGATGTGCAGCCATATCAACGCCACGGCCCCGTCACGTCAAAGAACGCGATACCGGTGTTTGACGAATCCGAATTGTTGTTCTTCGTCGTCGCAGAAGCCGGGCAGGTAAAAGCAGCGAGATTGCGGCCTGTAAGAGCACCGGTAGCAGGCGCTCGATCCCCTGTCTTGAAGAAGTTATACAGACCACTCTGTAGCACTCTGTAGAGACCGGGGAATTCACCACGAGGTTCAACCGTCCCCGCTCCCGTCCAAAACTCCTTGGCCATGTACATCGCACCATCTACGCGATTAGGGAAGCCGCCGTGCAGCGCGGTGGCACCGCTGTAGTAGAGGCTTCCGCTACTCCCTCCCCAATGCTGTGGGTATCCGAGGACCGCAGAGCCAAGGCCAGTGAAACTCCGCGGCACAGCAATCTGGCTGGAGCCGTTGTTTCCAAGGCAGTTGTCGACGGAGGTCGTCGTTCCGGTAAAGCTGCCTGCGATGAAAGTCGCGAACGCATCGCCCGACGGACGAAGCGCAACCAAGTCCCCGAAGCCCCAGATCGTGCCCATGTCGTAGCCCGCGCCCTGCGACAGACCTGACCGGATGCTGTGGTAGAAAGTTCGGCTGTCACCCGCAAAAGCCCACCCGACGGCTATCGCATTTGCGCTAACCGATCTATGCCAATACGCACCGCCGTTGACCTGAGCCGTCGTCGGAAACAAGCCCGTCCCCGTATCAACGTCCGTCATCGTCTCGTATCCAATCACGCGCATCCACTGAGCGTTGGTGTCATCGACACGCAGGCACATGCCGTTCGAGGCCGGGTCGCTGCTCTTGTACACGGCAACGTTCGTTTTGCTGAAAAGCTTGGTGAAGCCCAGCGGCGCCATCTTGATCGTGATGGTCCCGGTGTAGGTGCCGTCGGTGGCCGCCGTGGCAAAGGTCAGCGTGTTTGTGGTTGGTCTGCCCGTCACCTTCTGCTCGCCATTCAGGCCTGCGAATCCCGACGGGCCGCCGCTCACGCCGGCCACCGCTATAACCGAATCGAGGATCGCGCTATGCGAGCCAGTGAAGGCAGCAGTGGCCACGCCCCCGGCCACGGTGAGCGCGCTCAAGGTCTTCGTGTCGAAGCCGTTCACGAGCAGCGCGTCGAGCCAGGCAATGCCCGAGCCCACGGTGCCGGACAGCACCGGCGCGCCCGCCATCGTGCTCAGAAAATGCTTGACGCTGGTGTCTACAGGGGATGCCATGTGGTTCTCTCTCTCGAATCAGGGACGGTCGACGCCGATGCGCACGAGCAGCTCGAACGAGTCATCGAGCACGGTTTCGGCGCCCATCTGCACGGTGCGGATGACGACAAACGGGAAGGTCGCGGCGATGGTGTTGAAGCGGATCACCGAGCCAGCGGGCCAGCCTCCAGAGCCGAAGCCAGCGGCCGGGATAGTCATGTAGGGAACGCCCGAGGGCCCGAGCGGCGAGCAATCGGCCGAGAGGGCTTGCCCTGTCACGATCTGGCCGACGTGCTCGCCAATCAGGTTGTAGGTGGTGCCGTTGCTGTTGATCTGCATGCGCCAACGCTCGGTCACGGCGCCTTTGTTGGTGACCGTGATCGGGAAGTCGATGTCGTTGAACGTCGGGTCGGCGGCGTTGCCGATCAGGCTGTCGGACCACACTCCCGTCCAGCTCTGCTGATCGAACAGCAGCGGAACGCGCGCCTTAAGGTCGCCCATTCGCACGGCGCTGCTGACATAGCTTTCGCCGGCCAGGTAGTCATGTGAGATGCGACTCGCGAAAGCGAGCCGACCGTCGATCGACACATCGCTGACGGTGAGCAAGTCCTCGACAGTGTGCTCGTAGGTCACGGGCTGCGCATAGCCACTCACGTCCGAGAACAGCACAGTGCCCGCGTCGAGGTTGCGCACATAGCCAGCCTGAACGGCCAGTCCATTCGCATCGAGGATGCGCATACGGGACAGCCGCTCGCGGCCTGCATCGAGCGTTTGCCCGTTCGCCACGACCTGGGGCCCGAGCTTGCGCGTGTTGCCGATGATGGCCAAGCCACCCTTCTTGAAAATCGGCACGCGACCATCGGGCGGCAGCCGCACCGGGTCGATGCCGAGCAAGGTCGCGTCCATCGGCAGCGTGGAGGTCCCGACCGCGTTGAACCGCACGGTGTTGGCGAACACCGGCACCGGCCGCCAAATCTTGCCGTCGCTCCCAACCGCATCCGGCGAATACCAAGGCTGTGACTCGTTGCCTGCGGCGGTCACCCAATCGCCGAAGCGGACCTTGCCCACGCCGGTGTTGGCCTCGATGGTGCCGTGCACGTTGGCCGCGCTGATATTGCCGTTGGCGTCGGCCGTGACATTGATCGTGCCGCCGTTGAGCTTCGTCGCGAGGAGCTGCAGCGATCCGGGGGCGATAGGTGCCACCGGCGTGCGAAACACCACGTACTCGACGGGCTGACCGTCCAGCGCTGTCAACAGGCTGTTGACCCTGACCGGCCCGGACGCAGCCGAGGGCCAGACCGAGAGGCTCGCCATACTGGTGGCGTAGTCGTAAGTCCCTGCGAGGGTTGCCGCGCCCGTTGCTGGATCAAGGTCGATGTAGAGGGATCCCGCGCGGTCGAAGTAAGTTTTATCGCCGTAGGTGAAGTTGACACTGCCAGGCACGCTCACCTCGCTCGCATTCGTCAGCAGACGAATTGAGAGCTTCGGCTGATTGAAAACCTGGCTCTTGGCAGTGCCGGCGCCGGCTACCCGGAAATTCACGTTCACGAGACCTGTCGAATCGACAGGCAGCGTCGCGTCGAGCGTCACGTAGTTGTAGCCGGTCAGCGTGTTGCGGAAGATGCCCGGGAGGTTCGGAGAAAGCACCGTGCCCAGCGCCCCGAGCTGGTTCACGGCCCACTGCGGCACCGCGACCGAGACCTGCGCTTCCGGATGCAGCGTGATGACGCCCGTGGCGTAGACGATGGTCCCGAAGGCCACGCCCAGGCCGTCGCGCAGCGTGCCCGCGCCGTCATCGGTGATGGTCTTCGTGGACGCGAAGTTCTGCGGCACCCAGAGGTCAGCCGGCACACCACCGGTGGAGAGCAGCACCAGATTCCAGTCGAGCGACACCGACCGCGGCGCGATGTTGGTCTGCCCAAGGTTCAGCGTGATGGAACCATCACCGTTGCGTGCAGGCGCCGGGAACGCCTTCGCCTGCGGCGTGCCGTGGCTGTAGTTGACGGTGAAGGCCACCGAGGACGCCGGCAGCGCATTGGGCCTCAGCTCGATGGTGCTGGTCGCATAGGCCACGGGGCCGGTGGCATCACCGGTGAGCGCCCCGCTGCCGTTGTCGGTTGCCACACGGGCGGCGCCGTCGTTCCAGTTCACCGAGATGGTGGTGGCCTGTGCTGCCTGGCTGTCCAGCGCCAGCGCTACGAACGGTGCGGCCGCGAGCACGCCGCTGCGGTCGCGGTAGTTGACCTTGGCGCCCCAGAAGAAGATGACTTCGCTGCCCACGTCGGGCAGCGCGCCCAGAGTCGGAGCCACCGTGCCGGTGCCGTAGTCCACCGTGCCGGTGCCGATGGTCGCGTCTGCACCTCGAAGCCGGCCCGCGCCATCGTCAGCCAGCTCGTACCAAGAGCCGCCGGCTCGGAACGCGACGCGCAGGGTGCCAGGCGCTGGCGGCGGCAGTATCGTCAGCGGATAGTTGATCCGGCGCGACTCGGCGGTCACGACGATGGAAGCCGAGTCCGCCAGCTCGATGGGCGCGCCGGCCGGCGCGTAGGTGATGGCTTTCGTGCCCGTGATCTGCGGTGCATCGGATGCGCATGTGATCGTGCCACCGACATACGACACGCTGCCGATGGTGAGCGCGCCCAGCTTGAGGCGGCCGCCATCGTCGGTGATCGTGCCGGCGCTGGTCGCCACCGACAGCGTGCCGGCATAGATCGGGTTCCCGAGCGTCAGGACGACATTCGGCCCGATCAGCGCCCCGGTGTTGAGCGACACCGTGCCGCTGCCCGAGCGCACCAGCGCCACCGACGAACCGGCCGCGAGCGTGTCCACGATGGGTATCTCGGTCGTCGCGCTCGGCACGAGCTGCGTGTCGATGCGCTCAACCTTCGCCGAAAGGTCGCCGGTCGTGACGTTGGCCGCCAGCTTCGACACGCCATAGAACCGAGCTGCGTCGGCCGTCAGCATGCGATTGATGGCCGCGGCGGTGGGACTGCGCTCGAAAAGGCGATTGGCAGCGGTGCCCGTGTAGTCGTTCTTGAGCCCGGACTCGAGTTCGCACACGCAGACCTGCGCCTGATAGTCCACGAAGCTGCCGCCGGTCGAGTAGCTGTAGGTCCGCGTCTCGATGTCGACATCCACGAGCCGAATCGATTCGGTCTTGCCGCCGCCGCTGATCTGCACCGTGCTGTTGATGCTTGGAGGGGTGGCACCGGGTCGCTGGAAGATTTGCAGCGACCGCTGCCCCTGCACGTGATTCGACAGCATGAAGCCGGACACTTCTTCCCCGGCGGTCGTGTAGGCCTCGACACGGCCCTGGATGGCCGCGCGCCGGTCGAAGAAGTCGCCCGTGACGAACAGCGTCGCGCTCACCTTCGGGTCGGCCGGTGGGCGCGCGATGCTGACCGTGCCGCCAAGAGCGGTATCGGTGTTGAGCGTCTGGACGGTCGCGGCCACCTTCATGATGGACACGTCACCCTGCGCACGGTCCACCTCGCTGATGTCCTTGAAGATGGCATTACTGGCGCCATCGGGGATCACGGTCGAGGTCGGCGCGCCGCCGCCTTCGGGCACGTCGTCCATCACCTGGGTGGCGACGATCTTGATGTCGGATTCGAGAATGGGCATGGGTCAGACGGTGATGAGTCGAACGGTCGCGATGTAGGGCTGCTGGTCATCGGGAAGCTCGGGGCGCGCGAGCGGCTTGCCCTCGACAGGGATTGCGGCCGGCGCAAACTGCACGTTGAACGTGCGGCCATCTGCCAGCACGAGCGTGTACGACGCCACGGCATCGGCTTCGGAGAGCTGGCGCAGCGCCTCGAGCTTTCCGCGCTGAATCCATCCGGCATCTACTTCGCCCTGCAGAGTGATAGGCCGGCCGGCTTGACGCTTGGCGCCATCGATGAGCGCGGCGCCTGTGAGCGAGTACTCGAGACTCTTCTCGACGGCGCTCCATCCGTATTCATCGACCCAGACCATGCCGCGCGAGATCTGCAATCCGTTGAGGGCGTGAAACTTCGGTGCTGGCATGCTCAGCTCCCCGGCCGAATGGAAGAGGTGCCGGCGGCGGCGCCGAGTTGCGCGAGCAGACCTTGAATCGCATCAGCGCCCGCGCTGTCGGTGTTGACGGTGCCGAGGTCGCGGCCGTTGAGTCGCAGGTTCAAGTCAACGCGCCGCGTCGATTCCGGCCTCGGGATCGTGGTGGCCGTGTCACCCTTGCCAAAGAAGGTCTCTTTTTCTGCGGCGCGCAACAGCGCCTGGCTGATCGTGTCCCCGCCGTAGAGGCGCTGGCCGGGGTTGCCGAAGAAAGGAATGTTTCCCTTCCCATCGGAAAACTGTAGCGCGATGGCGCGGGCCTTCTTCTCGTCGGCAATGCCGGCTTCTTTCAGGAAGGCAGCGATGCCGGTCAAGGTGTTGAGGTTCCCCCCGGCGTTGACCGTGTTGCCGGCCTTGTCGGTTGAGAAACCGTTTTTATCGACGCCCAGCCGCTTGCGCTCGAGTTCCTGCTCGCGCTCGGCGAGCTGCAGCGCCTTCTCGCGCGCCTCGATGTCTCGTTCCCGCGCGCTGGTCACCTCGCGGATGGCACCAGCCAGGCCATAGGCCGCCTGGGTCGCATCCTGCTGTGCATCGCGCAGCTTGAGTGTCGAGCGGCCCGCGCTGTCGAGCACCACGTCGAAGCCACGAAGCGCCGCCTGCGCCTGCACCCAACCAGGCGCGATGCCGTTCGCCGCAGCGATGGCGGCCTCGGCTGCGCGCTTCCACGCCTCGCCCAAGCCGATGGCGGTCGCCTGCCCGCTGTCGCGGATCATCTCGAAATCACGCAGCGCCGTCTTTGCTGCTGTCTCAAGTTCGACCTTCGTCTGCACGCCGGCTCGCTGGAACGCCGCCGCGATCTCGGCCGCAGCTTCGGTCTGCGCGTTCTTGTTGGCCGTAGCCGCCTGCGCCGCGGCGATGTTGGCCTTGCGCAGCTCCTCGAGCTTCTCGGCCGCGAGCTGCATATTCTCTGTAGCGATGGCTTGCTTGTATTCGGCCCGCAGACGCTCGACCGCGGCGCGCGCCTGCTCGGCACTCAGTTTCTGGGCCTCGGACGCGCCTGCAGCCTTCTGGCCCGCTTCCTGCGCGCTGTCGCCTGCGGCCTGCATCGACGCCGCCATGTCCGCGAAGGCATTGCTACCGGCCGCGGCTGCTGCGGCCGTTTGCTCCGCATCGCTGGTCAACCCCGCCCATCCCGCACGCGCCGCCTCTGCGCCCTCGGTGGCACGGTCGAAGGCCTCTGCCGCCTTCTCCCCGAAGGCCTCCGCCACGGCAGCGGTCGCCTCGGCGGAGAGCTGGACCTCGGCCGCCGCCGCCTTGAACGCCGCGGCCACCTCGCCGAACGTGACCCGCGAGAGGCCCGACAGGATCAAGCCAATACCTTCCTGCACCGTCGAGGCGGCGTGCGCCATGCCCTCGGCGATCTTGAACGTGATCGCCACGACAGCATTGCCGCCGGCAACCATCACGCCCCAGACGGTTTGCACGATGTTGCCCGCCGCCTGCGCCCTCTGGCCGATGCTGTCGAGCTGGGCACCAACCCGCGCCGCCAGGTCTTCAGCCTTCGCGACAAGGGCGGGCACATCCACGCTCGCGACAAACTCCTGCACCCACTTGATGCCATTGCGGAAAGCCGAGGCCAGCGCTTCGCCGAAGCGGCCCACGGTGCCGTCCGCCACCGCGCTGCGCAGCGCGCCCGCCAGGCGCTCCACGGCCTGCGTGAGCACTGGCAGGATGGGAGTCGTGAGCGCGTTGCGTACCGAGTCCCAGGCGGTCACCAGCCCCGAGAATGCGCCCTTGAGGTTGCGCTGCATGATCGCAGCCGCTTCCGCCGCGCTGCCGCTCGCTTCCTGCAGCGACTTCTTCAGGTCATCGAGCTTGCCGATGCCCTGATTCAGCAGCGCACGCAACGCCGGGCCAGCCTCTTGGCCCACAGCAGCAATCGCCCGCTGCCCGGCCGGGCCGGCGGCAGCCAGCTCGTGCAGCATCTTCTCGAAATTCGTCGTCGTGATGCCGGCAGCGGCCAGCTCGGTGCGGAACTTGGAAGCAGGGTCTGAGAACTGCGCAAGAATGCTGTTCAACGCTGTGCCGGCGCGGCTTGCATCGATGCCGGCGTCTGCAAACTTACCGATGATCGCGACCGTCGCCTCAAGGCCGATGCCCAGGGTATTCGCGAGAGGTGCGGCATAGCTCAACGCCTGCGCCAGGCCGACAACACTGGTGTTCGTGGCGTTGGCCCCCTTGGCGAGGACGTCCGCGACGCGGCCCGACTCCGAGAACGAAAGTCCCAGCCCGTTGACAATCTTCGTGAGGTACTCGGCAGAGGTCGCAAGCTCGACATCGCCGGCCCGCGCCAGCGACATCGCCGCCGGCAGCGTTGCAATCGCATCGCGCACCGATAGACCCGCTTTCGCGAGGTTCTCCAATGCACCCGCCGCCTCAAGCTGCGTAAAGTTGTAGCGCGCATCCGCCGCCGCATCGGCGGTCGCCTTCCGCAGCAACCGCATTTCCTCTGCCGTCGCCCCCGTCGCAGCCTGCACCCGACTGAGCTGCTGCTCAAGATCCGCCCCGCCCTTGACCCACCCCGCAAAGGCTTGAATGCCGAAGTACCCAGCCACCAGCGCGGCGAATGCAATCACCCGCTGCTGCAGGCGATCAAACACCTTGGACGCATCGTCCTTCGCGTTGATGAGGATCTGAATCGGCTTGAATGCCATGGGAGCTAGCTAGGAGAGAGTCAGGAGACGGATGCGGCCTCGCCGGAAGCCGCATGCGTCACCCGCCCGACCCCACGAGGGACCGGGCGCATGGAGGTCAGGCGACCGGTCGGCCTCCCACGTAGACGGCTTCCGCGTTCGCGGGCTTCAACACGTCGATGTCGAACTCGACTTTCACGAACTCGACATCCGCCGACACGATGGGCAGCTCGCCCGACGGCGTGACGTTGACTCGGGGCATGTACCAATCCTTGTTGCTACCCGCGGCGTTGTCGGCCACCACACGAATCGCGGCGAGGAACGTGGTGTTACCGCCGGTCTTAAGACGCTGGTACGTGCCGGCGGCAGGCGTGTAGCCGAACTGCACCACGCCAGCAGCGATGCCGCCCCCGGCCATGATTTGCACGGCGCCGGTTTCCGGATCGACGTTGAAATCCTCGCCGGCCACGTAGGGCGTGTTGCCGTCCTCGGTCTTTACCGTGACGGCGCTCACGTTGCGCACGCCGATAGGATTGGCGGCAGTCTGGCCGAGCTGGTAGATCTTGCCCGGCAGCACCTTGCGGAGTTCTGCGGTCACGGGCGCCGACGATTGCGTCACCGTCTCGCTGGTCGCCGCGAGGAAGCGCTGATAGGTCGCCATGCTCATGTTGTTGCAGACGATCTTGGCGGTGCGCTTGATCTTTCCCGTCATCGTGCCGATGAGTTCGCTCGCCGCCGTCTCGGACGAAAACTCCTCCGCTTTCTCCGAGTCGATGGAGAGGACGAAGCTCGGGCAGTTGCCCATCTCTTCCTCGCCCGTCAGCTCCTCGAGGGCGTTCATGATGTCGAGACGCAGGCGGCCACGCGGGGCCGACAGCTCGGTTTTCTGATGCACGATAGGCATGGTTTTCCTTTCAGGGTTGCCCGTCGAAGCGGGCCGATGTTGAAAAAGCGAGTTCGATGCCGATAAGGCCGTTCTCGAGAAAGGGGGGCGGCTTCACGCGCAGCAGTTGAAGACGTTCCCACCGCCTGCCGCTCACTTGCCCCGGCGCCCAGCCGTGAAGCGCCTCGATGACTTGCGCGAATGCGCTATCGAGCTGCGACAAGGCCGCTGCATCGGCGCGCCTACCAACGAGCGTTATGAGCCACAACGGCCGCACCAGCACGCCAGGAACCTCACTGGCCGGCACATCCGCATCACCAAACATCACGGACGCGAAGAAGTCGGGCTCCCGCTTTCCGGGGTCGGAGAACATGCCCTTTACGGTCCATGCTTCGGTCAAGATCGCGCGCAGCCGCTCCACGATGGCGGGTTCAAGTGCCAGCATCAGAGGCTCCCCAGCACGAGGCGGATGAAGCCGGCGCCATCGGGCTCCGCAGTCACCACCTCGTAGCTGCGCCCGCGCAAAACAATGGTGTCGCCCCGCTCGACATTTGCTAGTAGCTCGGCGGCCCCGCTGCATTCAGGTGCGCTGGCGTCGATCTGCCCGCCGAAGGACTGCGCGGACGGCACATCGAAGATGACCGGCACGTCGACGCCCGCCACCGTCGCGATGGCGTTCGTAAGGTGGCCGAGCACCCCGGCATCCACCATGGCTTCGATATCGGCGAAGGGCGCGCGTGCGGACATGCTCGGGGCCTCAGCGAACCTTGGCCGACATCGAGGCATTGACGCGGTACGGCACCGGCAGCGGGGCCGATTGCAGCAGCAGCAGGCGCACGGCCGGGTCCTTCTCCACCCAAGACTTCGAGAAGTACGGCATGGCCTGGAAGCCGGACTCTTCGTCTTTGATCGCACCGTAGGCGCGCGTGCCTTCGAGGTCCGGGCTCGTGATGAGCACCGTGTGGTCGGGTAGGTACGGCGTCAGCTCACCGGTGTCCGGGTCTTCGTACCAGCCGGCATAGACCCAAATATCGAAGTCGCCGATGTTGCCCATGTAGCGACCGCCCTCGCCGAGCACGGTCGCGTTGAGCTTGTCGGCGCCGCGGAAGCGGTCGAGCAGCTTCTGCACCGAAGGCGCAGCGCTGAAGAGCTGCCAGGCCTTCACGTCCATGATGAGCGTATTTCCGGCCGCCCCGGAGTGCTGCGTGACGCCCATCGACCAACCCTGCACGTCCTCGAGCGGGTCGACGCCGGTTTCGCCCCAGCGGTCGCCGGCAGTGAGTTCGACGGTCAGGTCGGCATGGCGGCCGAAATCCACGACCACCGTCGGATACTGCTCGCCCTTGACGGTAACCTTGCCGGTGCGCAGCGCTTCCACGGCCATGACTTCCTGACGGCGGGCGAGCATCTCGAGCTGATCCTGCAGATCGGCGGCGAGCAACGCCTGCAGGCGCTGCGCCGGCGACAGCTCACCGCCGATGCGCTCACCGATTGCGCGCTTGAACGGGCGCGAACTGTCAAAGACGCGCTTGTCCTTGATGTAGGCGGGCTTGAAGGTCTTGGTGACGAAGCCCTTCGATTGCACGACCTTGCCGGCCACGATGGGCGCGACGAACGGCGCCAGGCGGCGACGGCCGCTCTCCACATCGAAGTGGATCTCCTCGCTCGTTTCGGTCTGCATGGCAGTGAAGAACGAATTGAGGATGAACGGCGCGGGGGCCGGAAGCTCGGCGATCACACGCGCGAGGACGCCGATGGAAAAGATGTCCATGAAAGTTGCTCCTGATTGAGAGGTTGAATTGCTGGGTGCTGGGCGTCAGGCCACGTCGGCCAGCAGGGTGATGCCCTTGATGCGCAGGGCTTCGGTGATGCTGGCAACGGTGTGGCCCGCGCCGAGCACGATCGCGCTCGTGTTGAAGTCGCCGCGTGCATAGCCGAGCGCCTCGCGGTCGCCTGCGGTGGCGTCGACCGTTTCGGCCAGGATCAGGTCCGGCTTTTCGCTGCCATCGGTGGCCGCCGAGGCGCTGACGGTGTGCTTCTTCGAAGCAGTGATGACGCCGAGCACCGTGCCGGCCGCGTAGACCGCGCCCGCCAGCAGGGTGACCTTGCGGCCCACCAGCAGGTGGGCGTTGCCGGCCACGAGCACCTTGGAGGCAGAGACGCCTTCGGTCGAGAAACTTGCGCGATAGTTCATGTTCGCAACTCCTGTGAATGGTTGAATCAGCGCGAGCCGCGGAAGCTCGCGACGATCTGGCTCGCGAGTGCGGTCTCGTCGGTCTGCGCGCCGCTGGCGGCCTCGACGCCCGAAACATCGGGATTGCCCACCGCGGCCATAGCGGCGGCGAAGACATTCACCGGCGCGGCGGTCGCCACCGGCGCGGCACCGAGAACGGCGCCGGCTTGCTCGACGCTCAGGCCGCTGGTGACGCACTGAATGGCGAGCTGCGTGCGCCCGGCCGCGGCCTCGTGCGCAAAGATGCCGCTCACGCGGGTGCGCTCGGTCAGCGCGCCCTCATCGCGGCCTTCCGCGCGTGCCTCATCCACATTGGCCTGCGTGAAGGCGGAGGGAACTGCCGGCGCACCGGCGAGGGCTGCTGCGGCTTGATGACCGCCCGCCTCGTTGGGGGAAATGCCAGACATAGATGCTCCTTTGTCGTTGGCGTTGGATCGGGCGGTCGGCCCGACAGGAAAGGACCGGCCGCGTTGGGCGGCCAGTTCGGAGATCAGCTGGTCTGTGGTGGCAATGCGGTCGGCCAGGCCAGAGGCCACGGCCGCGACGCCGGAATAACTGGCGGCCTGCGTCTTGCGCACTGCCGCCGCTTCCATGCCGCGATGGCGCGCGACCGCATCCACGAACATCGTGTAGAGCCCGTCAATCTCGGCTTGCCAGGCGCTGCGCACGTCGGCAGGCAGCGGCTCGTAGGGGTTGCCGTCGACCTTGTGCGCACCGGCAAAGATGTGCGTCACGGTAATGCCGTCCTGATCGAGCGCGCGCGAGAAGTCGACGTGCCGCGAGACCACACCCACGGAGCCGGCATAGCCGGTTGCGGTAACCGCCACTTCGTCGGCGGCGCTGGCACCCAGGTAGGCGGCAGACAGCGCCATGCCGTCAGCGATGGCTTGCATGGGCTTGCGACCACGCAAATCGAACACGCGCTGCGCATATTCGAATGCGCCCTGCGCTTCGCCACCCGGGCTGTCGTAGACCTGAAGGACCGCGTGGATGTCAGGATGACTCATCGCATCCTCGAGGTCGGCGGCCAGGTCGTTGTAGCCAACGAGGAAAGTGCTCTCCGCCACATCGAGACGGCTGCGATGCAGCAATGCGCCGTTGACGTTGAGCACCGCGACGCCCTCGACCACGCGATAGCCGCGGTCGCTCTGCTCGCCGCGTCGCGTCGAAAACAGTTCAGGGGCCAGCTTGGGCAAGCCATCGGCCGAGGCAACCATCAACGGCACGGCGCCGAGCAGGCGGTCGCTCAGGCCGGCAATGATGGCGTCGAGCTTTTGCGGATGGATGAGCAGCGGCGTGTTGAAGATCCTCGCTGCGAGATGGGGGTATTTCATGCGGAGGTTTCCTCGTTCTGCTCCTGGGATGCGCCAGGCTGTTCGTCGTCGGATTTGCCCTGCTCGGCCGAAGCCAGAGCCACGGCGATGGGTTGCGCGGTGCTGAGGCCGCGGTCAGAGGCCATGCGCAACTCGATAGCGCGCTGATCCATGATTTCTTCGTAGTCGTCGCCCTGCTCTGCGCACTCTTTCTCGAGCGTGGAGATGCCCATTTCGATGCGCAGCCCGGCGGCCTGCGCCTCCTTCACTGGGTCTACCCAGCCGCGGCCGCCGAAAATGAAGCGGGCACGCAAATAGGCGTAGCGGTTTTCGTAGAAACCTGGCGCTTCGATCTCACCGGCGTTTACGGCTTCTTCGAACCACAGTTCGTAGATGGCCCGAAGCCAGTAGTCGGTGAGCCAGCGGCGGCGGCCGTGGAAGTAGCGCCAGGCCTCAAGCAGGGCGGCACGCGCGCTGCTGTAGTTCGACTTGCTGAAGTCCTTCAGCAGCAGCTCATAGGGCAGGTTCATGCCTGCTGCGATGTGCCGCAACGAGGCCAGCATGAATGCCTCGAAGGCTTGATTTGGGCGGCCAGGTGTGAAGCTGGATAGTCGCGCTCCAGCGGGCAGCGGAATGACCGCAGCGCCCTTGAGCTGGCGGATGTTGCGGGTCTGCGCCACTGACGCATTCCACTGGTCGCGCGGGTTGTCGCCAAACAGTGCGGCTGCCGAGTTCGGATCGAGGTCCGACTCAAGAAATGCGGCAACGAGCGAGTTCGCAAGACTGGCCTGCAGCTCGTTTGCCGCGTACTTGCCGGCCATATGGAATTCGCGCATAACGGCGGTAACAACGGGCTTGCCCCGCGATTGGCCGGTTCGTTCCTTGTCGTGCAGATGGATGACGCGACGACGTCCCCACGCGGTGAACGCGGGGATGCGGTCCCATTCCATGAGCTGCGCTTCTCGGGTCATGCCATAGAAGCCGAACGCGAACACATCGCCCGGGTGGCGCTTGAGGATGTGGTACGCGACGGGCGCGCCCCAGCGATCGAACTCAATCCCCTTGCGAATGTCGTCGCGATGCTCGAGTCCCAACGGC
Organism: Variovorax paradoxus; assembly: GCA_016806145.1. Taxonomy (NCBI): domain Bacteria; kingdom Pseudomonadati; phylum Pseudomonadota; class Betaproteobacteria; order Burkholderiales; family Comamonadaceae; genus Variovorax; species Variovorax paradoxus. The sequence goes on from CP063166.1 coordinate 5,382,543, forward strand.
GTGGCGAGCCGGTCCGCCTCGACCATCATCAATCGTGTGTTCCAGCGAGTGCCAGGACGGGGCAGCCACAGAGGCAAGCCCAAGGCGTCACCGTTGAGCATCGCACCGCCAAGAGCCTGCAACGTCAGGCCGAGCAGGTTCTGCGTGCGCGCCGCATCGCACTCGGTAGTCTCGGCCCATGAACGAAACTTCGCTTCGACCACGTTGCCCCACTCGCGGCCTTGCTCACGCGTCCACCCGAGCAAGCGATAGTCCGGCGTTGAACTGAGGCGCAGCACCGATCCCACGATGTTGTCGCGCATCGTCTGCATGCCACCGGCCATGAGGCCGTTGTTGCGGCCGAGGTCGCGCGAGCGTGCCGCCAGCGTGTCGAGGTCGGGTAGCAGATCCGCATCTGCGCTGCCGGCGATGGGGTTCCAACCATGCAAAGCCAGGTCGTTAGTTGACGCGGCTTCGTGCGCGTTCATTCCCGCGCCTGCGGGACCGCTGGCCCCAAGCGCGGAGATGCGCTGGCCAGCGGACATGAGGCGGCGATTGCGGCGACCCATCTTCAAACGATGTAGATGGGGCCGCGCACTGCGCCGCCGGAAGCACCAGCTCCGCGAGATTCCAGCTCCTCGCTCAGCGCCGCGATTTCCTTACGGATTTCAGCGACGTTCTGCTGATACTGAACGGAGCGCCCGTGGTGGGCTGCGGATGTAGGGGAAGCAAGTCGATCCTGCAGCGACGCCATTAGGCGCGTGCGCATCGCTTGAAGCTCTGGAACTGTGAGGTGGCGGTAAATGCCCATGAAGCGATGACAACAGCTCATCGCGGACATTTCCGCTGGACAATGTCACAAACACGCGTCCAGCCTCAAAAAACTAGATGCTTGAGTCGCCCTCTAGCTCGACCCCCCAGATTATTAGGATTCAAATATCGTGAACCTTGAGGGATCTCGATTCTGGCGTGAATGCTTTTCCAACTACCAACTCGGATCCCTCCAATACAGGATTGATTTCGGACGTCGCGAAAATCAGTTGAAAGTCTGATTTATAGGTCGCACACTCTTCGACTATGATTCGCTGCAGCTGATGGCTTCTCCCCTTTTCCATGCCGCCATCATCGATTCCGTCAAGCAACAAAAATCTTGGGACCCGCATATATGCCAATTCCATGCTGGCACTCAGTAGCGCCAGATGGAAAAGATGCCGCAAAACCACTGCCGAACTCTCAGAGAAATTTCTAGATCCATTAATCCACACAGTGTTGTTCGCAAACGAAATAACCACTGATTTCGGGTCAATGAACTCAGGCTGAAGCGGAATGTCTTTCTTCAAAAGTCGAATCAAGGCGCGTTCAATCGCGGCATGCACCTCTGCCTGCCTAGTCTCTTGATTCTTCTTAAGTGAAGAAATAGTATCGCCAAGATGCAACATCTCTGTTTTCACTGCATCGCGTCGAGCCTGTAGATCTGAAATTACAGCTGCGAGCTTTTGCCGTTCATATGCATGCTTGATTTCTTCATCAAGCACCCCAAGCATTCGGTTTATCTCTTCGAGTTTTGTTTCAACATCACTCGACCAAGATGATGAAACAACTGAATACTCTCTCTCGAGGCGTTTAATTCGCTCGATTAAAGAAGGGATTTCCCGCCTCAAAGCCTCTGCATCGGATGAGCGCTGCTCCAACAGTGTGCTTGATTCTTTGAGCTGAATGCTTAGCTCATTTCGCATTCTCAGCAGTTGTGCATCTCCTCGCCCGTCCTCCAAAAGGGATGAGCAAAGATTGCAATGCTCTTTGTCCGAGTCCCCGTTTTTTAACTCCGATAGGCAGCTGGGGCAAAACTGAAACTGTACCCGCCCGAAATAAGATCGAGTTTGCTTCGACTCATCCAGATTTGCCAGACGATCTTCAAGCTCTCGTACAAACAGCAAAGAATCCGCGAGGTCCAATTCCAAAGAACTCAAACGCTCTTTCAGGATGGATTCATTTTTCCTCGCCTCATTTAGTAGACTTCGGAGATTGTCCGCCTTGACTCTTGCTTCGTTTGCATCTTTTCTCGGAAGCGCTCGCTTTAACTTCAATTGAATAACCTGCCGAGTGAGATCCTCGCGCCTCGCCTCAAGCTCCAAAATATGCGCACCGGTGATTACAAGCTCCGGAGTTTGGCCAGATTGGCCAAGCACACTAAAAATCCCGCGAAGTTCCGCCTCAAAGCTAGAGAGCTGCGCATTAACTTCACGCAGTCTCAGTTGTGCTGAATAGAGCTCGTCGTCAAAGGCACCAGAAAGATAGCTACCCACAGTCTCTCGAGTGAGCGCCTTATCGAAAATGTCATCGCGGAAGATAGGACTATGAATGGACGGCTGATCTGCATACAGGACGCGAATAATCTGATGGAGGGTCAGATTTGAAGCTCCCTCGCCTTGCGCCAAGGGCATTTCAAGGGCAGTAAATATGGCTTGCGAAAAGCTAACCTGATGCTCGGTGCGTCTAAAAGGAAACTGTTGCCAATCCTGAATTTTGGCGCCCGCAAGATCACTCATTGCGCCCCAAAATATCCTCATAGGTCGTTGCGATTCCGTACTTATATCTCTCGATAGGCAAACAGTTTTACCATTCAGATCGACTTCGACTAAAGTTTGCGTGCACCGCAGCGCCTCTGGCTTCCATCGGATGTTTTCAGAACCCAATGAAAAGGCCAACAAGTCCATCACCGTTGTTTTGCCTGAACTGTTCCGGCCGCGAACCACATTCACACCAGCATGAAAAATGCAATCGAATGCAACATGTGCATTTTGATAAACAATAAGCCTATTAACCTTTAAGGTCGGCCTAAGCAATGTCATACCGGTGTTCCATAAGTTCCGTACGATGTTTCAAACCGTTATCACCTCTAAGAGGTAATGATGCCAGTTTTGTCAAAACGACTCCGGCCACAGGCTGACGCTTCGCAATAAATTCCGAAATTTTTTGGCTGATTTCACTTGGGATTTGTCGTGATGTTCGAACAATCATTCCCTTCGCAAGCTTTTGGACCTCTATAAGCTCAGAAGCAGCAATACATTTAAGTGCAGCCATTTGAATCTGCTCCATGTCCCGAAACGTCGTGGCAACGTTAATTGGATCATGATAAACGTTAGAAAAAGAATTTGCTTGTCGCCGCGCCTCCTTTACCTCAGCTGGCAGGCGAATTTTAGAAACTGCCGCGGGAAACATTAGATAGAAATCAAGTATTTGAGCTTTCTCCACTTCCAAGCTCTGAAGTGTCTCAGCAATCATCAACATTCTAAATATGCAGTGATACGCGTCGAAGGCGGGGTGATAAATTAGCATTTATCCCACCTTATATGACAATTCCCTCCAAGGAAATACAACAAGGCGTACAAGTCCTTGACCGTAATTTCAAGAACATTCTCGCCCAGCATCGAGCGCGTCTCGTCCAATATTTGCTTGATGGACAAGTCAACAGCTGGGCGTGGTGCACCTTGTTCGATCAACGGAGTAACCGTAAGCGAAAAACGCGTGTGCAAATCGTCCAAAACAATCGTGTAGATCCTTTGGGCGGTGCGCGAAGTTTGATGTTTCATTACTGCCTTAGTTGCGCGCTCTTTAAGGTCAGTAGCAAAAGAGATTAAATCCGCTCGGCCGCTCGCAATTAGCTTTTCCCTCAAGCCACGAACATCAATCTGCGAATTTGCCGACAAATAGTGCTCGAGCTTTTCGCAAAAATTTCCGTCCGACGGGTCGCCAACATCATTGAGTTTCAATTTCGCATAAAGCGCGTTCAGTTCCTCATTCGAGGTGGCGTGAACGATATTGAAGTTATTCGTATTTTTATTGCCTGCAACGATATCTCCGTCGGCTTCGTTGCCGGTCTGGCGGACCAAAATCATGGCCGCGGGGGTCGTGAATTTGTGTGCTTGTCGCCGGCGACGATGTCGCCCTTTGCTTCGTTGTTCCGCTGGGAAACAACCGTTGTCCGTGAGGTTCGAGAGGACCGGCTCGAAATGATGACCTTCAAAGTCCAGCCGGCTCCCAAGCCGGCAACGAACGCTACTGCGTGGGACCACCAATCCATAAATCGCCTCCAGAAATTTCGGATTGCTACATCTTGTTAAACCATTGTAGTACCCGTTACGAAAAGCAAGCAATGCCAGTGTTCTTGAGGCGCGGAACGGTGACACTAACTCAGGGTCGCACAATGGACCGGGACCGAAGGGCCCTTCCAATCTCATGTACGCATCGAGCGATGTAGCGCGACGATACGGCGAACGTGTCGAGGCGTGAGCTGAAACTCGCGCGCTAACTCAAAGAGGTTGCTGCCATTAAAACGTTGGGCAATTTCTTCGTGCGTTCTGCGTCGATCTCTTGAGGTTCGTTGCGGAAGGTAGATGTGCGACCCACCGAGTCGAAGAAGGATCCGATCGACAAGCGACGCCGCAGCTTCATCAGGCGCAGCCGCGCCAAAGCATCGAGCCATCGCTCGAGCCTCTGCCTCGATGATGGACAACGGCTCGTCTTCAGGAATGTGATGCATCGTTTCGTCAGGTAAGTGAAATTGGCGAGAAAACGTCTACTTCATCCGCGGCAGATGGTTCGGAACTCGGAAGTGCGTGTGCTGTCGCGAAGGGCGGCGCCCTCGAGTCGAGTGCGGTTTTCAAACTCGCTGGCGGGGGAGTGAAAAGGTCGACCGGTGGTTGAACTGAAGCTTCAAGGTCACTCCAGCGCTTGTCTGTGTAGTTGTGAAGCCCGAGGCCGAAGGCGGCGTGCAGCGCGTAATTGCGGTTGTCGAGCACTTCGTTGCGCGGCCTGCGCTTAACCCAACGATAGGCTTCTTTCCCGTTGACCTTCACAAGGATGCGCTGCTCCGACGTGAGTTGCTCGAACCACTCTTGCGGCAAATCCTGGCTGAAATGCACAAAGCCCGGCCCCGGCTTCTCGATGGCGAGTTGTCCAAGCAACAGATCCTTCGCCGAGTCGATGCCCACATTCCACAGCTTGATGCCGTTGGGGATCTTCGTACCGTTCCAACGCACCTCCTGCGGGCTGCTAGGACCCAGGACGGGTACGTTCTCTTCGCCTCGCCCCTTGATGGCGCGCAATCTCGGAAGCTGGTGTTGTGTTTTTCGCACCCAGTTGTAGACCGCCTGCGTTTGGTCGCTCGAGTCGATGGAAATTGCGCTCAACCCCATTGAGCCGCCATGCCAAGCCTGCACGTAGCGGCTCGAAAGGTAGGCCGCGACCGGAGCCCAGTCATCTTCGGACGCAGGATTGCCATGGATGACGTGGTGGTCAACGTGCCACGACTCCAAACCGCGGCCCCATGCCCACACGTCGATTTCCCAACGGTCGCGCTGCACGTCCACGCCTGCTGTCAAGATCAGGCCGCCGGCCGGCACGGTCTTCAGTGGATAGTCCTCGGCGCGCGATTGCAGCGCATGCTCATCGGTGCGCTCACCGACAACTTCCCATGTCTCACCGAGCGTCTCGTTGACGAAGAGCTGCATCGGCCCCGAGTCGCCGCGGGCGAGCGCGTCAAGCGCCTCCTCGAATTCCTTCACGATATTTTCCCAGGTTCGCTGCGGGCTGTACGCGGCCCAGATGTGCACGCCCAAGGTCCTCGGCGGGCGAGTGGGCATGCCGGCGCTGTCGCGCCATACCCTGTCCGGCCCGAACCTCTTGCCCGTCTTCTCGCATACCCAGGTGCCCTGCATGGGAAGGCCGCCCTGCAGGAAGTCGCTTTGTCGAATGGACTTGCGGCAATGCGGGCAGACATGGTGCACGCTGGCGGGGTTGCCGCGGTCCCACTTGAAACCGTGCAGTTTTCCTTTGCCACCCCATGCGAGCGGATGCTCAAGGCCACAGTACTTGCAGTCGATGTAAAAGCGAACAAAGCCCTCGGCGTTGAGCACTGCACGCTCAACATGGCACAACCCTTTGAAACCAGGCGTCGAGCCGCCAACGAACTTCGGATAGGGCGCGCCTTCAAGGCGGCCCTTCGCCAGGCCGCCCGGATCACCTGATTTCTCGATGGTCTGGTCGAAGGCTGACCACTCATCGAGGATGGCAATCGCCACGGTGATTCGACGATAGGCTCGCTTCGCCTTTCCGCCGAGCAGATGAAGAACGCTGTCGCGAAACTTCTTCATCTTGATGGTGTCATCGTTGCCGCCACCTTTGCGACGCGCGGCCTGCACCGAAGGCACACCGTCGCGCGCATCGAGGATAGGGTCAATCTCGCTCTTGACGTAGCTGTCACGGTCGTCGTCTGTCGGCTGCCAAAGCGCCTGCTTGCGCCTGCGGTGCGCGATGTTGTAAGCCACGAAGGCGGTGATCATCTTCGTGTAGCCGACGCGCTTGGACTTCATCACATCGAGTTCCTCGATGCGGTCGTCGCTCATGAAGTCGAGGATGCCGATCTGAAAGAACCACGCGATCCATCCGCCTTTCTGGTGCGAGCTTTCGCCAGCGAGCTTGAAGTTGTCGCGGGCCCACTCACTGAGCGTCTGAAAGACCTCGGCGCGCAAACTGCCAAGGCCAAGGCTCACCGCGTGGATCACGGCGCGTAATGTTTCACGCGAAACGTACTCGGCCACTACTGCCCCGTCTCTTCACCGAGCGCATCCTCTGCGCTGCCGTCGTCGTCCGAAGCCAACCGATCCATCTCAAGCACCACGAGCTTTTCGGTCGCGCGAATCCACTCGTTGCGCGCGTTCGCAATGACCTGCTGCACGGTGGCCTTCGCCTCGTCCGGCAAGTCAGGGCTCGCCTTGCGCAGCGCACCCTCGAGCTGCTCGAAGCGATCCACGACCGCGCTCGATGCCATGCCGAGCACGTCGGCGAGCAGGCCGATGGGCGCGAACTCGCCACGCGCCACGGCGTTCTTGATGTCCTGTGCTTCGCGCTGGCTGCGCGCGAGCCTGGCGCGCTCTTGCACGAGGTCGAGGCCGCCGTCTTCGGCCGATGCGCGGCCAGCGGCCACCTCGCGCAGCCGTTCGCAGTACGCGAGCAGCCACGCATGCGCGGTCTGGCCACGCTCGATGACGCCCTCGCCCACCAGCTGGCTCGCCTTTGCTTCGCTCACCCCGACCAGCACAGCAAACTCCGCTTGCGTGATGCCCACGCCCATAGCCTCAACTACCTTCACTTAACCCCCTTAGGAAGGTCGGTGAACAGTCCGAGGACGCGGTTCGAATTACCCGCATTGCAGACCTCCAGGAGGGACCCGCCCCGCTGTTGACGCGCGACACCCCGCAAGGCCGCACGAGAGGTGCGGGACACAGCGGACATCGATTGAAATGACGTTCTATTCATTCGCCTGCCAGCCTGCGGATGCGATAGCGGATGCGACGCTCGATGTATGGCTCGAGGTCTGCACGCTCGGCAACGCGCTCTCTGCTGATGCGTGGTTCGTAGATGCCATCACGAACGAACATGAGCACAGGCCGCACGATGAACCCATCAAGCCCGGTCGCCGCCCATATGCCTGGCGCCAGGTGCTTCGCTGGCCCGCTGCGCAGATAGCCGAACGAGACGAAGAAGCGCACACCCTCGCGCGTCTTCGTGCCCTTGTGCAGCCGGGCCTTGCGCCTATCCGTCATGTTGGCCTTGTAGCCTTGCTCTCCCATCGCCTGGAAGTAGGACAACAACTGCACTAGGAAGCCACCACGGATGTTGCCCCTACCGTCATCACTACCCGGGTAGGGCGTTGCCGGTATCGCCGTCTGATAGCCCGACGGCAGGATGCCGATACGCCGCAGCGCCGCCTCGCTTCGCTTGTCTCGACGCGCGCCGCCGAACTCCTGCGCTTGGAGGATCTTTTGCGGGTCCACGCCCTTGCCACCGAAGTACGTGGGTTCAATCTCCACGCTCAACCGCTCGGGCGTGGCCTTGCGCACGTACACGCTCTTGAGGATGTAGGGGGTTGGCCGGTCGAAATGGTCGCGCATCTCGCGCTGCCATTCGCGCCGCCCCTGAAAGCCACCATCGTTCAGGCCCTCGGCATACGCCTGCTTCACCTGTTGGCCCGACAGCTTGGCGAGCTGCGACTGCACGCTCTTGAGGCTGCTCGGGTCAAATGCCACGGTCACACGCATACCGCCTCCCCTGCCGCTGCCGCGGCGCGCATCACGGTGCGGGTGAACGCGATGAAGTCTGGGCCGCGCCCCACCGAGAAGGCGACTTCATCCCACGGCGCGAGGCCCAGCTCGATGGCCCTCGCGTCGATGCCACCTCGCGTCTCATGCCACGGGCGCGCCGCCACCGCGGGAACGCAGACCTCATCGAGCCAGCGTGCATTACGAAGCCAGGTCGCGAACTCGGGCACGAACTCTCCATCGTCCTTCGTCCACTTCCTGCTAAGCCTTTGGGCCTCGATGGCCGAGCGCATCGTTTGCTGCAGCGCTGCGGTCGGCGCGATCCGAAGGTATCTACGCTCAGCCTTGAGGCGGTTGGCATGGTTCGGGTAGATCGACCAAAGGTCATCAAACCCGGTCGCCCCCCCGCCGGGGGGTAGGGGGGTATGGTTAATGACGGTTCCTGAAGATTCGGGTGACATAGCTGTGTCACCCCCCCGCGACATAGCTATGTCACCCCTCGCGTCACCGGTGTCACCCCTCACGCCATCTTCGACGGGTGTCAATCTGTCACCCGTGTGGATAACTTCGCCCCCTTCATGGGGTGTCACTTTGTCACCCCTCGGTGCGATGTCCTGTCCGGCCACCCACGAAGGGGCCACGCGGTATTCGTTGGTCGAGCCTCTCCGCCCGGTCGCGGCGCTGACGCGCTCCAACCACCCGAGGGCTACCATCTTTTGAAGCTGCCGCTGGACCGTGCGCGTGCTCTGTCGCGTCTTGCGCGCCAGCTCACCGACGGACGGCCAGATCTTCGAACCATCGTCATGGGCGTGATCGGCCAGCGCGAGCGCGAGCAGCATCTCGCTGCCACCCTCGGGATAGCGGTCAAACACCATCGTCATCAGCCGGATGCTCATGGGGCGGCGCGCTCTCCCCGCCCCGCCTGAGGCGCACCGCCCATCCGCGGCTCCTCGCGCATCAGGCTGCGCAGCAACGCGAGCGCGTGCCCGATACCGGCGACCGCTTCGGCCGCGTGGAACTCCGCTTTGCGCATCTGGTTGGCAGACACCCCACCAGCACGTCGGGTGAGCGCCTCGCCGAGCGCCTGCGCGTAGTCCGCGAACGCCATCTGCATCCGTACCAAGGTGTCGATCGGATCGCCCTCGGAATGGACCGGCGTGGCCGGAATGCAGGCGAACCCCAGCTCACCCGCGATGGCATGCAGGATCCGATAGTCACGGCTCTGCCACTGCATCTCGATGGCGTCGCGCAGCGTCAGAAAGTGGGTGGTGTTCTTAGGGTTGACCTTGTGTGTCAACGTGTTGGCATTGACCTGCATGCGCTTCGCCAGAGCATCGATGCCCCCGGCATACCCGTGCGCCGTGTCGTGCGCCGCAATCGCGGCATCGTGGCCGCGGGGCATGTCGGGCACAGGCTCATCGGCGCCATAGCCGTGCGCCGCGTCAATTGAGATATTCGTTCTCATGCAGACCTTGGAAAAAAGCGACCAGTACCCCGCGCCTGCTGGCTCGGCTCCGACGCTGGCGGAGCGGATCGACGCCATCGAGCAATTCCTGCAGCAGCTCGTGGTGCTGCTGGAAGTCGAGCCAGACCTAAATCGAGAGTGCATCGCTGCGTGGATTGAAATATCCACCTCGAGCGCGAGCGCCCATGGCTTATTGACGCTACGAGAAAGAGCTGCGATGGAGCGGCTGTGCGCGCGCGTGTTCTCGCCTGCGGTTGAAGTGCTACAGCCGGCGGCGGATTGCCTGTCATGAAGAGGGAAGGAAACGCGCCGGCCAACGCCAGGCGCATCCACCTAGCGCGAGGGCTACACATGAGCGCCGGCTCCCTGGGCATCAACTTCCAGACACCCGCGCGGCACATCCACGTACCTGTGGCCAAGCGAAAATTCCTCGATCTCCATTTCGCCAGAGGCACTCATGCACGATCCGGAAGAGTTCCAGAAGCAGACGATCAAGGCCATCACCGATCTTCAAAACATGCTTGCGCAGAATCAGAGTCGCCTTTTGGCGCTCTCGGCCGTGGTCCGAGCGGTTCTGACTCAGGTTCATCCGGCGCGCATCCATCAGGTGATCGAGGAGTTCGACACCGGAGTCGATCAACTAGTCGCGCAACTGGATCCGAAGTACCAACGCCCCAAATACTGGGAGGAATGGTCGGAGTTGCTTCAAGACCTGCAGGAGAAGATGAAGGGTGCGCCGCCAACTTGAGCAACGAGACGCGCGCATGCGCGAGGTCGGTTTCGGCGATGCCGGGAAAGATGCGTTCGCACTTAGCCATGCCAAGCTTCCCGTTCTCGTCTGCGGAGCGCCTCGACGCCCACCTCACCCAGCACGCACATGAAGCCAAGAAGACCGTGCCCGCACCAAATCAACGCGACAGCGAGCGCTATGCCGAAGGCGCGTACATACCGCCATCCGTAGGCATAGGGCAACGGCCGATCCTCCGGACGAAGCTGCACGGCCGGCAGCAACATGCCGACCCCGAAAACTCCAGAAACAACAATCCACGCCGAGAGGACGTTCCCGGCGCCCGGCACATCGCCGACCTTCCAGACAAGCAGCAGGGCGCACTCGGCGCCGATGCCCGCCCAATCGATCACGGTGGCGAGGCGACGGCTGATGCAGCTAGGCATGAGCCCCTCCTCCACAATCGCCCACCGGGCCGACATCGATGCCCAAGAGAGCCGGCGGAAGGTGCTTCCGCGCCTGGGCCGCGAGAACGCGGTCTTCGATGCGTGGCGGAAGCTCGTCCGGCCACTTATCGACCGCTTGGTAGGACACACGTACTGCTGCCGCAGCGGCAGCAATCGTGCCTCCTAGCAGTTCAATAGCTGTTGACTTGCGCATGCGCGATATTGAACCACAGTTCAACATTGTTCGCCACCGCAGTTCAAATCATCTCTGCGAATATGCAACCATGGTTGAACTAGGTGAGCGGCTGAGTTCCGCGATGAAAGACCGCGGGGTCTCGATTTCTGCCTTGGCCACGGCAGTGGGAATGTCCTATCAGGGCATCCGAAAGATCGTGCGTGGCGAAACGAAGGAAATGGAGGCGAGCAACTGCGACAAGATCGCCGCCTTCCTACATATCAACAGCCGTTGGCTCTCGACTGGCGTAGGTGAGATGTCGTCTTCACCACCGGCAGATGGGGATGCAGCGAGCACCGAACTCCCCGACGGGGCGATTCCAGTAGATCCGGAAAAGGCGAAACGTATCTGGGTCGTTGGCAAAGGGGCTGGCGGACTCGCAGCCCGCATCTGGACCGATGGGGACTACCCCGTCGGAGTAACCGAGCGATACGGCCTGGTCGCCAGCACGGACCCGCATGCATTCCTGACTGAGGTCAGCGAGGAAAGCATGATCCCGAAGTACACGCCGGGCGATTTTGCACTGGTCGAGCCAGGCACAGAACCGGAACTTGAAGACGACGTGCTGGTGCGGTTGATCGGCGGCGAAACCATGATCAAGCGCCTTCTCTCAAGGCGCGGGGCATATCGTTTCGGGAGCTACAACAGCACGGCCGTGCTTCATTTTCCATTCGATCAGGTCGATTGGGTGTACTACGTCGCGCACCCTGTGCCACGACGCAAGATCAAGTCACGCCACTGGGACTGAACCGCAGTTACGAAAATCTTGCGGACAATTTGAACTGTGGTTGCAATCATGATTGAACTGTGGTTCAATATTTCCATCTCAACACGGAGATGGAAGTGCAAACCACAGCCACACGCAGCTATCGCTGCTTCTACACGCCCAAGGATGCCCTCGGGCACCTAACCCCCTCGGATACCGGCGCCCTGCCCTTTGTGCAGGTGCTGGCTGCAACTGCTGAGCACGCTCAGCACAGCGCCCGCCACGTCACCGGATGCCCGGTGGCCGAAGTCGTCCGCATCGAAGACTGAGCGATGGCACGCGCTCAGATCAACCACGCGGCACCCGGCCGCGCGACCGGCGGCCTCATCGCCACAGGAAACGCGCGGGTCGAAATCTGGCTGCGCACGACTGGCCGCAGGCGCCAGGCCTTCTACCGGTGCGCCGCCGTCGGCATCGCGACTTGGCAACCCCTCGGCGTGCCGCTCGCCAACAAGGCAATCAAGGCCGGAAAGATCAGCCTCCCCGGCATCGCTGACGCGCCCGTCGCGCAGTGGGAAGACGAGGAGGAAGACCACCCGCTGGCCGCCGAATTCGCCGCGCGCGCAACCGCGCTCAACGGCGAAATTGACGTGATCAACCTCGCCGCACGGGGCGCAGCATGAAGACGCCGGCCATCCCGCCGTCGCTCTACGGTGTGCATTGCGCCATCGTCAGCTTGCCGAGCCAGCTCTGCGAGCGCTCCCGCCCGCTGCAAGAGCGCTATGTCTTCTTCGAGGCCAAGGGCGAACCCGGCGCCCACCTCGAGAAGCTGCTCGCCATCACCTGGGGCGTGGACACGCGCGGATGGTGCGAGAACTGCTGGATCTACAACGTCCGCTCCGCTCACGACCGCATCGCGGAGGCAGTGGGCGAGGGCAATTCGCGCGTCTTCGAGTGCGGATGGGGCGGCCCTGAGCGCATCACCTACATCGACCGCGCCGACTGCGATTTCCTCGTGACGCCGCGCATGCGGTCGCGCCTTGAAGCCGCGCATGCAGAAGCCATGGCCGCCGCAAAGCGCCTGCGCGCCAGTGCGAGGGCGACATCGTGAGCGCAGCGCAGCACACACCTGGGCCGCTTCCTGCGGCGCCGCTTTACGGCTTCTTCATGTTGCCGCGTGGCCTGCTGCTCAAGGTGCACGCTGAGCCGTGCGTGTACGCACCGGGCTACTTGCAGTCCATCCGCCCGCGCTGGCCCGGCGCCGCCCCTAGCCAGGCCACCGAAAGCGCAGCGTAATGACCTTCCTGTTCCGCTGCCCCGAGTGCCGCACGCGCCGCCGCGACTATGGGCTGTTCACGCAGCACCTTCGCGCGACCGGGCATCGCCTCTGCCGGTGCGGCGGATACCACTTCGAGCACCGCCCGGGCTCGCCGTATTGCGAGCGCAATCCGATGAGCGCCGCCCTGATCGCCAGCCGTGCCGGCGCATCCGACGAAGAGGTGTTCGACATCGCGCTCGAGATCTCCCTCACCACGACGATGCGCGCGACCGCGCATTGCCCCTTCTGAAAGCGCCACGCATGAATCGCGATGCGCACCCCACGACGCGAGGCCCCATGCGGACCTCGCCCGTAGAGCCCTGCCCGGGCCTTCTCAAAACCGCCGCCATGTTGGCGGTGCCCTTCGTCCTGCCCTGCGCCCTCGCGGCGATGTGGGTCTACGCCTGGAGCACTCCATGAGCATTCTCGTTCCCGATCAGCGCCGCCGTCGCCCCATCCAGACGCCGCGCAGCGGCCCCGTCGGCGGCCTCGATGACCATCGCTTCGTCTACACGCCGAGCGTCGCTACTGACATCCGCAAGACCTTCCGCCGCATTCGCGCCGAGCAGCAGCGAGGGGAGCGCCAGTGACCACCACAACCACCGGCATTTTCTTCGTCGGCAAGGACCGCGGCCCGACGCAACCCGCCGTGAGCGAACACAACAACGATGCAGGCGAGTTCGTCCTGAAACTTCGCCTCATCGACAACCAGGGCCCGCGGCGCACCGAGGTCTACGTCGCGCGCTGGACTGGCGCCGACGCTGCCGCCTGGCGCAAGCGACATCCGCACCTCAAGGCCGGCGACGCGCTGCGCCTCAAGCTGGTCAACCCCCGCTCTATGCCTGGCGCAGTCGCGCCGGAGATCCACGCCGCCATCCGCGCGTGCGAGCTGCTGCCGGCCCGCTCGGCCGCCGCGGCGCAACCCGCCTGACCCACCACCCTTCGGAGACTTCATGGACTTTCCCATTGTGTCGCTCGCACAGATCGAGCGCGAAGCGAAGGAGGCGGCCGAGGCAGGCCATAGCCTCGACTTCGCTTGCCCGTATCCCTTCAACGATCCCGCCGGCCAAGAGTTCCGGCGCGTCTTCAACGCTCGCCGCGCCGCCCTCACCGTGCCGGCATCCGCGGAGGTCGCGCAATGACGTGGATCCTCACGGCCAGCGGCGCCGACTACCACCTGACCGGGACCGCGATCCTTGGTCCCGAAGCGCGCCCCATCCTCATCGAGGACATCGCGCACCATCTCGCGATCATCAATCGCTTCACGGGCGCGACCTCGCGGCCGTACAGCGTGGCCGAGCACTCGCTGCTTTGCTGCGACATCGCCCAGCGCGCAGGCGCGCCGGCCTTCGTGCAGCTCGCGGCACTCATGCACGACGCGCACGAAGCCTACGTCTCCGACGCCAGCAGCCCGGCGAAAACCGCCATCAATGGCTACAGCATGGCCGGTGGCGGCGTGCCGGCGTGGACCGTCTTCGAGATCGAGCACATGAAGGCCGTGCGCGAGCACTTCAACCTGCGAACCGCATTCGCCGGTTATGGCGGCTTCATTCGCGAGCTGGACCTGCAGGCCCTGGCCACCGAGCGCCGCGACCTCACCGCGTACGACCCCGAGCGCTGCGCCGGCTGGCCGGTCCTCGGCGAAGGCGGTCCCACGCCCATCAGGCCGCTCGACTGGGCGCACCTCAACACGACCTATCGCGAGCACACAACGTGGCAAGAGTGGCGCGAGGACTTCAAGAACCGCTTTCATCGGCTGCAGGCCGAGGTGAGGGCATCGACCACAGCGAGGTCTGCATGCTGAATCCTCAATTCGATCTCAACCTCGCCTCGAAACTGGTGGTGGTGCTGTTCGCGGGTTCGGGCGGAAGCTGCACGGGCATTGAGCAAGCCATCGGCCGGCATGTAGACATCGCGGCCAACCACAACGACGACGCAACTTCGTGCCACGCCAAAAACCACCCGCAGACGAAGCACTACCGCGCCGACGTGCGCGAGCTGTGCCCTCGCGAACTCGTTGCCGGCCGCCCCGTGGGCTACTTCCACGCCTCGCCAGACTGCACGCACTTCAGCCAGGCTCTCGGCGGTCAGCCGCGAGACACCGCCATCCGCTCCCTCTCGTGGATCGTGCTGCGGTGGGCCGGCCAGGCGGCGCCGGATGTCATCACGCTCGAAAACGTCGAGCAGATCCGCAAATGGGGCCGCCTGATCGCCAAGCGCGACAAGGCCACCGGCCGAGTAGTGAAGCTGGACGGCATCGTGGCCGAACCCGGCGAAGTCGTGCCGCTGCGAATGCAGCACCTCGTGCCCGACCCGAAGCACGTCGGCAAGACTTGGGAACGCTTCCTGCGCCTCTTGCGCGGGATGGGCTATGCCGTCGAGCACCGCCTGCTATGCGCCGCAGACTATGGCGCACCCACCACGCGCACGCGCCTCTTCATGGTCGCGCGTCGTGACGGTCTTCCCATCTGCTGGCCGACGCAAACGCACTTCCGCAATCCCACCACCGGGCAGATGCGCTGGCGTGCCGCGGCCGAATGCATCGACTTCTCGCTGCCGACCGCGAGCATCTTCGACCGGAAGCGGCCCCTTGCCGAGGCAACCTGCCGGCGCGTAGCGCATGGCCTTAAGCGCTTCGTCCTCGACAGCGCCAATCCGTTCATCGTTCCCGTGACCCACTCCGGTAGCGTTCGCGTGCACGACATCCGCGAGCCGCTTCGGACCATCACCACTGCCCAGCGCGGCGAGTTCATGATGGCATCGCCCGTCATGATCCAGATGGGCCACGGCGAAGGCAAGCCCGGCGCACGCCGGTGGAGCTACGGCGCCACCTCACCGACGAATCCGCTCGGCACGGTCACCGCCAGCGGAGGCGGTCACGGCATCGCCATCGCATCCCTCGTGCAAACGGGCTATGGCGAGCGGGCCGGCCAGGCGCCGCGCGCGCTCGACATCGAGAGTCCCCTCGGGACCGTGGTCGCAGGCGGCGCAAAACACGCGCTGGTCACAGCGTTTGTCGAGCAGGCCAACGGCGGCCACAACACCGTCCCGGCGCGCCCCGCTACCGCGCCTCTCTCGACTGTGACCACGAGCGGAAGTCAGCAGCGCCTCGTGACTGCTGAACTTGCCCACGCAGGCGAGAGCAGCAACGCATGCGAAGCGCCGAGCTACGACCTCGCCCCCGATGCGGAGGCCGGCGCGCTGCGCTGCGCCGCCTTCCTGATCCGCTACTACGGCGAGGGCGGCCAGCTCGGCGACCTGCACGAGCCGATGCACACCATCACAACCAAAGCGCGCCTCGCGCTGGTCACCGTGTGGATCAAGGGCGAACCGTGGGTCATCGTGGACATCTGCCTTCGCATGCTGATGCCGCGCGAGCTCGCGAACGCCACGAGCTTTCCGCCGCAGTACGTCATCGAGCGCGGGCACGACGGCCGGATGTTCTCCAAGTCGAAGCAGATCACCATGATCGGCAACGCCGTTCCGCCGCTGCTGCAGCGCGCTGTGACCGCTGCGAACTACTACGAACGCGACATGCGGAGGGCTGCATGAAGCGCAACAGCCGCCGATCCAACTTCGTCGCGATGGCCTCGGTGGTCGCCGCCCGCCAGGCGCATTCGCGCGGGCGGACCGGCGACGCCTTGAACAAGCTGCGCAGCGCCGTATCTGCCCTCTGCTCTGGCATCGCAGAAGAGACAGTCTTCGCTCACGTCGTGCGAACCCTTGATGTAGCCATCGTCTGGTCCGAGGAATTCGACAGGCTGCTTATTCAGCCGCTGCAGGACGCGCGCGAAGCGCTGGACCGCTGCAATGCGATCTATTGCCGGCATGGCCGCTACGGCTTCGACGGCCTCGGCCTGCAGGCCATGAGAGGCGCGCTCGACGCCTACGAACAGCTCGTTCACAACAGCACCCCCCAACAAATGTGCGACGCCTTCACCGAGGCGCTCGCACGCTCGCGCCGCTGGGATGCGGCAGACGAAGGATTTCTCAAATGATTCACCTCGCAACCGATCAAGACCCCAAGACCGGCGAAGCGCCCGAGGCGGCGGCGTGGCGCTTCGAAGAAAAGTATGCGGATGCAGAGGTTCACACCGTCACCGATGGCCGGCTGCTCGCAGTAGTGCACGCCGGCCCCGAGCAGCAGCGCATCCTTCGCGCCCTGAAGTTGGCCGCATCGGTGGACGGACAGAGCGCCACAATCTTCATCGACTTCAAGCAAGCATCCGACATCCTGTCGATGTTCGGCGGCGAGCCGGGCGAGGTCACGCTGCAGCTCGGACAAGGGCACAGCGGGCGCGGCCTGTATGCGCACTACACCGAGTATCCGGAGGAAGGCGCCGAGTTCCTGGGCATGACTGACGCGGAAGCGACGCCCGTCGCCGATGCGGGAGAAGCGGCCAAGCCGGCGGGCTTGCATCCGGCAACGGCCGCCCTCGTGCGACGCTTCTCCGCAGCACTGACCGAGAAGTTGGCAGCCGCCGAAAAGAAGTACGGCTACAGCGACGGATGGGCGTCGGCCGACTGGATGGAAGAGTGCCGCGCGAAGCTGATGGAGCACATCGCCAAGGGTGATCCGCGCGACGTGGCGGCCTACTGCGCGTTCCTGTGGCACCACGGGGCAAGCACGGCGCCCGCCGCTATACCGGCCGCGCCTATGACGGATGGCGCTGCGCGCGAGCAGGAGGTTGACGAAGCTACCGCCATGAAGGGCGGCCGGTGGGTATCCGCTGACGATATCGAGCACATGACCGGCGAGCTACTGTCGCTTGTCACCGGCGATCCGTACACGCCGACCAAAATGGTTGATGCGTTCCAGACGCTGCGCTCCGCCCTCGCCCATAACGCGCCCATGCAGCAGGACGCGGCGCACTACCTGCTTCCTGGTGACCTCGCGGCGCTCGAGCGGTTCATCGAAACGACCGAAGACGACCAGAGCTACGACATCGGCAAGGCCGCTATCAAGCGCCTCGCAGAGTTGGGCGTCGTGCAAAGCCACAACTTCGGCCGGTACAGCATCACGGCATTCGGCCACTGGGTGCATGAGAAGTGCGCGGCGCTGCCCCTCCTGCTCAACAGCGACCGGGACGCCCGCCACCGCGCAGCAATCCAGCCCACCCAGGGCGCAGCGCCGATGCCCTGGCCCAAGGCCCGCGACGTGGGCCGCCTCGGCGACATGAGCCCGACCGCCAGCATGCGAGTCGGCCTGGACTCCGACAACGATGTCTACGTCGCGGTCTATGGCGACGACGGCGGGGGCAGCGTGGAGTTCTGCACGCCCGGCAGCGGCGGCGGCCAGTCGCCGCGCGTGCGCGAGGCCCTGATTGCCCTCATGGTGGCGATGGAGGAGGACAACGCCACCAGCCCCAGCCGCGACTGGTGGGCTCGGCGCATCGGCAAGCCCGCCCAGGGCGAGGGGGCGTGAGATGGCGAACAAGAAGCCACGACCATCAACGGCGGCAGACATCGAGCTGCGGCTGACCCTCTCGGAAGCCACGCTCGTGCAGGCCGAGATGCAGTTCGGCGTCGACGTGGGCTCGATTCACAAGGACTTCGCGCGAGTCCTGAGAAAGGTAAAGCGCGCCATTGCTACTACTCAACGCGCAGCCCTCAAGAGCACGGGCCCGGGAAGTGCAACACCATGACCGCGATCATCAGCGCCTGCGGCAAGTACCGCTATCGCCTCGAGCGAACCGTTGGCATGGAAGGCCCGGTTTACGGGTTCTTCGGGATCAACCCGAGCACCGCCGATGCGAGCATCGATGACGCCACGGTCCGGAAATGGATCGGCTTCACGAAGGTCTGGGGCGGAAGCCGGTTCATCGTGGGCAACGTCTTCGCCTACCGAGCCACCGATGTGAAAGCACTCGCCGATGTCGAGGACGCTTTCGGCGACGAGATCGGCGACCACACCACGGCAATCATCGAGGATGCCGACATCCTCGTGCCTTGCTGGGGATGCGTCGACAAGGCGCCGCCGAGGCTGCAGTTCGCGTTCGATGTCCTGATGGACGCGCTCCTCTCGTCGGGCAAGCCCGTGAAGCACTTTGGCCTTACAAAAGACGGCTACCCAAAGCACCCGCTCATGCTGGGCTACGACACGAAGCTGCAGGAGGTCGACCAATGAGCGACGCATGCTTCTGCGACTATGACCCGGCCGAGTTCTACTGCAAGACCGAGTACACCGCGCGCAAGGAACACAAGTGCGCGGAATGCGGCCGGGCCATAGAGCCAGGCCAGCGCTACGAGAAGGTCGTGGGCAAGTGGGATGGCCGTCTCGGCTTCTTCAAAACCTGCAGCCGCTGCGCCGCATTGCGTGAGCACCTGTCGGCGCACGTCAGCTGCTTCTGCTGGGCCCATGGCCATCTGCTCGAAGACATTCGCGAGGAGGTGCGTTACCTGCCCGCCGAAGCCCATGGGTCGGGGCTGCTCTTCGAGCTGGGCCGCATGGCCGTCGCGATCAGGCGAGCCCCGCGGTACTGCGCATCACGCGGAGGCGCCCGATGAAGCTCACGAAGGCCCAACGCGCGACCCTACGCGAGAAGTTCGCCGGCCGCTGCGCGTACTGCGGCGTTGACCTGGGCGAGCGCTGGCACGTAGACCACTTCGAGCACGTCGAACGGAAGATGAAATGGACTGACGCGCCAAACGGCACGCGCCGACTGGTCTGCACCGGGGAAGTCCACCGGCCCGAGCGCGACACCATCGGCAACCTGATGCCGTCCTGTGCGCCGTGCAACATCGACAAGCACGCGATGACGCTCGAGGACTGGCGCCGGAAGCTGCAGAACGCGGCCGAGGTGCTGCGCCGGAACCAGCCGACATACCGCCACGCCCTGCGATTCGGCCTCGTGCAGGAGACGGACGCTCGGATCGTCTTTCACTTTGAGCGCGCGGCTCTTCAGGAGGCCGCCCGGTGAAATCAATCCACCTCGAGGTCGAACTGCATCTGCAGCTGCCGCATGACGCGCGCTATATCCACGCGATGCGTAGATTGATCGGTCATCACCTTGACCGTCCAGTTCGGGCCGCCCTCGTGGCCCGGATCCATCCACACCACGCCGCCGCGCGCCACGTCCGTGAGTTGCCCGCGAAGGTCGGGAATTTCTTTGTCAATACGTGCGAGCAACAGCTCTTGAAGCTGCTCGGCGGTGCGGGTTGGCTTTGCCATCCTGTGATTATGTGAAAAGGGAACACCTCACAATGGCTCCGCCTGAAATCGTCAACACTACCCCTTTTCCGCCAGCTACACAGCTCGTTCGAACGGAAGATCGGCTGATCTATCGCAGCGAACTCTGTCAGTTGACTGGCGTTGGATCAGAAGCCGTACGAAGATGGATCAAAGCCAAGAAGATCCCACCACCGGACGTAGCAATCAGTCAGAAAACCATGGCCTGGAGACTTTCTACTCTTCGCGCGGCGGGCATTGGGCTCATTTAGGCATTTCTCCCGGATTGCTTCATACTTACACCAACTTTTTCGGCGGAGGAGCGAGTGTCAACATCTTCGATACGGAACATTGAAAACTGGTTTCACGCAGAGCGCCCAAAATATGAGGCACTTGCAAAAGCGGTATCGTCTACTCTTGAAAATCTGATCGAAAGCGCGGGAATCGTAGGAACATCTGTCGCTTACAGAGCAAAGACCCCCAAGAGTTTCTCCGAAAAAATTCGAAGAAAAAAATACACAGACCCGCAACGCGAGATGACCGATCTTGCAGGAATTCGCGTTATCACTTTGATTGAACGCGACGTTTTACTCGTTGGCAACCTAGTTGAACGAGCATTTGCAGTACACGCAGCCGACAGTTACGACAAAAGCACAGAACTTGGATTTGATAGATTTGGATATCGGTCGGTGCACTATGTTTGCGACTTGGGTCCAAAGCGAATTGATTTAGAAGAAATGGCCCGATTTGCCAATGTGCCGTTCGAAATCCAAATTCGAACATCCCTTCAGCATGCTTGGGCAGAAATCGAACACGACAGGGGCTACAAATTCAAAGGCGTGCTGCCTAATGAATTCAAACGCCGCTTTCATTTGCTTGCCGGGCTACTCGAGTCCGCTGACAGGGAATTTGGCAGACTAACCGAAGACTTAGAGCGGTATGCAAGCGAAGCCGAGTCAAAAATAAGTCAGAAAATTCCCGTCGACCTAAACAGCACAACAATAGAGTCTCTGCTTTCGTTGGTATTTAGCGAGAATGGATCCGATGTCGAAATCGACTCAGGAGGAATTGATAAAGCATTTATAAAGGAAATGAGGGACTTCGGAATAAAGTCGATATCAGATATAAGAGATATACTCACCCCTGATTTTGTGCTTCAATCCCAAAATGAAACATCCGTCGGCATTTTGAGAAATGCAATGATGTACAAAGACATTGATCGATATTTTCGTAATGCCTACAAAGATCAATGGCATGGATGGGACAACTTCTCGGTCCAAATGATGGAAAGAAAATATGGCGAAGACAAAGTGATGGCCATTTTTCGAGAATTCAACCCCATCATGGAATGGGAGTTAATCGAAAGCTCTCCTGGCCTCAAATAAAATCAGCTGTGGATTTCAACTTTTGTCATAGCTGATTCATCTAGCCAATCCGCCCACGCTTGCATCATGGGCCGCCGCACCCGCATGTACTCGGCCCGGTTGTAGGCGGCCCGTACCTTGTCTTCCGGCGAGTGAGCGAGCTGGCGCTCGATGGCATCGGGCGGATAGCCGTGCTCGTTCGCCCAGGTGGAGGCAATAGACCTCCACCCATGGCCGGTCATCTCGCCCTTGTAGCCCATCCTCGCGATCAGAGCGAGCACGGTGTTCTCACTGATAGGGCGGTCGATTCGATGATCCGAGGGAAACACGTAGTCGCAGCCCGGCCGCCGGCGCGACCACATCGCAGCAAGGATCTCGAGCGCCTGGCGCGGCAACGGCACGAGGTGGTCTTTATCCCGCTTCATCCGCTCGCTGCCGATCTCCCAGAGATCCCCCTCAATCTCCTCGAAACGCATCATGCGCATTTCGCCAGTGCGCACCCAGGTGTACGCCATGAAGCGGCAGGCCAACACCGAGGTGAGATCCTTCTCGAAACTCAAGCGCCTCAAGAATTCAGGCACCTCCCGGAGGCTCAATGAAGCGTGATTCTTGACCTTGCGACGGCCGAACGCCTTCTTCGGGTTTATCAACTCGGCCGGGTTGGTCTTCGCGAGATCCTGCTCGATGGCCCAGTCGAAGACCTGGGACACCCACATGCGCACCTTGCGCACGAACACGAAGCGGCCCTTTGCATCCATCCGGTTCAGCTCGGTCAGCAGCATGGCCCTATCGATCTCTGCAGTCGCCTTCTCGCCGAGCTGCGGCTTCAGGTGAAGCTCGAGAGCCCGTAGCGCGTTCGCCTTGTAGTCGGACGAGACATCTTCACGGCCCTTCCAGTAGGCTTCGCAATCCTCCCAGAACGTAGTCTTTGGGCGTTTTTTCTTCGTGACAGGGGCCACGCCCTCCAGTAGGCCTTTCCGCAGCTCTGCGGACCGCACACGAGCCTCCGCCAGCGTGACCAAAGGGTAGGCCCCGAGCGATTTCTGTTTCGGTGTGCCATCGACGCGATAGGCCAAGCGCCAGACCTTGGCGCCTGTCGGGGAAATGAAGAGGTGAAGGCCGTGGCCGTCGAAGAGCTTGATCGGCTTTTCCCCGGGCTTCGCGGTCTTGCAGATGGTGTCGGTGAGGGTGTTTGTAGGCATCGTGATCGGATGCCGCTCGATGCCTACAACGATGCCTACCGAGCGCCGGTGTGGAACGGCTTTTGACGGTGGGAAATCGACGGAAACGCAGGCGTCAGAATCGGCTAAGGCCTTGATTCTGCTGGGTTTTCGGTGGGGAATGGGCAAAAAAATAGCCCCTTGCGGGGCCATTCTTGGAGGAGAGGGAGGGATTCGAACCCTCGGTACTATCGCTAGTACGCCTGATTTCGAGTCAGGTACATTCGACCACTCTGCCACCTCTCCGGTTGCTCTGTCGAGCCTGCGATTATAGCCAGGAAAATCGACACAACCATCCCGTGCCGCGATTTTCCTGTCGTTTTTTCGTCAGCCGCGCAGCACCTCGGTGCCGCCCAGGTAGGGCCGCAGCACCTTCGGCACGTTGATCGAGCCGTCTTCGTTCTGGTGGTTCTCGAGCACCGCCACCAACGTGCGGCCGACCGCCAGGCCCGAGCCGTTGAGGGTGTGCACCAGCTCGTTCTTGCCCTGGGCATTCTTGAAGCGCGCCTGCAGGCGCCGCGCCTGGAAGGCCTCGCAGTTCGAGACCGAGCTGATCTCGCGGTAGGTGTCCTGCGCCGGCAGCCAGACCTCGAGGTCGTAGGTCTTGGTCGAGCCGAAGCCCATGTCGCCGGTGCACAGCAGCACGACGCGGTACGGCAGCTCGAGCGCCTGCAGCACCACCTCGGCATGGCCGGTCATCTGCTCGAGCGCCTCGTAGCTCTTCTCGGGATGCACGACCTGCACCATCTCGACCTTGTCGAACTGGTGCTGGCGGATCATGCCGCGGGTGTCGCGGCCCGCGCTGCCGGCTTCCGAACGGAAGCACGGGGTGTGGGCCGTGAGGCGGATCGGCAGCTGCGCCTCGGGCACGACCTCGTCGCGCACGAAGTTCGTGAGCGGCACCTCGGCGGTCGGGATCAGGTAGAGCGCCGACAGGTCGGGCGCGGGCTCGCCGTCCTGGCCGCCCTTCTTCGCGGCGAACAGGTCGCCCTCGAACTTGGGCAACTGGCCGGTGCCGCTCAGGGTGGCGGCATTGACGATGTAGGGCACGTAGCACTCGGTGTAGCCGTGCTGCTGGGTCTGGATGTCGAGCATGAACTGGGCGAGCGCGCGGTGCAGCCGCGCGATCGGGCCCTTCATGACGGTGAAGCGCGAACCCGAGAGCTTGGCGCCCATCTCGAAGTCGAGGCCGAGCGGCGCGCCCAGGTCGACGTGGTCCTTCGGCGCGAAGCCCAGCGGCGTGGCCGAGGCGCCGGCGCCGCCCTGCGGGCTCCAGCGGCGCTGCTCGACGTTGCCGGTCTCGTCCTCGCCCAGCGGCACGCTGGCATGCGGCAGGTTGGGCACGGCCAGCAGCAGCGCCTGCAACTCGGGCTGGATCTCGTCGAGGCGCTTCGATTGCGATTCCTGCTCGCCCTTGAGCGCGTTGACCTCGGCCATCAGCGCGTCGACCGACTCGCCCTTGGCCTTGAGCGGGCCGATCTGCTTGTTCAGCGTGTTGCGGCGCGCCTGGATCTCCTCGGTGCGGGTCTGCAGCGTCTTGCGCTCGGCTTCGAGCGCGGTGAAGGCCGAGACGTCGAGGTAGGGCTGGTTCTTCTTGCGTTTTTCGAGGCCGGCCACGGCGGCGGCCAGGTCTTTGCGGAGCAGGGTGATGTCGAGCATCGCCCGATTTTAGGTGGGCCAGACGGCACCCCGCCCCGCGCGGGGCTGGTTCAGCCGACGGTGGCCGGATCGACGTTCGCGCCGCAGACGATCAGGCAGACCTTCTCGCCCGCGCGCGGCACGTAGGCGCCGCTGTGCAGCGCGGCCAGCGGCAGCGCGGCGGCCGGTTCGACGGCCAGCTTCATCTCCTTCCACAGCCACTGCTGCGCGGCGCGGATCGCCTCGTCGGACAGCAGCAGCGCATCGGCGACGTGGCGCTGCGCGATGTCCCAGGCGATGGCGCCGATGCGGCGCGCGCCCAGCGAATCGGCCGCGATGCCGCCGACCTCGACGTCGACCGGCGCACCGGCCTCGCGGGCCCGGAACAGCGTGGGCGCGCCCTCGGGCTCGAGCGCGATCACGCGCGCGCGTTGCTCGAACCAGCCGGCGAGGCCGCCGATCAGGCCGCCGCCGCCCACGCTCACGAGCACGGCATCGGGCAGGCCGCCCTGGGCCTCGATCTCGCGGCCCAGCGTGCCGGCGCCGGCCACCACCTCGGGCTGGTCGTAGGCATGGGTCAGCAGGGCGCCGGTTTCGGCCTGGCGCGCCAGGCAGGCGGCCAGCGCATCGGGATAGAGCTGGCCAACCACCACCACCTCGGCGCCCAGCGCGCGCAGGCGCGCGCGCTTGGCCTCGGGCGAGACGCCGGGCAGGTAGACCTCGCAGCGCACGCCGAGCGCGCGCGCCGCGGCGGCGGTGGCGATGCCGGCA
Organism: Variovorax paradoxus; assembly: GCA_016806145.1. NCBI lineage: Bacteria > Pseudomonadati > Pseudomonadota > Betaproteobacteria > Burkholderiales > Comamonadaceae > Variovorax > Variovorax paradoxus. Next base: position 5,407,682 of record CP063166.1, read on the forward strand.
TTGCCGCCCGAGGCGACGATCACGCCGCTCTCGGGGATGCCGTTGGCCAGCAGCCGGTTCATCATGCCGCGCGCCTTGAAGCTGCCGCTGACCTGCAGGTGCTCGAGCTTGAGCCAGACCTCGGCGCCGGGCGCCGCGACGCCGAGCGCGGCCGCCGGCAGCTTCCACAGCGGGGTCTGGCGCAGGAAGTGGTTCGAGCGTTCGTTCAGGCGTTGCCAGGCGCTATCGATTTCGGAGCGCCATTCGGTGATTGCGGCAGCGGTCAAGAGATGTGTCCAGGAGGAGGAATGTCGGCCAGCTTGAGGCCCTTGGGCAGCGGGAACTTGATGGTTTCCTCGATGCCGTCCATCTTGCGCACCGAGACCGCGCCGAACGCGCGCACGCGCTCGATCACCTCGCGCACCAGCACCTCGGGTGCCGAGGCGCCGGCGGTCAGGCCGATGCGGGTCTTGCCCTCGAACCATTCGGGCTGGAGCTCGTCGGCCGAATCGACCATGTAGCTCTCGGTGCCCAGGCGCTGCGCCAGTTCGCGCAGCCGGTTGCTGTTGGAGCTGGTGGGGCTGCCGACCACGATCACGAGGTCGACCTGCGGGCTCATGATCTTCACCGCGTCCTGGCGGTTCTGGGTGGCGTAGCAGATGTCCTGCTGCTTGGGCTCGCGCACGGCCGGAAAGCGCGCACGCACGGCGGCGGCGATCTCGGCCGCGTCGTCCACGCTCAAGGTGGTCTGCGTGACCACCGCGAGCTTCTCGGTCTGGCCCGGCGCGACGCGCGCGACGTCCTCCACGTCTTCCACGAGGTGGATGCCGCTCGAGAGCTGGCCCATCGTGCCCTCGACCTCGGGATGCCCCTTGTGGCCGATCATGATGAACTCGTAGCCTTCCTTGGCGAGCTTGGCGACCTCGACGTGCACCTTGGTCACCAGCGGGCAGGTGGCGTCGAAGATCTCGAAGCCGCGGTCGCGCGCCTCCTGCTCCACCGCCTTGCTCACGCCGTGCGCGCTGAACACCAGCGTGGCGCCGGGCGGCACGTCCGACAACTCCTCGATGAAGATCGCGCCCTTGGACTTGAGCTCGTTGACCACGTAGGTGTTGTGCACGATCTCGTGGCGCACGTAGATCGGCGCGCCGAACTTGGCGATGGCGCGCTCGACGATCTCGATCGCGCGGTCCACGCCGGCGCAGAAGCCGCGCGGCTCGGCGAGGATGACTTCCTCGATGCCTTCGTTCATCGTGCCTCCCCGGCCGCGGCGGCGCGTGCCATCACAACACCCCGATCAGTTGCACTTCGAAGGTCACGGGCTGGCCTGCGAGCGGATGGTTGAAATCGAAGCGCACGCCGGTCTCGTTGGACTCGATCACCGCGCCGGCATAGCTGCCGGTGCCGTCGGGCGTGGGGAACTGCACCACGTCGCCCACGGCGTACTGCTCGTCGGGGTCGCCGATCTGCGCCAGCAGCTTCTTCGCGACCCACTGCTGCATCTCGGGATTGCGCTCGCCGAAGGCCTCGCCGGCCGGCAGCTCGAAGGTGGCGTGCGCGCCCTCCTCGAGGCCCAGCAGGCGCTGCTCGACCGCCGGCGAGAGCTCGCCGTTGCCCAGCGACAGCGTGGCGGGCTTGTCGGCGAAGGTGTTGATGATGTCGCCCGCGGGCCCGGACAGCCGGTAGTGCAGAGTCAGGAAGGAGCCGGGGGTGACGACGTGGGGCGTTTGGGACATGGGGGCAGCAATGGTTGACAAAGACAAGACGGGTGTCCCGATAAACTGGGCTGCATTTTAAGGACGGGCGCTTCCACCCGCCCCGTTCAAGGTTTAGCAGGCTCTCCATGGCTTTCAAGGATCTCCCCGAACATGCCCGCCCGCGCGAGAAGCTCATCGCGCGCGGCGCCGCCGCGCTGGCCGACACCGAGCTGCTCGCGCTGCTGCTGCGCACCGGCGTGGCCGGCAAGAACGTGCTGCAGCTCGCGCAGGAGCTGCACGAGCGCTTCGGCGGCCTCGCGGGCCTGCTGCAGGCCAGCCCCGAGCAGTTGCGCGGCGTGCGCGGCATGGGCGGCGCCACCAAGCGCGCCGAGCTCATCGCGGTGCTCGAGCTCGCGCGCCGCGCCATGGCCGAGCAGCTCTCGCAGCGCACCGTGCTCGACGCGCCCGAGGCCGTGCAGCAGTACGTGCAGCTGCACATCGGCACGCGGGCGCACGAGGTGTTCGCGGTGCTGTTCCTCGATGCGCAGCACCGGCTGATCGTGCTCGAGGAGCTGTTCCGCGGCACCCTCACCCAGACCAGCGTCTACCCGCGCGAGATCGTGCTGCGCGCGCTGCACCACCATGCGGCCGCCGTGGTGCTGGCCCACAACCATCCGAGCGGCAGCATCGAGCCCTCGCGTGCCGACGAAGCCCTCACGCAAACGCTGCGCGCCGCACTCTCGCTGGTCGACGTGCGCGTGCTCGATCACGTGATCGTGAGCACGGGCCGCAGCTTCTCGATGGCCGAACGGGGGTTGCTCTGATGGCCGCCGCACGTCCGCCCGCGCCCAGGAGCCTGAAGAACCTCGCCGACCTCAAGCAGGTGCAGCGCCAGCTCGCCGAAACCCGCGAGCGCGAAGCGGCCGAGGCCGCCGAGCGCGCCGCGGCCGAGCGCAAGCGCGCGGCCGAAAAGGACCTGTTCGCGCGCGCCGTCGGCGCCACCGAGCCGCTGCGCCCCAGGACGCGCACCGTGCCGCTCGCGCCCGAGCCACCGGCGCCGATCCCGGTGCAGCACCAGCTCGACGAGCAGCGCGTGCTGCGCGAATCGCTGTCCGACGAGTTCGATGTCACCACCTTGCTCGACGTCGACGACGCCATGAGCTTCCGCCGGCCCGGCATCGGCACCGACGTGACCGCACGGCTGCGCAAGGGCGACTGGACGATCCAGGCCCAGGTCGACCTGCACGGCCTGCGCAGCGACGAGGCGCGCGAGGCGCTCGGCGGCTTCATCCGCAACGCGCACAAGCAGGGCCTGCGCTGCGTGCGCGTGGTGCACGGCAAGGGGCTGGGGTCGCCCGGCAAGCAGCCGGTGCTCAAGACCAAGACCCAGCGCTGGCTGATCCAGAAGAACGAGGTGCTGGCCTTCGTGCAGGCCAAGCCGGCCGAGGGCGGGGCCGGAGCGCTGGTGGTGCTGCTGGCGCCGGTTAAGCGCTGAGCTGCTCCCTCCGGCAGGAGGGAGCCCCCCTCACTTGCTCAGATCGAGCTTGTAGACCGAGCGCCCCTTCCCGCTCCCGTCGTCCGCCGTCAGCAGCGAGACGTTGTCCAGCCCCGCCGCCGTCGCCGACGCGAGCTGGCCCTGCCCCGAGGTGAACACCACGTTGCCGGCCGTCGTGGCCTTGGTGAAGCGCCAGCTGCGCGCCGCGCCGTTGGCCGCGCGCGTGATGGTCTTCTTCGCCTTCACGTAGGCGATCAGCACGTCGCGGTTGGCATCGGGCGAGGCATAGATCGTCGCGCGGCCGTCGAGCGCGGGGATGAAGCTCGCGCCGCTGGTGGCGCGGTAGTTGTTGGTGGCGATCACGAATTCCTTGGCCGGATCGATGGCCGCGCCCAGGTAGGTGAGGTTCCGGATGCGGCTGCCGACCTCCTGCGTCACGTCGATCTCGTACTGCACGTCGGGCGTGGTGAACATGTCGAAGTTGTAGCCCGGGAAGGTGCCGATCAGCTGCTGGTCGGCCGTGGCCGTGGTGCTGATCCTGTTGAAGCGCTTGGCCGCGGCCTCGAGCCAGGCCTTGATCTCGGCGCCCGTGACCTTCACTGCGTACACGGTGTTCGGGTACAGGTAGAGGTCGGCCGCGTTGAAGATCGCGAGGTTGCCCACGGCCACGTCGGTGTAGTCGCGCCCGCCCTCGTAGCCCGACTTGAAGGGCGCGCTGACCGACAGCACCGGCAGGCTCGCGTACTGCGGCAGGTTGGCCTGGATGTAGCTCTTCACGTAGTCGGCCTGGGCCTGGTTCACGATCTGGATCGCGCCCGGGTCGCCGACGTCGGCGAAGTAGGTGTTCATGCGGAAGTCGGTGCTGCCGATCGGCGTCTTCACGTAGTCGATCGCGGCCTGGTGCTGGGTCTCGATCAGCGGCGCGATGGCCGGGTCGGCATCGACGTAGACCGCCTTGCCCGCGTCGTCCTTGCCGGTCTGGGTGGAGCGCGCCTCGACCGCCGTCTTGCTCTTGTCGATGGCCCAGGCCTTGCCGTCCCACGACAGCTCGAGCTTGATCACCCCCAGCGCCTTGCCCCACGAGCTCGGCATCACGGCCGGCACGCCGTTCACGGTGCCGGCGGCGTTGTGCACGCCCGGCTGCTTGAAGCCGGGGCTGGCGCCGCGGTCGGGGAACACGCCGTGCTGGTGGCCCATCAGCAGCGCGTCGATGCCCGGCACCTTCGACAGGTGCAGGCCCGGGTTCTCCATGGTCGGCGTGTAGGCCGCGGCGTCGAGGCCGCCGTGCTGCAGTGCGACCACGATGTCGGCGCCCTTGGCGCGCAGCTCCGGGATGTAGCGCGTGGCCGCTTCCACCGCGCCCTCGGTGCGCAGCTTGCCCTCGAGATAGCGCTTGTCCCAGTTCATGATGCCCGGCGTGGTGAAGCCGATCACGCCGACCTTCAGCGGCACCGTCACGCGCGAACCGTCGGGCGCGGTGGCGGTGAAGCGCTTGTTGACGATGGTGTAGGGCGCGAGCAGCGGCTTGCCGCTCTTCACGCTCTGCACGTTGGCCAGCACCAGCGGGAAGTTCGGGCCGGCGCACTTCTTCGTGCCGTCCACGCCCTCGACGTCGAGGCCGCCGCCGATGGCCTGGTTGAGGAAGTCGAGGCCGTAGTTGAACTCGTGGTTGCCCAGCGTGCCGGCGTCGAAGCCAGCGGCGTTCATCGCCTTGTACATCGACAGCGGCTGGGTGCACGGGATGCGGCTCACCAGCGCCTCGTAGTCGGCCAGCGCGGTGCCCTGGATGGTGTCGCCGTTGTCGAACAGCAGCGTGTTCGCGAACTCCTTGCGCGCGGCCGCGATCAGGGTGGCGGTGCGCTCGTAGCCATAGGACTTGTCCTCGGCGAGCTTGAAGTAGTCGTAGCTGCGCACGTTGAAGTGCAGGTCGGTGGTCTCGAGCAGCGCGACGGTAGCGCGCGTGCCGGCCGCGATCGGCGCGGGGGCGGGCGCCGGGGACGGTGCCGGCGCGGGCGGCGGCACCGGCAGGAACACGCCGCCGCCGCCATCGCCGCCGCCGCACGCGCTCAGCATGGCGGTGGCGATCAGTGCGGCGCAGGCGGTCATGGACGCGGTGCGTGGAAAGCGGGTGTTTGCGCGTGGCTTCATCGAAAGGTCTCCCTCCTGTTCAAGGAAGACCAGTCTCCGAAGCCGAAGTGACAGTCCGGTGAATGAATCCTGAAATGCAGCCGCGTTGCGACAAGCCGTGACCGGATGTTTACGCGAGGTGATTCTTAAGTGGTACCGCAGCGTCCGCGATCGCCGCGGGGTCGGGGCTGCGGCCCGCGTCGAGCAGCTTGCGGCTCATCATGTGATCGACCGGCGCGTTCACCGATTCCACGCACGCGAGTTGCCCGTCGACGTAGTGGAACAGCGAGAAGGCGTCGGGCTTGGGCCCCGCGCGGCGCACCGTGACATGGCCCGCCGTGCCCTCGGCCGGCACCAGGCCCACCATCTGCAGCCGCATGCCGCCCTGGTCGGACCAGAACCATGGCACCACGTCGTGCGCGCGCGCCGTTCCCAGCAGCGTCGCAACCGCGGTGCGCGCCTGGTCGTTGGCGTTTTGCACCGACTCGAGCCGCAGCGCGCGGCCCGCGCGCCGGTCGGGGAAGCGCGTGCAGTCGCCAACCGCGAGCACGCCGGCCGCACTGGTCTGCATGTGCTCGTCGACCACGATGCCGTCGGCGCATTCGATGCCTGCGGCCTGCGCGAGCGCGGTCTCGGGCACCGCGCCGATGCCCAGCAGCAGCAGGTCGACCGGCTGCGGCGCGCCGTTCACGCGCAGCGACACCAGCCGGTCGCCCTCGACCTCGAAGCCGTCGGCGGTCGCGCCCAGCACGATGTCGATGCCGGCGGCGCGGTGCGTGGCCAGCACGTGGTCCGAGAGCTCGGGCGAGACCGCGCGGCCCAGCAGGCGCGGCGCGCTCTCGATCACCTGCACCTCCTTGCCGAGCGCCTTGGCGGTGGCCGCGACCTCGAGGCCGATGAAGCCGCCGCCGAGCACCGTGACGCGCTGCGCCTCGGCCAGCCGCGCGCGCAGGCGATGCGCCTCGTCGGCCGCGCGCAGGCTCGCGACATTGACCAGCTCGTGCGAGAGCGCGGCGATCCGGCGCGCGCGCGTGCCGGTGGCCAGCACCAGCGCTTCCCACGGCAGCACCGCGCCCGAGCGCAGGGTCACGTTGCGCGCCTCGCGGTCGATGGCCACGGCCGCATCGCCCAGGTGCAGCGTGATGCCGGCCTCGCGGTACCAGTCGGCCGCCTTGTGCGGCTGCGTGGCTTCCTCGGCGCTCTTGAGGAAGGCCTTCGACAGCGGCGGGCGGTGGTAGGGCTCGCAGGCCTCCTCGCAGACCAGGTGCACGCGCGCGCCCTGCCCCGCCTCGGCGAGACCGGCGCACAACTGGGCCGCCGCGTGGCCGCCGCCGATGATGACGATGGAATTCATGAAGTGAGTCTTTCGAAGGTCGTTGTGCTCAGCCGGCGCGGTTGCGCATCCAGTCGGCGGTCTTGAAGAAGGAGTCGCGCAGCCGCGCGCGCAGGTCCTCGGGCACCTCGGTCTCGCCCATGGCCTGGTCCATGCACGCCAGCCACTGGTCGCGTTCCTTGATGCCGATGCTGTGGCCGCCGATGCTCTGCGGCAGGTGGCGCGCGCGCAGCATCGGATGGCCGAAGCGGTCGGTGTAGTAAGCGGGGCCGCCGAGCCAGCCGCAGAGGAACCAGAACAGCCGCTGGCGCGCGTTGTCGAGGTCGCTGCCGTGCACCGCGCGCAGTTGCGCGTAACCGGGCTCGAGGTCCATCAGGTCGTAGAAGCGCTCGACCAGCGCGCGCACTTTTTCCTCGCCGCCGATCCATTCGAAGGGCGTGTCGAAGGGCGGCTTGTCCTGGATCTGCATCGCTCAGCCCACCTGCACGAGGCCGGGGATCGGCACGTCGGGATTGGCATCGGCCGCGTAGTCCACGCCCTCGATGCCGAAGCCGAACAGGCGCAAGAACTCGGCCTTGTAGCCCGCGAAGTCGGTCAGCGCCTGCAGGTTCTCGCTCGTGACCTGCGGCCAGAGCTCGAGCACGCGCGCCTGCACTGCGGGCGCGAGCTCCTTGCGGTCGGCGCGCAGCCGGCCTTCCTCGTCGAGCGGCGGCGCGCTGCCGTAGAGGCCTTCGCGGAACAGGCCGTCGACCTGCTCGATGCAGCCCTCGTGCGTGCCCTCTTCCTTCATCACCTTGAACAGCAGCGAGAGGTACAGCGGCATCATCGGGATCGCCGAGCTGGCCTGCGTGACCACGGCCTTGAGCACCGCCACGCGCGCATCGCCGCCGCCATGGGCCGCGAGCTTGGCGCGGATCGCGGGCACGGTGCGGTCGAGGTCCTTCTTGGCCGCGCCGATCGAGCCGTTCCAGTAGATGTCCTGCGTGATCTTCTCGCCGAGGTAGGTGAAGGCCGTGGTCTTCGCGCCCTCGGCCAGCACGCCGGCTTCGTGCAGCGCGTCGATCCACAGCTGCCAGTCCTCGCCGCCCATCACGGCCACCGTGTTGTCGATCTCCTCCTGCGTCGCGGGCTCGAGCACGGTCTCCTTGACCGTGCCGCTGTCGGTGTCGATGCCGCGCAGGCTCACCGCCTGGCCGATGGGCTTGAGGGTGGAGTTGAAGATCTGGCCGGTCTTCGGATGGGTGCGCCGCGGCGCCGCGAGGCTGTAGACCACGAGGTCGACCTGGCCCAGGTCCTGGCGGATGGTCTCGATCACCTGCTGCTTGACCGCATCGGAGAAGCCGTCGCCGTTGATGCTCTTCGCATAGCGGCCCTCGGCCGTGGCGAGGCGCTCGAAGGCGGCCGTGTTGTACCAGCCGGGCGTGCCGGTCTTGGTGGCGCTGCCGGCGCGCTCGAAGAACACGCCCAGCGTGTCGGCGCCGCCGCCGAAGGCCGCGACGATGCGCGCCGCGAGGCCATAGCCGGTGGAGGCACCGATCACCAGCACCCGCTTCGGCGCGCCCGCGACCGGGCCCTGGGCCCGCACGTGCTCGATCTGTTGCCGGACATTGGCCTCGCAGCCGACGGGATGGGTCGTGACGCAGATGAAGCCACGCACGCGCGGTTGGATGATCATGGGGAGGAAGGCAGTCTGGGAAAGGAAAAGGACGGGTGGCGCGCGAGGCGCCGGGCACCGGTCTCTTGACGGGCGCGCGGGCGCGAATTTACCGCACGTTCATTCCCATGCGGCCATGTACATATATGGATTGACCATTTAATGAACCGAAGTTTTGTTGATATGGTGCCGCCCTTGCATTCACAGAAGGAGAAGAAACACATGCGCCTGAACATCCTCGCCGCGGCCCTCGCCGCCTCCGCCCTGCTCGCGGGCACCGTGGCCCACGCCGACCAGCTGGCCGACATCAAGAAGAAGGGCGAACTCGTGGTCGGCGTGCTCGGCACCGACGAGCCCGCCACCTTCATCGACCCCAAGACGCGCCAGATCGTGGGCTACGAGGTCGACCTCGCCAACGCCATCGCCAAGAAGATCGGCGTGAAGACCACGCTCAAGCAGATCGCCGTGGCCGCGCGCATTCCCGAGTTGCAGCAGGGCCACGTCGACCTGGTCGCCGCCGGCCTCACGCACAACAAGGAACGCGAGGCGCAGATCGACTTCTCGCTGACCACCTTCGTGACCGGCCAGAAGGCGATCGTGAAGAAGGACAGCGGCATCGCCGAGGTATCGCAACTCGGCGGCAAGAAGGTGCTGACCATCCGCGGCGGCACCCAGGAACCCAACATCCGCAAGGCCGTGCCCACGGCCGACGTCGTGACCTTCGACACCAGCCAGCAGGCCTTCCAGGCGCTGCAGCAGGGCAAGGGCGTGGGCTACGTCGACGACGAGGCCGCGCTGCTGCGCAGCTACGCCAAGCTCGGCCCGCAGAAGGCCCAGTACGTGGTGCTCAAGCAGAACCTCAGCACCGAGGCGCTGGCCATCGGCATCAAGAAGGGCGAGACCGGCCTGAAGGCGGTGGTGGACGACACGCTGCGCGAGCTCGAGAAGTCGGGCGAGGCCGAGAAGATCTTCGTGAAGTGGTACGGCCCGAACACCGCCTCGGGCTTCCAGACGCGCGACTTCAAGTTCGAGAGCGACAAGATCGACTGATCTCCCATATCGGGATCGGGCCACCGGACGCAGAGGACGCGAAGGTTTCGCAAAGGACGCGAAAAGAGAAAGAAAGTCTTCCAGGTTTTCTTTCGCGCTCTTCGCGTCACCTTCGCGTCCTCTGCGTCCGGCTGCCCGCATTCGGCAGCCGCCCCATTGCCCGCCACGCTCCCGGGTAGTGGGCGGACTCCTCTCGCGGCAGCGATACTGTCGCCCCCATGCCCCTGTTCGACTATTCCTTGCTGCTGACCGGCAAGTACCACGACATGCTCGTCGCGGGCTTGTGGCTGTCGCTGCAGCTGCTCGCGGCCTCGCTGGTGTGCGCGCTGCCGATCGCGCTCGTGGTGGCCATGCTGCGCCTGTCGCCGCTGGCGCCGCTGCGCTGGCTCGGCTTCGCCTACGTGGAATCGATCCGCAACATCCCGCTGCTGGCCCACATGCTGTTCTGGTACTTCGGCGCGCCCGAGCTGCTGCCCGAAGGCGTGAAGCAATGGCTCTACGCGGGCCACATCGAGGCCTACAGCGCGATCGTCGCGCTGTCGCTCTACACGGCCGCCTTCATGGCCGAGGACATGCGCAGCGGCATCCGCTCGATCCCCGCGGTGCAGTTCGAGGCCGGCCGCGCGCTGGGCTTCGGCTGGCTCGCGACGATGCGCCGCGTGGTGCTGCCGCAGGCGCTGCGCGTGACCGTGCCGCCGCTGATCTCGCAGACCCTGAGCCTGTGGAAGAACACCTCCATCGCCACCGTGATCGGCGTGGCCGAACTCATGTACCAGGCTGGCCAGGTCGAAAGCGCGACCTTCCGCAGCTTCGAGTCCTTCGCCTTCGCGAGCGCGGCCTACCTCACGGTCTCGCTCGCCATCACGGCGCTCGCGAGCTGGTACCACCACCGCTTCCCGGTGAGGACGCTGTGATGCGCACGGAGGCTTCGCGATGATCGAGCTGATCCAGGACTACTGGCTCTACTTCCTGATCGGCCAGTACCCCAACGGCCCGCTCGGCGGGCTGGTGCTGACCCTGCTGCTGGCCTCGTGCGGGCTGGTGCTCGCGCTGCCGCTGGGCATCGTGCTCGGCCTGGCGCGCGTGAGCCCGTGGCGCTGGCTGCGCTGGCCGGTCAGCGGCTTCGTGTTCGTGGTGCGCGGGCTGCCGCTCCTGATGGTGATCTTCTGGGCCTACTTCTTCCTGCCCAGCGTCACCGGCGTGAAGACCGACCAGTTCGCCACGATGCTGATCGCGCTGGTGGTGTTCGACGCCGCCTACCTGGCCGAGATCGTGCGCGCCGGCATCCAGGGCCTGCCGCGCGGCCAGATGGAGACCGCGCGCGCGCTCGGTCTGAGCTGGAGCCGCGCGATGCGCCTGGTGGTGCTGCCGCAGGCGCTGCGCAGCATGCTGCCCTCGCTGGTGAACCAGTTCGTCTCGACCATCAAGGAGACCTCGCTGGGCTACATCATCGGCCTGGCCGAGGTCTCGTTCATCGCCACCCAGATCAACACCCAGGTGTTCACCAAGCCGGCCCAGGTCTTCGGCATCCTCGGGCTGACCTATTTCATCCTCTGCTTCGGCCTCTCGCGCTTCGCCTACTGGCTCGAGCGCCGCCTCGCGCGGCGCGGCCTGCCGGTGGTCGCGGTCACCGAGGGCCGGGCCGCCGCCCGCAAGGCTTCCGCATGATCGAACTCCAGAACGTCAACAAGTGGTACGGCAGCTACCACGCGCTCGTGGACGTGAGCGAAACCATCCACAAGGGCGAGGTGGTCGTGGTCTGCGGCCCCTCGGGCTCGGGCAAGTCCACGTTGATCCGCACCTTCAACCGGCTCGAGGCGATCCAGTCGGGCCGCATCCTGATCGAGGGCAAGGACATCCACGCGCCGGGCACCGACGTGAACGCCTTCCGCTCGCGCATCGGCTTCGTGTTCCAGCAGTTCAACCTGTTCCCGCACCTCACGGTGCTGCAGAACTGCACCATGGCGCCGATGCAGCTGCACGGCCTCTCGCGCGCGCAGGCCGAGGAACGCGCGATGGCGCTGCTCGCGCGCGTGGGCCTCGCGAACAAGGCCCGGGCCTGGCCCAGCGAGCTGTCGGGCGGCCAGCAGCAGCGCGTGGCGATCGCGCGCGCGCTCGCGATGCAGCCGCCGGTGATGCTGTTCGACGAACCCACGAGCGCGCTCGACCCCGAGATGGTCGGCGAGGTGCTGCTGGTGATGCGCGACCTGGTGCGCGACGGCATGACCATGGTCTGCGTGACGCACGAGATGGGCTTCGCGCGCGAGGTCGCCGACCGCGTGATCTTCATGGACGAGGGCAAGGTGCTCGAGCGCGCCACGCCCGATGACTTCTTCAACCGCCCGCAGCATCCGCGCGCGCAGCAGTTCCTGTCCGACATCCGCTCGCCCTTCGCACGCATCCCATGACGAATACCGCTTCCCTCCAGACCCTGCCCGTGATCGACGTCGCGCCGCTGGTGGCCGGCGACGCGCCGGGCCGCGAGGCCGTGGCCGCGCGCATCGGCGAGGCCTGCCGCGCGCACGGCTTCTTCTACGCGACGGGGCATGGCGTCGACCCCGCGCTGGTGGCGCGGCTCGAGACCCTGAGCCACCGCTTCTTCGACCTGCCCGAGGCGACCAAGATGCAGTGGCGCATGGCGCTCGGCGGGCGCGCCTGGCGCGGCTACTTCCCGCTCGGCGGCGAACTGACCTCGGGCCGGCCCGACTGGAAGGAAGGGCTCTACCTCGGCACCGAGCTGCCGGCCACGCATCCACTGGTGCAGGCCAGGACGCCGGTGCACGGGCCGAATCTCTTTCCCGACGCGCCGGGCCTCGAGGACTTCCGCGACACCATCCTCGGCTACATGGCGGCCGTGACGCAGCTCGGTCACCGGCTGATGGAAGGCATCGCGCTGAGCCTCGGCCTGCCCGCCGACTACTTCGCGGCGCGCTACACGGGCGATCCGCTGATCCTGTTCCGGCTCTTCGACTATCCCTCGCAGCCGGTGCCCGAGGGCCTGGACGTGCAATGGGGCGTGGGCGAGCACACCGACTACGGCCTCTTGACGATCCTGCACCAGGACAGCGTGGGCGGCCTCGCGGTGCACACGCCCGCGGGCTGGATCGATGCGCCGCCGATCGCGGGCTCCTTCGTCTGCAACATCGGCGACATGCTCGACCGCATGACCGGCGGCCTCTACAAGTCGACGCCGCACCGCGTGAAGCGCAACACCTCGGGGCGCAACCGGCTGTCGTTCCCGCTGTTCTTCGATCCCAACTTCGAGGCGCGCGTGCAGCGCATCGAGGGCCTCGCGGGCGCGGTGGCCGCGGACGACAGCGCCGAGCGCTGGGACCGCGCCAACGTGCACGCCTTCAGCGGCCGCTACGGCGACTACCTGCTGGCGAAGGTGTCGAAGGTGTTCCCGCAGCTGCGCGACGAAGTGCTCTGAGGCGCGCTCGCCGGGAGGTCGAGGAACTCGTCCTCCCAGCGGCCGACATCTGCGCCGGGGTCGGAGATCGGCACCAGCTTGTCGCTGCGGCAGTAGAAGGTCCAGCCCTCGAACAGCACGTCGTAGTAGGTGCCGGGCAGGTAGCGCTCGCTCGGCGCTTCATAGGGTGCCGAGACCACCTCGACGATGCGGCCGACCGCGCGCTCGGTCATCGGCGACGCGAGGCAGCTGTCGAGCACATGGCACAGGGTGCCGATCCTGATCACGGCCGCACCATCTCGCCAGGAAACCAGCGCGGCAGGTGCGCGTTCGCGTCGTGCAGCGACTCGAGCACGTGGAAGGCCTGCTCGACGATCGCCGCGGGCGGGTGCTTGAGGTCCGGCACGATCACCACCCGCAGGCCCGCGGCCAGCGCGGCCTTGGCGCCGTTCTCGCTGTCCTCGAAGGCGATGCACTGCGTCGGGTCCACGCCCAGGCGCGAGGCCGCGAGCAGGTAGAGCGCCGGGTCGGGCTTGGCGCGCGGCACCTCGTCACCACCCGCGAAGGCCTCGAAGTGATGCAGCACGCCGAGGCTGCCGAGGCAGGCCTGGATCTGCCCGCTGGTGGAGGACGAGGCCACGGCGCAGCGCGTGCCGCGCGCGCGCAGGGCGCCCAGGAACTCGGCCGCGCCGGGCTTGATGGGGAACAGCGGCGTGCCGTCGGAGCGTTCGAGCGCCAGCGCCTGGCGCACGTGCTCGAGGGCATGGCGGAAGGCGGCCTGGCCGCCGAGCAGGCCCGAGAGGATGAGCTCGGACTCGGCGGTGGCCAGGCCCACCACCTGCAGGTACTGGGCGTGGCTGAGCTCGACGTCGAGCGTGCGGGCGGCCGCCATCCAGGCGGCCATGATGGGCCGCTCGGAGTCGATCAGCAGCCCGTCCATGTCGAAGATTGCGGCGGAGAACATCGCCACGATCCTACCCTCGAGCCCCGCCCCGAATGACGAAGGGGCCGCAAGGGCCCCTTCTCGTGCAATGGATGCGACGGCGCGCGCTCAGTCGCGCACCAGCGCCCGGTTCAAGCCCAGCGCCGCCAGCGTTCCGGCCGCGCCCGACAGCAGGTACACACTCACGTAGGCCAGCCCGAAGTGCGCCGACAACCCCAGCGCGACCAGCGGCGCGAAGGCGGCGCCGATCAGCCAGGCCAGGTCGGTGGTCAGCGCGGCGCCGGTGTAGCGGTACTTGGCCTCGAAGTTGCCGGTCACGGCACCGGCGGCCTGGCCGTACGACAGGCCCAGCAGGATGAAGCCCAGCAGGATGAACACGTCCTGGCCGATCTTGCCGCCGTCGAGCAGCGTGGGCGCGAACCCGCTGAACACGGCGATCAGGCCCGCGAGGCCGCCGAGCGTGGAGCGGCGGCCGATGCGGTCGGCGATCAGGCCCGAGGCCACGATGCCGCCGGCGCCGAGCACGGCGCCGATCATCTGGATCACCAGGAACTCGGTGATGGCCTGGTTCGAGTACAGCGTGATCCACGACAGCGGGAACACGGTGATCAGGTGGAACAGCGCATAGCTGGCCAGCGCCGCGAAGGCGCCGATCAGCAGGTTCGAGCCCTGCGAGCGGACCAGCTCGACCACGCTGGTGGGCTGCAGTTCGCGCTCCTCGAGCAGGCGCGCGTACTCGTCGGCCGCCACCAGGCGCAGGCGCGCGAACAGCGCCACCACGTTGATCGCGAAGGCCACGTAGAAGGTGTAGCGCCAGCCCCAGTCGAGGAAGTCCTCGAGCGTCAGGCTCGAATAGAGGTACGCGAACAGCGCGCTGGCCACGAAGAAGCCGATCGGCGCGCCGAGCTGGCCCAGCATGGCGTACCAGCCGCGGCGGTTGGCCGGGGCGTTGAGCGCGAGCAGCGACGGCAGACCGTCCCACGAGCCGCCGAAGGCCAGACCCTGGCCGAAGCGGAAGATCGACAGCAGCACGATCGAGGTGAAGCCCAGGCTGGCATAGCCCGGCAGGAAGGCGATGCCGGCGGTCGAGGTGCCGAGCACGAACAGCGCGAGCGTGAGCTTGGTCTCGCGGCCGAAACGTCGCTGGATCTCCATCGAGATGACAGTTCCGAACGGCCGTGCGATGAAGGCGAAGGAAAAGACCACGAAGGCCCAGAGGGTTCCCTCGAGCCGCTGCTCGAACGGGAAGAAGACCGCCGGGAACACCAGCACCGAAGCGATGCCGTAGACGAAGAAGTCGAAATATTCCGAGGCGCGGCCGATGACCACGCCGACGGCGATCTCGCCCGGGTCGATGCGCGAGTGGTCGTCCTCCGGGGCGCCGGTGTCGGACGTGTGCGGCACAGGCGATGCGCCTTGCGGGCTGATGCTGGACGTCGTCATTGGGTTATGTAATTCGGTTGTCACGAAGCGTGACAAAGGTAGGCCATGAAACAGACTCCGAGCGTCTCACCGAACGAGGATTCCCGCCATAGGACAAAACGTCCAATAGCCTGCGGGAACCTTTGGTCGTAGATTGTGGGGTCTTTCGCGCGGCCCTGGCCACCCTTCCGCCCTTCCGTCTCTCGGCATGCCCATCCTCCACACCCTTCGCCGATGGCTCCTGCTGTTGCCCCTCGCCTTCCTGGCGGGCTGCAACACGGTGCTCCTGAATCCCTCCGGCGACATCGCCAACCAGCAAGGACGGCTGATCGTCGTCTCGACCGTGCTGATGCTGATCATCATCATCCCGGTGATCGCGCTGACGGTCTTCTTCGCCTGGCGCTACCGCGCCTCGAACAAGGAAGCCATCTACAAGCCGAACTGGGACCACTCGACCCAGCTCGAGCTCGCGATCTGGGCCGCGCCGCTCTTGATCATCATCGCGCTGGGCGCGATCACCTGGATCAGCACCCACACGCTCGACCCCTATCGCCCGCTCAGCCGCATCGACGCGCAGCGCCCGGTCACGGCCGACATCAAGCCGCTGACCGTGGAAGTGGTGGCGCTCGACTGGAAGTGGCTGTTCATCTACCCCGAGCAGGGCTTCGCCACGGTGAACGAACTCGCGGCCCCGGTGGACCGCCCGATCACCTTCAAGATCACCGCCTCGTCGGTGATGAACTCCTTCTTCATTCCCGCGCTGGCCGGCCAGATCTACGCCATGCCCGGCATGGAGACCAAGCTGCACGCAGTCATCAACGCGCCCGGCGAGTTCGACGGCTTCTCGGCCAACTACAGCGGCGCCGGCTTCTCGGGCATGCGCTTCAAGTTCCACGGCCTGAGCAACGCCGACTTCGACCAGTGGGTGCGGAAGGTCAAGTCCAGCCCCGAAGGCGAACTCAGCCGCGAGCGCTACCAGAAGCTCGAAGTGCCGAGCGAGCGTGAGCCGGCGAAGCATTTCGCGAGCGTGTCGCCCGACCTCTACGGCGCCATCCTCAACCGCTGCGTCGACCGCAGCAAGATGTGCATGAGCCAGATGATGGCGATCGACGCCGACGGCGGCCTGGGCAAGCCCGGCGCCTACAACGTGGCGACCGCCAAGCCCTGGCAACCCGACGACATCAATTCGCCCAAGCGTGCGTACGGCAAGTACGTCACGGCGATGTGCACCACCGAAGAATGACGATGCTCCAGAACCTCGACCTGACGAAGCTCGTCTTCGGCCGCCTCACGTGGGAGGCGATCCCCTACCACGAACCGATCCTGCTGGTGACCTTCGCCGCCGTCGTGCTCGGCGGCGTCGCGCTGCTCGGCGCGATCACCTACTTCAAGCTGTGGAACACGCTGTGGCACGACTGGATCACCAGCATCGACCACAAGAAGATCGGCATCATGTACATCGTGCTGGGCCTGGTGATGCTGCTGCGCGGCTTCGCCGACGCGCTGATGATGCGCGCCCAGCAGGCCGTCGCCTTCGGCGACAACGCGGGCTTCCTGCCGCCGCACCACTACGACCAGATCTTCACGGCCCACGGCGTGATCATGATCTTCTTCGTGGCGATGCCTCTGGTCACGGGCCTGATGAACTTCGTGGTGCCGCTGCAGATCGGCGCGCGCGACGTGGCCTTCCCGTTCCTGAACAACTTCAGCTTCTGGATGACCACCTTCGGCGCCGGCCTCGTGATGGCCTCGCTGTTCGTCGGCGAGTTCGCCAAGACCGGCTGGCTGGCCTACCCGCCGCTGTCGGGCATCCTCTTCAGCCCCGACGTGGGGGTCGACTACTACATCTGGTCGTTGCAGATCGCGGGGGTGGGCACATTGCTCTCGGGCGTGAACCTGCTGGCGACCATCGTGAAGATGCGCGCGCCCGGCATGACCATGATGAAGATGCCCGTCTTCACCTGGACCGCGCTGTGCACCAACGTGCTGATCGTCGCCGCCTTCCCGGTGCTGACCGCCGTGCTGGCCCTGCTGTCGCTCGACCGCTACGTCGGCACCAACTTCTTCACGAACGACCTCGGCGGCAACGCCATGATGTACGTGAACCTGATCTGGATCTGGGGCCACCCCGAGGTCTACATCCTGATCCTGCCGGCCTTCGGCATCTTCTCGGAGGTGGTCTCCACCTTCTCGGGCAAGCGCCTGTTCGGCTACGCCTCGATGGTCTACGCCACGGTCGTGATCACGATCCTGTCGTACCTGGTGTGGCTGCACCACTTCTTCACCATGGGCTCGGGCGCCAGCGTGAACTCCTTCTTCGGGATCACGACGATGATCATCTCGATCCCGACCGGGGCGAAGATCTTCAACTGGCTCTTCACCATGTACCGCGGCCGCATCCGCTTCGAGCTGCCGATGATGTGGACCATCGGCTTCATGATCACCTTCGTGATCGGCGGCATGACCGGCGTGCTGCTGGCCGTGCCCCCGGCCGACTTCGTGCTGCACAACAGCCTGTTCCTGATCGCCCACTTCCACAACGTGATCATCGGCGGCGTGCTGTTCGGCATGCTGGCGGGCATCACCTACTGGTTCCCGAAGGCCTTCGGCTACAAGCTCGACCCGTTCTGGGGCAAGTGCTCGTTCTGGTTCTGGATCGTCGGCTTCTGGTTCGCCTTCATGCCGCTGTACATCCTGGGCCTGATGGGCGTGACGCGCCGCATGAGCCACTTCCAGGACATGTCGCTGCAGATCTGGTTCCAGGTCGCCGCCTTCGGCGCCGTGCTGATCGCGCTGGGCATCGCCTCGTTCCTGATCCAGATCGTGGTGAGCTACATCCGCCGCGACTCGCTGCGCGACACCACGGGCGACCCGTGGGACGGCCGCACGCTCGAATGGTCGACCTCGTCGCCGCCGCCGGCCTACAACTTCGCGTTCACGCCGCGCATCCATGACAACGACGCCTGGTCCGACATGAAGGCACGCGGCTACCAGCGTCCGCTGGAAGGCTTCAGCCCGATCCACATGCCCAAGAACACGGCCGCCGGCTTCATCATCGCGGCGCTGAGCGCGGTGTTCGGCTTCGCCATGATCTGGCAGATGTGGCTGGTGGCCGGCGTGGGCTTCTTCGTGATGCTCGTGGCCATCATCGTCCACACCTTCAACTACAAGCGCGACTACCACATCCCCGCGGACGAAGTCGTCCGCACCGAAGACGCTCGCACGCGCCTCCTGGCCGCCCATGTCTAACAGTACC
Organism: Variovorax paradoxus; assembly: GCA_016806145.1. Taxonomy (NCBI): domain Bacteria; kingdom Pseudomonadati; phylum Pseudomonadota; class Betaproteobacteria; order Burkholderiales; family Comamonadaceae; genus Variovorax; species Variovorax paradoxus. The sequence goes on from CP063166.1 coordinate 5,426,047, forward strand.
GCCCTCCCCTCCAGCCCCGCCGGCACCCACACCGTGGGCAATGCGCCGAGCGTGCCGACCTTCGAGCTGTTCAACGTCCGCAACGAGGACCACCATCCGGAGAACGGCACCCTGCTCGGGTTCTGGCTCTACCTGATGAGCGACTGCCTCATCTTCGCCTGCCTGTTCGCGGTGTACGGCGTGCTGGGCCGCAGCTACGCGGCCGGCCCCTCGGGCGCCGACCTGTTCGACCTGCCGCTGGTGGCGATCAACACCTCGCTGCTGCTGCTGTCGTCGATCACCTACGGCTTCGCGATGCTCGAGATGCAGAAGCGGCGCATGGGCGGCACGCTGGTGTGGCTGGCCATCACCGGCCTGCTGGGCGCGGGCTTCATCGGCCTCGAGCTCTACGAATTCGCGCACCTGCTGCACGAAGGCGCGGGCCCGCAGCGCAGCGCCTTCCTGTCCTCGTTCTTCGCGCTGGTCGGCACCCACGGCCTGCACGTCACCTTCGGCATCGTCTGGCTGGTCGTGCTGCTGTTCCAGCTGCCCAAGCACGGCTTCACCGCCGCCAATCGCCGCCGCCTGATGTGCCTGTCGATGTTCTGGCACTTCCTGGACGTCGTCTGGATCGGCGTCTTCACCTTCGTGTACCTGATGGGATCCATGGCATGAGCGCAGCACCCCACGACACCCATGGCCACGGCCATGACGACCACGGCCACGGCGAGCACCACGACGACGGCCCGGTGAGCCACAGCACCTTCAAGGGCTACATGACCGGCTTCGTGCTGGCCGTGATCCTCACCGCCATTCCGTTCTGGCTCGTGATGGGCAAGGTGCTCGACAACAAGAGCACGACCGCGCTGATCATCCTCGGCTTCGCCGTGGTGCAGATCGTGGTGCACATGGTGTACTTCCTGCACATGGACACCAAGTCCGAAGGCGGCTGGAACATGCTGGCGCTGATCTTCACGCTGGTGCTCGTGGTCATCACGCTGGCCGGTTCGCTGTGGGTCATGTACCACATGAACACCAACATGATGCCGCCGTCGATGCACGACATGAAGAACATGCCTTGAGCGCGCCGGCCACCGACCGCACGCCCACCGGCCGCCAGCGCTCCGCGGCCGGGCTCGTGGTGCTGGCGGTCCTCGGGGCCGTGCTGTTCGCCGGTTTCTTCGCGCTCGGCACCTGGCAGGTCGAGCGCCGGGCCTGGAAGCTGGCCCTGATCGAGCGCGTCGAGCAGCGCGTGCACGCCGTGCCGGTCGCGCCCCCGGCGCGCGCCGACTGGCCGCGCGTCAATGCCGCCGACGACGAGTACCGCCACGTGCGGCTCTCGGGCACCTTCCTCCACGAGAAAGAGACGCTGGTGCAGGCCAGCACCAACCTCGGCGCCGGCTTCTGGGTGCTGACGCCGCTGCAGACCGCGCGCGGCGTGGTGATGGTCAACCGCGGCTTCGTGCCGCCAGAGGCGCGCGAGCGCGCCGTGCGCACCGCGCCCGAACCGATGGGCGAGACCCAGGTGACGGGCCTGCTGCGCATCAGCGAACCGCGCGGCGGCTTCCTGCGCAGCAACGACCCGGCCGGCGGGCGCTGGTACTCGCGTGACGTGGCGGCGATCGCCGCGGCGCACGGCATCGCGGCCGACGCCGTCGCGCCCTACTTCATCGACGCCGAGGCCGAGCCCGGCATTCCGCGCGCGCTCGACGGCGCGCCCGCCTGGCCCGCGCCCGGCCTCACCGTCATCGCCTTCCACAACAGCCACCTGGTCTACGCGCTCACCTGGTACGGGCTGGCGCTGATGGTCGCCGCGGGCGCGGTCTTCGTCTGGCGCGACGAGCGCCGGCGCCGCGGCGGCGACAATGCGCGCCATGCCGACGGACCGCCCCACGCCGCCCACGCTTCCCATCGCGATGCCGACCGCGGCTGACGCGGTCGCGGTCGCCGGCGCGCTGCAGGCCCCGCGCGCGGGCGTGGCCAGCCTGGACAACGCGACCGGCCACAAGAACATGCAGCAGCTGATCCAGCTGCGCTGGTTCGCCGTGGTGGGCCAGGTGGTGACGATCCTGGTGGTGCACTACGGCTACCGCATCCACCTGCCGCTCAACCAGATGCTGCAGGCGCTGACCTGCCTGGCGCTGTTCAACCTCGCGAGCCTGTTGCGCTGGCGCACCCACCGGCGCGTGACCAACGGCGAGCTGATGCTCGCGCTGCTGGTCGACGTGGCGATCCTGACCTCGCTGCTCTACCTGAGCGGCGGCGCCAGCAACCCCTTCGTCTTCCTCTACCTGCTGCAGGTGATCCTGGGCGCGGTGCTGCTCAAGCCCTGGTCGACCTGGACCGTGGTGGGCGTCACCACCCTGTGCTTCGCGGGGCTGGCCCTGTTCTCGCGCCCGCTCTCGCTGCCGCCCGACCACGACCGCGGCCTCTGGAGCCCCTACATCCAGGGCACGCTGGTGTGCTTCGCGCTCAACGCGGCGCTGCTGGTGGTGTTCATCACGCGCATCAACGGCAACCTGCGCGAGCGCGACGCCAAGCTCGCGGGCCTGCGCCAGCGCGCCGCCGAGGAGGAGCACATCGTGCGCATGGGCCTGCTCGCCTCGGGCGCGGCGCACGAGCTCGGCACGCCGCTGGCCACGCTGGCTGTGATCCTCGGCGACTGGCGCCGGCTGCCGCACTTCAGCTCCGACCCCGAGCTGCTGCAGGAGGTCAGCGAGATGGAGATCCAGATCCAGCGCTGCAAGTCGATCGTCAGCGGCATCCTGCTGTCGGCCGGCGAGGCGCGCGGCGAATCGTCGGAAGAGACCACGGTCAGCACCTTCCTCGACGACCTGGTCGAGGAGTGGCGCACCACGCGGCCGGTCGACAGCTTCGTCTACGACAACCGCTTCGGCCGCGACCTGCCCATGGTCTCCGACTCGGCGCTCAAGCAGATGATCTGCAACGTGCTCGACAATGCGCTCGAAGCCTCGCCGCACTGGGTTCGGCTCGAGGTCGCGCACGAGGGCGACGACCTGCAGCTGGTCGTGACCGACGCCGGCCCGGGCTTCGCGCCCGCGATGCTGGCGCAGTTCGGCAAGCCCTACCAGTCGAGCAAGGGCCGCCCCGGTGGCGGCCTGGGCCTGTTCCTGGTGGTCAACGTGGCGCGCACCGTGGGCGGCCGCGTGGCCGCGCGCAACCGGCCCGAGGGCGGCGCCGCGGTCACGCTCTCGCTGCCGCTCGCGGCCATCGTGCTGGAAGAAGAGGACGACGAGGAAGAGAACATCGGGATGCATGGCCATGACGGAATCCCCCACTGACACCGGCGCCGCGGCCGAGGCCGAACGCCAGTTGCTGATCGTCGAGGACGACGCGGCCTTCGCGCGCACGCTGGGCCGCTCGTTCGAGCGCCGCGGCTACACGGTGCTGCACGCGAGCAACCTCGAGGACGTCGAGGACCTGCTGCGCCACCATGCGCCGGGCTACGCGGTGGTCGACCTCAAGCTCAACGGCGAGGCCTCGGGCCTGGCCTGCGTGCAGACGCTGCACCGGCACAACGCCAAGACGCTGATCGTGGTGCTGACCGGCTTCGCGAGCATCGCCACCGCGGTCGAGGCCATCAAGCTCGGCGCCTGCCACTACCTGGCCAAGCCCTCGAACACCGACGACATCGAGGCCGCCTTCGGCCGCGCGGTCGGCACCACCGAGGTCGAGCTGACCAACCGCTCGACCTCGATCAAGACCCTCGAATGGGAACGCATCCACGAGACCCTGGCCGAGACCGGCTTCAACATCTCCGAGACCGCGCGCCGGCTCGGCATGCACCGGCGAACGCTCGCGCGCAAGCTGGGCAAGCAGCAGGTCAAGTAGCGGCTGCAGCGGCGCGACATCGAGGAACCCACGGCAAGCACCGACACTCTTTTTTCGGATGACCATGCACCCGACACCGACGCCCGCTCCCCTCGCCGCCCCAGCCCGCCGCGCCGCCCCGGTGGTGCGCGACCAGACCACGCTGGAAGAGATCTTCAACGCGCTGAGCCACGGCCTCGGGCTGCTGCTGGCGATCGCCTCGCTGCCGATCCTGGTCTACAGCGCGGCGCAGAAGGGCACCGCGGCCGGCATCGTCGGCGCCAGCCTGTTCGCCGGCACCGCGATCGTGCTGTACCTGATCTCCACGCTGTACCACGCGCTGCCGATGGGCCGCGCCAAGGCCTGGTTCAACCGCTTCGACCATGCCGCGATCTACCTGTTCATCGCCGGCAGCTACATGCCCTTCGTGCTCGGCGTGCTGCGCGGGCCCTGGGGCTGGACGCTGTTCGGCGCGATCTGGGCCGCGGCGGCGCTGGGCGTGGGCGCCAAGCTGTTCGACCGGCTCAAGCATCCGCTGTGGTCGACCGGCCTCTACGTGGCGATGGGCTGGATGGCGCTGATGGCGGCGGTGCCGCTGGTGGAGCGCATGTCGGGCGCGGGCCTGGGCTGGCTGGTGGCCGGCGGCCTGTTCTACACCGCGGGCGCGGTGGTGTTCCTGTTCGATTCCAAGGTGCGCTTCGCCCACTTCGTCTGGCACCTGTTCGTGCTCGCGGGCAGCACCTGCCACTTCTTCGCCGTGCTCTGGCACGCGCACGGCTGAGTCGGCAATCCAGCTTCGGCTTCAGTAGTGCGGCGGCAGCTCGTCGCGCAGGTTGCGCGGCGCGCCGCCCTGGCCCGCCGACTGCACCTGTTCGCGCAGCTGCCCCAGCTGGGCCAGCAGGCCGTCGATCTGCTGCTGCTGGCGGTAGATCGTGAGGTTGAGCTGCTCGAGCAGGTCCTCGGCATAGCTGGCCTTGATCTCGAGCGCGTCGAGCCGCTCGGTGACGTCGTGGGGCGAATGTTCCATGGTGCTATTGGACAGGAAGACCGGCCACGGTTTCGTGACGATTCCATGCGGCCGGCCCGGGCCTGCCGCATGGCTCAGCGCCGCACCTTCGCCTCGAGCAGGTCGGCCATGCCGATGCGGTGCGCGAACTCGATGCGCACGCGCTCCGACACCTCGAACACCTCGGCCGCGCCGTCGTTCACGAAGTCGATCACCGGCCGCATCGGCCGCTGGCCCGCGGGCAGCCCCACGATGCGCACGATCTCGTCGGCCACCGCCTGCGGATCGGCATGGTCGGGCGTCAGCGCAGAGAGCTTCGCGCCGATCTGGTCCATCAGCCCGTCGTAGCGGCCATAGGCCGCGGCCGTGGCCGCGTCGGCCGGCTTGCCCGCGCTCGGGAAGTGGTCGGTGCCGCGCGTGAACGCGCCCGGCACCACGATCGAGGTCTCGATGCCGAAGCGCGCGATCTCGTAGGCCAGGGTCACGGCGAGCGAATCCATCGCCGCCTTGGCCGCGCCGTAGGGGCCCATGAACGGCGGGAAACCGCCCTTGGTGGTGGTGCTGCTGATCCACAGCATCAGGCCCGACTCCTGCCGCCGCAGGTAGGGCAGCACCGCGCGGTTGACGCGCTGCGCGCCGAGCACGTTGGTGTCGAACACCTTCACGATCTCCTCGGGCGTGAAGGCCTCGGTCGGGCCGACCACCAGGTGACCGGCGTTCTGCATCACCACGTCGAGCTGGCCCTGCTCGCGCACGATCGTCGCGGCGGCGGCATCGGCCGAGTCCTGCGACAGCACGTCGAGTTCGAGCGGATGCAGCTCGAGCCCCCTGGCCGCCGCCAGCGCGCGCAGTTCGGCCGCGCGCGGCGCGTTGCGTCCCGCGATGTCGCGCATCGAGGCGTAGACGATGTGGCCCGCCTCGGCGAGCGACTGGGCGCTGAGCTTGCCGATGCCGGTGCCGGCGCCCGTGACGAGGATGATCTGCTTGTTCATGAGGGTTCTCCGTCGATAAATGGAAGGGATCAGGCGAGGCCGCCGTTGGCGCGCAGGATCTGGCCGTTGACCCAGCCCGCGTCGGGACCGGCGAGGAACGAGACCACCGAGGCGATGTCCTCGGGCTGGCCCAGGCGCTGCAGCGGCGGCATCTTGGCGAAGGCCTGGACCTGCTCCTCGGTCTTGCCGTCGAGGAACAGCGAGGTGGCGATCGGGCCCGGCGCGACCGCGTTCACCGTCACGTTGCGGCCGCGCAGCTCCTTCGCGAACACGTGCGTGAAGGCCTCGACCGAGGCCTTGGTGGCGTTGTAGATCGCATAGCCGGGCATGTTCAGCGCCAGCGTGGTGCTCGAGAAGTTGACGATACGGCCGCCGTCGGCGAGGCGCTTGGCCGCTTCGCGCAGCGTGTTGAAGGTGCCGCGCACGTTGATGTCGAAGACCTGGTCGTAGAGCGCGTCGTCGTGCTCGGCCAGCGGCACGGTCTTGAGGATGCCGGCGTTGTTGACCAGCACGTCGGCGCGGCCGAGCTGCTGCTCGACGGTGTCGAACATGCGGCGCACGTCGTCGGCGCTGGCGACGTCGGCGCGCACGGCGATGGCCCGGCCGCCCGCGGCCTGCAGCTGGGCGACCAGCGCCTCGGCCAGCGCCGGGCTCGAGGCGTAGTTGACGGCGACGTAAAAACCGTCGGCCGACAGGCGCTGCGCGATGGCGGCGCCGATGCCGCGCGATGCGCCGGTGACGATCGCGACCTTGGGGTTGGAGGACTGGTTCATGGCGTGTTTCCTTGCGGTGGTGGGTGGGTGAGACGAATCTTCGATCGTTCCGTCCAAAAGATAATCACCGCTAAATCGCCATTACCATTCCATCTACTTCAACAATAGACCGACGGCATCGCCATGGACCGCTTCCAGGAAATGCAGGCCTTCGTGCGCATCGCCGAGCGCCAGAGCTTCACCCAGGCCTCGGAAGACCTCCAGATTCCGCGCGCCACCGTCACCAACCTGATCAAGCGCGTCGAGCAGCGCATCGGCACGCGGCTGCTCGAGCGCACCACGCGCACCGTGCGCCTCACGCAGGACGGCGAGGCCTACTACCGCCGTTGCGTGCGCCTGCTGGCCGACATGGAGGAGGCCGAGGGGCTGTTCCGCAACACGGCGCCCAAGGGGCTGCTGCGCGTCAACCTGCAGGGCACGCTGGCGCGGCATTTCGTGGTGCCGGCGCTGCCGGACTTCCTGGCGCGCCATCCCGAGCTGACGCTGCACATCGGCGAGGACGACCGCCTGATCGACCTGGTGCGCGAGGGCGTCGACTGCGTGCTGCGCGCGGGCACGCTGCAGGACTCCTCGATGGTCGGGCGTCGCATCGCGCTGCTGCCGCAGGTCACGGTGGCGAGCCCCGGCTACCTGGCGCTGCATGGCGAACCGGCGGAGCCCGCGGCGCTGGCCGCGCCCGGCTCGACGCACCGCGCGGTCGACTACCTCTCGAGCGCCACGGGCAAGCCGGTGCCGCTCGAATTCACCGTCGACGGCCGCGTGAACACGCTGCAGCTGCCGGCCACCGTGTCGGTCACCGGCACCGACCTCTACACCGGCTCGGCCGTCGCGGGCCTGGGGCTGGTGCAGGTGCCGCGCTACCGCGTGGCCGCGGAGCTGGCCGACGGGCGGCTCCAGGTGGTGCTCGGTGGTTTCGCGCCGCCGCCGATGCCGGTGTCGGTGCTCTATTCGCAGCACCGGCAGCTGTCGGCGCGCGTGCGCGTGTTCACGCAATGGCTGCGCGAGGTGTTCGAAGCGGCCGAACTGTGATCGGCGTGTGAAGCGCGCGTGCGCGCCCCTTCGACTTTTGCACGCTCGGCGCGGATTTGTGGCGCGCCACCGCGCGGGTTGACCGTTGTTTGCAGACCCGGCGCCGCGTGCGCCGCACACTGGCCCGACCGCTTCGCCCACCAAGGAAGTCGTCGATGCCGCCACGCACCCTGCGGGTCCATTCGCCCGCGATCCCTCTCGTTTCCGGCCGCCCCGCGCTCGAGCCCGTGCGCCTCGCGGGGCAGGAAGGCATCAATGGCCTGTTCGACTACGAACTGCTGCTCGAGGCATCCGACGCAACGGACCTCGACCTCGACGCCTTCATCGGGCGCGAACTCCACTGCGAGATCGCGCTCGACGATGGCCAGGGCGGCAGCCGCGAGATCAACGCGCTGATCGCCGAGGCCGCCTGCCTGGGCGAGTCGCAGCGCCACGCGCGCTACCGGGTCGTGCTGCGCCCCTGGCTGCACCTCGCCACGCTGCGCAGCGACTGCCGCATCTTCCAGGACCTCGACGTGGAGCGGATCCTCGACCTGCTGCTCGAGCCCTATGGTTTTCCGATCGAGAAGCGCCTGTCGCAGCGCTACCCGGTGCGCGACTACCAGACCCAGTTCAACGAGAGCGACTTCGCGTTCTTCAGCCGTCTGTGCGAGGAGTGGGGCATCAACTACCACTTCGCGCATGCGCGCGGCGCGCACCGCCTCGTGCTGTGCGACCACATGGGCGCCCACGCGCGCTTCGCGAGCCCGGCCTGCGCCGAGGTCGAACACCACGCGCCGGGCTCGAAGCTCGATGCCGAGTACCTGCACCGCTTCGTGCCCGAACACCGCCTGACGAGCGGCCGCTATGCCACCCGCGATCACGACTACCTGCGGCCGCACGCCGACCTCGGCGCCGGCCACCGCGACCCGCGCCCCACGGGCCAGGCCGACGGCGAGGTCTACCAGTGGCACGACGCCCGCGCCGGCAGCCACATCGCGCAGCCCGGCGCGGGCGCCGCGCCCGGCAACGACCCCTTCGGCGAAGGCCGGCTGCTCGCGCGGCTGCGCATGCAGGCGCTGCGCGCGCACGGTGTGCGCGCGCGGGCCAGCGGCAACCTGCGCGGCATGGTGCCCGGATGCAGCTTCGGCCTGCGCAAGCATCCGCGCGCGGCCGCGAACGCCGAGTACCTGGTGCTCCATGCGCGCTTCCTGCTCGAGGACACGGGCCACGAGAGCCAGCGCGACACAGCCGACCCGCAGCGCTGGCGCGCCGAGGTCGAGCTGGTCGCGCATCCGATGGCCGAAACGCTGCGGCCCGTGCCCACGCAGCCCAAGCCGCGCGCCGGCGGTCCGCAGGTGGCCGTGGTGGTCGGCCCCGCGGGCGAGAACCTCTGGACCGATGCGCTGGGCCGCATCAAGGTGCAGTTCCCCTGGGACCGGCTCGGTGCCCATGATGTTCACAGCAGCTGCTGGCTGCGCGTCTGCTCGCCGTGGGCCGGCAATCAGCTCGGCGCGATCCACGTGCCGCGCATCGGGCAGGAGGTGCTCGTCGACTTCATCGGCGACGACCCCGACCTGCCGATCTGCACCGGGCGGGTTCACAACGCGCTGAACCTCCCGCCCTGGGCCCTGCCCGCGCAGCACGCGCTGAGTGGCTTGCGCAGCCGCGAGCTGGCACCGCGCGGTGGCAACGCCGCCGCGGGCCGCGGCAACCACCTGCTGATGGACGACAGCGAAGGCGAGATTCAGGCACAGCTGCGCAGCGACCACGGGCATTCGAGCCTGGGCCTGGGCTTTCTCACGCGCGTGGAAGACAACGCCGGGCGCAAGGAGGCGCGCGGCCAGGGCTTCGAGCTGCGTACCGACGCGCATGGCGTGCTGCGCGCGCACGACGGTCTGCTCGTGAGCACCGAGGCGCGGCCCGACGCCGCGAAGCATGCCAAGCACATGGACGAGACGACGCGGCGGCTGGCGCGGGCCACCGGTCGGGTCGAAGCGCTCGCGCTGGCCGCGCGCCATGCCGACGCGCAGGACGGAGAGGACGACCAGGCCATCGTCGCGGCCGCGCTGCGGCAGCAGAACGATGCGCTGCGCGGCACGCACGGCGACTTCCCCGAACTCGACGCGCCGCATCTGGTGCTCGCGAGCCCCGCCGGCATCGCCTTCAGTGCCGACCAGGGGCTGCACGGCCACAGCGGGGCCCACACCCAGTTCAACAGCGCCGGCCATGCCTCGATCGGCACCGGCCGACGGCTGCTGGCCAGCGTCGCCGAGGGCCTGCGTGTCTTCGCGAAGCGCCATGGCATCCGGGCCTTCGCCTCGGAAGGCGAAGTCCGTTTCGAGGCGCAGAGCGATGCCATCGAAACCACCGCGCTGAAGGACATCGAGATCGTCAGCACCGAGGACACGGTCTACATCGTCGGCAAGAAGAAGGTCACGCTGGTGGGCGGCGCGAGCTTCAGCGAGTGGCGCGAGGGCGGCATCCGCCATGGCACGCCCGGCAGCTGGGTCGAGCATGCGGCCCTGCATGCGACGCCGGGACCGGACACGCGACCGACCGCCGAGGCCGCCAGCGTCTGCGAGGCCTGCATGGCGCGCGCCCGCGCGCAGCGATCCGGCGTGGTGCCGCGCGAATGACGGCCATGGCATCGATCGAGGCGGCGCTGCTGCGGCGGCTGGCCGGCGACCTCCACCGTCTGCGGCAGGCGGCGCCTGCGGGCTCCACCGTGTACGCGCTCGCGGAGGCCGCACTCTGCACGCCCGAAGGCGCGCTCGCGCGCTGGATCGCGTGCCACGGCCTCGAGGCCTGCGCCCTGCTCGACGGCACGCCCGAGGCGCGCTTCGCGAGCGACGGCCCCTGGCTCGTGGCATTGCCGGCGCGCATGCCCGACGCAGCCATCGACGAACTGGCGCGCCTCGCCGCGCTGCCGCAGGCCCTGCTGCTGCTCGGCAGCCCGCTGCCGATGCTGCGGCTCGCCAACCACCTGCGCAGCTGGCTCGATGCCGCCATGATCGATGCGGAGGGCGGCCGCACCGACCTGCTGCTGCGCTGCTTCGATGCCTGCACCGGCATGGCGATGGTCGACCTCTGGCCCGCGGTGGAACGCCAGGCCTTCGTGGGCGCCTTCGACGGCTGGTGGGGCTGGAATGCCCGCTTCGGCCTCGAACACCGCGCGGGCGCCGCACGGCCGATGGCGGCGCCGCGCACCGAAGCGCTGGTGCTGGGCGAAGCGCTGCTCGAGCGCATCGACGCCCTCAACCGCGCCGAACGCCTGCTGCACCTGGTGCTCGACGAGGACGTTGCGGCCGGCGAACTCGATGGCGTTCCGTGCTGGCTGCACCGCGCCATCGCCAGGCGGGCGCTGGCGCATGCGCAAGCGCTGGGCCTGACGGGCTGGCACAACGAGCGCATCGCGGTGGCGCTGTGCCTGCGCGTGCATCCCGCGATCCTCGAGCAGCCCTGGATGCGCGCGCTCGCGGCCGGCGCCCGCACGCAGAACGGCGGCCTCCTGCGCGCCGTCGCAGGCATCGCGCCCGAGGTCCTCGAGGACGAACGCCGGCGCCATGCGGCGCGCGTGCTCGAGGACATGGCGCGCGAGATCGCGGGCCGCGCCTCCAGCCATCAACCCGCCGCTTCGCCGCACTGAGCGCCCCAAGAGAACCGCCCATGGACATCGCCAGCAGCCTCGCCAACGCCGCCAACGGCCAGCACGACCGCAGCGTCAGTTGCCATTCCTCCGAGGCCACGGCGCGCGTCGCGGCCGTGATCCTGTACCCCAGCCTCGGCTGCCCGCTGGTGCTGGCACCGGGCCAGACCCGCGCGCGCCTCGTGATCGGCGTGAACGCCGGCGACAGCCGCCGCTTCGCCGTCGACGCCACGACCGGACTCGCGCAGGCCGCGCATCCCTACATCGACCGCCACCTGCGCCTGTGCTCCATCGAGCGCAAGCCGGCCGACACCGATACGACGCAGGGCACGCTGTTCGGCGATGGCCGCACCTACGCAAAGGCGCGCGCCGCGCTCAAGACGCGCGCCCTCGGCCCCTTCCGCGCGCAGACGATCGCGCATTGCGGCGACGGCACGGCCTTCAGCATCTCGCCCGCGGGCATGCGGCTCTACCGCGAGTTCGAGGGCGGCACGCTCTACGAGATCGAGTTCGACCCGCGCACCGCGCCCTTCACGCGCATCGATGCCTCGGGCTTCCTGAGCTTCGCCTGGATGGTGGCGCTGACGCCGGCCGAGCAGAAGGCCTGGCCCGGCGGCGATGCGCCCTGCGCGGCGCACTATCAGGACCTGCTGGTCCAGCGCTTCCTGCAGACGCAGCGCGGCACGCGCGGCGGAGCGATCGGCGACCTGCGCGAGTACGACGTCGAAGCCATCGGCGCCACGCGCATCGGCGCGCCCGGTGCCGACCGGCTGCGGTTGCAGGCCTGGCACCCCGTGATCCGCGCGCGCACGCCGACGCTGCGGATCGCGCACTTGAGCGACGTGCACGTCAACCTGCGCCAGCAGGCGCTGGCTCGTTCGCGCGCGATCCTGCTCGAGGGCGCGGCCGATGCCGGCGCGCTCGCCGAGCCCTTCGCCGCGCGCACCCTGTGCAATGCCTTCCTGCACCTGCGTGCCCTGTTCGAGGCCGTCACCCCAAATCGCGAGCCCGACACGGCCCTGCTGCTGACCGGCGACCTGATCGACTTCAACCGCAACATCGATCCCGCGCGCGCCGGCGCCACGCTGGGCGAGCAATGGCGCGCGTTCAACATCCTCGGCAACGCGCACGACGCCGAGCTCTACGCGCGCTGGCAGGACGACATGCAGGTCTACAGCCTCGTGCGGCATGCCTATGCGCGGCTCAAGCTGCCGGTCTTCATGACCACCGGCAACCACGAGGCCTACGAGATGCCCTACGGCATCAGCCCGCGCGTGGGCGGCTGGGGCATGGCGCTCGGCGCGATGGAGAACGCCGGCCGGCATGCCGGCCCTTCGGTCGCGGAGCGCACCGACCCCGCCCTCGCGCGGCATCGCACGCGGCTCGAGGAGGCCAGCCGCTTCTCGTCGACCCGCGCCAACGAAGGCATCGCGGCCGACCACAACCTCACGATCTACGAAGCCGCGCTCGCCTATGGCCCCACCTACGGCCAGACCTACACCTCGCTCAACTACGACGCCGCCAACTTCGATCTCTTCGGCGCGCTGTTCAATCCGCTCGGCGACTTCGTCGTCGGGTTCGGTGGGCGGCAGGGCGCGCGAACGGCGGGCCAGCTGCTCGTGGGGCTGGCCTGGGGCGAGCACGAGAACTTCCAGAACCTCGCGGGCGGCACCGGCAGCGTGGGCGTGGACCGCCAGGGCGCCATGATCCTGCCGCGCGCCGCGAGCAGCTTCAGCCCCGGGCAGCAGGCGCTGCTGCGGCATGCGCAGCAGCTCAAGGCCGCGAACGGCGCATCGCTGCTCGTGGCGAGCCACTTCACGATCTTCAGCTACGACCAGGACGTGCCCTTCTCGGCCACCGATGCCGGCTTCACGCCGGCCGACGCGCCCGATGGCCAGCTCCACAGCCCGGGCGGCCTCACCGCCTTCAACATGGGCACCTGTGAGCGCCGGCTGCGCTGGTACTTCGACCATCTGGTCCTCGGCGATGGCCCGCGGATCGACTGGCACTTCAGCGGCCACAGCCACCGCGCCGGCGTCTACCAGGCCGCGCGCAGCGCGCGGTCCAGGGGACGCGTCGAGGTCACGAGCGCCAGGGATCCGGGGCTGGAGGGACCGCAGGCGGGCGATGGCCGCGCCACGCGCTTCGTCGTGTCGAGCTGCGGCGGACCCATCGGCTACCAGAACCTCGACGGCGAACTCGCGGGCTGGACCTTGCGCCCGCCCGCGGGCAGCGTGCTCGACCCGGTGCGCCATCGGCTCTCGCAAGTGCGAAGCGCGACGGGGACGGGGCGGCCTCGGCTGGCGGTGGCGCTGGACTACCTGCACCTGATGCATCCGAAGGATCCGCCGCTGCGGTTCGTCTGGGCGCAGCGCGTGGGGCTGCTGACATCGCGGCGGTCGCCGGAGGTCGAGGTGGTGTTGAGCGAGCGGATGGCGGTGCTGGATTGCATCGTGGGGGTCGGGATTTGGGTGTGCGAGATGGTCGAGAGCCAAGGAAACGCACTCAAGAAGACGCGGCCACGATGGCATCGCCTCGAACCCGCGCTCATCCATCGTCGGCAAAGAACGCTCGTCTTCAACCCACACGACCTCGATGCATTGGCCAGAGGAATGGTTTCACTCCACAGCGCCAACAAGATTGCGGAAGAACGCGAGATGCCGCGTCCCGGCGATCGCCACCAGGTGATCGAACGGGCCCCGCAGGCCTTTTGCGAAGTCATCCTGAGATCACCGGCGATCGCCAAGGGCACGCCCGACTGGAGCACGGACATGAATGTCGACGACCCCTGGCTTTTTCCTCTCGATATCGGTACCGCCCGCCTGGGCACCACCTTCATCGACTTCATGCGCCGCCGCGCGGGAGAGCAAGGCGAAGTGCCCGACTGGGATTGGCTCCATCGCACCTGGGGCAAATATCCGACGCCGGCCGGCAACCTCTATCCGGACCCCAAGAAAGTCATCCGGCTGGATTGACGAGGATCCCATGCAACGCCGCCACCTGTTCACCTCGCTCGCGAGCCTGTCGATCGCACCCTCCATCCCCCTGCTTACCAGCTGCCGCCTCATGAAGAAAGACATCAAGGAATTCGGCAAGACCTTCGAGTACCTGAAGGACGATGCCGCGCGTGCCAAGGAGACAGGCAATGCACCGTTAGTCATCGAGGGGGCATCGTTCGACGGCACGCAGTTTCACGGACAGGTGTGGCGCCATCTGAAGTTCGTCGATTGCGATTTCACGGGCGGCTACCAGATCCGCCTCGAAGCGATGGCCGACGTCGAATTTCGCAACTGCCACTTCGCCGGTGTCATCGAATTCGGCGTCATGACCGACGTGCGCTTCCACGGTTGTTATTCCCAGGGCAATTCGAACTGGGGCGGCCAGCGAGGCAGCAGGAACGTGGTGTTCGAAAAATGCCGCTTCATCGGCTCGAGCAGCGACAGGAACCGCCAGGGCGCGATCGGCACCTACGGCGACGCGACCTTTCTGGGCTGTGCGATCAAGTGGTTCGACATCAGTGCCGATACGGGACTGGTCGCCAAGGACTGCGACTTCGACGGCGTGTCCTATCACCCTGAGAACGCCACCGTCCTGATCGAAAACTGCAGGCTTCGGGGGCTCTTCAACATGGTGCCCGCGGGCCTCGCCTCACTGACGGTACGCGACACGGTCGTCGATCACCTGGACTTCAATCGCGCGGAGGTGAAGGGCGACATCCTGATCGAGCGCGTGCGCGGTGGATCGCTGCTGGCACGCATCGCTGGCGGGCTTCGCATCACCGTCCGCGACAGCCAGTTCAAGTCCAGCCCGCAAGGGCCTTCT
This sequence comes from Variovorax paradoxus, assembly GCA_016806145.1. Lineage (NCBI taxonomy): Bacteria > Pseudomonadati > Pseudomonadota > Betaproteobacteria > Burkholderiales > Comamonadaceae > Variovorax > Variovorax paradoxus. The sequence continues at coordinate 5,441,107 of CP063166.1, forward strand.
CCGTTCAAGCTGGTGTCGGCCGATACGCTGCACGCAACGATCGACAACGTCCAGTTCCTTGGCGGCAGCAAGCCCGTCGAACTCAGCTTCGGCCTCGTCGGTTCCGCGACCGAAGGCGTCGCCCCTCAAGTCAACCAGACCTTCACCCTCCGCCACAGCCACATCGACCACCTCGACGCCACCTACCTGCGCAGCGCCCACGTGCGTTTCGAAGGCAACGAGTTCGGCCGCCTCGAGCTGCAGCACAGCCGCATCGGCACGCTGGAGCTGCTCGGCAACACCATCGTGCGCACGGTCGACTTCACGAACGTGGAAGCCGACGACGCCAAGGTGCAACCGCTGGGCGCCGGCCAGGCCCGGCTCGAGGGCTCGAACATCCGGCTCGACTGACGCGCGGGCGCCCCTCAGGACGCCGGGCAGTTCAGCGCCGCCTCGGCGCCCTGCGCCTGTTCCTCGCCGCGCAGGAACGCGAACACCACCACCGCGGTCAGCACCGTCACGGCGGCAAGCCCCAGCAGCAGCGTGGCGAAGGCGTCGCCATACACCTGCAGCACGGCGGCGCGGTCCAGGCCCGGCAGCAGCGCGAGCGCCTGCTGCAGGCCGCCGGTCGTGACCTGCTGCGCGGCCTGCGAGGCGGCCGACGATCCCGAGGCCATGGCGCCGACGCCCGGCAGGTGCGCCAGCCGCGCCCCCACCAGCGCCGTCAGCGCCGCGCCGACCAGCGCCAGCGCGATGCCCTCGCCCGCCACGCGCACGGTGTTGAAGATGCCCGAGGCCATGCCCGCGCGCTCGCGCGGCACCACGCCGACCGCGAGCCCGTCCATCAGGCCCCAGGGCAGGCCGATGCCGCCGCCGATCAGCAGCAGGGGCAGCAGCAGTTCGCGCGGTGCCGCGCCCGGCGCGCAGCGGCCCAGCGCGTACAGGCCGACGGCGCAGACCAGCAGCCCCACGGCCGAGATGGCGCCGGCCGGGAAGCGGTGCGCGAGCCACGCGGCCAGCGTCGGCACGACCAGGATCGGCCCCGACAGCGCGAGCATCAGCCGGCCGGTCTCGGCCACGTCGCGCCCCTCGAGGCCGACGAAGCGGATCGGCAGCAGCACCAGCAGCACGACGAAGGCATAGGCCGGCGCGCTCGCGAGCAGCTGCACGCCGACGAAGCGCGGATAGCGGAACAGCGTCAGGTCGAGCATCGGATGCGCGACGCGGCGCTCGATCGCGACGAAGACGACGCCCAGCAGCACGGCGCCGGCCAGCGCGCCGATCACCCAGGGGCTGCCCCAGCCGCTGTCGGGCGCCTGCAGCACGCCCAGGGTCAGCAGGCTCAGCGCGCCCGTGAAGCTCAGCGTGCCGGGCACGTCGAGGCCCATGGCCTGCGGGTTGCGCGACTCGCGCATGCACGCCGCGCCGATCGCCAGCGCCGCCAGGCTCACGAGCGCGGGGCTCCACATCACGGCCTGCCAGCCGAAGCGTTCGCCGAGCCAGCCCGCGAGCAGCGCGCCCGAGGCGAGGCCGGCGCCGAACGAGGTGCCGATCAGGCTGAAGGCGCGCGTGCGCGCCGCCCCATCGAAGACCTGCGCCAGCGCGGCGGTGCCGGCGGCGAAGGCCGCGGCCGCACCGAGCCCCTGCGCGGCGCGCGCGAGGTCGAACCACACGATGCCCGGCGCGCACACCGCGAACAGGCTGCCGAGCAGGATCAGCAGCAGCCCGAGCACGAACACGCGCTTGCGCCCGCAGGCATCGGCCAGCGCGCCGGCCGCCATCAGCGTGCCGCCGAAGCTCAGCATGAAGGCGTTGGTGACCCAGTTGAGCTGCACCGGGCTGCCGCCCAGCGCGGCATGGATGGCGGGCAGCGCCACGGCCGGGCCGGTGAAGCTCAGCGGCATGCCGATCCCGGCCAGGCAGACGGCGGCGAGCAGCCAGTACGGGCGTGGCGCCGGAGAAGACGAAACAAGAGAAGAAGACATGGACACCCTTCACGCAGGACCGAAGACAGGGCCGGGCGGCGCCGGTCCGGAGGCCCGGCCGACGCCCTCATCGGCGTGATGAGAAGATAAAAATGATTGAATGCAAAGAGAATGGGCATACCGATCCACTCACTCCCAACCTGAGGTTGCCAATCGATGGACAGTTTCAGCGGCCTCGAATCCTTCGTGCGGGCGGCCGACCTGCTGAGCTTCGCCAAGGCGGGGCGCCTGCTCGGCATCTCCGCCTCGGCGGTCGGCAAGAACGTGGCGCGGCTCGAGCAGCAGTTGGGCCTGCGGCTGTTCAACCGCACCACGCGCCAGGTGCGGCTCACGCAGGAAGGCGCGATGTTCCACGAGCGCTGCCGCCGCATCCTCGACGAGCTCGACGATGCGCGCGCGATGATGCAGGACGCCGTCGCCCAGCCGCGCGGCCGGCTGCGCGTGAGCCTGCCGACCATCGGCTACCGCTTCCTGCTGCCGATGCTGCCGGACTTCCAGGCCCGCTATCCGCAGATCGAGCTCGACCTCGACTTCAACGACCGGCTGGTCGACGTGATCGCCGAGGGCGTGGACGTGGCGATCCGCAGCGGCGAGCTGGTAGATTCGGGGCTGGTGGCGCGCGGGCTCGGGCCGTTCCGCTTCCTGCTGGTGGCCGCGCCGGCCTACCTCGCGCGCCACGGCGTGCCGCAGCAGCCGGCCGAGCTCGCCGGCCATGCCTGCCTGCGCTACAAGTTCGTGACCGGCACGCGCATCGAGGACTGGACCCTGCCGGGCCTGCCCGAGCGGCTGCCCTGCACGATGCTGTGCAACAACATGGAGGCCATGCTCGGCGCCGCCATCGCCGGGCTCGGCATCGGCTTCATGCCCGACTTCCTCGCGCGCGATGCGCTGGCGCGCGGCGAGCTGCAGCGCGTGCTCGCGCCCCACGTGACGCACCGCGGCCAGTTCTCGGCGCTGTGGCCGTCGAGCCGGCAGCTGTCGCCGAAGGTGCGGGCCTTCGTGGACTTCGCGGTCGAGCGGATGTTTCCGCCGCCGACCGACGAAGGCGACGGGCGCGACTGACTCAGGCGGCCGCGGCGGCCACCGCCGGCTCGGCTGGCACGGTCGCTGCGGCCGACTCGGACACCGCGGCCGGCGGCTCCTGCGCCAGATCGAACAGCGCACCGATCCGCGCATTGCCGCCGATCGCCGCCAGCTCGCGGCTGCTCAGCGTGGTGCCCGCGCTGCCCTCGAGCTGCGCGATCCGCACCGAGGCCTTCTCGCCGGCCGGCACCATGAAGGGCGAGTGCGTGGTGTAGACGATCTGCTGCGCGAAGTCCTGCTCGAAGTGCGCGAGCAGGTCGGCCTGCGAGCGCGGATGCAGGTGCAGGCCGGGCTCGTCGAGCAGCAGCACGATGGCGCCATCACCTTGCTCGCCGGCCTCGCCGCGCAGGCCCGCGAAGAAGGCCACGTGGAACGCGAAGAACCACTGGAAGCCGCGGCTGCGCTCGTCGAGCCCGACCTCGACCTCGTAGGCGCCGCCCGGGTCGGACACCAGCGTGTCGAACTCGTCGCCGTCGAGGTTGAAGCGCACCTTGAGCGGCCGGTCCTTCCACAGCCGGCGGATCTCGGCCGTCATCGCCGCACCCGCGCGGTTCACGAGCTGGTTGCGCGTGGCCTGGTCGCCGCGCTCGTGCAGCGCGTGCAGCTCGCGCGGATCGAGGCCGGCGGCGCGGCACAGGGTGCCGAAGCTGCGCTGCGCGCTCGAGAGATGGTCGCGCGCCTCGCTCGAGAGGTAGTCGGCGATGTTCTGGCGGCCCTGCAGCGCGGGGTATTCGTCGACGAACACGAAGCGCGGCAGCCGCTCGAGGATCCAGTCCTTGGCGCGCGCGAGCGCGGGCCCGTCGCTGACGATCGACAGCGACAGCTCCTCGAGCTCGGTCACCATCTGCGCGGGCTTGTCGGCCAGCTCGGCACCGGCCGCGGCCAATGCCTGGCGCAGTGCTGCCAGCGCCAGCTGCGCACCCTCGGACCACTTGAGCAGGTCGGGGTTGAGGATCATCGCGCCGTCGAAGGCATCGGCCGCCTGCTCGAGCGGCGCGCGCAGTTCGTCGGCCAGCTTCTCGGCCGCGGCCTTCACGGCCGGCACGATCTTGCGGATCTTGCCCTTGGCGTCGCCGACGTCGATCGACAGGTCGCCCAGGCCCTCGAGGCCGGCCCAGCGCGCGGGGCCATAGCCACGGCCCGCGGTCACATGGCTCACGCCCGAGGCGCGCGGCAGCATGCGCACCAGCTCGGCCTGCTCCTGCGGCTCGAGGCGCCAGCGCGTGTGGACCACGGGCGTGTCGGCCGTGCATTCGCTCAGGCGGCGATGGCGCGGAAAGTTCTTGATCGGGCTCAGCGCGCTCACCGGCCCCTCGGCCGGGTTCAGGCTGTGCAGCGCGCGCAGCAGGTTGGATTTGCCGGTGTCGTTGCGGCCGAGGATCGTGGTGATCCGGGAGAGTTCGATGGGACCGCTGTCGTTGATCGAGCGAAAGTGGGTGATCTGGAAGGACGCCAGGCGCATGCGGGAAAGTCGATTCACAAAAAAGCAGGGCCGGGGAATGTAGTGCACTCCCGGCCCCTTTCCGATCGGCGCGCGAAAAAAATCGGCGCGCGATGCATGGCTGGCGACTCAGCTCATTCGGCGGCGCGCCGCAGCGTCTCGACCACCGGCCGGCGCAGCACCTCGCGCAGCCCCCACCAGCCCGCGCCGAGCGCAAGCACCGCACCGGCCAGCGCACCGGCCACGGGCACGAGCGGCGAGGCGGTCCAGGTGAACTCGAACACGAAGCGCGCCAGGCCCCAGCCGATCACCGAGGCCACGATGCTCGCGAGGAAGCCCGCGAGCAAGCCCACGCCCGCGAGTTCGGCGCGCTGCACCTCGCGCAGCAGGCTGGCGCGCGCGCCGACCGCACGCATCACGGCGAACTCGCGCGCGCGCTCCTCGCGCGTGGCGGTGACGGCCGCGAACAGCACCACCAGCCCGGCCGCGAGCGTGAAGCCGAACAGGAACTCGACCGCGCGGATCACCTGGTCGAGCACCGTCTGCACCTGGTTGATGGTGGCGCTCATGTCGACGTTGGTCACGTTCGGGAAGGCGCGCACCAGCGCGTTGTCGAAGCCCTTGGTCTCGGGCGCGCGGAAGGCGCCCATGAAGGTGGTGGGCACGTCGGCCAGCGTGGGCACGGTGTACATCACGAAGAAGTTGGCGTGCAGCGAGCCCCAGTCGACCTTGCGCAGCGAGGTGATGCGCGCGTCGTTCTGCATGCCGCCGATGTCGAAGCGCAGGCTGTCGCCGAGCTTCAGGCCCAGGGTCTCGGCCAGGCCTTCCTCCACGCTCACCTCGCCCTGCGCGCCGGGCGTCCAGCGGCCGGCCACGATGCTGTTGTGCGCGGGCGCCTCGGCGCTGTTGCTGAGGTTGAACTCGCGGTCCACCAGTCGCTTGGCGCGGTCCTCGGTGTAGTCGTCGGGCGTCACGGGCTTGTCGTTGATCGCGATCAGGCGGCCGCGGATCATCGGGTACCAGTCGAACTTGTCGACGCCGCCGCTGCGCAACGCCTTCTGGAAGGCCTCGCTCTGGTCGGGCATCACGTTGATGACGAAGCGGTTGGGCGCATCGGGCGGCGTGGCCTTGCGCCAGCTCGCCACCAGGTCGGTGCGCAGCAGCACCAGCAGCACCAGCGCCAGCAGGCCGACCGCGAGCGCGCTGACCTGCACCACCGCATAGGCCGGCCGCGCCGAGATCTGCCGCGTGGCCAGCACCAGCCAGCGCGGCGCGGTGGTCTCGTTGACGCTGCGCCGCAGCAGCTTGACCGCGAGCCAGCTCAGCAGCGCGAACACCGCCACCGCGCCCGCGAAGCCGCCGACCGCGATCAGGCCCAGCTTGATGTCGCTGCTGGCCGCCATCAGCAGCGCCGCGAAGCCCGCCACGCCGATGCCCAGCACCGCGAGCGAGGCCGGCTTGAGCCCGCCCACGTCGCGCCGGATCACGCGCAGCGGCGGCACGCGCGCGAGCTGCAGCACCGGCGGCAGCCCGAAGGCGAACAGCAGCGTGAGGCCCATGCCCAGGCCGAAGGCCGCGGGCCACAGCGTGGCCGAGGGCAGCGCGGTCTCGACCAGGCCCGCCAGCAGCAGCACGAACACGTAGTGCACGCCGAAGCCGATCGCCACGCCCAGCGCGCTGGCCACCAGCCCGACCACCGCGAACTCGAAGGCATAGGCCCAGGCGATGGTGCGCTGGCTCTGGCCCAGCACGCGCAGCATCGCGCAGTCGTCGAGGTGGTTGGCCGCGAAGCCGCGCGCGGCCAGCGCCACCGCCACGGCCGACAGCAGTGCCGCCAGCAGCGCCACCAGGCTCAGGAATTTCTCGGCGCGGTCCAGCGTCTGGCGCATCTCGGGCCGGCCGCTCTCGAAGGAGTCGAGCCGCACGCCGCGCAGCTCGCCCTTCTTGATCTGCGCCTCGGACCAGTCGACGAAGCGCTTCACCGCCGCATCGGGCCCCGCGACCGCGAGCCGGTAGCCCACGCGGCTGGCCGGCTGCACGAGGCCGGTGCGCGGCACGTCGGCCTGGTTGAGCATCACGCGCGGCGAGAAGCTCATGAAGCCCGCGCCGCGATCGGGCTCGAGCGTGATGACGCGACCGACGCGCAGGCCGGTGTCGCCCAAGAGCAGCGTGTCGCCGACCTTGAGCGCCAGCGAGTCGAGCAGCGAGGCATCGACCCAGACCTCGCCCGGTGCCGGCACGTCGCGCGTGACCGCGCCCGGCGCGCCGAGGGCCGTGGCCGTCTGCACGTTGCCGCGCAGCGGATAGCCCTCGGCCACCGCCTTCAGCGCCACCAGCTTGCTCGCGCCGCCCTGCGCATCGTCGGCCCGCGCCATGGTCGGAAAGCCGTAGGTGCCCGCGGACTGCAGCCCCAGCGAGCGCGCCTGCGCCACGAAGGCCTCGGGCGTCGGGTTGTCGCTGACGATGACCGCGTCGCCGCCCAGCAGCTGGCGCGCATCGCGCTTCAGGCCGCCCTGCAACCGGTCGGCGAAGAAGCCGACGGCCGTGAGCGCGGCCACGGCCAGCAGCACGGCGACGATCAACAGGCGCAGCTCGCCGGCGCGCAGGTCGCGCCAGAGCGTGCGCCAACCCAGGCGGAGGGAAGCGTTCATGGGCGCGACGATAGCCCAGCGGGCGCCTGGGCGGCGGGTTCGAGGGTTATTGCCCCGTCACCACCCGCAGCGACGGCGGACCCGCCTCCATGCCGCCGATCACCGCCGCCTGCGCGAAACCCTCGCGCCTGAAGATCTCGAGCACCGCGTCGACCGCCTCGGGCGCGCAGCTCACCAGCAGGCCGCCCGAGGTCTGGGGATCGCTGAGCAGCGCCTGCGCGCTGGGCGGCAGGCCGGCGGCGAGTTCGACCTCGGCGCCGTAGCCGGCCCAGTTGCGGCCCGAGGCGCCCGTGACGAAGCCCTCGGCGACCATCGCCGTGACCTGGTCGAGCAACGGCACCTTCGACCATTCGACGACGGCCGAGAGCTTCGCGCCGCGCGCGAGCTCGAGCGCATGCCCCGCGAGGCCGAAGCCCGTGACGTCGGTCAGCGCATGCACGCCCTCGAGCGCCGAGAGCGCGATGCCGGGGGTGTTGAGCTTCGTCGTGTTCTCGATCAGCCGGCGGTAGCCGGTCTCGGACAGCTGCTCCTTCTTGAGCGCGGCCGACAGCACGCCGACGCCCAGCGGCTTGCCGAGCACCAGCACGTCGCCCGCCTTCGCGTCGGCATTGCGCCGCACGCGGTCGGGATGCACCAGGCCCATGGCGACCAGCCCGTAGATCGGCTCGACCGAATCGATGGTATGGCCGCCCGCGATCGGAATGCCGGCGGCGCGGCAGACGTCCTGGCCGCCACGCACGATCTCGGCGATCACTTCCACCGGCAACTGGTTGATCGGCATCGCGAGGATGGCCAGCGCCATGATCGGCCGTCCGCCCATGGCGTAGACGTCGCTGATGGCATTGGTGGCCGCGATGCGCCCGAATTCGTAGGGATCGTCCACGATCGGCATGAAGAAATCGGTGGTGGCGATCAGTGCCTGCTCGTCGCTGAGCCTGTAGACTGCCGCGTCGTCGGCGGTCTCGATGCCCACCATGAGCTCGGGCGGAATCAGTCCCCCCGCATGGTTCTTGAGGATTTGCGACAGCACCCCGGGTGCGATCTTGCAACCGCAGCCGCCACCATGCGAGAAGCTGGTGAGCCGCAGCGGCGCCAGCGGATTCAGGGGCCTGGAAGATGCAGCATCGGTCATGGCAGCGCGTCAATCGATGAATGAGACAAGGCGAGATTATCGAAGCCTCGACCGCAAGCCGCCCGCGTCCCCGCTGACGACCCATTTCGATTCACCAAAGGCCACGCCCATGAAAACTCCCGCTCGCATCGCCCTCGCGCTCACGCTCTCCCTCGCCGCCGTCGGCGCCTTCGCGCAAGGCGTGCTGCGCGTCTCGGCCATTCCCGACGAGGCGCCGACCGAACTGCAGCGCAAGTTCACGCCGCTGGGCGACTACCTCAAGAAGGAAACCGGCATGGACGTGCAGTTCACGCCCGTGACCGACTATGCCGCCGTGGTCGAGGGCCTGGCCACCCACAAGATCGACCTCGCCTGGCTCGGCGGCTTCACCTTCGTGCAGGCGCGCATCCGCACCAACGGCGGCGCCGTGCCGATCGTGCAGCGCGCCGAGGACGAGGTCTTCACCAGCAAGTTCATCGTGCCGGCGGACAGCAGCGCGAAGACGCTCGCCGACCTCAAGGGCAAGACCTTCGCGTTCGGCGCGCCCTCCTCCACCTCGGGCAGCCTGATGCCGCGCTACTTCCTGCTGCAGGCCGGCATCAACCCCGAGAAGGACTTCAAGACGGTCGCGTTCTCGGGCGCGCACGATGCCACCGTGGCCTTCGTGGCCGCCTCGCGCGCCGAGGCCGGCGTGCTCAACGCCTCGGTGTGGGACAAGCTGGTGGAGGCCAAGAACCCCAATGCGCTCAAGGTGCGCGTGCTCGCGACCACGCCGACCTACTACGACTACAACTGGACCGTGCGCCCGGGCCTCGACGCGGCACTCACGAAGAAGCTCACCGACGCCTTCCTCAAGCTCGATCCGGCCAACCCGGCGCACAAGGAGATCATGGCGCTGCAGCGCGCGAGCAAGTTCATCCCGACCAAGTCGTCGAACTACGACGGCATCGAGACGGCGGGCAAGTCGGCCGGCCTGATCAAGTAAGCAAAAGGCGGAGAAAGCGCGCATGGGTTTCTCGCTCGACGGCGTGGGCGTGGTGCACCCCAACGGCCAGCGCGCGCTGGCCGGCGTGAAGCTCGCGGCGCGCGATGGCGAGCGCCTCGCGGTCATCGGGCCCTCGGGCGCGGGCAAGACCACGCTGCTGCGCGTGCTCGGGGCCGCGCTGCGACCCGGCGAAGGCGAGGTGCGAACGCTCGACGCGCAGCCCTGGCAACTGCCGGCCGCTGCGCTCAGGAAATTGCGCGCGCGCATCGCCACCGTGCACCAGGCACCGCCGATCGCGCCGCGGCTGCGCGTGGTCACGGCCGTGCTCGCGGGCCGGCTGGGCCAGTGGTCGAGCTGGCGCGCGCTGGCCTCGCTGTTCCATCCTTCCGACATGGCCGGCGCGCACGAGGTGCTGGCGCGCCTGTCGCTCGAGGACCGCCTGTTCGAGCGCTGCGACCGGCTCTCGGGCGGGCAGCTGCAGCGCGTGGGCATCGCACGCGCGCTCTACCAGCGGCCGGCGCTGCTGCTGGCCGACGAGCCCGTCTCCGCGCTCGACCCCACGCTGGCCGATGCCGCCGTGGGCCAGTTGGTCGCGCAAAGCGAAAGCACCGGCGCCACGCTGGTCGCCTCGCTGCATGCGGTGGACCTGGCGCTGCGCTGGTTTCCGCGCGTTGTCGGCATGCGCAACGGGCAGCTGATGTTCGACCTGCCGACCGCCGAGCTCACGCCTGCGCTGCTCGACGCGCTCTATGCCAGCGAGGGCGGCGTGGCCTTGCAGCGCACGCCGCAACCCGTGGCGGCCGAGGCGGCCTTCCAGCGGCCGGGCTGCGCTTGAGCGCGAACGCCGTCCACCGCGATCCGCAGGCGCGGCGCCGGCTCGGCTTCGGGCTCGCCGCGCTGGTCGTCGCCTGGCCGATGCTGACGCTGGCCGAGTTCAAGCCCTGGGCGCTGTTCGACGGCGGCAACCTCGCGGTCATCGGCGGCTTTCTCGCGGGCTTCCTTCCGCCCGATGGCTCGCCCGCCTTTCTCGCGCTGCTCGCCAAGGCCACGCTCGAGACGCTGGCCATGGCCACGGCCGGCACCGCGCTCGCGCTGCTGATCGGCGCGCCGCTGGCCTTCGTGACGACGCGCGCGCTGTCGATCTCGCGCATCGGCCCCGGGCCGGGCCGCGTGCGCGCCGGCATCGTGCGGCAGGCGGCGCGCTGGCTGCTGATGGTGCTGCGCGCGATCCCCGAGATCGTCTGGGCGCTGCTGTTCGTGCGCGCGCTGGGCCTGGGCCCCGCGGCCGGCGTGCTGGCGCTGGCCATCACCTACGGCGGCATGCTCGGCAAGGTGTACGCCGAAATCCTCGAATCGACCGACACCCGCCCCGCGCGCGCGCTGCTCGAGGCCGGCAGCGGCCGGCTCGCGGCGCTGTGCTATGGCCTCTTGCCGCACACGGCGCAGGAGCTGGCCTCGTACACCGTGTACCGCTGGGAGTGCGCGGTGCGCGCCTCGGTGGTGATGGGCTTCGTCGGCGCGGGTGGCCTGGGCCAGCTGATGGACCAGTCGATGAAGATGCTCAACGGCGGCGAGGCCAGCAGCATCCTGCTGGTGTTCCTGCTGCTGGTGCTGCTGGCGGACGTGCTGAGCAACGCGCTGCGCAGGCTGCTCGCATGAACCTGCCGCCACGCCCACCGCCCTGCCTGCGCTGCCGGATCGCGCTGCTGCTGATCGCGGCGGCGGTGGTCGCGAGCTTCGTCTACCTCGGCATCGATTACCGCGCGCTGGGCTCGGCCGAGTCGCTCGCTCTCATGGGCAAGTTCATCGCCGAGTTCTTCCCGCCCGACCTCTCGGGCGGCTTCCTCGCCAAGGTCGTCCATGGCGCGCTGCAGACGCTCGCGGTGTCGGCGCTCGGCACGGTGCTCGCGGCGCTGGCGGGCGCCCTGCTCGCGCTGCCCGCTTCCGGCCGCGCCGGCTGGCTGCCGCGCCACGCCGCGCGCTTCATCCTCAACCTGCTGCGCAGCGTGCCCGAGCTGGTCTGGGCCGCGCTGATGGTGCTGGCCGCGGGCATCGGGCCCTTCGCGGGCGCGCTGGCGCTGGCGCTGCACACCACGGGCGTGCTGGGCCGCCTGTTCGCCGAGGCGCTCGAGAACGCGCCGCGCGAGCCCGAGCATGCGCTGACGCTCTCGGGCGCCGGCCCGGTCGCGGCCTTCAGCTACGCCAGCCTGCCGATCGTGCTGCCGCAGTGGGTGGCCTACACGCTCTACCGCTGGGAGATGAACATCCGCATGGCCGCGGTGCTGGGCTTCGTGGGCGGCGGCGGGCTCGGACAGCTGCTGTACTTCCACCTCTCGATCTTCCAGCAGCAGCAGGCGATGACGGTGCTGCTCGCGATGTTCGTGCTGGTCACGCTGGTGGACTTCGCGAGCGCTCGCTTGCGCCGGGGACTCGGTCCCGCCTACGCCTGAAGCCTCGGGGCGACAATCGGGGGCATGAGGTTCCCGCCATGAGTCACCGCCAGCCCGTGCGGGTCGTCGACCGCCACGCCTTCACGATCATCGATGCGCGTTCGCCGGCCGAGTTCGCGCTCGACCACATCCCGGGCGCCATCAACTGCCCCGTGCTCGACGACGAGGAGCGCCGCATCGTCGGCACCGTCTACGTGCAGACCGGCGCCTTCGAGGCGCGGCGCATCGGCGGCGCGATGGTCGCGGCCAACATCGCGCGGCACCTGCGCGACACCCTGGCCGACCGGCCCGAGAAGTGGAAGCCGCTGGTCTACTGCTGGCGCGGCGGCATGCGCAGCGGCTCGATGGTGACCTGGCTGCGGCTGGTGGGCTGGGACGCGCAGCAGCTCGCGGGCGGCTACAAGAGCTTCCGGCGCCACGTGATCTCGCAGCTCGACGCGCTGACGCCGCGGCTCGACCTGCGCGTGGTCTGCGGCGCCACCGGCAGCGCCAAGACCCGCGTGCTGCATGCACTGGCCGCGCGCGGCGAGCAGGTGCTCGACCTCGAGGACTTCGCGCACCACAAGGGCTCGCTGCTGGGTTCGCTGCCGGGCGTGGCGCAGCCCTCACAGAAGCATTTCGAGACCCGCATCGCGACGGTGCTCGAAGGCATCGACCTGCAGCGCCCGCTCTACGTCGAGGGCGAGAGCATCCGCATCGGCCGTCTCTCGCTGCCGCTGTCGCTGGTGGCGAAGATGCGCACCGCGCCCTGCATCGAGGTAGTGGCCACGCCCGAGGCGCGGCTGGCCTACCTGCTGCGCGATTACGCCTACCTCGGCGACGACCGCGCGGCACTGGCCGGCCAGCTCGGCCTGCTCAAGGAACTGCAGGGCAAGGAGACGGTGGCGCGCTGGCAGCAGTGGGCGCACGAGGCGCAGCTGCCGCTGCTCTTCGCCGAGCTGATGGCGCTGCACTACGACCCGCACTACGAGAAGTCGCAGGAGCGCCACTTCAAGACCTGGGCCACGCGGCGCCGCGTGGCCGCGGACGACCTCGACGATCAGGGCATCGAGGCGCTGGCCGACGCGGTGCGCGCGCTCGAGGGCGACGCCAGCCCGTCGGCATAGAGCACGCCGCGCGGCGCGCGGCACAGCCCCCACAGCCGCAGCCCGCTGAGCTCGGCCATGCGCACGCCCATCGCGGTCGGCGCCGAGATGGTGGCCATGGCCGCGATGCCGAGCCGCGCGCACTTGCGCACCAGCTCGTGGCTGCCGCGGCTCGACAGCACCACGAAGCCCGGCTCGCCGAGCCGCCCGGTGCGCGCGAGCCGGCCCAGCAGCTTGTCGAGCGCGTTGTGACGGCCGACGTCCTCGAGCACCTCGACCAGTTCGCCCTCGAGCGTGGCCCAGCCCGCGGCATGGATCGCGCCGGCGCTGGCATTGAGCAGCTGGCGCGCGGGCAGCGCCGCGAAGGCGCGCAGCACGGTGGGCAGGTCGATGCGCGCGAGCCAGTCGTGCGCGGGCAGGCGTTCGGACGCGAGGTCGAGCGCGGCGAAGCTCTCGACGCCGCAGACGCCGCAGCCCGTGCGGCCCGCGAGGCTGC